>JAMPDJ010000026.1 GCA_023665805.1 Bacteroides sp. | reverse complement strand
TGAAGTATACAGGCTTGAGTCAACTAGTCTCAGACACACTCAGTGAAACACTACCTAGTTCTTTAATGGGGACACATACCAATACCCCATTCTCAACATGGGAGATTGTGGCGTTTTCGGCAAATGCAGGTTCAGCGACTTTACTATCACCTTGTATTGCGGCTTCCACATATAAATCAAGAGTTTTGCATATGGCAATAATATCCTCTGTGTTGGCATTACAAGTTGGCTCACACAGAGTGCTGTCACATGGTACAATATGAGAATCGGCTTTCCCGCTTGTTTTTGAGCCGCAAGAAGAAGCTATCGACAACATCATTGAAGCCGCTGCCAATATTAAGATATTTTTTTCATAATCAATACTTATCTTGGATAAAATGAGTTCTTTGGCGTTGTTCGTATTCAGGATGCGGCTTTCCGGCTAATGCCTTGAGCATCCATGCCATATTTTCACCGAGAGAGCGCATGGTCTGCAAGCCCTCCTTGTCCTTGCGTACATCTTCAGGAGTGAACCCATGCACAGAGTTCCAATACTGAGATGATACCACAGGCATATTACAAATGGTAAAGAACTGGTTGAGTGATTCAAATGTGGCAGATGCCCCACCACGACGGCACGACACCACGGATGCTCCGAGTTTCCCTGCCATATATCCTTCTTTGCAGAAGAAAAGACGCTGTGCGAAAGAAAGTATCTGACCGGTTGGGTTGCTGTAATAAACAGGTGAGCCAAGAACTATACCGTCAAATTCATGAAGGCGTTTTTGAAGTTCCTTTACCATGTCATCACGAAAGCAATATCCCGTCTCAAAGCATTTCATACAAGCAATACACCCTGCAATCGGCTTTTTGCCAAGATATACGATTTCGGTCGCAATGTCATGTTTATGCAGGGTATCGGCAACTTCCGCAAGAGCCGTGTATATGCATCCATGTTCGTTGGGACTACCATTTATCAATAGGACTTTCATATCAGAATTTATCAGCAAGTGCGGCTGCTTGTTTGCAACCGTCTGTTTTATTAATATCGCCCTCTACAAAGACTCCCGGTATAAGAACTTCACCCACGACCTCCCATTTGAGTAATGCAGCGGTACGTTCCATAGGAATCCTAACACCATCCATCACTGTTGGGTCATGTTCCTCGCAACAACAGATGAGACCCATTTTTTTGCCTGCCACCTCCTTGCCTCCAACAACCAATGAGAACACACGGTCAATCACACCTTTTATCTGTGCAGGAATGGAATACCAATATACAGGCATGGCATATACAATGGCATCAGAATCGAGAATGTGTGGAGCGATGGCATTAAAATCATCGTCAAACGAACAGGCCTTACCAGTCTTAAAACAAGTCATGCAAGCACGACAACCGCCAACTTTCATCATGGCGGCATCGAAACGCACTATTTCGTGACCTTTTGCTTCTGCAGCCTTGATAAAGGCATCTGTCATAGCAAATGTGTTGCCGTTTTTTCGGGGACTACCCGTGATTACCGTGATCTTCATAACTTGATTGTGTTGGAATTTTGGTTATAGGCTTTAGCCACACACTTCCATTCTCCACCCAGTTTGAGTAACAAGAGGAAATCGGTAAAATCAATACGACCACCCCATTTCTCTTCAAGCACACGGACAACGGCAACGCTTTCCTCAACGGCAAGTACATCGATACGAGCTTTGAAGTCATTACCTGCACCAACCGTATCAACATTGTGGTAGAACTGCTCAATTGAACCATGTTCCAACACGCCATCAAGCATACCGAACAGCACGGCATCATCGGTGAACAGTGTCTTGGCATACTTGCTGTTACCCTCGGCAACGCTCTTTACAAATTTCTCGGCAGCTTCCTGAACCGCTGCATATTCCTTGATTTCACTTCGCATAATGAATTGATTTATAATGTTTATTTGATTGCAAAATTACAATGGTATTTTAATTCACACAAGTACCGAAAAATTATTCATATATCAAATAATTTTTCGGTATTCTGATTTTCAGTAATATTGATTACCTTTGCAACACAAAAAAATGTAATATGGCATACGAAAAGAAAATACCGGTGGATTTGGATTGTCCACTCCGATTGACAATGAGCTTAATAGAATCCAAATGGAAATCATGCATTCTGGATGAATTGCGTATGGGTACACCTATGCGTCCAAGCGAAATACATAAATGTTTGCCGGAGGCAGCTTCTAGAGTACTTGATATACAACTCAAAGAAATGGTAGAGGATGGTCTTGTAATTAAGACTATATTCCCCGAATTGCCGCCACGCTCTGAATATCAAATAACAGAACTTGGCAAATCATTACTTCCAATTATAGACTCCATGCTCAAATGGGGTGAAGAACATTACGATTTGTTTGAGAAAAAGTATGGAAAGAAATAGTTCTTGTTCTTTTTCATAACCTCATTCCTCGTCTGCGTTTCTTCTTCCTGCGCAATATTTCCGCCATCTCCTGATTAGCTTCCGCATCTGTGGCGTTGCCGGATGAACCGCTACCGTTCAGCAGTCCTAATGAGCCGCTGAAAAGTTCACCTCTTGCAGTGTCGGAAGTTACGATTGGCGCATCAGTTGTATAGGCTTTCGGTATCAGGTTCATGCGTTCCTCATATCTGTTGCGCTGCAAGGCTGCATTAATCTTGGAATAACTGAAATGCCTGTCCACTTTGGAACCGTTGAAGATGTAGCCGTTCATGGTGAAGACCACCCCTTGCACCTCGTTTGTCTGCCCCTTGTATTTGAAGTGGACTTCCACGCCCTGACGGTGTAGGTTGGCGACAAGCACGTCCCAGTTGCCGCACCTGCCGACTTCCGTTTTCAGTATGTCGTACAGCCTGTACTTCGTCCTGTCCAGCTCCTTCAGTCGGTTGCGCCTGACGTTCTCCTTGCCGCCAGCCATGTGCAGACCGTATTTCAAGGTAAGTTCCTTGCAGATACGGGTGCTGCGCAGACGCTCGTTCCTATCCGATATTGTCCTGCCGTCATTGCCGATGCGGTTGAAGGCGATATGCATGTGCGGATGCTCCTTGTCGAAATGGCGGGCGATGAAGAACTGCGTATTACGCAACCCCATCTTCTCCATGTATTCAAGTGCAATATGCGCCATGACATGGTTTGTCAGGCGTGGCTCGTCCTCTTTGGAGAAACTCAGGGCGATGTGTCCGACAGGCTTCGCCACCTTACCGTTCATCTGAGACTGGATGTTGAAGCTCATTGCGATGGTGTCCTTGTTTTCCATGAACAAGCCATCATGAGCCACTACCTGCACTCCCTTGCCCTTGTCAAGGATGTAGTCCACCACACTCTTGAAATTGCTGCCGTGTACGATTTTCGCCATCATATCCCTATCTTGGTTAAGAGTTCATGGATTCTTGCCACTACCACCTTGCAGTCATCACGTTCCTCATAGAAGCCCCCAGCATTTGCTCTGCGTGCAAGCTGGTTCAGGTTGTTAGCCATGCCACACAGATTACGCACATGGGCGGCATGTTCCTCCGACAGCCGTCCTTTCACATGACCGTTTCGGAAACACTCCCTCATGTATTCGCTCGATGACACTCCGGCTTCATATGCCCGTGTCATCAGACGGAAGTAATCGGCTGCCGCCAGCTTCACCGCCACACGATATGTCAGTTTCTCGGCTGCCCCTTTCTTAGGGCGACCGCCTTTGTTACGTTTCTTGTCTTCCTTATGTTCCATTTCTAAGTATTGTCAGTATAGTTAATGAATAGACCAACGGGATGCCGCTCCCTGATATTCGGAGGACGGGTGGCAAGCGGTTTCGGGTGTCCCGAAACACAAACTTGCTACCCCACGATTTATAGGGAATGAATTTTGAGCAGCTCCCGTTTTTCTCATTCGATGTTTTATAATCCAAACCCTTTTTTCTTCGATTTAACGATATTTCGGGGTGGCGGATTGACGGTTAAATTCTGCCGCTTTCCACACAGGAAATCGTTCAGGTCTTTATGCCCGTGATAGTTGTGGGAGAAGTCCCGGATGTGTCCGTCAAACTCGATTGCCAGCTCTTGGTATGCTTTTCTTCCTGCCTCGTCATTGTCAAGCAGGCAGTGGATGCGCTCATATTCGTGCAGCACGTCAATAGCTTTCGATACGTTGGAAGTGGAGTTGAGAATGACGTAATCCTGCCCGTCAAGGTTGGGCATGGTCGGGCAGTTCCTTATCCTTAATGTGAGAAATGAGAGATAGTCCGCCATGCCCTCGAATACCAGACATTTCTCCCTCGGTTCTCCCGACTGTCGGATATGGCTGATGCCTTTCGGCGCGATACAGCCTTTGAAAAACTGGTTGCGCACTTCAAACCCTCCTGCCACATTTGGGAAGCCGATGGCGAAATAGGGCTTGTCGTTATGGGTGAAGTGCAGTTCCTTGCACTCTAATTTCGCCAATGCGGTGTCAATCCCACGCTCCTGCAAGTAGCGGAGCAATGCCAGATGCGTGAGTTCCCTGACCTCCAGCTGTTGGAAGGATGGTTCGGATGCCTGTTGGCGAAAAGAGAAAGAAACGGAACGGACGTGTGGAGACTGTTCAGCTATCTTACGGAGCAGATAAGGCACATGGTCTGAGAAATAGAGTTCCTGCGCCAGTGTGATAATATTGCCGCCTTTGCCCAATCCGTAATCAAACCATAGGTTGCGGTTAGTGTTCACCTTGAATGACGCTTCCGCCTCCTGCCGGAACGGGGATTTGTACCAAAGGCTTTCGTCCTGCTGTTTCACGGGCGAATAGCCCAAACTTTGCAGATAGTCTGCGATTCTAATTTGTTTTGCTTCCTGTATTGTCATAGTGTATATTCCTACGGATTTGATGATGGGTGATAAAACGATATTTTGATGATTTATGTATTTAGCATATTGATATATAACATTATATCCTCTCATCATATATTCATCAAATTACTTGCGAAAAGAGAAAATCATCATTTGCAATGTCGGGCATGGTCTGTCCGTGCTGTTTTCTCTTTTCATCAGCATCTTGTTCTTGATTAAGATTTGATGATGTTATATTCTACTGATATTCAACGCTGTTATATTCTTATTCATCAATTCATCAAAAAAGAATCATAGTGTTTCCAAAAACACTTTCGTTACGGTGTAGAATCGTCCGGTTTTCCGAACCGGGGAGTAACGGCATTCACGGTTATAGTCCACTTGATAGGTGGTATATGTGAGGGTGTTATGGGCAGGTTTCAGCTTCCAGCACTCCTGCAATACCCTCCTTACTTGGTATTTCTCCGCCTTGACGTATGTATTTGCCAGTAAATGGAGAATGTCTTCGGGGCAGAACGAGAACGTATCAACACCCATATTTGCCATGATGTCAAGTATAAGCTCGTACATCTCGGTTTCAAATCTGTTACGGTTGCTGCGGATGATGCGCTGCAAGGCTTCGGTATGCAGCAGTGAGGGAGCGAACCACATACGACTTTTCTTTTCGGTGGATAGTCGCCTGTGCTGCAAATGGTGGAGGAAAGCGGGAATCTCCGCTTTCAGTTTTTGCAGGAAATCGGTATCATCGGATTGCAAGCGATCTATCTTGCGTACCCAATAACGAGTTTCACCTGCATCAATGATGACAGGCAGATACTCGTTGTTGGAACACAGCACGAACTTGGCGAAGAATGCTATCTCGTCACGGTCTTTACCTTTGGCTTCCACTTTATAGGAAAGTGTGGTGCTCAGGTTCTTCAACCGCTCACTGTCCTCCCTGCGGCTCAGCAGTACCTCATCCACTACGATAAGGAGCTTTCCAGCCCAGTCGGAATTGAACTGACTGCGGAAATCTTCGTTGGTATTGAAGGTGACATTGTTCTGAAACAGGGCTTTCAGAAAATTGAGGAACGTGCTTTTGCCTGTGTTACGTTCTTCCGATACCAATAACAGGATGGGCAGCTTCTGTATGGGTTGCAGGTAGAGCTGTTGCAGATAGTCCATCCCCAACTCGTATTGCTCCCCGAAGATGTGTTCCACCAATGAGCGGATAGAGGGGAAATCACCCTCCATCGGCTTGTGGTCTATCGGTTCGTAGAGATTGAGGAACTTGCCGACCACGGGCTGATAATTGACGTGTTCGGGTACGGTGCAGAAGCCGTCATACTTCGGCACGGTGGCAAGATAGTGTTTGCCGTAATCCTATCGTAGTGTCTCGTTGTTCCACACGATGCGTTTTTTCACATAGCCTCCGTTCAGACGGGGTTGGTTCACCAACTTGTAGAGGGTCGTACCCACTCGGATAAACTCCTCCTTTGCGATGTTTCCTTGTTTCATAAGCACTTCATTTCAGTTTAATCAGTGCAAAACTCGGCAATTCGTACAAGACGGATATATGACTCACGTATGACTCATGTATAATTTTTCTTGGATTGGGGTTGGAAACACATAATCAAAGCCCGAAGAAGCACCACTCCAATGGCTGTTTCTTCGGGTTTGTCATATTTGTATATGTGAATGGCAATACGCCTATTCTGTTATAGGTATAAATATATTTTTGGCAATGGGAATACGCATTGGTTTCACTACTTCATGTCGTCACATTGATAAACTTCATGCTTGATAGTTAGACATTTTCATACTGTTTATACCCAGCGAAAAGAAAATGTTTGTTTTCTCTTTTCGCAAGCACACCCTTTCAAGGATGGTGTTGCGAACCTGCTCCGCTCCGAATGTATTGATGCGGAAAACGAGTGCGACCACCATCGGGAAGCTGAACACATCGGCATGATAGCCGTTCTCCAATCGGATATACATCTGCACCTCGTGTTCTTTCAAGATGCCACTTTTATACACGGCTCTGACGGCTGCACGAAGTATCGGGACTATCATCCCGAACAGTTCCACAAGTTCCGGCTCGCTCATCCAAATGTCGGTTACATTCTCCGGCATGATGATGTTGCCGGATTCGTCCATTGTTATGATACCTCTTTTCATACTCGCTTCTGCTTATGTTATACAAGTTTCATCTTGTCACCGATTTTACTTTCAAGAACGGATAAATCCTTATCCAGTTTTTCGGTAGTTATCTTTGCATAGTGTTGGGTGGTAGTGATTTTGGTATGACCCAAAATCTTGCTCACACTTTCAATCGGCATACCGTTTGAGATAGCCATCACTGCATACGAGTGGCGGCTCATGTGAAAGGTCAACCGCTTGTTTATCCCACATTCTTCCGCAATCTGTTTCAGCAGGACATTTGTCCATCCGTTCCGGTAAACATTGAACAGGCGGTTGCCACAACGGAAAGGCTCATAGCGGTCAATGATCTTACGGGCACTCTCCATCAGCTTCACACGGAACGGTATCTTCGTCTTCTGACGTGCCGATGAAATCCAAAGGCTGTCGTTTATGGTGACAAGGTTGTCGGTGGTCAGGTTCTTTATGTCAATGAACGAGATTCCGGTCAGACACCCAAAGACGAAAATATCCCGTACTTGCGTCAGTGCAGGGTCATTGAAACGGTGTGACATCAATATTTGCACTTCATCTTCCGTAAGGAATTCACGGTCTTTAGTCCCTCCGCTGACACGGTAGTTGGCGAAAGGGTCTCTCGGTATCAGCCCGCTCTTGTGCGCATGGGAAACGATGGACTTCAAAGTCGTGCAGTAAAGTCTGACGGTAGACTGCTGGACACCCACCTCATTGCGAAGATAGATGCAATACTGGTTCATGAAGTCCTCCGTCAGCTCGTTCATGCCGAGGTCATTGCGCTTGTAGTAATACTTGATGAAATTGGCGACATGAGTACGGGCTATCGTGTGCTTGTAATATGTCTCCTTGACCCTGTCCTTACCTATGCGCTTGGCAAAATCTTCGTTATGCTTGTCAAAGGCACGAAGCACGGTTTCATATTCCGTGCCAATACCCTGATAGGCGTTCCGAACCATCTCTGCCGTCACATACGCCTCCTTGTCCGATATGCGCTGGTAATGCTTGATGATTTGCGCCTTGATGTTGTCGAGTGCATAGTTGATGTCTCGGGCTTCCTTGCTTTTGCCCTTCACCTTGTTCGCCTTGGTGTCCCACTGCTCAACCGCAATGGAATACTTACAACTGAATTGCGCCTGCGTCCCGTTGATTGTCACTCGTCCCATAATGGGGACAATGCCGTTTTTCTTCTTGCTTCTGTTCACGAAGAACAGGATTTTGAATGTTGCTCTCATACCGTTCTTTTTTGGTTGCAAATTTAGTTTCACATGCGCTAAATGGCTGAAAGCAAACCTACGCAGAACGGTGCAAAATAGACACAAAGCTATTAAATATGCAAAATTGCAGGGTTACGATTTGGAAACCTAACCGTTTCTGCGATGTGCATAATTTTGCGTTTTATCCATTTTGCGAAGCAATGAAAAATACAGTATAAATCACTGACAAAGAATTGATTGTCTATCAGTGGCTTTTATTGGCATAAATCGAGTTTTATTCTAATATAAAAGGAATGGGGAAGAGATGCATGATAAAGAGAGAGAGACATATACAACAAACGGGCGGAAAGTGCCAATTCATCTCGCACATTCCGCCAGTCAACCTAAACAATTTAACCTATTATTATTATCAAATCCCAATCAGACAAACCACATCATATGACATGCGATATGTCAGGAACGCCTTCTATCACCAAATGTCCTCCGGTACCAACGGATTATCATATACTTCCTTGGGGCACAGTTCCATGTAGTCGAACGAGAACTCCGTATCCGGGTCACGCAATACACTCTTGAACGAAACATAATAGGTTTGGTTGGCCTTCATTTCCTCTCTTACAATAATTCTGCGCAGAGCATTTGGCCTATAACGCACAGAAGTACTTTCGCCATAACCATAAAAGACGTTAGGCCCTTTCATGTACCCGTTGTTTCGCATTTTCTTGTCATTTTCGGCATTTAGTTCGTCATCCCCATCCACGTCTATCTCGTAACCGAGGATACTCTCCATGGAACTACCACCTTTGACATACCATACAGTTCCACCCATACGCATATCTATTGGCACGCCTGATGCTGGCAGAGAAGTCTTGTTTGTGCCCCAGAAAACCTGAAACATACCCCTTCGATCATTCACATTAAGCGCCAATCTCAGCTCGTACACTCCATCTTTGGGAACCGGAGGCAGTTTCAAGGTCACCTCATAGTTACCTACGATATTAAGCTCGTCACCTTGGTAACTGGCCCACCAGTATGTCTTATTGAAACGTCCGCTCAGATAGTAGAAACGCGTATTATCGCTGATGTCACAGTTTTCCAAATACCTGTATTTGCTACTTACTGGAATACCTACACATTGGCGGTCATAGCGGTAGTTCTCGTTACAACGGATATCATTGGAGAAGAACTCGGGGAACAATGTAGTGACATCGAAACGTATACGTTCCTTGCCGAATGTCTCAGCAATGTCATCATTGAAATACAGGCAATCACTGATTTTGTAAATATAGCCATTGTACATTTCCAATACTCCCTTAGTGTCCACTTCCACTCCCCTCTTATTATCCTCGCAAGATATTTCTGTGTACTTGCCGGCACGTGCATTGTCCAGTACGGGGAAACGGTTCAGATAAACAGCATTACGCTTGCCTTCACATGTTTCCGATGCCTCATAGGCTTTCAGCAAACGCGGAGTTCCCATGCAGGTATAATAGTCCATCACGGATGACTGTTTCTGCTGATCTACACCATTATACCACAACTCATTGAAGTGTATGACCAATTTACTTGACTCTATTTTGCCAGGAATCATATGATATGTGACAAACTGGTTCAAGGAATTGTTCGTGGCGGTATAATCGGTACCGGTATTTGCATCGGGAAGATGCAGATTGTGGTCATTGACATAAGACGAAACTTTTTCCAGCACCTCCTCTTCACTCAATTCCGTGATAGGGAATGTCAATCCAAGAACCTTCTCCCACCATTCGTCATCTTCTGCGAAAATGGTAAAACCATAATAACGATGTTCGGGCAGAGTACCAGGAGAATGAGGCTCTGGACCACCTGCGCCTTTATATGTCGGATGTTGCGGGAGATCCTCCAACTGGCCGGTCATGCGCAAGTGGTAATACGTCTCATCCTCTGATTTGGACAGCTCCTCTAAAAATCCGCAAGCCTTTATGAGAACAGCACAAGTGTAATAGCCATGTTGCCTGTCTGTGATGGTCTTGTCAAAGTATTGCGCAACAGTCTGAGTGCTGGGGGAAATTACCTTGTCTACCTGATGTATACGACCATTGATGGCATAGATGTCGCAGTTGGTATCGGAGATATTGCAGCCATTAATGGCATACTTTGTACCATTACCCAACGACACCTGCAATTTACGGTCATACATGTTTGGCAGTCCCAGCATATTATTCAACTCGGCCCTATCGCTGAAATCACTCGTCATGTATGCCTCGATTTCATCTCCGCCATCAATCAAGCTGTTGTAGACGATGGTCTTACGGGTTGCAATCAGCAAGTCACGTTCATTGGTATTTGGGTTGACCTTTTGAAATTCCGGTGCGTCCCAATCAGGTTCGGAAATGACACCACTGTCCACCAAATGCGCCAGATAGTTCCGTATAGCCTCATTGGTGGGAGCGAAACATGTATAGTTGCCACGAGCTGACAGCAATTGGCTCAACTTGGAATCGGAGAAGTCGCTAACATTCACAGAGTCCAGCAAATCGATATACTCGCTGTAGGTTTCCGGGAAATCCTTCAGATAACTGATGATGGTCTTGCCGGTGAATGTGTATCGATTAGAGGTATCAATCTCTTCCGAACAACTTGGCAAGAGGCCCAATA
The DNA here is from genome assembly GCA_023665805.1 of Bacteroides sp. Classification (GTDB taxonomy): domain Bacteria; phylum Bacteroidota; class Bacteroidia; order Bacteroidales; family Bacteroidaceae; genus Physcousia. Next base: position 17,840 of record JAMPDJ010000026.1, on the reverse strand, counting down.
CTGCTGCCGATGCGAGCAATAAATGGCAAATCGTCTTGATTTTCATGATAATGTTAAGTTTGTGTATAGTTGTTTAGAGTAGTACACCTGATTGATTTGCCAGCTTCATCAGACTGCGTAACGCATGCACGCCCATGTGATTGCAATCCAATGTTTCCAGTTCATCAAGTAGTATGCGTGATTTCTCCACAAGACCAAGGCCATAATACCCCAGGGCCATCATGTACTTGCAATGAATCTCGTTGCGGACATCCAGACTGTCCTCCCATATCAGCAGGTCAGGCAGGGACACGGCAAAGTAGTCCATCACCACCTTGTCAAAAAGATGCTTCTCGCCATACATGGCAAGACGATGGAAACGCCCATTGGCTTCATCCGGACGGCCAAGTCTCAACAAAGCCAACCCTTGGTAAAAGATTTTATCCGGTTTAGCATCATTGTAGTACAGAGCCGCGGCAGGTTCCGTAGGACCAAGAGTAGCCTGTTCCCAGCATTCCTTGGCCTTGACCTCATTCCCCAAGGCATGATGAGCACAACCAAGGAAGTAATAGAAGTCATTCTCCTGCGCACCGTACAACTTGCCCTCGCCCAAATGATGCGGATATACCAGACATTCCTCCAGCAAGGCCACGGCACGAAGGTTGTCACCTGCAACCAACGCCAGCTTGGCAAGTTCAACACGGGCGAACTGGTATTGTCCGGACACCTTGCCTTCACCTCCCTCCCATGGATGGAAGACGCGGGCATCCAACAATGTCTTGGCCTTCTCGTACTCGCCGGTCTGGTTCAGCAAGGTAATCTCTTCAAGCACCAAGTCATCGCGCCGGGCAATCAACTTGGGATACTGCTGAAGGAATGCCAGACGGACGGAATGCGGACGTTGCACGCGCTTATACAATTGGTCCAGTTCCATCAGTATGCGAGAATCCGTGGTATCAAGTTCAAATGCACGTTCCATGCAGGAGATAGCCTTTGAGGCATCGTCATGCTTGTTGAAATACCCGAGAGCCAGATTGCGCCATACGGTTGGAAAACTGTCGTCCAGCTGCGCTGATGTTTCCCACGCCTCCATGGCAAGGTCATACTGGCGTTTGTCGTAATAAAGATTACCCAAGTAATATGGAGCTTTGGCATCCCCGGAATTGCGTTCCATGGCGCATCGCAAGGCCAGGATGGCCTCCAGACGGTTGGGGAAACAATAGTCGGGACAAGATTCAAGTGCCTTAGCGAAAGCCTCATCGGCACCAGCTATGCCACCCTGTACCAGGCACCAGCCAAGATAATAATACGTCATGGGAGTGACAGCCCCGCCGGAAATGGCCAAACGCCACAGACATGCAGCCTGACCATAGCAACCGGCAGCACAGTAATCCAACGCTATTTCATCGAAATTATGAGCATCGTTGCGCATCAAGGCCAACAGCTCATCCAGAGTGTCCTGACTATTATTTATAATGTATCGTTCATACAGACAGCCATAATTGAACCTGTCTATCTCCAACGAGTCGTCTATCAGCCGCAAGGCCTCGTCCACCCTGCCAGTCATGCGCAAGACGGCAGCCTTGAGAGCACGTGCCTTGTGATTATGCCAGTTACGTATGAGCGAACGGTCCACTTCGTCCAACGCATCCTCAAGACGGCCTTGCATGACTGAAATCTGCGCGCAGGCAAAATAGCCGGCATCCTGCCAGGCGGCATTCCAACAAGCCTTGTAGAAACAATCGTATGCCTCGCTGTAGCGTCCCTGGTACTTCAACGCAAGACCAAGATTATAGATAGGCTCACCATCGTAGGGGTTGGGATTACGTTTTTGCAAGGTCTTGACGGCAGTGCGCAAATAAGATTCCGCCTTCTGGAAACGTCCCTTGCGTATGTACCACAAGCCCAATGCATTATTGCAACGCACGTCTATGGGATCACGACGCAAGGCCTCCTCGTAATAGTCAACAGGGTTATATGTGGCATGACGATATTGTTCCAGATGAAGCCCTGTCAGATACAACTGTTCAGTTGTCTTTATTTCCATAGGCAACAATGCGGCCTCGGCTGCATCGGGTATAGGTTTCACCTCGTCCGGTTCGGCATGCCAATAGAGGAGTTCGCGGCCATTGGCTGTAATTTCCAAAGAAAGACGGTTGAAAAGTTCACCATCGACATTCACTTGCTCGTCCAGCAGTTCTTCCGGCGTGATGGTAACCTCCTTATTATAATATATCCGTCCGTCCTCGCTCTTCAGGGACACCGTCACTGTCTGGCGCGAAGTGGCAAATATGCGAAAACGCACCTCACCGCCCTCGCACGGGTCTATGTTCATAAGCAAGTCCTTGCTGGCATTCTTCACTACGCCCAGTTCACGGTAAGGCAGGAAGTATTGCACGAAACTCTTTTCCTCGTATGGCTGAAGCCAGGTAAAGTCCGGTTGATTCTCCGTATAGACTCCGGCCATCAGTTCGATATATGGGCCGTCCTCGTCAGTGAGGTTACGATCCCATGCCTGGCCGAAATCACCGTTACCCCAGGTCCATTGTTTCTTGCCGGGGGACACATGATGGCTGGCAACATGCAACATGCCGGCACGGGTATCGTTCTCGTAACCGCCCTCGAAATCAAAACGGGAGTTAACCGCCATGTAAGAAGTAGGCACCTTGATGTTCTTGTAATTGGATATATCCACGCCTGCCGAATAATCCATCTTGTAATATGTACCCGTTGCTATAGGGAAGCTGGACACGGCGCGCTTGCCATGGTCGAATACTGCATTGATGTCGGGCGGGAAAACGCTCTGATAATGGTCGTTCACAGCCACGGCAGGGTTGGCCCACCAAAGGAATGTCTGCGGAACATCCGTACGATTGTACAATACCCCTCGAATTTCCAAGTACGCATGTCCGGGGCGCAAGGTAAAGCCGGCCATGCCCTTTTGATGAAACATACGTTCCATCTCGCTCACCCATACGGTAACGGAACCGTCTGCATTCTCCTCTATAGTGGTATCCACCGGCATATACGTGCTGGGGCGATGGTGCTGTGGCCAGTTGAATTCTATGCCACCTGATATCCATGGCCCGGCCAGCCCAACGAGTGCTGGTTTGATGACATGGTTATAATATATGAAGTGACGTTCCCGGATTCTATCGTATGCCATATGCACACGTCCGCCCAATTGAGGCAGAATCATTACCTTGATATATTCGTTCTCCAAAAACACAGCATCATATGTCTTATCCGTTTTCTCATTGGAAATGGACTCTATCACAGGATAAGGATATACCACGCCACTACTTCCCTGGTATACTCGTTTCTCCAAGAATATGGGATTCTTCTCCGCTTCTCCCACCTCATATGTCGGGATGACAACTTGTTCTCTCCAAGCTCTTACCATATTATAATTTGATGTTGGAATTATGACTTTTTATCTTTGAACGGTGCAAAGGTAGGACAGATTACCACCATGGCAAATAGACTTTTTCCATAAAAAGATGGATAATTTTATTATCTGCCCTTTGTCATATCTCCGGGAAATACTATATTTGCATCACGACATCAACACCACATCATCATGTTCAGGTTCAAAAACGGCTTCAACGGAGAGCGGGCAATAGTGTTGCCACAAATCATCGTAAACATCATGAATGACGACCCATTACTCTCCGCACTGTACATTACCGACATAGGATACTATCCCCATGCCGAATACCATTTCCGCGAACGCACACGATCCATTGACCAATACGTATTCATCTATTGTGTAGACGGTGCAGGCCACTACCGCATAGGCGGACACGAGTACAGCGTGCAGGCCAACCAATACTTTATCCTGCCGGCTGGCATCCCACATGCTTATTGGGCAGACAAGGCCACGCCATGGACCATATACTGGATACACTTCAAGGGAACTATGGCACCATACTATGCCCGCAACGCCGTGCAACCAATGGATGTCAAACCCGAAGCACACTCACGCATAGGGCAACGCATTGATTTGTTCGAGGAGATATTCAACACGTTGAAAGCCGGATTCAGCAACGAAAACCTGCACTATGTTTCCTCTTCCTTCCATTACTATCTTGGCTCCCTGCGCTTTATCAAACAATACCGCAATGCAGGTAGCGGCCAGGTCAACGATGACAACGTAGCCGAAATCTCAATACACTTCATGAAGGAAAACATGGAAAAACACCTCACATTGCAGGCAATTGCACGAGAGGTAGGATATTCGCCATCGCACTTCTCAGCATTATTCAAAAAAAAGACAGGACACGCTCCACTGTCCTACTTCAACCTGCTGAAGGTCCAACAGGCATGTTTCCTGTTGGACTCCACAGACATGAAAGTAAACCAGATTTGCTATAAAATAGGTATTGAGGATACTTACTACTTCTCACGAATGTTCCGCAAGATCATGGGCATGTCACCCAAAACATACCGACAGTCCAAGAAAGGGTAAGGGCTGCCATCATCACAATCGGGCTACATGGACATTTGGGACAAGAAGAAACGTTCGGCCGTCATGGCAAAAATACGGAGCCGTGACACGAAACCGGAATGGATTGTGCGGCGATACCTCTTTTCACGAGGATACCGCTACCGCAAGAATGTGAAAGGGTTGCCTGGAACACCGGACATCGTATTGCCCAAGTACGGTGTCGCCATTTTCATACACGGATGTTTCTGGCACGGCCATGAGGTGGACGGAACGATGCCCAAGACCAACCAGGAGTTCTGGAAAAGCAAAATCAAGCGCAACCAACAACGTGACGCAAGGAACAAGGAGGCACTGCTGAAGATGGGGTGGTCGGTCATCACAATATGGGAATGTCAGCTAAAACCCGCAGTCAGGCAACAGTCCCTACAAGAAATCGAATACCATATCAATCATGCATACCTGTGCCGATTCAAGCCGAAAGTTCCGCACCCTTATGGAGAGGGTAAAGAAAAAGCCCTCGGCATGGTTGCCGAGGACGAAGAGAGGTATGGCAGGAAATAGTCTTTATGCATCCCAAAGACCATACTCCGAGACTAATCCACTATCCATGGAGCAAGTCCGGATTACTCCTTGGATTTGGCCTCTTTCCAAAGGTCATCCATTTCAGCCAAGGTCATGTCTTTCAGTTCCCTACCCTGCTCGCGGGCTTTTTGTTCCACGTAAGTGAAACGCGAGATGAACTTGCGATTTGTACGCTCCAATGCATTGTCGGGATTGATACCATAGAGGCGCGAGGCATTGATGAGAGAGAAGAGAAAGTCTCCAAACTCGTTGGTTGAATTCTCCTTATCATCTTTCTCCAGTTCGGCACGCAATTCGTCTACTTCCTCATGAACCTTGTCCCATACATCCTCACGTCTGGTCCAGTCGAAGCCCACGTTGCGGGCCTTGTCCTGAATGCGGTAAGCCTTGATGAGCGAAGGCAGGGACTGAGGCACTCCGGAGAGCACGGTCTTGTTACCGTCCTTCTCCTTCTGTTTCACCTGTTCCCACAAGCGGCTCACATCACCTGCCGACTGCGCCCTGGCCTCGCCATAGACATGTGGATGGCGGAAGATGAGCTTGTCGCACAAGTTGTTGCACACATCAGCGATATCAAAGTCGCCATCCTCGCCGCCTATCTTGGCATAGAAAACCACGTGCAGGAGCACATCGCCCAACTCCTTGCATATCTCGTGTGTGTCGTGGCGGATCAGTGCGTCACACAGTTCAAAAGTCTCTTCTATGGTATTGGGACGCAGGCTCTCGTAGGTCTGTTTTCGGTCCCAAGGACACTTCTCGCGCAAAGTGTCCATCACATCCAGCAACCTGCCGAATGCCTCGAGTTGTTCTTCTCTTGTACTCATAAGTACAGGCAAATTTACTGTTTTTTATCGAAAGAACATCTTGCCCGAAGCATTTTATTACATTTCCCGGAGAAGTTTTCCTGGAGATTGCCATGCCGCACCATATAAGGAGAAAAGGACCTACGACCGGGCAGCACCTTGTCTTATGGTGTCCGTCCCTACGGAAGCGGATACAGCACACAGACTCCAGTTGTTCCTTATCGACGCATCTCATTCAGGCCGTCACGGTTTTCTCGTTGCAACGAAAGGCTGATTGCAAATTCGTGAATATGCGCCAACAAATTCGCGAATTCACCGGTCAACATTCACGAATACAATGGTTCGAATTCGCGAATATGTGACAGTCATGTTCGCGCCTCACCATCCGTCAAGGAAAGCACAAAGCCCGACGACATGCAATGAGCCAAGAAAGAGTCCCTCCCACTGACAACACTCCTCCCCCATTGATTGACCAAATCACGACAAAGTACCCCGGAAGAAGGCATAAAACGATGACAAGTCTTGATTTTTACTCTGACGACATAGAAATCTCATGATTTTTATCTATATTTGTACACGCTAATATAATACACACATTATTTATAATATATATAACACATTATGGAATTGGCACCAAAATACAACCCCTCCGAGGTAGAGGGTAAATGGTATCAATACTGGTTGGACAACAAGATGTTTGCCAGCAAGCCCGACAGTCGCGAACCTTACACCGTAGTAATACCGCCGCCAAACGTGACGGGCGTGCTGCACATGGGCCACATGCTCAACAACACGATACAGGACATCCTGGTGCGCAAGGCACGCCTGGACGGAAAGAACGCCTGCTGGGTTCCGGGCACCGACCATGCATCCATAGCCACAGAGGCCAAGGTGGTGAACCGTCTGGCCGAACAAGGTATCAGGAAACAGGACCTCACCCGTGAGGAATTCTTGAAGCACGCATGGGAATGGACCAACGAGCATGGCGGGATTATCCTGAAGCAACTGCGCCGACTGGGTGCATCATGCGACTGGGACCGTACGTCATTCACCATGGACGAAGTTCGTAGCGAAAGCGTGATGAAAGTCTTTTGCGACCTCTATGACAAGGGCCTCATATACCGTGGCCTGCGTATGGTCAACTGGGATCCCAAGGCCCAGACGGCCCTGTCAAACATCGAGGTCGTCTATCGCGAAGAACAGAGCCATCTCTACAACCTGCGCTATTACATAGCCGACGCAGAGACCAATCCCGTGGTACCAACAGGCTGCGAAGGCGAGGTATTGCACCAGGACGATAACGGACGTTACTATGCCGTGGTAGCCACGACACGCCCAGAGACCATCATGGGCGATACCGCCATGTGCATCAATCCCAAGGATCCGAAGAACCAGTGGCTGAAGGGGCACAAGGTAATCGTGCCTCTGGTAAACAGGGTCATTCCCGTAATCGAAGACAGATACGTGGAGATAGAATTCGGCACGGGCTGCCTGAAAGTGACGCCGGCGCATGATGTCAACGACTACAACCTGGGCAAGACGCACAATCTGGAGACAATAGACATATTCAATCCCGACGGCACCCTGTCACCGGCTGCAGGCCTATACGTGGGACAAGACCGAATGGCCGTGCGCAAGCAGATTGCCAAAGACCTGCAGGATGCCGGACTGATGGAAAAGATAGAGGACTACACCAACAAGGTAGGCTACTCCGAGCGCAATCCCGACACAGCCGTGGAACCACGCCTGTGCATGCAGTGGTTCCTGTCCATGCAGCACTTTGCAGACATAGCATTGCCCCCCGTCATGAACGGCGAAATCAAGTTCTATCCTCAGAAGTATGTCACCACATACCGCAACTGGCTGGAGAACATCGATGACTGGTGCATCAGCCGCCAACTATGGTGGGGACACCGCATCCCGGCATACTACCTGCCCACGGCAGAGGGAGAGGAAGAGCGTTTCGTGGTGGCAATGAACCGCGAAGAGGCCTTGGACAAGGCACGAAAGATAGAGGGATACGAGAATATCTCGGCCGATGAGTTGCGCCAGGACGAGGATGCCCTGGATACCTGGTTCAGCTCCTGGCTCTGGCCGGTGAGCCTGTTCAACGGCATTTTGGAACCGGGCAACAAGGAAATCAATTACTACTACCCCACTGCCGACCTGGTGACCGGACCAGACATCATCTTCTTCTGGGTGGCACGCATGATCATGGCAGGCGAGGAATATCTGAAGGACGTGCCATTCCGCAACGTATACTTCACCGGCATCGTACGCGACAACCTTGGCCGCAAGATGTCCAAGCAGCTGGGCAACAGTCCCGACCCCTTGATGCTCATAGACAAGTACGGTGCCGATGGAGTGCGCATGGGAATGCTTCTGGCAGCTCCCGCAGGCAACGACATCCTGTTCGACGAGAGCCTGTGCGGACAGGGCGCGGCATTCTGCAACAAGATATGGAATGCCTTCCGACTGGTCAAAGGCTGGGAGATTTCCGAAGACATAGCCCAGCCAGAGCAGAACAAGAAGGCCATCGCATGGATGCAGGCACAACTGCGCACATATGCGGCTGAAATCAACGACCTCTATGGCAAGTATCGCCTGAACGAGGCACTGATGGCCATCTTCAAGCTTTTCACCGACGAGTTCTCGGGCTGGTATCTGGAAATGATCAAGCCTGCATACCAGGCTCCCGTAGACCGCACCACACTGGATGCCACAATGGGCATCTTTGAGCAACTGTTGCAGCTCATACACCCCTTCATGCCATTCATCACCGAAGAGCTTTACCAGCACATCGCCGACCGGAACCCAGGCGAAAGCATAATGCTTGCCACTCTCGTCATGGATGCCCCAACGACCGAGGATGCCGCACTGGTGGCCGAGTTCGAACAACTCAAGCAGATTATCTCAGGCGTGCGTGCTGTAAGGCAGAGCAAAAACATAGCACAGCGCGAACCACTCACGCTGGAAGTGGTCGTGTCCACCGAAAACGAAGAGCGTGTAACACGTTGCCCCTCCATGAGCAGCATAGCCGCCAAGATGGCTTCGCTCAACGAAATACGCTATGTGGCACAGAAAGGCGACGGCAGCCAGGCTTTCCTTGTGGGAACAAACGAATATGCAGTTCCCCTTGGCGACCTCATCGATGCAGAAGCCGAAATAAAGAAAGCCGAAGCCGAGATAACACGCCTGCAAGGCTTCATGAGTGGCATAAAGAAAAAACTGTCCAACGAGCGTTTCGTGCAAAACGCGCCACAGCAGGTCGTGGAACTGGAACGAAAGAAATTGGCTGATGCAGAAAGCAAGATAGCAGCATTGGAGGAAACCGTGAAGGCTCTTCGCGGGTAATCCCCATGACAAGCCACGATACCATCCACACATGGGCACCACAGACATCATAACAGAACTTTGCAGGCATGAATTGCTGCGGACAAGACGGGACACACATTTTCGCCGCAACTGCATAATATGGGTTCTGCAATTGATACTGTGGTGCAGCATGGCACTATCGCTACCATACACACTGGAAGCCATTGGCATCGAAACGGAACGGCATCTGCCATTGCTCTTGCTTCTGGACCAGCTGATACGCCTGGTCGCTCAAAAGACTCCGGACATACCGACACGCCAATACAGTCTGTTGCCTGTGAGACGGTGGCAGGTGGTGACAGCGCACCTTGTACGTATGACATTTGTTTCCACCACCTGGATATGGCTCTTGGCCCTGTGGCATCAATTATGGTTAATCGGTTTCTTCATCCTCAGCGGATACGTATATCTGGCACTATGGCATGCATACAAGCACTTCTTTGCCGGATGCGATGGAATATCATCGTCATGGATGCGTTGCCGGAACGGGCTATTGGCATGCGAGATGAAGATGCGTCTAAGAATACCTGCCCTAAGGTACAAGATGCGCAACGGACTGTTGGCGGCACTAATGCTGATAGCCGCCAGCCTGATAGTACGGGAAGACGCTTACACCGACTTTGTCGTACTGTACACACTCCTATTTCCATCCCTGCCCTTGTTCACATCACGTTTGGGATATGAACAGAGCTACAGGGGACTTCTGTCCACCAGAATGCACTCCATGGCACCATTATACAGGGCAAAATATATGGCTGCCGTGTTCCTGCTCTTGCCAAGTGCCATTCTACTGACAATACCGGTAGCCATGGGATTGCTGCCGATATGGCGCTTGGCGGCATGGATATCCGGTACGGCATTAGGCATATATCCGATACTGCTGTATACGTCCCCGAAATGCAAGACAGATTCGCCCTCGGCGCAGTTGCTATCATTGGCAACAATGACGTTACCGGTACTCATAGTAAACGGTTGTGCATATTCATGCAGGTAATCAACCTGCATCATTATAACTCTATAACATTATTATACAACGCATGAAAAAAACTTTAATCATCCTTTCGGCCATGTTCTGCATCGGCATCCATGGAACACAAGCCCAGAATGTACTTGATATTCTAAAGAAGATATCAAACACAAATACCGAAAAGCAAGAAAGTGCAAACTCCGGGACTACAACAGCAACCAAAGAGAGTGCACTAAGTGGCATTGGCGATTTTCTGGCAGGAATATTAGGCAAGGACAAGGTCAGCTCTGCGAGTCTAACAGGCACATGGACCTACAAACAACCTGCTATCATCTTTGGCAGCGACAACCTCCTTACCAATGTAGGCGCCATGGCTGCAGGCAAAGCGGCCGAGGCCAAACTGCAAAAGTCCTTGGACAAGATAGGCTTCACTGTCGGCAAGGTAAAGATGAATTTCAAGGAAGATGGTAGCGGCATAGTAACCTATGCCAATAAAGACATACCATTCCAATGGAGTGTAGAAGGAAGCGAAATTACGATGCAACTGGGTAGCGGTGTTTTGAACAAGCTGGCTTCGTCTGACAAACTGGGTAAATACTCCTCATTCAAGCTGAACTGCAAGATGGGCCTAAACACCATGCAATTGGCTTTCAAGGCAGACAAACTTATGGAATTCCTCAACAAGGTAGTATCAGCTACAGGCAAGGCCACCAACAATTCCACCATCAGTTCCATCGCCGGTCTGGCCAACAAAGTGGACGACATGTACCTTGGCCTGACATTGGAAAAGTAACATTCCTATAGCAAAGGTACATGATAACATAAACATATATCGCGTCCCATGAAAGCGGATTTGGCTTTCATGGGGCGCGCATTCGTGTTGGATGAACCTATTTCATTTACAATATTTGACGAATATGCATGCTGTCACGATACCGAGGCTCGAAGATTACTCATACGTTACATAAGCTTGAATCTCACTGTTCCTATTATATTAAGCGGGCGCAGCTGCGTGGTGGAGGCATGAATGTCCAGTCCGCTATAGTTCACACGCGTATATTGCTTCTGGTTGAAGAGATTATTGGCCTGTAACTCCAGTTCCACACGTTTCAACTTATACTTGGCCTTGAGGTCTCCGAACCATATATGGCGGTTGCGGTCGGTAAGGTTGTTGTAGTGATCCTCAAACGAGGTGGTGAGGGTAATCTGCCTGGTGACATAGAAATTCATCTTGATGCGCTGGGTGGCGGTACGTACTGTCCGGGCCACGCCACCATCGCCAGCGTCAGTTGCCGACGTGTTCCATGCATAGCCGCTGCTCAGCACTATATTAAACCACGGCAAAGGTGTAATGGTTCCACCTGCGCCAATGCTGATGGTTTGCGAGTGGAATGGATATAGAATATTGGATATGAGCCGTTCGCTGCGACTGTAACTGTATCCGCCAAAGGCACGGATGGTGGCCTGGAGCCGGTCAAAGCCCTTGCTGCTGTCGAAGCCCAAATGGTAACGGTCGGCAGTGGTCTTTCTGTCTATTGCCTGTATCACGCTGGTAGCCCCGTGATATTCATAGCCGTATATCTGGTTGTCGCGCGTATGGCTGTAACCGGCGTTGATATTGAGAAAAGTGGCTGTGATGGCACTGTGGTATGAGACCCCGGCATTGACACGGATATTATCTGTCTCGGACAACTGCTCCACATACGAACGCTGGAACGAACGGTAGTTGTTCATTATGTAACCGCTGTATATGCCGCCCGGGTCACCCACGGTCTTGTCATACGACACGCCGGCATTACCCTTCCAGTCACGTCTCTCGAATCTGGCAGAGAAGGATGGCGACACCAGCAGGTGGGTGTAGCTGTGCCTGTCTCGGCGCACCCTGTCATCCAACGTCTGCGTGTAGAGGTTGAGGGGGCAGCCCAAAGACAGGTGCCAGTCTCCGCGTTCATATTTGTAGTGCTGATTAACAACTATTTCGTATGTATTATACCATAGGTTGTTCTGCAACGAGTATTCCGCCACAGATGGCTGGAAACCATCAAGGTCGGTCTGTATACCGTGCAGGCTGGCATTGGCCACCACTCCGTAATTCAACGAGAAGAAGCCCAGACGGTAACTGTAGTTGGTATGGAAGTTGCCTGCGATATGGCGCGAGGTGAGGTCTTGTTCGTAATGCGCCGATGTGCCCGGCAGCAACGAATCCACGCCAACGGTCAGCGTATTGGGACGCTGTGCGTATCCAGCCGAGAAATGCAGGTCCAGCGTATGCTTGCCATAATTGCGTATGGTGTTCAGCGTATTGCTCACAGAGAGTGTAGGACGTTGGAAATGCTGAGCCACGCAGTTGTCGCCATAACTCACGTGCTGCGCCCCTGTCAGATCTGCCGACAGCATACTCGTCACATTATCGCTGTTCCAGCCACCATCAAACTTGATGACATTGGCGGTGAAGCCGCTGGACGCGTTGCTACAGTAGCGCAGGTTGACACTCAGGTTGTTCAGATGCGTCTCCGATACCAATGTCTCGCTGCTGAGCAACCGGCTGTCGTCACTTACGAACAGATCCGACTGCGACACGCCCTCCTTGCGTATGCGGTCGTTGTGGTAGGCTATATTGACGGTCATTTCCGTATCGTCACCTACCTTTTCCAGATGGTTCGTGGTGAGTATGTGCGAGTGGTTGTCAAAGGTGTACTTCTGTGGCAAGCCGCTGCCAGGCGGCATCACTGCGTCCATAGGGCAGAAAGGATACAGTCCCACACTGTTAATGCCGGAGTAGTGCGATGTAAGTTCCTTGGACACATCGTCACCGCTGTTGTTTCCCTTGTACAGCGTCATATTCTGACGCCGCTTGGCAAAATACATGCCTACAATCTCGGCAGTCCACAGAGGGTTGCGCCCGATTGCAGCCTGACCGTCAGACAGCGGGCGTGAGCCGAATCCCCATCCGCCGCGTGCCTGGCCACCGCCACCGAGCATGGTGTTTATGGCCACAGTGCCTTTGGCCGAGTTCTTCAGTTTCAGGTTGATGGCCACGTCGTCTGTCAGCACACGTCCGCGCAGTGCCTTCACGGACTGGTGATTCTGAAGCACCTCCACCGTGGCCACATCCCCGGCATTGATGTTGTTGGTGGCCAGACCGTAGCGTCCCTGCAACAAGTCCATGTCCTCAACATAGAACTTTGATATGCTTTTGCCGTTGAACTTGATGCCACCGTTGTCCGACACCTCAATACCGGGCATGCGCTTCAGCACATCACCAATCACACGGTCGCCCTGCTGCTGATAGGCTCCTACGAGATAACTCAACGTGTCCCCGGCCTGACGTATCTTCTCGGCACGCACGCTGACCTCCTTCAACTGCATTGTGCTTTCCTTTACGGTGAAATCCAGCCGTTGCGCACGGTTTGCCACGGTCTTTGTCTGGCTGGCAATGCCTATTCCGGCCACTGTGATGGCAAGCGAGTCGGCTTGCGCCTTTATCTCCATACTATAAATACCCTTGGTGTCTGTATCGGCAAAGCCCAGTACGTTGACTGACCCTTTGGGCGATGCCGTGATGTATGCGTCCACGGGCTTCCCTTGTTCGTCCATCACAGTTCCATGGATGACAGTCTGTGCGCTGGCCATTCCGGTGATGACGAGAAATAGAATGATTGTGATTGTATGCTTCATGGTTTACTCCTTTTCAAGTGCTCAAATGGCTTGTCCGGAAGATCACATGGAGTGCCGTCCATATTGCACGCACCAATAGTCTTACGGCAATTTATCGTAACTACTCAGCCCAAATATTTGTTGATTTGCATGTTTTGTTAATGATCAATGTATCGCGTAACGCTTTGCGTTGATTTATTCTATTTCCAATGGTTCATATGGATGTGGCTGCGATTTCAATTGGCCTGTTTGACGATCACGTGCTCCGGCAATCTGCAAGAAGTTTCGATTGGCTGCCACTTGAAGTCTGTGTACATGTTCTCGCGTATCTTCGACAAAACCCTTATAATCAGGTTTTGTTATGTGAAAACTACCCGAACATAAACTGACGGCTTCCCATGTATATATGTTATTGGTATCATTGAGTTTGAGAATCAACCCAGGAAGCCCACCGAATATCCACGGCCCAAGACGTACTGGGATATCAATTGCAAACCAAGCTTCGAAGGTACGTCCTCGCCAATTACAGGTTGCTCGCTGACATCTATATCCAAGAATGTTTTGACATTCGCCATGAAGCAACCAGAGCTGTTGTTTTGTTGGTTCCGTATAATAAGCATTATATCGTTCCATAGCCCATGGCATCCGTGCATAGCAGGTATATTTACCATTTTCCATGTATATGTCCGTAAACTGATACTCACTCCAGTAGTTACTGTTTCGTCCACCCGAATACATTATTCGCGGCCTGCCTCCGGCATTAGGATATGTGATATTGAACACATCATACAAAGAATCATTAAGTTCCAGAAAACGACTATAATGTTTGCTCATGTTTTGTCCTGCAAGAAGCACATGTAAATCAATATAAGTGTTCTCGTCCTTAACATCCAACGCATTTAGAGCATACATTACCTTCAGTTGCGCCATTCCGATATCAATGACATTTCCTGTTCCTTTTGAGGATGGTCGCATCACACATCCCTGTTTTTGCTGAGCGTACACACAGCCCACTGATAACCACATGATTATAATTACAAAAACACTCCTTATCGCTTCCATTGAGATTCAATATAGTAATTAGTTAATACAGCATTCTACAAGTATTTAGATTATGAGTCTTCGCTATAGTCATAAATACAAAACATTACGCTTTTTTTATTCCAGTTCTATAGGATCATAATGTATAGACTGTACTTGCGAGGCATCCACACGCCTCCAACCCAGAACCCGATGGTAGTTTTCGTTGACCTTGCGTTCGAACTTCAATATCCTTTCCCGTTTAATGGGACGGTAGTAAGAATACGGATGTGACATCATAGGGCTGCGTGTCTGCTCCAATTTCACCAGTTCAAACGAATAGAGACAATCAACATCATGAGCTTTCACAATCAGCCCAGGCAGGCCTCCTAATTTCCATGGGCCATAACGCAAGGGTATCTCTGTAGAGAACCATGCCACAAAGTCACGTCCATGATAGCGAGTTGTAGCCTTCTGACAATGATAACCGCTTATGTGCATAGTGTCGGAATGCAGTGTCCATAGCATATCCGCATAAGGTTCATCGTAATAACCATTGTACGTACGATCCGGTTCACGAGTATATGTCCTTACCTTACCATCGCATATGTACCATGTGTGGAACTGCATTTCACTCCAATAACCTCGGCCTCCACGACCTCGCGGTGCCAAGCGGCTAGGGAACACACCAGAATGGTTGTTTCTCTTGTAGGCAGTGATAAGTGAGTCGGATTCCCACACGTAGTAACTATAGTATTTGTTCCGCGTTTTGCCGACTTCCAAACATTGCAAGTCTAAATATGAGGATTCGTCTTGTATATCCTGTGCATTGAACGCATACCACACACGAACCATTGCTGTGTCCACCACAATATACGTGTCTGTATTGGACTTCCCCATATATGGTACACGGCCCTGCTTGTTTTGAGCATAGCACATAGTCATACAAAATAGCCCCAAGGATTTAATCCACAGTCTTAAATACATACTTCTATTATTCATCAACAGTAATCGTATGCCACATGGTTTACTCTTTTTCTAATGGCTCAAAGGCTACTTTTCCTGGTGTAGCCCTTCCTTCCAAACTTACCCAGCCAATAGCATTCCAGTAATCCTCGTTATAGCGTTTCTGCAATTTGTAGATACGCTCACGGCTGGCTTCGGGGTACAAATTGTCAGGGTACTGACTTATGAGGAATGTACCGTGTTCAATGGACACGGCCTCCCACACATAAATCCGCTTGCTGTCATACACCTTAAGTATGCAACCGGGAAGCCCGCCAAACTTCCACGGCCCACCTTTAAGTGGCACATCCGTTGCAAACCATGCCACGAAGTCGCGACCACGAAATAGGCACGTTGCTTTCTGGCATCTGTGTCCGAGGAGAGTCAGCGTGTCATTAGCCAATGTCCATTTCATCAGTGGCCATTCCTCGGTGTAGCGTCCGTTGTTACGTTCTGCCCAGAGTGGCATACAAGCATATTCAGTCAGTTTGTTGCCACGGACAATATAGTCTGAGAACACCAGTTCACTCCAATGCTCCTGGTATTTTTTCTTTCCACCCATCCAAAAGCTCTTGGGCACATTGCCTTGATGCCCTGTTTCTTTCTTCCATTCTACAGCCTTTTGGTCAGACTGATACAGAAATTCACTGCTGTACTTACGCACATGGTTGCCAATCTCCAACTTTCCGAGGTCAATGTATGTATTTTCGTCCGTAACATCTTTGGCATTGAGAGCATAAAGTACCCGTATGCGGGCTGTATCGATGACTACGCGCTGATTGTAGCCACGTTTCTCGCGGACAGGCGTACGTCCATTCTGTTTGGGCTGCGCCAACAAGACTCCGCATGCTGCGGCAAGAACATGCACGAGAACTATCACCCTTTTCATATTAGTTCAATCTGAATGGTATAGAAACAATTGCCCTTTGGCGGACGGCTTTTCCCTTTATCTTGGCCGGTGTCCACTTCGGCATAGCCTTAACAAAGCGGATGCACTCAGCATCAAGAGCAGAATGCGCACTTTTGCAAACTTTTATTTCTGCAAGGCTGCCATCGGTCTCTACGACAAACTGTACCTGCACAACACCGCTGGCCTTATCCTTCTTGGCTTCTTCTGGATATTTTAGGTTTTTTATCATAAACTCCATCAACTTTTCCTCTCCACCAGCAAATGCCGCTTGTTTTTCTACCTGGTTCCGCTCATAGACAAGTGAATGTGAACTTTCTTTCTGAACAGTGTGATGTTTCTGCTCAGTCTGGGCATTACATGGTAAGCTACTTGTTGCCACCATAAATGCAATAACTGCGATAATGCAATGTGCTTTCATAAAATAATTCTATTTCTTTGATTTGAATACTAAATGAATTACTATCTATTGCCATATAATTTTCAAAATGCCCCATAAGCAAAGATTTATGGTTTGCGATACTCATGGAGCATTATAATCTTCATTTAGGCATAGTTCTGAACTAAAACCCCAAGACCGTACTCTTCATCCTTCATGACTTGATTACATCCATAAGACGATGTTGTGGTAACTTTGTAATTGGCGTTCATATTGGCACTGGTAGATGAACCTCCGTAGTCAGCGTATGCACAACTGCATCCACAACTGTTTCCACCAATAATGACATTCATCTCTTTTTGTCGGAGTCCTTCGGCAAAAAGAGTTGTTAGTTTGAAACGTTTGATTTTCATTATCCTATAATAACCTTTAAACCTATATATTCCAGTTTATAGAATTTGGCTATGACTCTAAATCAAGGAGAGTGTCCACCTGGCTAAGAGACAATTCATCCAAACGAGCAATATAATGCCCTCATTGAAAATGTGCCTACATATATGACTTCCTATAAAATCAACTCCTCCGGTTGCTAACATCTGTTCATTCATACTGTTGTTATCGGGTTAATATTTTTATTCGGCATCATATCTCATATCTATTATTGAATATAACTGATTCCGAGTGCAAATATACATACTTTTATTTACCCCCCCCCAAAA
>JAMPDJ010000025.1 GCA_023665805.1 Bacteroides sp. | reverse complement strand
GCAACCAGAATGTAAGGAGTGCCGGCCTTGATGGTCTCGGCCTCGATCTTCTTCAATACGACAGCGGTGTCGCCATTCTCGTTGCCGATTACCAGCTGTGCACCGTAAGCGGCAGCATCGGTACCTACGAGGGTAACATCCACAGGAGTGGTGTAAGCGTAAACGCTGCCTGGCCACAACTTGACGGCATACTCGGTAGAAGGCTCATCGACAACGTCCTCTACCTCCTCAATCAACAGGCCTGAGTTGGAACCGAGCGTGTTTGCCTCCCAGCATACCAATGCATTGTTGCTACGCTGGCCGTGGAGGTTGCAGTGACGCGCCTTCTCGCCCAATACGGAGGTATAGGTTATCAGGCTTACACCCGCGCCCAAAGCCTTGGTGTAGAAATATGTGGGAACATCGCTCAAGCTGGCCGGCTGACCGCCACTAAGGAACAGGCCCGTAGCCTTGTTCTGGATTATATAGCTGCTGTCCATAGCCTGGATGAAGCGGAAGAGATCCTCACCGTTGGTGATTTCCTCCATCTGCTCGTCATCAAAGAAATATATGCCATGGCCATTGAACAGTTCATCGGAAACCGCTGTCTGATATGTAGCCAGAGTATCTTCTTCCTCGTTGTCATCTACATAAGGAATGTATTCTATAACGCTCTTGCCTGCGGCGGCTGTCTTGCCGAACAAGGCGGGATAATACTGTACCCCCGGGAACTCACTCTCTGCAGCTTGCGCAGCGGTCTTGCTCCACTCGTATGTTTCATACATTTCCTCTGCCGGGAACTTGATGCGGTACCATTTGCCGGTCTCCACCTTGTTGGCAGATGCAAATGCCTCGGCGGTAACATCGGCGATGGCCTTGATCAGGCGTTCGCTCTCTGCTTGAGTGTAGGCGCCACTTGCATCGTAAGCCTCGGCTTCATTTACAGTGGCAGCGGGAGTAACGGCACCTTCCTTCCACTGGCCGGGGTTGTTACCGACAACAAACAAGTTCTCGGCAGGAGCCGCCTTGATGGCATCACGCAGAGCGGCGGGATTCACATATACGGCCTTCCAGGCAGCATTTGCCTCAATGAGTTCGTTGTATGTGGCATTGAAAGCAGGATCGCTCAGCAGCTCGGTGTTTTCTGCACTGTACTCTGCATCGTTCCATGCCTTGATGGCAGCCTCGAGCCTGCCGATAATCTCGGAACGCACCTCGTACTGGGTCTTCTCGTGGGCGGCACGCCTTGTAGCCCTGAAGATGTTGAAACCTGAACAGTGCCAGTAACCACGGTCATACTCACCGTTAGAATCTTCCCAATAGAAGCGAATCACGCTCTTTCCCTTGGCATCGAACAGGTCTTTTGCCGTTGCCCATGTGGCAGCACCGTCAAAGGGGAAGTCCAGTACTCCCAAATCCTCACCGTCCTCAAAGGCCAAAGACTCATCATTGGCATCATAGCCTCTTACGGCCAGCTTGACTGGATGGTCGTTTGAGGCAGCTGCACGACGACCCAACTTGACGACATAGGTACCCTCAAGAGCCTCGTCGGCCTCTACCTGCAAGTAGTGTACATGTTGGGCAACGTCACCGTCCTCCCATGCGGAATGCCAGAATGTAGCAGTATTGCCATCCAGAAGAGCAGCGTATGGATCGTCCGGATCGCACTCGCCACTCAGGGTATTGGCGAAGAACTGAGAAGCATCGGTCACTACAGAGTCGTTCTCGAAGACTGTGACAACAATGTCTTTGGCTATTTCTATTTCTGCCGGAACTGTCCTGATTGCCTCGTCGGCAACAGCAAACATCTTGCGGAGCTTGGCCTCGTCACCGTTTATCCACAGGTCGGCGGTCTCATCGTCCACGGGAGCGAGATACCATCTTGAAGCCTTGCCGTCACAATACCAGTCTGTCGCCCAATACTGGGTACCAGCACCGCTGGCATGATTCCAGCAATGCACATATCCGCCACCGTCCTCGCCACCGCTGTTGTAAGCGGTTCGGATACCATAGGTAAGCACCTTCTCGTTTATTACAGGTGCCACGACAGAGTCTTTGTAGTCAAAGACAACAGTTACGGTATCGTCTTCTACCATTTGGGCGTATTCGTTACTGAAACCAGTGAAAGTATGTCCCCTGTACATGTTGATGAGACGATACTGGGCCTCGCGGCCTTCCACATTCTCAATCTTCCACAGGTATTCGCTCTTGGGCTGCTGTGTGCCCCAGGCGAGAAAGGTCTGGCCGCTATCATCATCCCTTGAGCACAAAGACTTGATGGGAGCTGGAACCCGGCTTGACTGTACCTCCTTGATGCTTTCGGGTGTAAGGTAACCCTCGTCGCCTGGATTATAGTTGTTCTCTACGTTGATTTTGTCACCCTCTTCCTGAGTGTAGTAAACGGTATCCTTCTTGGTCTCGTACCATTCCAGAACATTGTTGATGGTGTAGTAACCCGGAACGATGTCGGATACTGCCAAAGGAATCTTGTTGGCACGTACCTTTTCATCGGCAGCCTTGTATGCCTCGTGATATGCCCTCATGTTATCTACGGTCTCGAAGGCGGCAATCAGGGGATCGTTGTTTCCGGTCTGGTCTGTCTCATTGATGACTTCTTCTACTCTGTCCTCGTACTCCAGGAATGCCTGTACGTCCTCGGCACGGTAGTTGCCGTAGCTGTTGCCTACGTTGATACCGTCACGAAGGTTGGAAACATAGGCGTAATCATCACGCTCGCAGATTGAGTTCATGGTGTTGACCAGGGCAGCGAGCGCACTGTCCCAGGGATCCTCGGCACCGCAGTCCTCAACCTCGAATATCTGCCAAACGCGGTTGCCTTTTATTCCGTCACTTTCGGCAGCGGCGAGATCATTGCCGTCCGCTATGCTCTCTCCACTATCCCAGAATACAACTGTGCCGCCTGCGCCGTTGTTGTCGACACGCTGCGCCATATCGTACCTGTTCCATCCGAAACGGCCGGCAGTGTTGGGTTCGCCATTGAACTTGATGAGGTAGAAATTGTACTGACCGGCCTGTCCGCTCAGGTACTGGTTGTTGTTCACCGTCTTGAGCACGGTACCGCTACCGCCGTCGGGGAAGTGCCCGAGCCAGTTGCCGGTACCGAACTGGATATTGTAGGCACCGTTTACTCCCTCGACTGCCACGAAACGCACAAGCTTGTTCATGTTGTCGTTGGCACTGACACCCTCCTCGGAAGTCAGCATGTCAATTGCGCCGCTTGCAGTCAACGTCAGATTCTCGCCTACACCATTGTCGGTGACAAGGCCGCCTGCGGATTTGATGGCCTCGCCAGGCACGGAATGACCGTTCTCAAGGTTGCCACCACGCGGGTTGTGCAGGAAATACCACTGGCCGGGAACCATCTTGTCCTGGGCGGCACCAACGCGGATGAGCTTGTCTGCCCATTCCGTGACGGCCTGTCCAAAGGCTCCGACACAACACAACACCAGCATCATCATAAGAGATGTGATTTTCTTCATAAAGGTTGTTGATTTGTTTTGGTTAGTAATAATACAGATAAGGTCACAACAGATTGTTCATGTTCGTATTTATGTCATTCATGGTAGAGGCATTCCGCAATGCCTTCTATGGACACATCCCTACATGGATTACGGGAGATGCCTTGTAAATACTGTCTTTTCGGGCATTGAGCCGATTGCCATCAACACCTCTTGCAACGGAGCAAAACAACGATGCAAGTATTGCAAATACAGCAACATCGCGATGCAAAAGTAGTGTAATTCAATGAGTACGCAAATGGACAATCTTCGTAAAAAGGATGGATAATATTATTACAGTTTCACCTTCCAGCCTGTCATTAGACCTATAGGGCATAACACAGGCAGGTGCCTGATATCGGGAAACAGGCAGGGTGGGAAAGCCAAAAGGCACATGGAGACACGAGCCTCTACGGATACGGCACTTCATATCCACGAATTCACGCCCCCGTATTCGCGAATTCCCATATGCACATTCGCGAATATGCAGACCGCCAAATCTCAGCAACAAGACAATCACACGAAAAGCATCAATCCAGCAAGCAAGAGACGCCTACATCCGACTGTCAGACAACAGACGGAAAACGAAAGACGAAATAAACCCGAATCGGTCATTAGAACGTCAAATTGTATAAATCAAATGATTTGTATTGCCTTTTCCTCCATTTTGCCCTTCTCTTCGCCGTCTTGCTTCCCGTTTGGTCTCGCCATAGCTCGCTATGACTTCGACAAAACGGTTGCAATACGAACGAACATAAAGGCAAAACGGATTGGAAATCTAATGACCGATTCGGGATAAACACAAGAAAAGGAACCAGCTTGGTCAGAATAAGGTTCGACCGACCAACATAAAATGGCTGAATGCAACTCCAATGTCGTTGCCTTCAGCCATGGCAATGAATTCAAACATGAGGTTATCCGCAAGCACAGACTTTTTGGACAATAAAGAAGGAAGTCAACGATGAAATCGCGGAAATTCGACAGGAGCCGAGCCATTCACGGCCGAACGCTCGGTCAACTCCGTCACGCACGACCACAAGGCAGCATCATAGACATCCATGTCAGGTACCGCTGTCACAGGCACGCCTGCGACACGCTCGTAGCGGATGCGTTCCACGGCATCCAGCAGGCGGCGGTCCATCATATAGTTCATCACATTGGGCACGCCCTTGGCCTTGCCTTCATCTATCAAGGCACGGAAATCCTCCGGTATGAAACTCTCCACATAGCTCACGGCCTCGTCACCGGTCAGATCCATGGTACCGCCCATACCCTCGACATGCACAGTGGGAAGAGGATACTTTTGCAAGAAGCCCAATGTTCCGCAGACCGTCTGCATGCGGCTGTAAGGACGCGGAGTGGAAATATCGTAATGCAACAGCATGCTCACGCCCGACACCGAACGCAACAGAGAGGTATTGGTATGGTCGCCCGGCACAGGAGAGGAGAGGGAAACAAGATAATCCAACGTGTCACCTTGGGGCAACAACTGGCACATCGGTCCCAAGGCATGAGTGGGATAAGGATTGCCGCCATGCCTGCGTCCATGGGCACGCATCCATCCCTCAGGCACGGTATGGGCATAAGCCCCCTCCAGATGCTTGACACGTCCAATGATGCCACAGCGCACAATTTCACGGACACCCAGATGCCAGGTGTCATAGCAACAGTTCTCCAGCATGACGCAGTGATGACCGGTCTCCCGGGAAACCGACACGAGTGTCCGGCAATCGGCCACCGTCATGGCAGCCGGGACCTCCAAAGCCACTTCCTTGCCGGCACGCATGGCCGTCACGGCCATGCGCACATGCCACTCCCAAGGAGTGCATATCCACACCAGGTCCACATCGGGATGCGTGGCCACGGCATGCCAGTCCCTATCCCGGTCGCACGTCATCGACACTCGGGCATTGGGCACCGCGCCAAGCCTGTCAAGAGTGGCCCGGCCTCGCTGTCCCATACCTATCAGAGCTATGTTTACCATAACTTCGTACTACTTCAAGGGTATATATATGCTGCGACGCTCGTCCTCACCGTCCCACTGGCCTATGAGCATGTCGTTACCGGGCTTGAACCATGCACCGAATCCACAGCGCATGCCGTTGACATAGCCTCCATACCACAGACCTCCTGAAGCATAATAATAGATGCCGAGACCATGCCGCTGCCCTTTGTAAAGCTCACCCACATAGCTGTCGCCATTGGCAAAGGTCATGGTCATGAAAGTATAGTCGGCAACCGCAGCGGCATCGGGCGTGAAAGCCTTGCCATGGTCATAGATGTATTCCAACCGGCCGGAAGAAAGGCTGTAGCTGCAGTAGTGGTCCTTGTTGCCAACAGTCACATTGTCCTTCCCCAGACTGATGCCTTGAAGCAGTCCGCCACGACGGAACTTGCCTATTACCAGATGACCCTCGTTGTTGATGAATTGCCCATAGCCGTAAAGGGCATGGCGGCCGTCCACCTGCCCCACATACTGCCCGCCGTCAATGTCTATCAGCATGCTGCGGAAATCCTGGACATGATCCAAGAATATGTGCTCGTATACTTCAGGGGCCACATCGTACTTGGACATGGACACGGATTGCGCAAGCGCAGGCACCCCGCATAGCAGGGCAAAAACAAGTATTGCAAAAACTCTTTTCATTTCATTCTCCGCTTTATCATCTCCCAAACGCGAGGGTTCAGCCCTTCACCGCCATAGGATGGATTATCACTGATTTGTGCACGTATCCATGTGCTGCTGATGTCTATCAACTCCATGTCGGGAAAAGCGACATCACCCTGCGAAGCATCCGGTCGCCAAAGTTCGGAAACGCCACCCTCGGACTTCCGCGGCAGCACCACCAAAGGATAGTGTCGCAAAATATCCTCGCTTCGGTACCAGCGGCGAAAGCGTTCCCAATTGTCCATGCCGATGACCAGCACGAAGTCGCGGTCGGGATGGCGCGAGGACAATGTTTCCAGAGTAGTAATCATATAATTGGGACGTGGCAGGGAAAACTCCACATCTGACACCAGCACCCGATCCATCCCCTCGACAGCCACACGCGCCAAGGAAAGACGGAAAGCATCGTCCCACAAGCCGGCATGCTTCAGAGGATTCTGGGGACTCACCACGAACCACATCTCGTCCACCAGACCACGGCGTACTATCTCCGCAGCCATGGCAGTGTGTCCCAAGTGTATAGGATTAAAACTTCCCCCGTACACTCCGGTTCTGGTCTTTTTTGGTGAGGGTGAACACATTTCGAAAGCAAAGTTAGGCTTTTCTGATGAATTTTTGCTACTTTTGCATACAAAAATATAATATATAAGGTATGATACTTTCTATGACCGGTTACGGCAAGGCCGCCACCACATACAAAGACAAGAAAATATGCGCTGAAATAAAATCCCTCAACAGCAAGGCCATGGACTTGAGCGTGCGCATGGCTCCCGCCTATCGCGAAAAGGAGATGGAACTGCGGACCATGATAGGAGAACGCCTGTTGAGAGGAAAAGTGGAGTTCAACCTGTGGGTGGAACGCGACGAAACGGAACAGGCCGCGACGCTGAACATGCCACTGATGCAAAAATACATCGGGCAACTTCATCAAGCCAACGAACAATACGGTATCCCTGTGCCAGGAAACATCACGGAAATAGTACTGAGGATGCCGGATGTCATAAACAGGCAGGAATGCCAGGAACAGCCCACCGAGGAGGAATGGGCGGCAGTAATGCAGACCGCTCACAAGGCCATAGAGCAACTGATGGAATTTCGTGCCAAGGAGGGCAACGCCCTGGAACATAAGTTCCGCGAAAAGGTGGACAACATAGAAGCCTTGATGAAAAACATCGAACCATACGAGAAATCGAGAACAGAAAAAATCCGTCAACGGCTGGTAGACGCCCTATCTTCCATACCCGAAGTAGAGTACGACCGTGGCAGGCTGGAACAGGAGATGATATTCTACATAGAGAAACTTGACATCAACGAGGAAAAGCAACGTCTGGCACATCATCTGAAATACTTCCGCGAAACCTTGGACGCACCTCACGGACAGGGCAAGAAACTTGGCTTCATCGCTCAGGAGATGGGACGGGAAATCAACACCACAGGGTCCAAGTCCAACCATGCCGAGATGCAGAACATCGTCGTGATGATGAAAGACGAACTGGAACAAATCAAGGAGCAGGTACTGAACGTATTGTAAACCACAAACACACGCACACGAGCAATGAAAGGAAAATGCCTCATATTCAGTGCCCCAAGCGGCAGTGGAAAAAGCACGATAGTACAGTGGCTGACCAACGAACACCCCGAACTTGACCTCGTCTTCAGCATCAGTGCCACCTCACGCCCTCCACGAGGCACGGAACAGCATGGAGTGGAATACTTCTTCCTCAGTCCCGAAGAATTCAAGGCCAAGATAGAAGCCGACGATTTCCTGGAATACGAGGAAGTGTATGCCAACCGCTATTACGGGACGCTGAAGGAACAGGTGGAAAAGCAACTGCAAGACGGCAAGAACATAATCTTTGACATAGACATCAAAGGCGGCATCAACATAAAACGTTTTTACGGGGAAAACGCCTTGTCAATGTTCATACAGCCTCCAAGCGTTGAGGAATTGCGCAAACGCCTCACGGCACGCGGCACAGACACCAAGGAACAGATAGAGGAACGTTTGGCCAAAGCCGAATACGAACTGTCCTTTGCGCCCCAGTTCGACCGCATCATAGTGAATGACAATCTGGACAAGGCCAAAGCCGAGACCTTGACCGCAATACAAGAATTCCTTAACCGCAAATAACCTTGGCCACAATACTCAGCATAGAAACCAGCACCAACGTGTGCTCCGTGGCTGTAGCGCAGGACAACCACGTTATCTTTCATAATGAAGACTTCGAGGGACCATCGCACAACGTACAATGCGGTCTTTTTGTCAGCGAGGCCCTATCCTTTGCCGAAAGCCATGCCATACCACTGGATGCCGTGGCGGTAAGCGAAGGACCCGGCAGCTACACGGGTTTGCGCATAGGGGTGAGCATGGCCAAAGGAGTGGCATACGGCCGCAACATTCCGCTCATCTCCATCCCCACCCTGCAATTGATGTGCGTGCCCGTACTGCTATATCATGAAGAAATCCCCGAGGACTCGCTCCTGGTACCGATGATAGACGCCCGCCGCATGGAAGTGTATTCCGCCGTATATGACCGCAGTCTGAAAGTAATACGCGACATACGACCAGACATCGTAGATGCGGAGACCTATGCCGGATATCTGGAACATGGACCCGTGGTGTTCTTCGGCAACGGCAGCGACAAATGCAAGGAAGTAATCCGGCATCCCAATGCCATCTTCATAGACGACATACACCCGCTGGCCCGCAACGCCGGCCCGTTGGCCGAACAACGGCTGAGACGTAACGAAACAGCCTCAACGGCATACTTCGAGCCATTTTATCTGAAAGAGTTTCAAGCAACAAAACCAAAGAACCTCCTATGAGCAAGATTCAATACAATACCGAGAAGCCCCACCTGACCATGCCCGAATACGGCCGTGCCATACATGACATGGTGGCACATTGCCTGACCATTGCCGACAGGCAGGAACGTCAGGCATGCGCACAGAAGATAGTGTATGTAATGGCAAATCTGGAACAGGAGAGGCTTGTCAATCCCGAGACCCAAGCCAAACTGTGGAACCATCTGGCATTGCTCAGCAACTTCCGGTTGGACATAGATTATCCGGTAGAGATTCTTACTCAATCCGAGACCTGTACGCATCCATCGCCAATGCCATTGCCCCAGAAACGGATACTGCACAAGCACTACGGACACATCGTGGAGGAAGCCTTGAATATCCTGACCAAGATGCCGGACGGCGAAAAACGCAATACTTTGGTGTGCCAAACGGCCGACCGCATGAGACAAAACCTCTTTACATGGACACCGGACACCATGAGCGAAGAGAAGGTGAGGCATGACATCGAGACCTATGCCCCAGGGTGCAACCTTGGCGAAGCCCTGAAGAATCATCAGTACGCCGGCCTGCACACGTTGCCGACCAACATATTGAAGAAAAAGAGAAGGAGACTGCTATAATGCCGGCATTCATCATAGAGGGCGGACATACCCTGAAAGGAGAAATCACACCGCAGGGTGCCAAGAACGAGGCACTGCAGGTGCTGTGTGCCACGCTGCTCACGGACGAGCCTGTGAGAATCAGCAATCTTCCCGACATCTCGGACATAAACAATCAGATACGCCTTTTGCAGGACATAGGCGTCAGCGTTACCCGTCATGGGCAGGGCGACATGACTTTCCGTGCCGATGACGTGAATCTTGACTACCTGCAGAGCGAAGAGTTTCTGGAACGTTGTTCGCGCCTTCGCGGCAGCGTAATGCTGGTGGGACCCCTGGTAACACGTTTCGGCCACGCCATGGTCAGCAAGCCGGGCGGCGACAAGATAGGACGCCGCAGACTGG
Source organism: Bacteroides sp. (assembly GCA_023665805.1). GTDB lineage: Bacteria > Bacteroidota > Bacteroidia > Bacteroidales > Bacteroidaceae > Physcousia. The sequence goes on along the minus strand of JAMPDJ010000025.1, from coordinate 20,321 downwards.
ACACGCATTTCATAGGCATACACAAACTGGGTGCCGAGTTCGAGTATCTGGAGGAACGTGGCATTTTTGACATCAGGGCGAAACGCCTGCATGGAGCGTACATGTTGCTGGACGAGGCTTCAGTCACAGGAACGGCCAATATCATCATGGCAGCCGTCATGGCAGATGGCGTCACCACCATATATAATGCCGCCTGCGAACCATACATCCAACAATTGTGCAAGATGCTCTGCGGCATGGGTGCCAAAATAGAGGGAATAGGCTCCAACCTTTTGACCATAACCGGCGTAGAGCACCTGCATGCCACCCAGCACGTCATTCTGCCCGACATGATAGAGATAGGTTCCTTCATAGGCATGGCGGCCATGTGCGGCGACGGTGTGCTCATCAAGAACGTGCGACATGACCAACTGGGCATCATTCCCGATGTATTCAGACGTCTGGGTGTTCGTTTGGAACACACCGGCGACGACATCTTTGTGCCACGACAAGACCACTACGAGATAGAATCCTTTCTGGACGGCAGCATCATGACCATAGCCGACGCACCATGGCCCGGACTGACACCGGACCTTCTCAGTATCATTCTGGTTGTTGCCACCCAGGCCAAAGGAAGCGTCCTCATTCACCAGAAGATGTTTGAAAGCAGATTGTTCTTTGTGGACAAGCTGATAGAAATGGGTGCACAGATTATATTGTGCGACCCTCACAGGGCTGTCATCATCGGGCATGACCGCCAGTTCCAGCTCAAGGGCGGACGCATGACCTCTCCCGACATCAGGGCAGGCATAGCCATGCTGATAGCCGCCATGGGAGCCACGGGCACAAGTCGCATAGACAACATCGGCCAGATAGACCGCGGATACGAGAACATAGAGGAAAGATTGAACCAACTGGGAGCAAGGATTACCCGCGTGGAGTGAAGACGACAACAGCCACGCACCAAAAGACAAAGCCACGTTACAGGATGACAGATACATATAAAATAGGTACACTAACACGAACACACGGCATAGGCGGCGAGTTGTCCATGAACTTCACGGATGACGTATGGGACCGCGCCGATGCCGACTACGTTTTCCTGGAAGTGGACGGCATACAGGTACCGTTCTTCTTTGAGGGTTGGCGATTCCGCAGCGATTCCGTGGCCCTGCTGAAGTTTCAGGACATTGACACGGCCGAAGATGCCGAAGAATATGTCGGAGCCGACGTGTACTTCCCCCACGAACTCACTCCGGAACCGAGCGAGGACGACGAATACACATGGCGCCGTTTCACCGGATGGCAAGTGGTGGATGCCACAGCAGGGATTATAGGAGAGATAGAGCACGTAGAGGATTCCACCGCAAACATCATCTTCTGCATCGGCAACAGGCTCATACCTGCCACGGAGGATTTCATCGAAAGGATAGACGCAACGCAACGCGTGGTGTATATGAAGCTGCCGCAGGGGCTTTTGGACCTGTAAACCATGTAACTCAGTGCCCTTTTTCGGATTACGCACGAGTTTATGGCATTACACTCCCGGCACCGCTACGCCACACCCTATATCCATGACGTATTTATCAACAATGAAAAGAAAAATATGCATATTAGGCTCTACCGGAAGCATCGGTACGCAAGCCCTGCAAGTAATCGAAGAACATCAGGACCTGTTCGAAGCCTACGTGCTGACGGCAGGCAGAAATGCCGACCTGCTCATACGGCAGGCCCGCAAGTTCATGCCTTGTACCGTGGTGATTGCCGACGAGAGCAAGTATGAAACGGTATGCGAGGCCCTGGCAGACCTGCCCATACAGGTATACACAGGAAGCGAGGCCTTGTGCCAGGTAGCGGCAATGGAACCCGTGGACATGGTGCTGACTGCGCTGGTGGGCTTCAGCGGACTGCAACCCACCATCTCGGCCATCAAGGCTCGCAAACCAATAGCACTGGCCAACAAGGAGACCCTTGTGGTGGCAGGAGAACTCGTCACTGCCCTGTGCCGGGAATACAATGTCCCGCTTTTGCCTGTCGACAGCGAACATTCAGCCATCTTCCAGAGTCTCATGGGCGAACAGAACGATATAGAAAAAATCATACTCACGGCCTCCGGAGGTCCATTCCGTACATTCTCCCTGGACGCAATGCGCGGAGTTACCGCCGCCCAAGCCTTGAAACACCCCAATTGGGACATGGGAGCAAAGATAACCATCGATTCGGCCAGCATGATGAACAAGGGTTTCGAGGTCATAGAAGCCAAATGGCTCTTCGATGTGGACGCCGACCGCATACAGGTGGCAGTACACCCGCAGAGCATCGTGCACAGCGCGGTACAATTCCGTGACGGCGCGGTGAAGGCACAACTGGGTGCTCCGGACATGCGTGTGCCCATACAGCTGGCCATGTCCTACCCGGTGAGGCTGGAAAGCTCGTTCCCACGCATCGATTGGTGGGACATGCAGGCTTTGACGTTCGAACGCCCCGACCTTGAACGATTCCCTTGCCTTGCCATTGCATACGAGGCCATACGCCGTGGAGGCAACGCGGCCTGTGTGGTGAATGCGGCCAACGAGGTAGTGAACCTGGCTTTCCGCGAAGGCAGATGCGCCTTCCTGCAAATGGCCGATGTCATTGCCAGGACATTAGATACCGTGGCCTACATACAAAAGCCCACGTTACAGGACTACCTTGACACCGACCACGAGGCACGCCGGGCAGCATCCGAACTTATACACTAACACGCACAAACAAACAACATTCCAATGGACATAGTACTAATCAAAGCCTTTCAACTCATCTGCTGCCTCAGCCTGCTGGTATTCGTGCACGAGGGAGGTCACTTCCTCTTTGCCAAGTTCTCAGGCGTGAAAGTGGAGAAATTCTACCTGTTCTTCAATCCCTACTTCCATATCTTCTCCACTCGGGACAAATGGTTCACACGCCTGTTTCCCTATTTCCGTGACAACGAAACGGAATACGGCATCGGCTGGATTCCACTTGGCGGATACGTAAGCATAGCCGGCATGATAGACGAGACAAAGAGTGCCAAGGACGTGGAAGCTCGCGAACCGGAGGAAAGCGACTTCAACCGCAAGCCCGTATGGCGCCGCTTCCTAATCATGGCAGGAGGCGTGCTTTTCAACCTGATCACGGCACTGGTCATCTACTCGGCCATGATGTACACCTGGGGACAGGACATAGTGCCCATGCGCAACCTGCCCAACGGTCTAAACTACAATGCCGAAGCACAAGCCATAGGTTTCCGCAACGGCGACACCCCCATACGTATCGACGGCAAGGAAATCGACGGATTCAACGGTGCGATGATGATGGCCATGTCCGAAGCACGCACCGTGACCGTACTGCGCAACGGACAGGAAGTTGACATACAGATGCCAGCGGAAGGGCTCTCCCTGTTGGATATGCAGAAGGCCCCGAACTTCTACACACTACCCGTCAAGCCCATTGTGGCACTGGCCGTAGAAGGCATGCCAGCACAGAAGGCAGGCATAACTGCCGGTACAGTAATCATGGCTATCGACAGCGTGGAAACACCGGACTATCTGGACGTGGACAGGGAACTGGCACGCCGTCGTGACATAATCAGTGCCGCAGGCTGCACCGCACAGGACAGCCTACGTGCCTTGAGCGTGACAGTGACAGTAATGAAACCCGAAACCTACACCCCCGACACGCTACATCTCACCTTGGGAGGCGACGCCAAACTGGGCCTGCTATGGGACGATGCACAGTTGAAGGAAATCCCCACCGAACACCGCTCCTTCTCATTGCTGCAAAGCATACCGGCAGGATGCCAACTGGCATGGCGGACGCTCACGGACTATGTGGTCTCACTAAAATACCTCTTCCACAAGGAGGGCATACAACAGGTCGGTTCATTCCTCACCATCGGCAACCTCTTTCCGTCAGTCTGGGATTGGCACGACTTCTGGAGCCTCACGGCCTTCATCAGCATCATCCTGGCCGTGATGAACATCCTCCCCATTCCGGGACTGGACGGCGGCCACATAGTGTTGCTGCTCTACGAAGGAATCATAGGCCGCCAACCTTCCGCCAAAGCCATGGACATAATAGAGAAGGTCGGCCTGTTCCTGCTCCTTGCACTTATGATACTGGCATTCAGCAACGACATAATGAGGTTCTTCTTCTGACAACGACCGGAGCGGACCGACATCAAACCCAATGTCGTGCCGTGCTCCTTCCGCCAACCACAGGCATTTACTACTGCCACGATATGAAACAGTCATACCGTGGCAGTTTTTTATATTCCCAGCCCAACCCGGCAATCCTGGAATGGCGGCAAATGCCAAGCATGCCGTGAGGAGCAGGCTGGATATTCGCGAATTCATGCCATTACATTCGGGAATTCGTGTCCTTGAATTCGAGAATTCACCTTTGAGGATTCACGAATATGCAATGGCATACAACCGGAGGCACCATCATGCCACTGTCGCTCAAACATGCGCCATAAGCCTTTTTTAACACCGAAAGCAACATGTATTTGACAAATTATGAGTATCTTCGCACAAACAAACATGGAAGGCACATAGCAAAGACATCACCATATATACATAGTATTATAATACATAAGAAAGAATAAGACATGAGTTACTGGATACTGTTCGGCATAATAGCCATCATGAGTTTTCTGGTTCAGGCGAACCTCAAGAACAAGTTTGAAAAATACGGCAGAGTATTCCTGCCCAACCGTATGACCGGCCGCGACATAGCCGTGAAGATGCTTCACGACAACGGCATCTACGATGTCCGTGTCATCAGCACTCCGGGACAATTGACCGACCACTACAATCCCACAAACAAGACCGTCAACCTCAGCGAAAGCGTCTACAACGACTGCTCGGTGGCTGCCGCAGCCGTGGCAGCACACGAATGCGGTCACGCCCTTCAACATGCCCAGGCATATGCTCCGCTAAAGATGCGCAGCGCACTGGTACCCGTGGTGAGTTTCGCATCGGGATGGATGCAATGGCTGCTGCTCATAGGAATACTCACCATACAAAGTTTCCCGCAGATCATGCTCGGAGGCATCATACTCTTTGCCTGCACCACGCTGTTTGCCTTCATCACCCTGCCTGTGGAAATCAATGCCAGCATGAGAGCTTCCGCCTGGCTGGCAAATGCCGGCATCACCACATACCAGACCCAGCCCATGGTAAACGATGCCCTGCGTAGCGCGGCATACACATACGTGGCAGCAGCCCTGGGGTCACTGGCCACCCTGGTGTACTACATACTGATGTTCATGGGGCGCAACCGCGACTGACGACACACGCCCACATGTTCCCGCATAAACAAACACACATCCCTTCAAGCACAATGCCATTTCCCATCAATATGAAGACCATGCTTCTTGCCATGGCCCTAAGTGTACCATACTTCACCGCACATTCCGCCACCGTGCCCGACAACACGCCCGGAACCGAGGAAGAAACCGAGTTCCGACGCCTGCTCACCGACTCGCTTTCCAAGGGCAACCACACAGCATGGACTCTGCCCGATTCGCTGGAGCCAAACGCCAGCATGAACTTCTACCTGGGCGTCAAAGGCGAGGAACCACGTGAGGGCTATCCCGTCTTCCTCTACCTCCACGGTTCCGGTCCACGCGAGGCCGAATGGACAACAGGTCTGGCCTTGGCCAAGCGTTTCCAAGACGGTCCATCAATGTACATCATACCGCAAATCCCACAGGAAGGCGAATGGTATCGCTGGTACCAGCGCAGCAAGCAGTGGGCCTGGGAGCGGATTCTGCGCACCGTGTTGTCCATGCCCGAGGTGAACAAGAGCCGCATCTACATCTTCGGCATATCCGAGGGCGGATACGGCAGCCAGCGTCTGGCCTCCTTCTATGCCGACTATCTTGCAGGCGCAGGCCCCATGGCCGGGGGAGAACCGCTGAAGAACGCACCGGTGGAAAACCTTGGCAACGTGGCTTTCAGCTTTCTGACCGGAGACCAGGACAACATGTTCTACCGCTACATGCTGACACGTACCACAGGAGAGAAACTGGACAGCATGCAACGCATGTTCCCCAACGAATACCGCCATCGCGTGGAGCTGATTCCGGGGCGCGGCCACGGCATAGACTATTCTCCCACCACACCTTGGCTGGCCAAGTATCAACGCAACGCACAGCCGAGACACTTTGTCTGGGAAAACTTTGAAATGGACGGCATCAAGCGCAATGCCTTCTACAATCTGCAAATTCTGGAGGAAGATGGCGAAGTCTTCCGTACACGTTACGAATTCACAGCCAACGCAGCGGACAACAGCATAGACCTGAAGGTGGATGCCGTGGAATACCGCACCATATGGAAGGATCCCACATGGGGCATAGACATGCTCTTTGACAAGAAGCTGACTCCTGCCAGCCATGGCCGCCTGCGCATGTTCCTGTCAGACAGTCTTGTCAACACACGTCGCAAGGTGACCGTACGAGTAAATGGCAATGTCATCTTCTCCGGCAAGATCAAGCCCTCGGACAAGACCGAAGACGAAGCCATGCGCCTGTGGGGCGATCCGCTGAGACGTTTCAGACATGCCATAGACATCAAGTTCTGATTCCACGGCACAAGCACAAGGAGTACAGGACAACGGTACTGTCATACCTCACATAATACGTGGCATTGCATATGATGTGCCTGCATTACCGTATCGGCGATGCAGGCACATTGTCTTGAAACAGCCGGGAACCACGCCTCATCTTCCTGTCTGCATTGGGAGAAGAGAGAGCACACGAAAGTAGGTAATTCTTTGCATGATGCAAAAAAAATGCACACATACCAGCCTTATTTCCCTGTCTTCTTATTACCTTTGCATTAGATATGATTTTATTAAGGTAAAAGGGGAATTTTCATTATGAAGTACGGATTTGACAACGACAAGTACATTCGCATCCAGAGCGAGCACATCAAGGAGAGGATAGCGAAGTTTCAAGGCAAACTGTATCTGGAACTTGGTGGCAAACTGTTTGACGATCACCATGCCAGCCGCGTACTGCCGGGGTTTCAGCCCGATTCCAAACTGAGGATGCTGTCGCAACTGTCTTCACAGGCAGAAATAATAATAGTAATCAGTGCCATTGACATCGAGAAGAACAAAATCCGGGAAGACCTTGGCATCACCTACGACAAGGATGTCCTGCGACTGAGAGAGGAATTCCAGAAACGCGGCTTCATGGTGGGCAGCGTGGTGATAACTCACTTCAACGGGCAGAGTTCGGCCGAACGTTATCGCAAACGTTTGGAGAGCATGGGCATAAAGACCTATTACCACTACACCATAGAGGGCTATCCCAACAATGTGGCCCTCATAGACTCGGACGAGGGATTCGGCAAGGACGATTTCGTGCAGACAGAACGTCCGCTGGTAATAGTTACCGCCCCGGGACCAGGTTCCGGCAAGATGGCCGTGTGCCTGTCCCAACTGTACAACGAACACAAACGTGGCGTATGCGCCGGATATGCCAAGTTCGAGACCTTCCCCGTGTGGAACCTGCCACTGAAACACCCGGTGAATGTGGCATACGAGGCTGCCACAGCCGACCTCAACGATGTCAACGAGATAGACCCTTTCCACATGGAGGCATATAACGAGATTGCCATAAACTACAACCGGGACGTAGAAATATTCCCCGTTCTCACCAGCATCTTTGACGGCATATACGATACATGCCCATACAAGAGCCCGACGGACATGGGGGTGAACATGGTGGGCTTCTGCATTTCCGACGACGATGTGTGTCGCGAGGCTTCCAAACAGGAAATCATACGCCGATACTACTCGGCCCTGAACAAGATGGCCACAGGTGCCATGAACGAGGGAGAGGTAAACAAACTGAGTCTGCTCATGCAACAAGCCCATATATCCACCGACGACCGCCCGACAACCGTAGCTGCCAAGAAACGCGCACAGGAGAGTGGCAACGAATCTTCTGCCATACAACTGAGCGACGGCACCATGATAACAGCCGGCAGCAGCCCGCTGCTGGGAACATGCTCCAGCCTGCTGCTGAATGCACTGAAACATCTTGCCGGCATAGACCACAAGATAAAACTCATCTCACAGGATTTCATAGAACCAATACAGAAGACCAAGGTGGACTATCTTGGCGGACACAATCCTCGCCTGCATACCGACGAGGTGCTGGTGGCTCTGTCAGTTCTCTCACTGCACGATGCCAATTGCCGACGTGCCTTGGCCATGCTGCCGGAACTGAACGGACTGCAGGCACACTCCACAGTGATGCTGAGCCAGGTGGACCGCACCATACTGAAAAAACTTGGGATATCACTGACCTGCGACCCGGCAAGCAAAAAATAGTACCGCACGATATATGGAAACTCTTCCACACGACCCTTTCATGCTCATGAGTCTCATCAACATGAAACTGCGCGATCACTACCCCGATCTGGACACCCTGTGCGCCGACATGAACATAGACCGCGAGGTGCTGACCACCACACTGGGAAGCATAGGTATGGAATACAATCCGGAAACAAACAAGTTCTGGTAAACACAATGCACGACAAGCACCATCGTTTACTTGCAGCACACACACGATATAGATACACTACATTATGAAACAGACCAAAGTACTACTCATCACAGGTTATCTTGGCAGCGGCAAGACCACACTGCTCAACAACATACTGAACAACAGAAAGGGCATACGATTTGCCGTGATAGTAAACGACATCGGCGAGGTGAACATAGATGCCGACCTCATACAGAAAGGCGGCATAGTGGACCAGCAGGACGACTCGCTGGTGGCACTGCAGAACGGATGCATCTGCTGCTCGCTGAAGATGGATCTCGTCATGCAGTTACGCGATCTCATGGAGTCGGAACGCTTCGACTATATAGTCATTGAAGCATCGGGAATCTGCGAGCCTGCCCCCATAGCGCAGACCATCTGTGCCTACCGCCAGTCACTGGAAATGAACACGGCACAGCCCATACACATCGAGCATGTCCCCACCTTGGACTGCATCTGTTCTGTGGTAGACGCACTGCGACTGAAGGACGAATTCGGTTGTGGACTCGACCTCACAGGCAATACCCTTGCCGAGGAAGACATCGCCAATCTGGTAATACAACAGATTGAATTCTGCAACATAATCCTGTTGAACAAGGCCGACGAAGTCACACCCGAAGAGCTGGGACGCATTCGTACCATACTCCATACCATACAACCTCATGCCACCATCATACCTTGTAACTATGGCGACGTGGACTTGGACACGTTGCTGAACACTGACCTGTTCGACTTCGAGTCCGTGGCCACTTCGGCAAAATGGATAGAAGAAATAGAGAAGCCCAACGAAGAGCAAGAGGAGCACGAACACCATCACCACCACGAAGAGGAGGAAGGACATCACCACGAACACCACCATCATCATGACGAAGAGGACGAATCAGAACATCATCATCATCACGAGGATGACGAGACATGTCCCCATTGCGGTGAACATCACCACCATCACGAGGACGGGCATTGCTGTTGTGGCCACCACCATGATGCCGAGCATCCCCACGGCGATGAATACGGCATAGGCACTTGGGTGTTCTACAGTCGCCGTCCGATGAACCTGGGCAACTTCGACCACTTCGTTGCGCGCCAATGGCCCAAAAGCGTAGTACGCGCCAAAGGCATGTGCTACTTCAAGGGAGAAGAAAACATGTGCTATCTATTCGAACAGGCCGGACGCCAAGTTTCCTTGCATCAGGCAGGCCAGTGGTACGCCACCATGCCCGAAGATGAACTTCGCCCTATCCTTGCACGCGACGCACGTCTGAAGGCCGACTGGGACGAGACATATGGAGACCGTATGCAGAAAATAGTATTCATCGGCATACACATGGATACCAAGGAACTGAGGGAAAAACTGGAGGCTTGTCTCGCAAACTGACCCGACCTCAATGCACATATGCACTATGCTCAACCTATGACCACCAAAGGTAGCATGACCCGCTCAGACCATATTCCTGCATGATTTTCCCAATTAAAACGCGCTTTTGCTTGTGCATTAGCGCGTTTATTCATACCTTTAGCCACGTATACCGAGGTAAGAACCGGTCAACGCAGCCTCCGGAACACCAGCAACAATCACAAAACATGCATTATACATATCATTACACCATGGTACACTCTCTTTACCAGAATGCACGCCACATATCGGCTGTAATCCTTTTGGCTCTTAGCCCAAGCCTTTTGCCTGCTCAATCCACGGGTATAACCGTCAATCCTCCGCAAGGTGATGATGTTTGCCAGTTCAGTTCGCTCGACCTTAGCAAGATTACCTGTTTCGATGATAACGGGAAAACCAAGGTACGTGCAAACCGTACAACACTCGGCAATCCAATAGTGCTACGCGACACGACCTACATCAGCGGAGTGGGAACACACGCTCCATCCAAGGCCATAGTGGCGGTGAACGGCGCAACACGTTTTACGGCTCGCCTTGGGGTGGACGATGAAGCATCCCAACAAGCCAACCACGGTATCGTGGACTACAAGGTGTCTGTTTTCAAGAATCGTAAGGAGAATATCCTCATGCAAGGACGTATCAACCGTACGGACGACTTCACGATTCCGGTTGACATAGACCTGAACGGATGCGACTACCTTGTACTAAACCTTGAAAATGCCGGACAAGCATGGGCCGACCAAGTATCGTGGGCCAATGCAGTGTTCCGCTACAGCGGTGACACACCTGTCACGCTGCTTGAAAGCGACATGTACCGTGACGGCTCCAAGATAGTGGACATACCGGAAGCAGAAGATGGCTGGGAGAACATACCACTCAGCACCTTGGACATAAACAAGGCCACATGCGGATGGAGTACCATCAAGGCCAACCGCAGCGTAGACGGCAACGCCATATTGCTACGCGACACGACCTACACCAGCGGCGTAGGCACCCACTCGCCCAGCCAGATCATAGTAAAGCTCAATGGCAGCGTAACGCGCTTCGTATCCCGCGTAGGCGTGGACGACGAAGTGCTCCAGCAAGCACAAGGCCACGACACTTATGCCAACTGCACATATAGAGTAACACTCAAAGACGAAAACGGAGACACCTATGTGGCCTCGGAGGGTACAATCAAAGTAACGGACAAGACCACACCATTGATAGACATCGACGTTACAGGATGGAAGTATCTGTTCCTGGAAGTAGAGAACGGAGCAGGAGGAAACAGCTGCGACCATGTGGACTGGGCCGGTGCCTACTTCGTGTACCAGGAGCAGAACTCAACACGACCGGTCATTATCGCCGCAGAAGAGCTGTCAAGCAGATTGGCCAGCCCTGTAACAGTGTTCTCGCAACCTGGCGTGCGTTTCATGCACAAGGTACGTCCAACCAACCCCGAGGCGGAAATCACCGTCGACGAACTCCCCGAAGGACTTGTTTGGAACGCCGGACGCAAACTTGTGGAAGGTATAATAAAAGAAGAAGGTGTCTATCACTACATAGCACACACCACAATCGACAATGAAATCACCAACGACACCGTAACCCTTACCGTCTCCTCACAACTTCCCCACCCCGTACCTTTCATGGGATGGCTGTCGTGGAACTCTGTACAGGCAGAAGTTTCCGAAGCCATAGTCAAGCAGATGGCCGACCTTTTCGAGGAGAAAGGCCTCTTTGAATGCGGCTGGAACACCGTAATGATGGACGACCGATGGCAGGCCGACAAACGTGCCACAGACGGCAAACCGATACCCAATCCAACACGTTTCCCCAACGGCCTGAAACCCGTGGCCGACTACGTTCACGGGAAAGGCATGAAATTCGGTCTCTACACCGATGCTGCCAACTTCACCTGTGCCGGTGCTTTCGGCTCATACGGCTACGAGGACGTTGATGCCAGACAATATGCCGAATGGGGCGTAGACATAGTGAAGTGCGACTATTGCAATGCTCCCGGAGACGAGGAAACGGCCAAGACACGCTACAAGGCCCTGGGTGACGCCTTCAAACGTAGCGGCCGCAACATTCTACTTTACATCTGCGAATGGGGTGTACGCGAGCCCTGGAAATGGGGAGCTGAAGTTGGTGGCAGTTGCTGGCGCATCAGCCAGGACGTGCGCGACTGCTGGATAGGTAGAGGTTCCGGTGTCGGAGTAGTACAAAGCATCGAGGCCATGAAAGACCTTTCGTCATGGCAGGGTGTCAACCGTTTCAACGATGCCGACATGCTATGTACCGGTCTTCACGGAACCGGCAAGTCAAGCAATGACCTATGTCTAACCGGACCTGGCATGACCATGGACGAATACCGTACCCAGTTTGCCCTCTGGTGCTTGTGGTCGTCTCCCATGGCTTTATCTTTCGATCCGCGTCGCCCTCTATCCGATGAAGATCTCGCCATCATCTCAAACAAGGAGATGATAGCCCTCAACCAAGACAAGATGGGACAGCAGGCCGACTTCATATTGGAGGAGAACAACATGCAGGTTTATGCCAAGGACCTTGAGAACGGCGATGTGGCCATAGCAGTCGTAAACCTTGGCGATGCCCAACGTCAATATACTTTCGACTTCAGCCGCATACCCGCACTCGATACCGAAACAACTTATACCTGCCGCGACGTATGGGAGCAATCTGCCATGTCCGATGCAAAAGGAAGCCTCTCCACCATCGTCCGCAGCCACGCCACCAAGGTCTTCCGCCTATCGCCATCCACCGGAGGGTCCACAGGTATTTCCTCTCCCCTTTCCGAAGACAAGGGCTTCAACGTGACAGGCGGCAACGGGGAAATAACAGTCACCTGCCCAGGCACCCAAGGACAGTCAAAACGCGTCATAGTCAGCGATATGGGAGGACGTGTGGTGACATCAGGCACGACAAATTCCACAAACATTACACTTGCCGTGCCGAATATGCACGGAATCTACGCCGTAAGCGTAGCATGTGGCGCACAAGCCACAAGCCGCAAGGTGATATTCTGATGTTTCACTCTACAAAACATACATTATGATTGACATAATTAAAGAACATCCTTTCATCACGGGGTGGACGGCATTCGTAGCCTTGGTGTATCTATTTGCCTGGCTGGACTATATCTATTATCGCTATGACCTGAAGCGTAAAGCCATCCAGATATACGAGGCCGTCACCGAGGAGGAATAGCCCGACAAGACATGTTTCATACAGGAATTATCAATTAAAAGGTAGTTTTGCTTGCTCATTAACGCGTTTATTCGTACCTTTGCACCCGCTACTTGGATAACGACCAAAGTATAAACGCATTACGAGACACTAAACAATCAAGATAAGTACATTAGATTATGACTAAACAGGAACTTGTACGTGCCATCTCACACGAGACAGGCGTTGATCAGCCCACAGCCTTGATAACCGTCGAGGCTCTCATGAATATCATCAAGGATACCATGGCCAATGGCGAAAACGTTTATCTGCGTGGGTTCGGTACATTCAATCTGAAGAAGCGCGCCGCAAAGACAGCCCGCAACATTACCAAGAAGGAAACCATCATAGTGCCCGAGCACTATATCCCCGCTTTCAAGCCCTGCCCCGAATTCCAGAGCAGAGTAGCCGAAGTCACAGAAATCAAGGATTGATTTTCACTTACCGACAGACAAACAGTAGCGGGCATCCCATATGGGATGCCCGCTACATTTATTTGGTTGCAAACGCTAATCGGAATGACAGACATTCCACCATCAGAGCCAGACATTTGCACATCCTGATATTATTTGCAAATGACTTGCAAGAAATTATTGTTACATTTGCGCTGTAAATCACACGGAAATGAAGAGAAACACAGGATTTGCCACCATGTTATTGGCAGTATTTATGCTGCTGATGGTGCCCTATATTCCTCATCATCATCACAATGGGGCGATATGCACTGCCACAGAGCATTGTAACGACGACAACGCGGACAATGACCGACACACAAAACACGATGGAGACACTTCTCTGTGCATCGAGGATGAAGAATACCTGATTTCCACGTCAGATTCATTGCATGACAGTCTCAAACCTCATTGTTTTTCAATCCTTGCCGCCACCATCAATCCGATTGTCTGTGGCGATATTGTACTCACAGATTTCCATGCTCATGACTATGCTGCCATGGCAAGATACCACTCGGCAGACATCGTCAGAATACGTGCTCTCAGAGCACCACCTTGCCTTTTCAAATAGCATTGCCACCATACCTCATTATATATATATATAATAGCATATAATATGAAGGCATGGCCATACTTATGTATGGCAGCTTCCGACTTCACCGTTATCCCGGGAGCCGGCCATCACGGGCTTGCCTCGAAACCAAACTTGCAATCCACATCAGCATGAAAAGAATCATTATATCCTCCATGACTCTCGCCGCCATAATACTGGCAGGCTGCCATTCCCACAAACATGAAGACCATCTCATCGGCCACACACACGAACAGACTGAGGCCGGCGCCAACGCCAATGACCACGAATCCGTTTCCCAAGGCACACATTCAGGGACGGAAGGAAAAACCCATGCAGGAGAAATCCACTTCACAGACGAGCAAGCCGAGGCTTCCGGACTGGAAATCGAAATCATTAAACCTGCCCCTTTCCGCTCTGTACTGCGCACAGGCGGGCAGATTCAGGCACTGCAAGGCGAAGAGCAGACCATAGTTGCCACATCAGGTGGCGTAATACAGTTTACCAACGCTTCCATCACCGAGGGTACGGCAGTGAGCAAGGGCGAGACCATCGCTTCCATCTCTGCCCGCAACCTGCAGGACGGCGACCCGGTACAAAAGGCAAAACTGGCCTTTGAAACAGCCGAGCGTGAATTTCATCGCGCAGAGAGACTGGTGGCGGACAAAATCATCTCCGACAAGGAGTTCGACCAGACACGCATGAACTACGAGACGGCCAAAGCCGCCTACGAAGGACAGGCAGGCAACCTCACCGCCAAGGGCGTGAGTATCAAGGCTCCCATCTCCGGATACATCAAAAGCCGGCTCGTTGCACAAGGCGACTACGTTTCCGTGGGACAACCCATAGCCGTGGTGGCACAGAATAGCCGACTGCAATTGCGTGCCGATGTCTCGGAAAGCAATTTCCGTTACCTGAGAGGCATACAAAGTGCCAACTTCCAGACCGCCTACGATGACAACGTCTACCGTCTGGAAGACCTTAACGGACGGCTTCTCTCCTATGGCAAGACGGCTACCGGAGGAGCTTCATATATCCCGGTTACCTTCGAGTTCGATAATATCGGAGACTTCGTCCCCGGTGCCTTTGCCAATGTGTACTTGCTCTCCGCACCCAAGGAAAATGTGCTCTCCATACCCGTATCCTCCCTGACCGAGGAGCAGGGACTGATGTTCGTATACCTGCACACAACCGATGACATATACAAGAAACAAGAGGTCGCCATCGGCCAGAACGACGGCACCAGGGTGGAAGTCCTGCATGGTCTCAACCCTGGCGACCGTGTGGTCACCCGCGGAGCATATCAGGTGAAGCTGGCCTCCATGTCCACTGCAATCCCGGGGCACTCACATTCACACTAACCCAACTCAGACCATACGATTATGCTGGACAAAATCATAAGATTCTCGCTCAACAACCGCCTCATAGTACTTGTCTCCGCGGTACTGCTGATGATGGCCGGCCTGTACACCGCCAAGACCATGGACGTGGATGTATTCCCCGATCTCAACGCCCCGACAGTAGTGGTAATGACCGAGGCCAAAGGCATGGCTCCCGAGGAGGTGGAACAATTGGTGTCCTTTCCATTGGAAACGGCCGTGAATGGCGCCACTGACGTACGCCGGGTACGCTCTTCCTCCACCACCGGGTTCTCCATCATATGGGTGGAATTCAATTGGGGAACCGACATATACCGGGCACGACAGATAGTCTCAGAAAAGATAGCCACAGTCCGTGACGCCCTGCCCCCGAACGTCGGAACCCCCACCTTGGGTCCCCAGTCCTCAATCCTTGGCGAAATGATGTTCGTGGCCCTCACGTCCGACTCCACCTCCATGCAGGACCTCCGTACCATTGCCGACTGGACTATCCGTCCGCGCATACTGGCCACAGGCGGAGTGGCCCAGGCAACAATCCTTGGAGGGGAAATCAAGGAATATCAGATTCTTTTGGATCCCGCACGCATGAAGCATTATGGTGTAGCCCTGAACGAAATATATACGGTGGTGCAGGGCATGAACCAGAATGCCGCCGGCGGCATCCTGTATGAATACGGAAACGAGTATATCATCCGCGGAATACTCTCCACCAATCATGTGGAGGAACTGGGAAATGCCGTAGTGAAAAACGTGGACGACGTACCCGTTCTCCTGCATGACATTGCAGAAGTGAAAACGGGCAACCGCACTCCAAGGATGGGCCTGGCCTCGCACCGCACCAAGCCGGCAGTAATGATAACCATCACCAAGCAACCCAATACCAGCACCCTGGAACTCACAGGCAAAGTGGACCTGGCCTTGGCCGAACTACAAAAGAACCTGCCCGCAGACGTGCACATGTCCACGGACATTTACCGGCAGGAACGGTTCATCAACAGCTCCATCAACAATGTGAAGAATTCGCTTCTGGAGGGTGGCGTCTTCGTAGTCATCGTATTGTTCATCTTCCTCATGAACGTGCGCACCACCATTATCTCCTTGGTCACCATCCCGTTGGCTTTGGTGGTATCAATTCTCACGCTCAACCTTCTTGGCCTTACGATCAATACCATGAGCCTCGGAGGCATGGCCATAGCAATAGGTTCGCTGGTGGACGATGCCATAGTGGACGTGGAGAACGTGTTCAAGCGGCTGAGGGAAAACCGCAACCTTCCGCAGCCACAGCGCCGTCCACTGCTGACGGTCATCTTCGAGGCCTCCCGCGAAGTACGCATGCCCATACTGAACTCCACGCTCATCATCATCGCCAGCTTTGTCCCCCTCTTCTTCCTCACAGGCATGGAAGGTCGTCTGCTGGCTCCGCTTGGCATTGCCTTCATCACCGCCCTGTGCGCATCCACGACAGTAGCCCTCACGCTCACGCCGGTACTGTGCAGTTACCTTTTGGGCAAGAAAAAGAAGAGCTGCGAGGACTACGTGGAAAAGGAGCCAGTCGTGGCACGCAAACTGAAGGAGGCATACTCCCTGCTCTTGGGCCTTGCCATCAGCCATCGTCGGATTGTGCTCACGTCCACAGGAATACTCTTTGTCGCCACCATGGCCATCTACTCCGGCCTGGGCCGCAGTTTCTTGCCGCCGTTCAACGAAGGCTCCTTCACTATCAATGTCAGCACCCTTCCCGGCATCTCCCTGGAGGAATCGGACAAATTGGGTGCCAAGGTGGAGGAAATCCTGCTTGCCATACCCGAAATACAGACCGTTGGACGCAAGACCGGACGTGCGGAACTGGACGAGCATGCCCTGGGCGTAAACAACTCCGAGATAGAGGCTCCGTTCATTCTGGACCAGCGTTCCAAGGAGGAGGTATCGGCCGATGTGCGTGAAAAGCTTAAGGTCATCCCCGGCATCAACGTGGAGGTCGGCGCACCCATCACCCACCGCATAGATGCCATGCTGTCCGGTACCAGGGCCAACATTGCCATAAAGCTATTCGGAACCGACCTCAACCACATGTATGCCTTGGGCAATCAAATCAAGGAAGCCATCGAAGGCGTGGAAGGTCTGGCAGACCTGAACGTGGAGCAACAAGTGGAACGTCCCCAGCTGCAAATCGTGCCCAAGCGCGACCTGCTGGCCAAATATGGCGTGTCGCTGCCTGAATTCGCACAAATCGTAAACATCCTGCTCTCAGGCGAGGCCGTATCACTGGTGTACGAGGGGAACCGTTCCTTTGACCTAACGATAAAGGTCAACGACGACAGCCGTTCTGGCATAGAGAAAATCAAAAGCCTCATCGTGGACGCCAATGGCAGGAAGATACCTTTGGGCAACATCGCCGACGTGACCTCGTCCATGGGTCCCAACACCATCAATCGCGAGAACGTGGCAAGAAAAATAGTCATCTCCGCCAACGTGGCAGGGCGCGACCTGCTGGGCGTAGTGAACGACGTACGACAATTGATTGACGAGAAAATCATCCTGCCCGAAGGTTATCACGTGGAATACGGCGGACAGTTCGAGAGCGAACAGACCGCTTCACGCATTCTTCTCATTACGTCACTCTTCTCCATTCTGGTCATTTTCCTGCTGCTGTTCAACCAGTTTCGCAATGCCGTCCAGTCACTTGTCATATTGCTCAATCTGCCACTTGCCTTGATTGGTGGCGTCCTGGCAATATGGTTCACGGGCGGTGTCATCAGCATACCTGCCATAATAGGCTTTATATCGCTCTTCGGCATAGCCACACGCAACGGCATGCTGCTGATAGCCCGCTACAATGACCTTCGGGCCGAGGGCATGCCCGTCCGCGAAGCCGTGATGCACGGTTCCACCGACCGTCTGAACCCCATACTCATGACCGCGCTCACCTCTGCCTTGGCACTCATCCCCATGGTCATAGGGGGCGACCTGCCTGGAAACGAGATTCAGAGCCCCATGGCCAAGGTAATCCTGGGCGGACTCTTCACGTCCACCCTTCTCAACGGCTTCATTGTTCCCATCATGTATCTTCTGACCAACCGCAAGGCTGCCATCGGCAAGATGCCCGAGGCAGAACCTGTGACAAATACCACAGCATAATGAAAAAGACATTCCTTATCATAACAGTCGCTTTCTCAACCCCCAATCTCCGTGCCCAGACTAACGACATAGCCTCAGTCCTGCAGGCCATAGAGCAGAACAACACCACCCTGCAGGCCCTGCACCGGACGGCAGAGGCGCAACAGCTGGAGAACCGCACAAGCCTCACCCCCGCCGACCCGGAGATAGGTTACAGCTACGTATGGGGAAGCCCCATATCCGTCAACAACAAACAGAACGTCAGCGTGTCGCAGACATTCGACATGGCAACACTCTCCGGTCTGAAAAACAAGGTCGCCGGAGAAAAGGACAAGTTGATAGAATGCCAGTACCGAACAGACCGCATGAACATACTGCTGGAGGCCAAACTCTATTGTCTGGACCTCATCTACTACAATGCCATGCTGGCCGAACTGCACACCCGCCTGGAACACGCCAAGGCCACAGCCGAAGGACAGAAAGAACGTCTGGAGAACGGCGATGGCAACAGGCTGGAATGCAACAACGTGATGCTGAAGCTGTCAACATTGAAAAGCGAGATAACGCTGATGAAGACCGAACGCGAGACCGTCCTTTCGCAATTGTCGCGCCTGAACGGCGGCAAACCAGTGGATTTCACGCTCTCCGACTACGAGGACATTTCCATGCCGACCGACTTCCAAGAATGGTTCAGCATGGCCGAAACCAAGAATCCAGCCCTGGCATATGTCCGTCAGGACATAGAAGTGAGCAAGAAGGAACTCTCCCTAAGCAAGACAATGAACCTGCCCACCGTATCCCTGGGCTACGAGGGAGAATTCGAGAACGGAGGCGACCGGCATCAAGGCATAGCCGTGGGCATGTCCGTGCCACTATGGTCCAACAAGAACCGTGTCCGTCAGGCCAAGGCCGCGGTGAGGGCAGCCGAAGCCCGTCAGACAGACACACGCGAACAGTGGTATGGCAATCTGAAAATACTGTACCGGCATACCAATGGTCTTAAGACCGCAGCAGAGGCATACCGCTCCGCCTTGTCTGAGTCCGACAACACGCAACTGCTGAAGACCGCACTGGACGAGGGTGAGATTTCCGTCCTGGACTATCTTGTGGGCATAAGCATCTACTACGATGCCGTGGACAAGGCACTGGAGGCCGAAAGGGCTTACCAGAAAGCCTATGCCGAACTCTCGGCCATGGAACTGTAAGACATGATACCGAACAACCCTCCACATCACACGGCAATCACCATACCGAAGCCTTTCAGACCTGATACATGAATATAAATAGACATTTATACCACGTATTCAAAAAAAATTGCTTACCTTTGCAACATCCTTTGCGCCTGTGGTGGAATTGGTAGACACGCCAGACTTAGGATCTGGTGCAGCGATGCGTGTAGGTTCGAGTCCTATTAGGCGTACAAATTGACTGAAGAGGAATTTCCGCAAGGATTTTCCTCTTTTTCTTTTCTGTAATGTAACTTTCTAAAAAACAGCTTAAGTAGATTTTCCGATAGAGTTAAGAACTCAATAAAAACGTCAAATCTTCATCTTTTAGAATATGTCATTAAACCCAAATCGGTCATTAGATTTCCAATCCGTTTTGCCTTTATGTTCGTTCGTAT
>JAMPDJ010000024.1 GCA_023665805.1 Bacteroides sp. | reverse complement strand
CATTGCCCATAATTTACACCATAACGTTAATACGTGGACCGTTTCAAGGAGCAAGATGCAGATGTCTCGTAGACAGATATGTCCTGATAGTCAATGTCTTGCATTGTTCCTTGCGGTACCGTGTGTTTATCAGTATGTGCGTGTCTTCCAGCGGTAAGATACGCATCTTGATGCAAAGGTACTGATTTTCTCGCATTTATCATAACATTGAAAACAAAACTTGCTAAACATTTGTGCGTTTTTTCACGAAATGTTTTACAAATCTCTCCCACGATATTCACGAAACTCGCTGATTTACTGCGAATAACGTACATGTGCGTATCTTACCGCTGGAAGACACGCATATTTGTAGAACATTTTCGATGTGTCTCCTGTCAGGCAGATGCCTTGCTTTCCCTTTGGTAGGTATGTTGTTCAGGTGAGGATACCCATTGTATGGGGCTTGTATCGGTTATTTAGAGCTAATTGCTGTATATTTGTGTACAGTTTTTTTGTTTGTGCTCACTTTTTTACTAACTTTGCATCCGAAAATCAAATAGAACGCCCGGTTATACGATATATGACAGCACCTTCGCCTAATGATGATGGCACTTTACCTAATTTTAGTAAGTGTGCTTTGTATGTTGTTTGGTGGGAAAACTGCAGTCGCGTTATTGTCGCAGTGTCGGAATCTTCGTATCTATTCTTTCTTAAGACATTATCGGTAATAATAACATGGGTATGGCGAAATGTGCCTGACAGGTCTGCTTGTCATTGTTGGGAATTGCACAGTGGCCTGTCCTGTATCTACGCCAACACCTGTTATGTAAATAGGTGCAACATGTTACTTGCAAACATATCATATATATTAAAATAAGGCAATGGGACTAATCATATTGTATTTTTCGGGAGCATTACTTCTTTCTTTCCTGTGTTCGATACTGGAAGCTGTGTTGCTTTCTACTCCGATGTCGTACATATCCATGAAGGAGGAACAGGGAAATGCTACCGCCACCCTCATGAAGAAGTACAAGAATAATGTTGATCGTCCCGTAGGTGCCATATTGTCGCTCAATACCATAGCCCACACCATAGGTTCGGCCGGTGTGGGCGCGGAAACCATACGGGTGTTCGGACAGGAGTATTTTGGAATCACTTCGGCCATCCTTACATTATTTATATTGGTGTTTTCTGAAATAATACCCAAAACCATAGGTGCTTCTTATTGGCGTTCATTGGCAATGCTTTCCACCAAGATTATAAGCGTGCTTATTGTCCTGACATATCCGCTGGTATTGCTTTCTGAACTTATCACGCACCTGTTCACAGCCAACAAGCATCAGGTTTCCATCAGTCGCGAAGAGGTTTCTGCAATGGTAGATATGGGAAAGGAAGAGGGAGTATTCAAGGACTCGGAAAGCAAAATCATCAAGAGTTGCATACGCTTGTCCAGTGTTCAGGCCAGGGAAATCATGACTCCCTCCATTGTGGTGGAGTGTGCCAGCCAGGACTTGACTTTCAAGGAGTTCTATGACAAGCAGGACTGGAACTTTTCGCGTATTCCGGTATACGGCACGGACAAGGAGTATATTACAGGGTATATTCTTAAGGATTTGGTTTTGAAGGAACTCTCCGAGGACAGGGACGATGGCAAATTGGCAGATATATCACGGCCCATTCTTACGTTCCGTGAGGCGGAGCCCGTTTATGGCATTTGGGAGAAGATGCTAAGTGAGCGAGAGCATATTTCCGTTATTTTGGATGAGTACAATTGCATGAGAGGCATCATCACCATGGAGGATATTATCGAGACCATGACCGGTGTGGAAATCGTTGACGAGGACGACCCTGCGGTGGATATGCAGACTCTGGCAAGGGAAAAGTCCAGGATGCTTTCGCAGGGAAGGTGAAATGAAACGGGAAGGCCTTGAACCGTAATGAGGCGAGGGGGATAAGCAGGTCTTGTATGTTTGATATTGCGGGTAAGCGCTCTCGGCACTTGCTTGACGAAGAGAGTGAGGGCGTCCGACCTTCGCTTACACTCCTGCGAAGGTTTGTTTTTAGTCATGATATTGTCGGTGGTGTGACTATAGTATTGTCGGTGGCTTGACCATAGTATTGTCTGTGGCGCGAGAATACCATGCTCAATGGTGAGAGTATGGTATATGTGAGGACTGGACAATACGGAGACCGGGTAGCATGGCCACATAGGCTGGTTTTTATCCATTGACTTTTGCCTGTCGCAATGCCATGAAGTTGTCCTGATGATAGTAGTATGGCCGATGCGGTTTCTTGAAGGCCTTTTGCCTCTGGCTGGCTTTTCTTAACATCGTGGCCGCGACAATAATCATTGTCGCGGCCACGATGCATTGGTTGGACTATCTTAAATCCATACCCTCTTGCACGGGAAGAGAGGCTCGAACTCCCGACACCTGGTTTTGGAGACCAGTGCTCTACCAACTGAGCTATTCCCGTGTATTCCGTATGCAAAGGTAAAGAATTATTTTTGAATTATCGCATGTTGGCGTGGAGTTTTTTGGATAAACGTGCAATGCAGGGAGATATTGTCCTGTGGCATATGCCCGTTGTTGTGGCAAGATTCGTCGCGTTTCTCAAGTGCCTTGTCCTGTCTGCACCACGGCCTCCACTCCGGCAATCTTCCTGATGCGGGCTATGGCGCAGTTCTTTTCCTGCACGCTGTGCACCATGATGGTGACGGTGCAGTCCACGATGCTGTCCATTGTGCTGATGCTGAGCGAATCCATGTTTAATTTCAGACCATCGGCAATCTCCGATGTCAGGTCCATTAGCAGGCGTGGCCGGTCTACCGCCTTGATGGACAATGTCACAGGATAGGAAAAACCTATACGGTTGATGGTGATGGAAGTGGGAGAGTGTACTACGACAGGGGGAGCCGTTGCGTCTGTCGCGTAGTCCACGCTAACGACATTGTCTCCGAACTTGCTGGCCATGCGTATGGCCTCGGGACAGGAGCGGCGGTGCAGCATGATGTTTTCGTATTCGGCCGTATGGGGATGTATCCCTTCCATGCGTATGCCTATGACGTCGCCTCCGGGCAATGGCTTGCAGAGGGGGCAACGGCATACTCCTCCGCGAATGAGGCGCCGTTCTATCAGGAACAATCGCAAATAACGCTTGGCGACATAGGTCATGCAGTGCTTTATCCAGTCTTTGCGCGGCTTGGCTGACGGTGAAGTTACCAGACGGACGCAATCACCGCCGTGCAGCACGGTCTTGACGCTGCACAACACACCGTTGACATAGGCATAGTGTGCATGTGCTCCCACTTCGTCCCCGTGTTTGAAGGCATAGTCTATTACGGTGCTGTCGCGTGGCAGGATGGTGCTGTGGCCGTCAGGAGAAAAAACGGTGATGTCGTCATAATAGAGGCTTGATGAGATGTGTTCCAGGAAGAAAGCCTCGTTGCCTTGCGAGGCAATATCCTTCAGGACTATGCGGAAGCGTTTGACCCAATTGCCTATGTTGTTGCCGATTTCATTGATGCAGCCTACGCGACTGGCCTTGACCATGGCCTCGGACGCAATCTGGACATCCTCCCATATGCCTTCGCTGGATAGCAGCATCATGCGCAGGCATTGGTATGAATTCTCCTTGGGCTGGTCTATGAGGTTGGTGAAACTGCCTGGCCGTTCACGGAAATCCCGTGTGAGCAGATTGTATATCTTCAGGCAGGTTTCCTTGTCTGTGAGCGGTGTGTCCAGCGTATCCGCCCAAAAGGTTATGAGGATGTAATATCGGTTAGGCAGATGCTGAAAATCCACGTTGGCCTGTTTCATGCGTCGCCAGATGGAATATGGACGTCGCCAGGATGTCTGTACAGTACACTGGATTCCGTGGTCCTTGAGCGTACCCTGCACATCCTTGCAGAATCGTGTCAGGCGATCCTTGTTGGTTTCCCGGTCTTGCAGAATCAATCGTTCCAGTTCTTCATATTCCGAGGCGCAACGGTACTTGAGCGACAGGTTTTCCAAATCGGACTTTACAGCAAACAATCCCAGCCTGTTGGCCAGCGGAGCATAGAAGCAATCCGTTTCTCCGGCTATCTTCATCTGCTTGTCGGGACGCATTGACTGCAAGGTGCGCATGTTGTGCAGACGGTCGCTGATTTTCACTATCACCGCACGGATGTCATAGTGCATGGATGCCAGTATCTGCTGGTAATTGTCCACTTGCTTGGTGGTTTTGTAGGCATCTTTCTTCTTCTTGGTCACTACGTTTACCAGTCCGGCAACGTCATTGCCGAAGCGTTGCCGTATGTCCTCTACAGTATATTTGGTGTCCTCCACCACGTCATGCAGGAAGGCGGTGATGACGGTGTTGGCATCCATTTGCAGTTCCTTGGCTGTTATCAATGCCACGGATACGGGATGCAGAATATAAGGCTCGCCCGATTTGCGGCGCTGTGGCTCGTGCGCTTCTTTGGCGAACAGATACGCCTGGTGTACGCGTTCCATGTCCTCCTGACAGGTTCTTGGTCTCAAGGCATCAAATACCTGTTCTGCCATCTCGTTTACGATTCTCTCGTAGTCTGAAGTAGTGGGTTGCTGCATGATATGTATGTGCTGGTATGCATTAGATATAGATAGAGCAAAGTTAAGGAAAAATAACAGAACAGCAGGAATAAACTTCTGTTAATTTTGCCGTGATACGCTTTTTTGTTATCTTTGTGCCAGATTATAATATGCAAGGGACGGGCGTGTGTGCCAGATTGTTCCTGTTATCAAACCGAAGGTAAAGAATTTTAAACAGCTACACAGAAATGAAAGCAATTGTATTTCCCGGTCAGGGGGCGCAGTTTACCGGTATGGGCAAGGACCTGTACGACAGCAATGCTGAAGCAAAGGAAATGATGGAGAAAGCCAACGAGATATTGGGCTTCCGTATTACGGACATCATGTTTGAGGGTGATGCCGAGGCTCTGAAGCAGACCAAGGTTACCCAGCCTGCAGTATTTCTCCATAGCGTGGTGATGGCCAAATGCATGGGCGCGGACTTCTGCCCCGATATGGTCGGCGGGCATTCTTTGGGCGAGTTCTGTGCTTTGGTTGCAGCCGGAGCGATGAATTTCGAGGACGGTCTCAAATTGGTCTATGCGCGTGCCTTGGCCATGCAGAAGGCCTGTGAGGCGGCTCCTGGCAGCATGGCTGCGGTGTTGCGTCTTGACGACGTGACTATAGAGCAAATTTGTGCCGGCATTACTGCGGATGGCGGCAAGGGAGTTGTGGTGCCAGCTAATTACAATTGCCCCGGACAGTTGGTGATCAGCGGTGACAAGGAGGCCGTGGAGGCAGCTTGCGAAAAGATGCTGGAAGCCGGTGCGCGTCGCGCTGTGGTATTGCCGGTAGGCGGTGCTTTCCATAGCCCTTTGATGCAGCCGGCAAAGGAGGAACTGGAGGCTGCCATTGCAGTCACGGAATTCCATACTCCCACATGTGCGGTTTATCAGAACGTGGACGGCAAGGCTCACACCAATCCGGAGGAAATCAAGCAGAACCTCATAGCACAGCTCACTGCCAGCGTGCGTTGGACCCAGGAGGTTCAGGCCATGGTGGAGGCCGGTGCCGACGAGTTTGTCGAGTGCGGTCCAGGTCAGGTGCTTAGCGGCATGGTGTCCAAGATTGCCAAGGACGTTGCCGTACGTCACGCATAATCCTTAATTCCCCGTTTTCCGCCTATGAACATCTATCAGGTTTTTACGAGATTGTTTGGTGCCAATGCAGAGCACCCCGTACCTAATGGCAGTAAAAGTCAAAATGGTTGCGGTACGATGGCGGCTTTCACACCCAAGGCCTTGGCGCAAATCAAGGCCTTGGGTGTGACGCACATCTGGTACACCGGCATCATAGAACATGCCACGCAGACGGATTATTCGCGATATGGCATACGACGCGATCATCCTGAGGTGGTGAAAGGTCGTGCCGGCAGTCCATATGCCATCAAGGACTATTATGATGTGGATCCGGATCTGGCAACCAAGGTGCCGGAGCGTATTCACGAGTGGGAGGCTCTTATCGAGCGTACCCACAATGCCGGCATGAAGGTGATACAGGATTTCGTGCCCAATCATGTGGCACGTGAATATCATTCTGATGCCTGTCCTGCCGGATGTCTCGACCTGGGAGACGGAGACGATACATCGCTCAATTATTCTCCCGACAACAATTTCTATTATCTGGGCGAACCTTTGCACTTGGATAATATCTTGGGTACGGACGTGAAAAAGCCGGCCGACGTTTATGTGGAGGTACCTGCCAAGGCCACTGGCAATGACGTCTTTTCGGCATGGCCGGGCAGAAACGACTGGTACGAGACCGTGAAATTGAACTATGGTCCCGACACTTGTCGCAAGATGCTGCAAATCTTGCTTTATTGGGCAGGGAAGGGTGTTGACGGATTCCGTTGCGACATGGCAGAGATGGTGCCGGTGGAATTCTGGGAGTGGGTCATACCGCAGGTCAAGGAACGTCATCCGGAGGTGATATTCATAGCCGAGGTTTATAACCCGCAACTGTATAGGGATTATATCTATCGCGGACACTTTGATTACCTGTATGACAAGGTAGGCCTTTACGACAAGCTCAAGGCGGTAGCCGCAGGATGGTGCTCTGCCCGGGAACTGACCTCATGTTGGCAAAGTGTGGGTGACATACAGTCCCACATGCTCAACTTCTTGGAAAATCATGACGAACAGCGTATTGCCAGCGACTTTTTTGCCGGAGATGCCCGTAAGGGACGTCCCATGATGGTGGTGAGTGCCTTGATGAATACCAATCCCATGATGATATACTTCGGCCAGGAACTCGGTGAGAAAGGCATGGACAGCGAAGGCTTTTCCGGAGAGGACGGTCGTACGACCATCTTTGACTATTGGACCGTGGACACCATCCGCCGTTGGCGCAATTCAGGCAAGTTCGACGGCGCATTGCTTACCAAGGACGAGAAGGCCCTGAGGGAATTCTATGCGCAGATATTGAAACTGGCCGAGGAAGAACCCGCTTTCAGCCAAGGAATGTTCTGGGATTTGATGTATGTCAACGGGCATTTGGACAGACAGTATGCTTTCCTTCGCAGCGACAAGCAGAAGACATATCTGGTAGTTGCCAATTTTTCGGACGAGAGTGTGGACACGGACATACGCATCCCGGCAGAGGCAATAAGGGCCATGGCTCCCGAATCCGAGAAGGTAAAGAATAATCTTTCCCATGACATTACCGTGTCAGTAAGGGTGAAGGCCATGGATGGATTGGTGAAGAAAATCAAGATATAGACCGCAATACGTGTTATATTGTGGAATGCGTGGAACTTCCCGGCATGTAAAACAATGTTTCTGTGCTCAGACGCTGGTCATCGTGGAATAGAACTATAGAAATACAACTTATGATGAATGTAGATACGGCGCAACATGCGCATTTGGTGATTATGGCAGGTGGGATAGGCAGTCGTTTCTGGCCTATGAGTACACCAGAGCGTCCCAAACAGTTTGTCGATGTCCTGGGGACCGGACGGACGCTTCTCCAGATGACCGTGGATCGTTTCAAGGGACTGATTCCTCAAGATAACATCTGGGTCATAACCAGCAGGAACTACAAGGACATTGTAATGGAGCAATTACCGGAAATACCGGCAGGCAACGTCTTGTTGGAACCTTGTCGCAGAAACACGGCTCCATGCATTGCATATGCCGCATGGCGCATTAAGAGTATGGAACCCAAAGCCACTCTCGTTGTCAGTCCATCGGATCACCTGGTCTTGGATGTGGCCGAGTTCCAGCGTGTAGTGCGTAGCTCACTGGACTTCGCTTTTGAGTCGGATTCCATAGTCACTCTGGGCATGCAACCAACACGTCCGGAAACAGGATACGGATATATTCAGACGGACATGACTTGTCCCTCGGCACGCAACAAGGAGATATTTCGTGTGGACGCTTTTCGGGAGAAACCTGACTTGGCTACGGCCGCGAAGTACATACAAAAGCCGAACATGCTATGGAATGCCGGTATTTTCGTATGGAGTGTAAACACTATAGTCAATGCACTCAGAGTGTATGCCCCTGAAATAAATGAGATTTTCGAGCGTCTGTTGCCTATATATGGTACGGACAAGGAGCAGGCTGCCATTGATGAAGAGTTCCCGAAGTGCGAGAACATTTCGGTGGACTATGCCATCCTTGAGAAGTCCGATGAGATATACTGCATACCGGCCAGTTTTGGATGGAGCGACCTCGGCACATGGGGTTCCCTGTACGAGAATGTCGCACATGACCATAGTGGCAATGCTGTCATAGGCAGTGGTATACGTACCTATGAAACCCGGGATTGCGTAATTCACTGCAATGACAAGCGTCGTGTGATAGTGCAAGGGCTTAGCGGATACATAGTTGCGGAGAAGGACGATGCCTTGCTTATTTGCAAACTTTCCGAGGAGCAGAGGATAAAGATGTTTTCGGAGCAATGAGGCATAGGTCTTGCATGAGACCCTCTTGTTTTGCTGCCTTGCCCTTGATATGGACACGGTGTTTTGCATCCCTGTTTCTCTAAATATGGTGTGGAACAGATTATCATATTCTTTTACATAAAAACTCGTATAGTACGATAGTATATCATGAAGAAGTTATTGTCGCTTCCGCCTAATTTGGTGGAATGTTTCCATGACGTGGCGGGTGTCTGCCGTGAGGAGTATTTTTGTACTTCCGACCCTGTGGGTGCACGATTGGGCAGTGGTGGAGGAACCAATTGGTTGATGGAGGCCTGTCACCGGAGCGAGGCACCGGAAGATAGTTTTGAACAATGGCTATCCCGCGAAAAGCGCATCCTGCTTCATGCAGGCGGACAAAGCCGCAGGCTGCCGGCATATGCGCCCAGTGGCAAGGTGCTGACTCCCATACCTGTATTTCGTTGGGAACGCGGACAGCGTATAGGACAAAATCTTCTGCAACTGCAACTTCCGTTATATCAGCGCATCATGAACGCTGCACCGGAGGGCATGCACACGCTCATTGCCTCAGGAGACGTATATATCCGTGCCGGTAAATTGCAACAAATACCAGATGCCGATGTAGTGTGCTATGGCTTGTGGGTAGATCCTTCATTGGCCAAGAACCATGGCGTTTTCCTCTCCAAGAGGGAGACACCTGAGGTATTGGACTTTGTGCTTCAGAAACCATCTGTAGAACAGCTTGGGCAGTTGATGTTCACTCATCTTTTCCTTATGGACATAGGCATATGGTTGCTTTCCGACAAGGCGGTAAATATGCTTATGCGCAAGAGCACGGGTGAGAATGCTGAGATACTGAATTACGATTTGTATAGCGACTTCGGACAGGCATTGGGCGAGAATCCTACACTTGCTGACGAGGATTTGGCACAATTGAAAGTTGCTGTGCTGCCATTGCAGGATGGAGAGTTCTATCACTATGGTACTTCACGTGAAATGATTTCTTCCACCGAGGCTATACAGAATCTCGTATACGACCAGCGTGCCATCATGCATCTCGGCCTAAAGGCACATCCGAGCATCTTCACACAAAATTGCCGCCACAATATCACTTTCCGTCCCACCAATTGCAACACATGGATAGAGAACTCATGGGTAGGCAACGGATGGACATTGACACACGAGAATATCATTACCGGTGTTCCATGTAACGATTGGAGTATCAACTTGCAGCCTGGAACATGCGTGGACATCGTGCCTTTGGGAGAAACGCAATGGGTGGTGCGTCCATATGGTTTCAACGATGCCATGCGCGGGGACTTGCACGACGAGACTACCATGTTCCTTGGTCGTCCGGTGACCAAATGGTTGTCCGGTCACGGAATAGGTGTCCATGAAGTGGATGGAAATGCAGACCTGCAGAATAGCCGCATATTCCCCGTCTGTGACAATGTGGACGATATGGGCCGTCTCCTACAGTGGATGATTGATGAAGAGCCGAACCCCAACGATGACATTGCCTCGGCATGGCGGGCTGCCGAACGTTTGTCTGCCAATGAAATAAGCGATCGTGCCAATCTTCGGCGTCTGCAGGACCAGCGTCTGTCTTTCCGTAAGGACAATCTTACCGCATTGGCCAGGAATCACCGTTGCAGCATATTCTACCAAACAAATCTCGATGATCTTGCGCACGAGTTCCACAACCTGCAGGTTCCTGTTCCAGACCCTGTTCCTGAGACAGAACCGTTGCTCAAGCGTATCAATGACAATATGTTCCGTTCCATGTTGCACGAACTGAATGGCGAGGATGGTTCGGCTGAAAGCCGGAGAGCGTTCTCGTTGCTGGGTGAAGGCCTTACCGAGAATGTCTTGGCATGCAAGCAGATGCCCAGGCTTGACGTTTACAGCGACCAGATTGTATGGGGACGCAGTCCGGTGAGAATAGATCTGGCCGGCGGATGGACGGACACTCCTCCATATTGTCTTTCTTCGGGCGGAAGCGTGGTTAACCTGGCTATAGAGTTGAACGGGCAACCGCCATTGCAAACCTATGTCAAGCCATCGGCCGACTACCACGTGGTATTACGAAGCATAGATCTCGGAGCCATAGAAATCATATCTACTTGGGACGAACTGGCCGACTTTGCCAAGGTTGGTTCTCCATTCTCTATTCCAAAGGCTGCCTTGGCCTTGGCCGGTTTCCTGCCTCGCTTCTCACAAAAGAAACACAGGTCTCTGGAAGACCAATTAAGAGACTTTGGATGTGGCATCGAGGTTACTCTTCTCAGTGCCATTCCTGCCGGTAGCGGACTGGGTACCAGTTCCATATTGGCAGCCACTGTATTGGGAGCCGTCAGCAACTTCTGTGGTTTGGCATGGAGCAAGAATGAAATATGCAATCGTACATTGGTGTTGGAACAGATGCTGACTACCGGTGGCGGTTGGCAGGACCAATACGGTGGTGTGCTTCACGGTATTAAATTGTTGTCCACACAGGACGGTTTCGAGCAGACGCCTGAGGTTAGCTGGCTCAGTGACAATCTCTTCACTGATCCTGCCTACCGTGCCTGCCATCTGCTTTACTATACAGGTATCACCCGCACGGCCAAGACTATTTTGGCGGAGATTGTCCGTGCCATGTTCCTGTATGATACGGAACGTCTGCAACTTCTTGGCGAGATGAAGGAACATGCCAACGATATGGCACACACCATCATGCGTGGCGACTTTGCTCAGCTTGGTGCTCTTGTTGGCAAGACGTGGGAGCAGAACAAGCTTTTGGATGCCGGTACCAATCCTCCTGCCGTGCAGGCAATTATCAATAAAGTCCGGGATTTGTGCCTTGGACTGAAACTGCCCGGTGCTGGTGGTGGAGGTTTCCTTTACATGATAGCCAAGGATCCGGATGCCGCTCTGCGTATCCGTGAGATACTTACGCGTGAACGTCCTAATGAGCGTGCACGTTTCGTAGATATGTCAATGTCCATGACAGGCCTGCAAATCTCCCGCAGCTGATGTGATGTGTTAGTGACACGCGCTATACAATAAGGAGGCTGTATAACAAGTCCTGTTTTAACCCGAATCGGTCATTAGCTTTCCAATCCGTTTTGCCTTTATGTTCGTTCTTATTGCAACCGTTTTGTCGAAGGCATAGCGAGCTATGGCAAGACCAAACGGGAAGCAAGACGGCGAAGAGAAGGGCAAAATGGAGGAAAAGGCAATATAAATCAGATGATTTATACAAATTGACGTTCTAATGACCGATTTGGGTTTAATGATTTTACCCCTGTCAGAATGCATTCCAAGTGCATTCTGACAGGGGTAATTTCTCGTATTCGGCGACTTGTTATACAGCCTCTTGCTCGTTATGGACGGACACGTGTGTTAATTCCGGGAGGCTACTTGCCGGCATAATAAGGATAGTCCTCGGGCTTTGCTCCAAGGGGAAAGACATCGCGGAAGAATATCTGCGTATCATGCGGGTTCAACTGCACGGCCATTTGCAGATAATAGAGGTATTCGGTCTGGTGCCCCATTTGGTAGTAGCAGTAAGCCTGTGCCGGACAGATAGCCTTGACAATGTCTGCACGCATCTCATCGTATTCCGGTCTTGATGCGACTTCCTCTATTTCTTGGAAGATTTGCGATGCCACCTGATATACCTGGCAATCCATGAATATCTGGGCTATGGAGCGCATTGTGTGTATGATGTCCTTGGCCTCGGACAAGGCTCGGACAAAGTATTCCGTGGCTTGCTCCTGATGATTGCTCAGCAGATAGACGTGTCCGTATAGCAGGTTGTAGTCCACCTTGGCATCGGGAACTGCATATTCCTTGGAACGTTCCAGCGCATCCAAAGCTTCCTGTTGATGCCCGAGGCGTGCCTCGGTATAGGAGCGTTGCAGACATATATTGAGATGCTCGGGGCTGAGGCCTTGGCTCAGTTCCTCGGCATGCATTAGCATGTCGTTGGCTTCGGCATATCGTTCAAGAAAACACAGATTGAAGGCTGCGTGGTAGAGGGCCAATTCGTCATCGGGACATTTCTTCAGGTATTGTTCAAACACTTCGTTTGCCTCCTGGTATCGTTCCTGGTGTGTCATGGCGAAGGCTTTTTGCAGAGTGGCCTGCGGATGTTCCGGTTGTATGGCCAAAGCGTATTCCGCACTGTCCAGGGCCTCGGCATATTGTTCGCATTGTAGTTGGGAATCGGCCATGTTCAGCCATGCCTGTATGTCGAACGGATTGTTGTCCAGCACACGGTTCAGCCATGTGATTGCCTCCTCCCACTGTTGGGTCTCGAACATTATGTCTGCCATCATCGTTACAGGATCTTCCGCATCCGGATGTAATTCCAGGGCCAGTTCAGTGGCATCCTTTGCCAAAGGGTATTTGCCCTTGGACATGTAGTAGTCGGCTACGTCCACCAGTTCGTCGCTGTCCATGTATGGTGTGTGTCCGGCCGAGGTGGCCTCCTCATACCGGTTGAGAATGTCCTGGAACTCCTCTGACTGGAAATAATCTTCTTCCTGTTGCATACGTTACTGTGATTGTCGGCAAGTATTCGAAAAAAGCAATCCTGCCTTCCTTCTCCCCTTATATGTTATTATATAATGTATGGAGGGAGAAGGAAGGCAGGTGTGGGTAGATGCGGGAGATTTTATTTGGTATCCTTCAGCCCTACGGTCTTGTTGAAGACCGGGTGCTCTGACGTGGAGTCGGTATCCACGTTGTAGTATCCCAGACGCTGGAACTGCAGATATGAGAGGTGGGGCAGGGTGGCGGCCCATTCCTCGATGTATGCATCCTTGTTGATACGCAGCGAATCCGGATTGAGGAACGGACGCATGGCATCAATGCCGCGCACGCCGTGCTCCTTCTCGTACTGCTTGATGGCATCGCGAGGGTTCTCGCATGTCCACAGGCATGCGTAGTCTCTCACCTCGCACGGGATGCTATGTGCGCAGCTGACCCAGTGCAGGGTTTTTCCCTTGATGCGGCGGTCGGCTCCGGGCATGCCGCTGCGGCTGTCGGGGTCGTAGGTAGCATGGATGCATGTGATATTGCCGTCGTTGTCCTTTTCGATGCACTTGGCAGGGTCTTCGTCGCACTTGATTATGTAGGCGTTCTTCAGACGTACTTCCTTGCCTGGACCAAGACGCAGGAATTTCTTTCCTCCGTCTTCCATGAAATCTTCACGTTCGATATACAATTCGCGTGAGAAACGAATGATGTGCGTGCCGGAGTTCTCGTCCTCGGGATTGTTGATGGCCTGCATCTCTTCCACCATGTCCTCGGGGTAGTTGTCGATGACCAGACGCACGGGATTCACCACGGCACTCACGCGCAGTGCCCTGCTGTTGAGGTCTTCGCGACAGGCAGCCTCCATCAGCTTGATGTCGTTAAGCGCGTCAAAGGTGGTGTATCCTATCTTGTCCATGAAGTTGAGTATGGCCTGTGGGCTGTATCCGCGACGGCGTATGCCGCAGATTGTTGGCATACGTGGATCGTCCCAGCCGTTGACGACACCCTCCTTGGTGAGGATTAGCAGGTTGCGCTTGGACATGAGGGTGTAGTTGAGGTTCAGCTTGTTGAACTCGTACTGTCGGGGGCGATTGTCCTGCATGTCGCCCTCGTCTCCTTTCCACTCCTTGATCCATGTCACGAAGAGGTCGTAGAGGTCGCGGTGGGGAACAAACTCAAGGGTACAGATGGAGTGGGTCACGCCCTCCAGGTAGTCGCTCTGTCCGTGGGTGAAGTCGTACATGGGGTAGGCGTTCCACTTGTTGCCGGTGCGCCAGTGCGGCATGTTCAGTACGCGGTACATGATGGGGTCGCGGAAGTGCATGTTGGGGCTTGCCATATCTATCTTGGCACGCAGAATCATCTTGCCCGGCTCCACGTTGCCGCTGTTCATCTCGCGGAACAGGCGCAGGCTTTCCTCTGCGGGGCGGTCGCGATATGGGCTGTTCTTTCCGGGCTCTGTAGGAGAACCCTTTTGGGCGGCAATCTCCTCGGATGTCTGCTCGTCCACGTAGGCTCGTCCCGAAAGGATGCACCATTCGGCAAAGTCCCACAGGTCCTGGAAATAGTCGCTGGCATAGCATACCTTTGCCCAGCTGTAGCCCAGCCATTGTATGTCATGTTCTATGGCGCGGACATACTCCATGTCCTCCTTCTGCGGGTTGGTGTCGTCCATGCGCAGGTAACAGACGCCACCGTATTTCTGTGCCACCCCGAAGTCCATGGCTATGGCCTTGGCATGGCCTATGTGCAGGTAACCGTTTGGTTCGGGCGGGAAGCGTGTCTGCAGGCGTCCGCCGTTTTTGCCGGCGGCAAGGTCCTCTGCTATCTGCTTCTCGATAAAGTTGAGACTCTTGACAGGAGCCTCCTGTGTTTCGTTAGTTGCCATTATATTCAATGTGTTCAGTTCTTATCAATTGCGCGCCAAAGTTACAAATATCTTTTTATATACAAGGTATAGGCAAAGGCAAAAAGCGTCAAAGGCTACAGAAATAGCCCAATTTGTATAGTTGGAACAGGCGCAGCGACACGAAACGCGAGCACAGGATTCTGTATGCTATGGGATGCGAAAGTGTGTGCATGAGGGCAAATATGCGGTGCAGATGATGGCGTTTCAGCCAAAGGTATGCCCTAACCATCCGTGTTTGAGGGCGCATGTCAGCTGGCAATGAATGCAGGGTGCGCAGAGCCTGGCGCGTCTTCTCCAGGAACTTGCGGTTCGTATCCATGTCAAGGTGTATGAGTCTGTTGTCCAAGTGCCAGATGGTCTTGTGCTTGCGCTCCAGCCTCATCAGCAACACGGTGTCCTCGTAGCCATATCTGGTGATTTCCTCGGGAAAGCCGGTCTGTGCAAAGGCATCGCGCCGTATCATGAAGTTCTGTGTGGTGAATGCCTCATAAGGATGTTGCCGCCTGTAATCTGCCGTCCACAGTTTGGCGGCTGTGGACTCGTATGTCCATCTGAGTTCGCATCCCTGTGGACAGTCCGTAGTGTTCTTCATGCCGCCGTAATATACATCGGCAGGATGCTCGGTGATGGCATCAAGGTAGTTTTGCAGAAAGCGTGGGCTGTCTATTTGTGTGTCGCAGTCAAGGAAAAGGAGCCATTGGCCTGATGAAAGGTCGAACAGCCTGTTGCGGATACGTGAACGTCCGAGGTTTTGTGACGGTTCATATACGCGGCAATGTTTCATGCCTGCAATCCGCTGGTAGGCCTTTCGTGCCGTGGGACACGTGCTTTTGTCATTAGCCACAATTATCTCTGCGTCCTCAGGTAGTTGTTCCAATAGAGTCTGTACGAGTTGCGTACAGTCCCAATTGTATGATGATATCAGTATGGACAGGTTCATGTATGGTGCGTATTGTGCGTTTGGCCGTATGGTATGTTTTTGTCTGAATTGCTGCCATAGGGGCACATAAGCTATGCCATACAAAGTTATGGTTTTTGTGTCAACGCCGTAGCCTTCGGTCAACGAAAATAGTTCAAATTGTAGTCAAGGGATGTATTTCTGTCATAGTTGTGGCGGAAGTCCGGTGTTTTTTTACTATCTTTATAAACGGCTATAGGCATTGAGACTTTTGATTTTGTGTTGGCGGCATGCCAGTTGCGACGGCACTTCCGATTTCCTTGACATGCCCGAATGCCGTGGCGAAATAGCCTCTTGGTGAAGGTTCGGTTTTGTTCATGTATTGTCGGCAGACCGACCACAGTATTGTCGCACCATCGGTCATACTATTGTCA
The DNA here is from genome assembly GCA_023665805.1 of Bacteroides sp. Lineage (GTDB taxonomy): Bacteria > Bacteroidota > Bacteroidia > Bacteroidales > Bacteroidaceae > Physcousia. The sequence continues at coordinate 16,870 of JAMPDJ010000024.1, read as the reverse complement.
CGCTCCCGGTTATACTATTGTCACGCTCCCGAGAATACTGGGGTCAAGTATGCGGCAATGTTATGCTCAAAACTGCTCTTAACGGTGTCACAGTGGATGTGATAATTGGTCGTTTTCCTCTCATTCTCGGTTTTTTGTAGTATCTTTGCATTCACTATGCAACCATTGGCAGAAAGAATGAGACCACGGTCTCTGGAGGATTATATAGGACAGCAGCACCTTGTCGGGCCGGACGGTGTGTTGCGCCGGATGATTACGGGTGGCAGGATTTCCAGCTTTATTCTTTGGGGGCCTCCGGGGGTTGGCAAGACCACGCTTGCTACCATCATAGCCTCCACGTTGGATGTGCCGTTTTTTACTCTGTCTGCCGTTACCAGTGGTGTCAAGGATGTTCGCGATGTCATAGAAAAGGCTCGTGGCAGTAATTTCTTCAATACGGCGCGTCCTATCCTTTTCATAGACGAAATACATCGCTTCAGCAAAAGCCAGCAGGATTCGCTTTTGGGCGCCGTGGAGCAAGGGGTGTTCACGCTTGTCGGAGCCACGACGGAAAATCCGTCCTTCGAGATAATCCGTCCTCTGCTGAGCCGCTGTCAGGTGTACACACTCCATTCACTTGGAAAGGATGACTTGTTGACCTTGTGCCACAGGGTGCTGGAGAGAGACACGGTGCTGAACAAGATGCATATAGAGTTGCAGGAAACGGATGCCTTGTTGAGATACAGTGGCGGGGATGCCCGCAAACTGTTGAACATTCTTGAACTGCTGACTGATGAACAGAATGAGGGTGGAACGCTCGTCATAACGGATGCATTGGTTGCCGGAAGCCTGCAACAGAACCCGTTGGCATATGACAAGGACGGGGAAATGCACTATGACATCATCTCGGCTTTCATCAAAAGTATACGGGGCAGCGACCCCGATGCCGCCCTTTATTGGCTGGCACGCATGATAGAGGGGGGGGAAGACCCGGCGTTCATTGCACGCCGACTGGTGATTTCTGCATCCGAAGACATAGGTCTGGCAAATCCCAATGCCCTGTTGCTGGCAAATGCCGCCTTTGATGCCGTTCAGAAAATCGGATGGCCCGAGGGGCGTATACCTTTGGCCGAGGCCACTGCATATCTGGCGACTTCACCCAAGAGCAACAGTGCATACCTTGCGGTGGATGCGGCATTGCAGACCGTGCGCCAGACAGGTAACCTGCCCGTGCCTTTGCATCTGCGCAATGCTCCCACCAAGCTGATGGCTGAATTGGGATACCACGATGGTTACAAGTATCCGCATGATTATCCCGGGCATTATGTGGCGCAGCAGTATCTGCCCGACACATTGGCCGATGCCGTGTTCTTCACACCGGCCGAGACAGACCGTGTACAGAAAGTAAAGAAGGGATGAGCATCGTTGGTGAGGAGACATTCTTGATATAAAATATAGGTATAACGATAAACAAGACGATAGAATGAAAAGCGACATCGAAATTGCACGTGAGACCCGCTTGAAACCGATTGCCGAAGTGGCTGCCGGTCTGGGTATAAGCGAAGAGACCTTGGAGCCGTATGGCCGTTACATTGCCAAGTTGCCATTGGATCTCATCAGTGAGGAGAATATAGGCAAGAGCCGTCTGATTCTTGTTACCGCCATCACTCCCACCAAGGCCGGCATTGGCAAGACTACTGTCAGTGTAGGTCTGGCACTTGGAATGAACCGCATAGGCAAGAAGGCCATAGCTGCATTGCGGGAACCTTCCCTGGGGCCGTGTTTTGGCATGAAGGGAGGGGCTGCCGGTGGTGGCTATGCCCAGGTGTTGCCGATGGACAAGATAAACTTGCACTTTACCGGTGACTTCCATGCCATTACTTCTGCCCACAACATGATTGCCGCCCTGCTGGATAATTATATCTACCAGCATCAGGCCGATGGTTTTGCCATGCGCGAGGTTTTGTGGAAGCGCGTCCTGGACGTAAACGACCGCAACCTGCGCTATATCGTAACGGGACTGGGAGCCAAGACCAACGGTGTTGTCGCCGAGAGCGGTTTCGACATTACTCCTGCTTCCGAAATCATGGCTATCCTGTGTCTTGCCCGGGATGAGGCAGACTTGCGTCGCAGGATAGAGAATATCCTTCTAGGCACGACTATGGATGGCAAGCCCTTTACTGTCAAGGACTTGGGAGTGGCAGGTGCCATCTGTGTACTGTTGCGCGATGCCATCAAACCCAATTTGGTGCAGACGACCGAAGGTACTCCCGCATTGGTGCATGGCGGGCCGTTCGCCAACATCGCGCATGGCTGCAACTCTGTCATTGCCACACGCATGGCCATGAGCTTGGCTCCATACGTCATTACCGAGGCAGGCTTCGGTGCAGATCTGGGCGCAGAGAAGTTCTATGACATCAAGTGCCGCAAGGCCGGCTTGCAACCTGCCCTTACCGTGCTGGTTGCAACCACGCAGGGCCTGAAGATGCACGGAGGCGTGCCCGTGGAGGCCATCAAGGAACCTAATCTTGAGGGACTGAAGGAGGGCGTGAAGAATCTTGACCGGCATATACGCAACCTGCAGCGTTTCGGACAGACGGTGGTGGTTTGCTTCAACCGCTTTGCTGCTGATACTGATGAAGAAATCGCCTTCTGTCGTCAGCATTGCGCTGCTTTGGGCGTGGGTTTTGCTGTGAACAATGCCTTCAACGAGGGTGGTGCCGGTGCCGAGGAGCTGGCACGCCTGGTGGTGGAGACAATAGAAGAGGCTCCGTCACGTCCGTTGGACTATGCTTATGCCGACGAGGATAGTATAGAGGATAAGGCTTTGGCCGTGGTGCAGAAGGTATATGGTGGCAAGAATGTTACCTTTACTCCGGCAGCACGTAAGATGTTGACAAAGGTTGAGGAATTGGGACTGTCACGTTATCCAATCTGTATAGCCAAGACACAGTTCTCGTTCTCGGCCGACCAGAAGGCTTACGGTGTTCCGGAAGGCTTCAACATAGCCATACGTGACGTGGTAATCAACCGTGGTGCGGAATTCATTGTGCTGATTGCCGGTGAAATCCTGCGTATGCCGGGACTTCCAAAGGTTCCGCAGGCCGAGAGGATAGACATAGTAAACGGAGAAATAGAAGGATTAAGCTGATATGAAGAAGATTTTGCTTTTGGGTTCCGGAGAGCTTGGCAAGGAATTTGTCATAGCATGCCAACGTAAAGGCCAGTATGTCATAGCCTGTGACAAGTATGACAATGCCCCTGCAATGCAGGTTGCCGATGAGCGACGTGTGTTCAATATGTTGGATGGAGACGAGTTGATGAAGGTGGTGAACGAGGTGCGCCCCGACATCATAGTACCCGAAATAGAGGCCATACGCACGGAAAAACTCTACGAATGCGAGAAGATGGGCATACAGGTGGTGCCCAGTGCGCGTGCCGTTAACTTCACCATGAACCGTAAGGCCATACGCGAATTGGCACACACCGAGCTTGGCTTGAAGACAGCCAACTATCGCTATGCCACCACTTTCGAGGAACTTGCCGATGCAGCAGCGGCAATAGGTTTCCCGTGCATCATCAAGCCTTTGATGTCGTCCAGCGGACACGGCCAAAGCAAGGTGGACAGTGCAGAGGAATTGGCTGCGGCATGGGCATGTGCCTGTGATGGTTCACGTGGGGACATTATGGAGGTCATAGTGGAGCAGTTTATTCCGTTTGACTATGAAATCACCCTGCTCACAGTCACCCAGAAGAACGGTCCTACGCTGTTCTGCGCTCCCATAGGTCATGTGCAAAAGGGCGGTGACTACCGTGAGAGCTTCCAGCCACGTTGCATGAAGCCCGAACATCTGCTTGCGGCTCAGGACATGGCCGCCAAGGTGACCGAGGCACTTACCGGTGCCGGTATTTGGGGCGTGGAGTTCTTTGTCAGCGAGACGGATGGCGTTATTTTCAGCGAATTGTCGCCACGTCCGCACGATACAGGCATGGTTACATTGGCTGGAACGCAGAATCTCAGTGAGTTCGAGTTGCATTGTCGTGCCGTCCTTGGGTTGCCGGTTCCGGAAATCACCCAGGAGCGTCAGGGGGCAAGTGCCGTTATACTTTCTGGCATAGAGACAAAGTCTCCCGGTTATGTAGGCATGGAGGCCGCATGTGCCGAGCCACGTACCTACCTGCGCATATTCGGCAAGCCAGAGGCTCATGTCGGCCGCCGTATGGGTGTGGTCGTATGCTGGGATACGCTTGATGCCGATCAGCAGGTTCTGCGCGAAAAGTGCAAGGCCATTGCTGCCAAGATTTCGGTGGTGGAGGGATAGGTGTCGAGCAGGAATTGCTTTGTAAAGTAATACGGCTCAATCACTCCATTTGCTGAGTTTTACATACAAAACAAGAGGAACCAAGACACGATATGCGGCTGGCTTGGTTCCTCTTGTTTTGTGTCATGTCAGAACAAAGTGGCTATGTGCCGTGCTTCGTTCATGTATGGTCCGGATACTTGCTCCTGTTATGGTTGGTGTGTTTGACTCCCGTTGTCCTGGTAGCTTGGATGTTCAAGGACTACCTGTTCATTCACTTGGGCATTCGTGTCTCCAGATTGTTGTCTCTCATGTACTGCTGGATGATTTCAAGCACTTCATTGCCGTATTTCCCTATGCTTGTTTTACCGAGATAGGGGATACGTGACATGGATGAGATGGTGTCCGGGAGGAAATTGACCAATCCAAGGAGTGCCTTTTGTTGTAGGATGCAATAGGCCGGCAGGTTCAGGTCGCGTGCCTTTTGCAGTCGCCATGAGGCAAGGCTCTCGTACAACTGTTGGAAAGCGATGTCTGTGGGGATGTCCAGCTTTTGTTTCTTGTCATGCTTTGAGGATTGTCTCTCCCGGTTGGCGTTTGAGACCTGGGCCTCTTCCGCCTGCAAGGCTATCACAGCCTTTTGCTTGAGATAGTCTTCGGTTCGGAAGCCATGTTCGCGAACGTATTCCAGCAGGCGTAGCTTGGTCTGTGCTGTTTGGCGGAAAAGATCTATGGACTCGTCTGTCCGTTTCTTCACCGCCTTGTTGTCGGTGGGGAGGGACATGGTGGTTGCCATCTCGACGATAGGGGAGAGTTCCTGTGCGAAATATGTTGCTGCCTGGTGCAGACGCTCCTGTAGATATGTTGAGGTGGCGTAGTCCTGCTGCTGTGAGATTATTTCTGTGTATTGTTTTCCGAAGCGAATGGCTACGTCGACAATCTTCCCTTGCAGCATACCGGCATGCTGGCGCAACTGCTCCATTGTCTGTGGATACAGACGATGAAAGTGTTCTGCCATAAGACGTTGCAGGCTTTCTATGCATTGTCCGATTTCCGAGAATCCGAAAAGCTCCTGCACGAGTTGATGGAAATAACTCTTCTCCAAATGATGCAGCGTGTTGTTGTCCGGAGTCCTTTGTGCCATGCCGGAGGTGTATTGTACCACGGTGGTGTCGTTGATGATGGCATTTGGTGCGAGAGGCGTACTGAGTACCATGCCTTCCAAAGTGCGGCAACGGCTCAGTGCCACGTACACCTGTCCGTGGGCAAAAGAGTTGCAGGCATCTATGATGGCGTGGTCGAAGGTCAGTCCCTGGCTCTTGTGGATGGTGATGGCCCATGCCAGGCGTACGGGGAACTGGCAGAACACCCCCTCTACCTCTTCGGTTATTTCCATGGAATCTTCGTTCAGCACATATCGGCTGTTGCTCCATTCTTCTTGTTCCACTTGGATTTCGCCAGGGTAGTCTTTACTCAAAACGGTGAAGCCGCTTTCATTTATAGATGTGATTTCTCCTATCATGCCATTGAAGTAACGTTTCTCCGGTGAGCGGTCATTTTTAATGAACATGACCTGTGCTCCTTTTTTCAAGGTCAAGACTTCATCTGTAGGGTAGGAATATTCGGGGAACTTGCCTGTGATTTCGGCATGGTATGTATAATGCGGATTGGGTATGAGCGAAAGTTCGTGCTCATTGATATTTTGAGCAGAATGGTTGTGGGTACACAAACGGATGTATCTGTCCGAAGCGGGCGGCGTGAAGTCTGGGATGTAGCGTTGGTTTAGTTCTGCCAGTGTGGTGGCGTCAGCGCGGTTGGTGCGTATTTTGTTGAGTATTTCCAGAAACTTGCCGTCTGTCTGTCGGTAGGTCTGTTTCAGTTCTATTGTGGCGTAGGCGGTTTCTGTCAGAGCACGGCTGCTAAAGAAAAAAGGAGTGTCATAGTATTGCGACAGCATTTCCCATTCCTCTGTTTTGACCACCGGGGCCAATTGTTGCAGGTCGCCAATCATCAGTAGCTGTATTCCACCGAACGGCAGATGTGGCGAACGGAATCTGCGTAATACTGCATCCATGGCATCCAGCAAGTCGGCACGTACCATGCTGATCTCGTCTATTACCAGTAGGTCTATGCTTCGGATGATGCGGATTTTTTCCTTGCTGAAACGGTAGCGGTATGCATGCTTGCCGGCATTGAATACAGTGTCGGGGATGTGCGGAGCGAAAGGCAACTGAAAGAACGAATGAATGGTCATGCCTTCGGCATTGATGGCGGCTATGCCCGTTGGGGCTGTCACTACCATGCGCTTGGGAGAACTACGTTTTAGTTCTTTCAGGAAAGTGGTTTTGCCAGTACCCGCCTTTCCTGTGAGGAACAGGTGGGTGTTGGTGTTCTCTATGATTCTGCGTGCGATGTCCAGTTCCGTATTGGTGCTCATTAGCCGATATACCAAGTCGTTCAAGAGATTTTTATTTGCCTGTCTCGAAATCGAGGCAGACACGTTGTGAGGTAAACGGCCTCACTTTGCCGTTTGCCACTTCCACATGGGCAGGATGTACGGCATAGTTCTGCAGGGCTTCCTTGCTTTCCAATGTACTGTCCAACATGATGTCGGCGGTTGATGAATCCAGACGGCCGTCTATGTGCACCGTTGCTTCAATCAGTCCGGGAACAACGCCGACCAAAGACTCCAGTCCCAACTTGACTGATGCCTTGACATTTTGTTTCTCTTCTTCGGACAACTCTGGCTTGAGCGTCCACAGGATAATATGTTTTACCATAAGTTTGGTATTAAGATGTACAATATATATCATATAAGGTATGGTAGTAATCATGCCTTATACTTACTTATCATGCAAAGATAGCTATTATTCACCAAAATATGCTTACCTTTGCATGTTTAATTTTGGAAATAATGCAGACTGACATGCCTCCTGTTATTAACGGAGATGGAGAAAGTGGGTTGACTTGCTCCGTTCCTGTATTCCAACGTCCGATGTGGGTGGCTTTGTTGGCCGCCACGGCAGCTTTTGTATGGGGGTTGGCTTGTCCTTTTATAAAGATGGGCTATGCCCATTTTGCCATCACACCGGAGATGACTGGTAGTAAGATTCTTTTTGCCGGTGTACGCTTTACGGTTTGCGGTCTTATAATTCTTGCCGTGGCGGCATCTACCGGACGGTCTATGAACATGCGTAAGCGGTCCGACTGGATTTTCATGCTTATGTATGCCTTGCTGAATACCACTTTGCATTATGCGGCTTTTTATATAGGCCTCTCTTATAGTGCGGGTTCCCGGGCGGCCATTCTCAACTCTCTCGGTGTTTTTCTATTGGTCATTCTTGCTTGTGTGTTCTTCCGTAGCGATCGTCTTACCTGGAGTAAGGTGACTGGTTGTGTAATTGGCTTTACTGGTATTCTGGCACTCAATTTGGGTGGAGGCGAAAGCGGACAATTTACCTTGTGGGGTGATGGAATGATTGTTCTGAATGCCATCTGCTCTGCAGTGGCCGGTCTGCTTACCCGTGGGCTGGCACGTAGGGTGGATGTGTTCGTTGGTACAGGTTACAGCCTTGCTCTTGGAGGTATGCTTTTGCTGGTTCCTGCTATTTGCATGCAGGCCACATTTCCGCAGGTTACATTGTATGGGCTTGCCATCTTGTTGGTTCTCATTGGCATTTCTGCTGTAGGTTTCTTGCTCTACAATACACTTATCAGTTGCAACCCGGTTGGCAAGGTTGCCATATTCAATTCGCTCATACCAGTGGTTGGAGCAGTTTCCTCGTGTATGTGTTTAGGTGAACCTTTCTATTGGAAATACATTGTGGCCGGTGCGCTTGCCACGATAGGAATATATGTTATTAACAGATAGAAATAAGGAGGATAAAGATGAAGAACTTGTATGTAAACACTCTTTATGGCATGTTTTTGTTTATCACGACATCATGTGTAAGTGGCTCGTCTGACTACAGCAAGGTGCTGACTGCCGAAGAATATGCCATGGCCATTGGTACAGATACCACCGCCGTGGTGCTTGACGTGCGCACCCCAGAGGAATATGCTTTGGGGCACATAAGCGGAGCACGACTGATGAATGTAGGCGAGGAAGAGGAATTCGTGAATTCTGCGGATACCTTGGATACAAGCCGTACTTATTATATATATTGTCGTAGCGGGCGTCGTAGCCGTAAGGCTGCTATCCTAATGTTGGAACGTGGGCTGAGGGTTGTTGACCTGAAGGGTGGCTATAATGCTTGGGTGGAACGTGACAGCACGGCCGAACACGTTGTCGAATGAAGTTCCGGAAGAATGATTAGCTAACACAATATGGAAGAACAGGAGGTGATTTTCCGTCACAAGCTGCCTGCGCAGTTGCGTTTTTCGGACGTGGACCAGTTCGGACACGTTAACAACAGTATATACTTCTCGCTCTATGACATGTGCAAGACGCGCTATTTCCTGGATGTGGTCGGGGATGGCGTGTTCAAGGATATGGCAATAGTGGTGGCAAACATCAAGGCCGACTTCATGGCACCTATATTCTATCCTGATGAGATTGTAATACAGACAGCCATGCAGAATATAGGTCGCAAAAGTTTCACTCTGTTGCAGCGTGCGATGAATGCCAGAACCAGTGAGGTGAAGTGTGAATGCCGTACAATTATGGTGTGTTACGACCGAATACGTGGCTGTTCCATGCTTATGCCGGATGACGTGCGACGGAAGATAGAGGAATATGAGGGACGATTGTTTCCTGCTGCCACTTGAATTCTGTTTGTCGTTGGTTGTATTTTGTACTGCATATTATGCTTGTGTCCTGATTGTCTTGAAGTTTATTCAAGGTGCAGGCGCATAATACGTGTAGTCTGTTTGGTGATGCGATATCTGTGGTCTATGTCCCGACCACAAACCCATACGATTGCATTTGTGGCAGTGTCATAGGCAACCAGTTGTGATTGTTTGGCAAGCAGGTTGACTTTTCGGTCGGTAAGGAAGTCGCTGACCAACTTTGTGCCATTGTGCATGCCGTATGGACAGAAACGGTCACCAGGGAGGATACGACGCAATTGGAGCTGTCCTTGAATGAGATCTGCATCCAGGAATGCTTGTTCCTTATTCAGAAAATCCTTGGGATTTGGATGTTCTTCGATGGAAAGAATGTCGGTCACAAGAGAATACCTAAGGACAGAAGACGGCGGAACACGCTTTTCCAGAATCCAATTGCCACGATTCAGCAACAGTGTGTGTGTGGTGCTATGCCACATTTTTCCGGTATATCTTGATGTAGTCCGGTTATCGTGTGGTCTATGTGCATAAATGTCCAGAATCTGTTGACGTGTGAAACCAAGCGGGGCAAGCCATTGATGATAATGGCTTTCTTGTGAATCTTTGTCCAGTTCCATGCGTACGTTATGAGCTGTGCGGGCAAGACATTCGGTAATGTTGGGGTTGAGGCTGTGCAGCAGGGGGATGACATCCAGGCGGATTTTATTCCTCATGGCATCACGTTCTAAGTTGGTGCTGTCGGTGACGTAACCTTGGTTGCGTATGTGCAGATAGTGCAAAATATCATCCTTCCCAAGATTCAATAGAGGACGGAGAATGCGCAGCCCGTTTATTGTCCTATCGGGGTGCATGGCGGATAATCCGCGCAAACCGGTACCGCGGATGAGGTTTAGCAGCAGGGTTTCCGCTTGGTCGTCGCGGTGGTGCGCCACACAGATACCTATAGCGTTGTGATGGTGTGCACGTTCTGTAAACCAGGTATAGCGAAGTTCGCGTGCCTCCATTTCTATGCTTGCTGCATGTTTCTTGGCAGAAGCAATGGTGTCAAAGTGTTTGACTTCCAAAGGGATGTCCTGTTGAAGACAGAAGTCTCGCACAAATTGTTCATCGCGGTCTGATTCTGCTCCGCGAAGGTGAAAGTTGCAATGCATGGCGCGACAATGCAACCCTTGCTCTTTCATCATGAGGGCAAGAGCCACTGAATCGGCTCCGCCGCTAAGGGCGACAAGATAAAGCCCGTCCGTGGAAAGGTCCTGTATGGTCATGACTTATAGTCCCAGAAGTGCGCGTGCGTTGTTGATAGCCTCTGGGGTTACATTGCTGCCTGAAAGCATGTTGGCAATCTCGGCAACGCGTTCATTTTGTGTAAGTTTCGTGATGTGGCTTCGTGTCTCGTTACCGGATACATCCTTGCTAACCTTGTAATGATGACTGCCCATGGCAGCAATCTGAGGCAGGTGCGTGATGCTGATGACTTGGCGTCCATGTTCGCCCATCTGCCTCATGATATGTGCCATGGACTCGGCAATGCGACCTGAGACACCGGTGTCTATTTCGTCAAAAATGATTGTGGGCAGGGATGTGACATTGGAAAGCAGGGCCTTAAGCGAAAGCATTACACGTGCTGTTTCGCCACCGCTGGCAACTTGTGATATGTTTTGCATGGCTGCACCGGGGTTGGCAGAGAAAAGGAATGCCACCTTGTCCATGCCGTTGGCACCTGGTTCCGTTGGGGTTATGCTTACGTCAAAGCGCACATTGGGCATACCTAATGTCTTGAGCATGGCTATGATATCCTTTTTCACTTTCTCTGCAGCATTGGTTCTTGCCTTGGTTATGTGTTTTGCCATGGCATGTACTTTGGCAAGGGCTTCGGCCTCTTGTTGTTGGAGTTTCAACAGATATTCGTCGCTGTTGTCCATCATGTTCAGACGTTTCTGCATCTCTGTCAGCAAGGTGGCCAGTTCGTCTGAAGTGGTCACATGGTGCTTCTGTTCCAATGTATAAAGGGTATTCAGCCTTGATTGGACACGTTCCAACAGTTCTGGATTGCAATCAACTCTTTCCGCTTCTGTTTCCATTGTGTCAGCAATGTCTTGTAACTCTATGCGGCAACTTTCTAGGCGTTCTGTCAATTCTTCGGCACGAGGGAAATATGCTTGTATGGACGAAATATGGTTTCTTACTTGCTTGAGAATGTCGGTTACGGGTGTATCGCCTTCCGAGAGGTTGCCATATCCTTGCATCATTGCCATGCGTATGTCTTGGGCATGCTCCAATGTGTCACATTGTTGGCGCAGAGTTTCATCCTCGCCAGCCTCGGGACGGAAATCCGCGAGTTCAGTGACAAGGAAACGCAGATAATCTTCGTCCTTTCGGTTTTCTGCCAATTCGGTACGTGCTTTGTCTAATGCCTTGGATGTGGATTTCCAATGTGTGTATGCTTCCGAATAAGATTTGTGCAGCATAGACGATTCGGCTACGGTATCAAGGACAGAGAGTTGGAAATTCTCCTGTCCAATGAGTAAATTCTGGTGCTGTGAGTGTATGTCAATGAGATAGTTGCCCAGTCGTTTCAGCGTGGCCACGGTGGTAGGAGTGTCATTTACGAATGCGCGACTTTTGCCATTTGTGGTCAGTTCGCGTCGAATGATACACTCGGACGGGTCATAGTCCAAGTCCTCTTCTTGAAAAATAGACTCCAGACCGTAATCGTGTATGTCGAAGATTGCCTCCAAAGTACAACGCTGTTTGCCGCTTTGAATGGCAGTGAGATCGGCTCTCCCGCCCGTTAGCAAGCCTATGGCTCCGAGTAAGATACTTTTGCCAGCGCCTGTCTCTCCGGTGATTACCGAGAAACCTTCACATATGTCTATGTCAAGACTTTCTATAAGAGCGTAGTTGGAAATGTGGAGATGTTTCAGCATTTATTTTTGATATGGGCACAATCTTAGTATTATTTCTTTATTTTGTCCCAGTTTGGGCTTTGACTTGGATTTATGGCAAACAGGATGTCATAAACACGCTGCTTTTGGTCATTGTTCTTGTTAGCAGTGAAGACATTTACCAGCTCGTCTTTCTTGTATTCCGTGAATAGTTGTGGAACGGTACTCATTGTGCGTGCTTGTCTGGCTTTGTCCAGCAGCTCCATGCTTTCCGCCAATGCGGTATGAGCAAGTTCCGAACTGTCGCACAGCTGATCCAGTCCTTTGCGGTGGTACATGTAGTTCAACTGTCTCATGGCTTCCATGCTGCCGTCCATGTAGTCGTTGAGCAAGGCAAAGCGGTTGTTGCTTTCATTAAAAGCACTCCATCCGCTGTAACCAAGGTTTTGTGCCTTGTTCACAATGTCCTCGGCCATCTGTAACACGGTTGTACCTCCCATGGGTGCAAAGGTGTCCATGTCCATTCCTATAAGCATATGTGCATAGTAGGCCAGTAGAGCCATCAGCTGGTTGTCGAGATTGTCGGGATTGTATTCCAATTGATCGGCAGGATCGAACTTGAAGTCAAAGTGATTGTCGCGAGTGTTGTACAACGGTGTCATGTATGACGTTCCCCACACGGGACGGTTGCTGTTTAGCATCAATGTGCACTCGTAGGTCCCGTCTTGAGCCGAGAATTTGTTTATGGTGATGTTGAAAGTGCAGTCTATGCGTTCCACCTCGTTGTACTTGACTGCCGTCCATTGCTTATTATTAAGGAACTCTTCCGCTTTCTGTCGCATAGTCTCACAGGCATCAGTGTTGGTGGAGCCTATCTTGGAGGTGTTGATTGTCACCTTTGCGTTCAGTTCCTGTGCTGTTGCATACAACGACATGGCCAGGATTGAGAGTAAGGCAAATAGTTTTTTCATGCAAAAAGGCGCTTGATGAGTTCTCTGGCCACTTCTGCCTTGCTGAGGAGAGGTAACGGCTCGGCTCCATGGGCAGTGATGACGGTCACCTTGTTGGTATTTACCTGGAAGCCGGCTCCTGGATCTTGGAGACTGTTCATCACAATCATGTCCAAGTTCTTGCGTGCCAGTTTTTCGCGTGCGTGCTCCATGGCATTATGTGTTTCCAGTGCGAAACCGCACAGGCGTTGTTGGCTTGTCTTCATCGTCCCTATGGCGGCTGCGATGTCACGTGTGGGATTAAGCCGAAGGACGAGCTGGTCTCCTTCGCGTTTTATTTTCTCCTCTGCACAGATCTCTGGCGTGAAGTCCGCCACTGCGGCGCACATGATGCCTGCTGTGCAAAGAGGGAATAATCGTATGGATTCACGATACATGTCCGATGCGCTCTCCACACGGGTTACATGCAACAGGCTGGAGTGGGGCAGTGCTTCGGAACAAGGTCCGAGGATTAGTTCTACGTTCGCTCCTTGTGATACGCATTCCCGTGCCAACGCTATGCCCATCTTGCCGCTGGAGTAGTTTCCAATGAAACGTACCGGATCAAGCTTTTCATACGTAGGTCCGGCAGTTATCATTATTTGTTGCCCACGCAAGCGTCCTTCACCACGGGCAAAGAAGTCGTCCAATTCCTCCACTATACGTTCCGGTTCCTGCATACGTCCTTTGCCTTCCAGCGTGGAAGCAAGGAAACCGCATCCGGGTTCCACAATCGTTACACCACGCTGACGAAGCAATGCGAGATTGTCCTGCGTGGCATTATGCGCATACATGTCCAAATCCATGGCCGGTGCCACAAAGACAGGAGCTTTCATGCTCAGGTATGTCGTTATGAGCATGTTGTCTGCGATACCATGAGCCATTTTGCCCAAAGTTGCCGCAGTGCATGGGGCGATTAACATGGCATCTGCCCACAGGCCAAGATCCACGTGACTGTGCCATGACCCGTCGCGACGGTCAAAGAACTCTGACACTACGGGGTTGTGGGTCAGTGCGCTAAGTGTGGTGGGGGTAATGAATTCCTTTCCGGCGGGCGTGATGACGACTTGCACTTCGGCTCCTTGCTTTATCAACAAGCGTATGAGGATGCATGCCTTGTAAGCAGCTATGCTACCGGTGATACCCAAAACTATCTTCTTGCCTTTCAACATCGTTTATTAGCGTGATGGTAGTGTGTAGATGAGCAGTGTCAAGGAGGCCTTACTTCATGCTATACTTATACTTCAATCGTGTAAGCACTTGCTTGGTGTTCATGGTGAAGTCGCTCTGCATCATCCAGTTGTAGTAGCTTGGCTCTACTCTGAGCACATCTTTCACCAGGCGTCCCTTGTGCTTGCCGAAGTTGACAATCTCTTCACCCTTTTCGTTATATGCAAAGCGACCAGCAAAGTCCACAAAGTTGTCCCTGCTGCTGTAGTCTGCCAGAAACTCTATGTCGTTCTTCAATTCTTCCGGGTAATGGTCCAGTTGAGCTTCCAATACCTCCAGAGTGGCTTCTGTGTCGGCCAATGCCGAATGGGCATTCTCCAAGTCTTTGTTGCAATAGAATTTATAGGCAGCCGTCAAAGTGCGTCGTTCCAGCTTGTGGTAGATGTTCTGCACATCCACTCGACGGGGACTGTTGAGATCTATAATCACACCAGCTCGGATAAATTCCTCTGCTAACACTGGAATATCAAAACGGTTACTGTTGAAACCGGCCAAATCGCAACCGTCAAAAATTTTCTTCAATTCCTCTGCCTTGTCCTTGAACGTGGGACAATCTTTCACATCCGCATCAAATATGCCATGTACGGCACTGGCTTCTGCCGGGATATGCTTCTCTGGATTGAGACGCATGGTCATGGACTGACGGTTGCCGTTGGTTTCAATCCTTACGATGGATAATTCCACTATGCGATCTGTAGCCACATCTATGCCTGTGGTCTCCAAGTCAAAGAAGATGATGGGTTTGGTCAAATTCAGTTTCATGTCGTGTTTCTCCAAACGTTTTGTATCTCCTATTCTTATTCTTCCACGCGCATAGGCATGAGCAACATGATGAGTTCTTCGTTCTCTGGTTCCTGTGCAGGACGCACCAAACCAGGGCGGCTGGGATCGGCCAGTTCAAGGATAATGTTCTCGCTGTCCAGAATATTGCATATTTCTATAAGAAATTGGCAAGAGAAACCTATGCTGATGTGGTTGCCGTCGTACTCGCATGTCAGATATTCCTCGGCACTGGTGGAGTAGTCGTTGTCCTGGCCTGTGAGATGGATTTCGTTATGTCCAAGTTCCACCTTTACCAAGCCGCTGCTCTTGTTACAGCATACGCTCACGCGCTTCAAGGCACTGGCAAAAGCTTGGCGGTCTATGGTCGCATGATAGGGATTGCTGGTTGGTATGACGGCATTGTAGTTGGGGTAGTTGCCTTCAATCAAGCGGAAGTGCATGGTCATATCCTCGGTGGTGACGGTTGCACGGTCGGTGGTGTAGACAATGCGTATGTTCCCTTCGTCCTTGGAAATGACGGCTTTCAGGATGGTAGCCACTTTCTTGGGAAGAATAAAATGTCCCTCAAATCCGGGTTGGATGTTACGAGTGATATCTTTCACCAACTTGCGGCCGTCGGTGCCGGCGAAGATAAGATGGTCAGTCTTTATGTCCAAGTATATGCCATTCATCACCAAACGCACTTCATCGTTGGCCGTGGCAAATAGCGACCTGTTGATGCCGGAGAGCAAGACTTCGGCAGAAATGTTGATGGTATTCCCTTCCTCTACGGGGCGTGGTGCGGGGTAGGGGTCGGCACTCTGAGCCATGATAGAGAATTGGCCTGTGCTGTGCTTGCCGCGGAGCTCTAATGTATTCTCGTTGAAATCCAAAGTGATAGGTTGCTCCGGAATCTCCCTGACACTTTCCATCAAGGTCTTGGCTGGGACGCAGAAACGTCCCGTGCCGTCCTGTTCCAGTATGGGAAGACTGGCTATATAACACTTTTCGGAGTCGCTGGCGGTAATGTTCATTTGCCCGTCAGCATTTATCTCTATCAGAAAGCAATCAAGAATGGGCATGGAGTTCTTGCTTGCCAAGACCTTGCTGGCGCAAGCGAGGCGGCTGTTCAATGCCGAACTGGATACTTTATAGTTCATACTTTGTCACTGGTAAAGTTATTATGTATTTCGTGCAAATTTACTTGTTTTTGCCCACACCGACAAAAAAAAGACCACCTATTTTTGTCGGTGTGGCTAAATTGTCTTAACTTTGTGTGGAACTAAAAGACGAGATAATGGAACTAATCGGGAAAATCATTCAAGTATTGCCGGAACGTGGTGGTACTT
The DNA here is from genome assembly GCA_023665805.1 of Bacteroides sp. GTDB lineage: Bacteria > Bacteroidota > Bacteroidia > Bacteroidales > Bacteroidaceae > Physcousia. Next base: position 590 of record JAMPDJ010000024.1, on the reverse strand, counting down.
CGGCTCGCACGGGCAGTGAGTGGCGTGTGGGCACCTATGTATTGGAAACCACTACGGACAGGTATCCGCGCAAGATGGTATTCGAGGTTTTCGGCTCTGACAAGATACAGCAATTCAATATACAGCCAGGCGAGATGGTTCGTGTAAGTTTCGATATCGATGCACGTGAGTACCAGGGGCGTTGGTATAATAGTATCAGGGCTTGGAATGTGGACCGCAATGTTGCCGCTCCAATGGGGCAGGCTCCTGCTGGCGCGCCTGATATGACTCCGTTTGGTGCTACTGCGGCTTCTGTGGCTCCTTCCGAACCGGTACCGTTTGCATCCGGTGGTGCCGATGATCTGCCGTTCTGAAGAAGTTATGGCACTGTGCCAATGACGTATGCCGATGGCATTGGGTGAATACAATAGCACCTAATGTCATCGGCATACGTTTTTTTTTATTGATGTGGTGGAATTGCGTTTGCAAGTGTGTGATTGGTGTGTATGTAAAGAAAAAAAAGAGAACAACTTTCGTGATTAGTTGTCCTCTAACTGTGTGACTCCTGCAGGATTCAAACCTGCAACCTTTTGATCCGTAGTCAAATGCTC
>JAMPDJ010000023.1 GCA_023665805.1 Bacteroides sp. | reverse complement strand
TATGCCTTCGACAAAACGGTTGCAATACGCACGAACATAAAGGCAAAACGGATTGTAAATCTAATGACCGATTTGGGTTAAAACAGGACTTGTTGGACAGCCTCCTTGACGAACTGCATTGTGCTGCAGTACGGTACTGCTACGCTATTCTGCTGTCGTTGCTAAAATTCAGCGTTGAATTCCCCATCGAAATTTGTGTCGAAATCAATGGAACCTTCAATGGAACCAAACGGGAAGTAGTGACCTGAATACTTGGTTTCGTAATTTATTTTCATGGGTACATCTTCAAATGTTTTGTCTGCCAATGTGTTACCATCGGTATCGTAAGCCGTGACATTTATGGACAGGCCCGTGCTGTCGGCCGGAAGAAAGCAATATGATGTTATGCTTTTAACCCGGGATGGGTCTATGGTGACAGGTATGGCACGCTCAAAGTCATTTTGCCGGGCACAATGCCTCGTTTCACCGTTCAGCGTACAACCTGCTCCTGTGAAACGGATGATAAAATCGCTGACCTCTTGGGGTATGCTTGCATCCTTGAATTTTAATGTAAATTTGGCCACACATCGTTTGAGACTGAGCGAACGTGTGTCGGAATATGATTCGCTTACCACAATGTTTTGGCGACACAGAAATGTGTGTGGCACCCAATCCTCGCTGAATGATATGCTGTCAGGACGATGCACGGTGCATTTTTGATTGCCGTTCCAACCCAATGCCAAGAGTGTGTATTTCCCGAATTTGAGGGTATGTGTGAATGTCCCGTAGGTGGGTAGGGTGGTGTCGTCCTTGTCTTGATAGACGATAGTGTCGACAAGATTGCCTTTGTCGTCGTATATGCCCAGAAGAAAGTGGTCGGTGGCATTTTGGGGTATTGCGCGTGTGGATGCATCGCCGTCGGCAGTAGTGTCGTCATTGCCGTCGGGTATTTCATTAAGGTTGTTCATGCTGTATGCCGTCAATCGGAAGTGCATGGTCTTTTCTCCTTTCGCAGTGGTGTTGCCGTTTTCGTCCTCGTCGAACTTCACTACTTGACATGATGCCAATAATAAAACTAAGGCTGAAAGAATGGTGATAGTCTTCATGGTATTGGTGGGGAATGTCCCCGTTTAGTTGTTTGTATTAGTGTTCTTAAAGATGGGTGACGGTGCTTGTTGGCGATAGTGGGCAGTAAGGGTGACTGTTATCCGTGGATGGCATAATGCGACAAAAGCGAGGCTACTCCAAGGCAGTCTCGCTTTTGTATGATGAGTGTTACAGTTTATTATATGGCTGCTATGTGAGGACATACGTTGTGTTGTGTCCTGCGGTTTGTCATTATGGCATACACGGGCAAGCTTGGTTCTGTCCATTGTCGGCTTGACTAAAACGTGTTTTTTAGCTCTTCTTTATACTGATAGCCAAAGCAACGATGCTGGATATGAGACCGAGAATGCTGGCACCTGCGCCAAGGAATGTGTAGAATGCACTGCTTTTTACACCAAGACTCTTGTTAGGCTCTACGTAAATCATGTCGTTCTGTTGAACGTAGAATGCCGGGCTGGTGAAAACGTTGACATCCGTGAGGTCAAGGACATACATCTGACGTATGCCGTTGGTCTCTCTGAACAGTTTGACGTTTTTTCTGAGTGAGGAAGCGTCCAAGTCGCCACATTGTGCAAGAACGTCTATTATGGTATTGCGCTCGCTGGTAAGGTTGATGGCCTTTGGAGTCTTCACTGCACCTATCACGGTTACACGGGCGTTGAGTAATCGTACTGTCACCTCTGGATCGACCAATAGTTTTAGTTCTTTTACCTGTTTCTCAATCGCATCCGCTGCTTCATCGCATGTCATGTTGTTGATGTACACTCTGCCGACGGCCGGTAGTATGACATAACCTTGGTTGGTGATGGTGTAGCCATAGGAATTGGATAAAGTGCCATTTGACATGTTGCTGGTATTTGTACTCAATTGTCCCATGGTAACGTCTTGTGCAAAAACACGCAAAAGTTCAGGCTCCGACTGGCAGGTTATCTTGACCAATATCTGGTCTGCGGGCTTGATTCTCATCTCATATTGTTGGGCAATATTCTGAGCTTGCGCATAGAGTTGGTCAGACCCTTGGAAATAAACCAGTTTCTTTTGGCTGACACAACCTGTAAGTAACATGCCTATCATCAATGGCAGTACTAATTTAGTTAGGAACAGCGTTCTTTTCATAATGTGATGCTTTTCTGTATTCTGTTTTTGTTATTATTGCTTGATATTTCGATGATACGGTCAAACTTCAATGCATCTGACCAATCAGAATTTCCACCATTTACGTTTGGTTGCAGGTTCCGTGGTGTTTGCCTGTAGACTTTCGTGAATAATTTCTTCGAATGTCTTATGTTCGGTAATAATTCTGTATATGGTTCCCCAGTCAGGTAGCCCTCCAATGTTGCGGTCGTCAATCCACAAGTCGACTTTCAATTTGCGCGAAAAGGTGTTGTTGTCGACAGTTTCTTCAGGGTAATCCTTGTTGGCTGCGTAAAACTCTACGCCCCTCTCCCGGCACCACTGTATGGCATCGTCCAAAAGTTGGCCTTCGCGCACCGTCCACAGGATGAGACGATGCCCTTCGGCCGACAGCATTTTCAGCGTTTGAATGGCGAAAGGAATCTCTTTGCCTATCCGGGGATACTTGTGCTGGACAATAGTGCCATCAAAATCTACAGCAATGGTCATAGTCGTTATTTTGCGTAGGCTACTGAGCGAGTCTCTCGTATTACCGTTATCTTTACTTGGCCGGGATAGGTCATCTCGTTTTGGATGCGTGTGGCAATCTCGCCGGAAAGTTTCTCGGTTTGCTTGTCATCAATCTTGTCTGCGCCTACGATGACACGCAGTTCGCGACCTGCTTGGATAGCGTAGGTCTTGGTGACGCCGGGATAAGACATGGCGATATCTTCAAGGTCTTTCAATCGTTTGATGTATGCTTCTACGATTTCGCGGCGTGCTCCGGGACGTGCACCGCTGATGGCATCGCAAACCTGTACTATGGGAGCTATGAGAGATGTCATCTCCATCTCCTCGTGGTGGGCGCCTATGGCATTGCAGATGTCCGGCTTTTCCTTGTATTTCTCTGCCAGTTTGGCGCCATAAAGTGCATGGGGCATTTCCGGTTCCTCGTCAGGCACCTTGCCTATGTCATGCAGCAAGCCTGCACGTTTTGCCTTTTTGGGATTCAGACCCAATTCGCTGGCCATGACAGCGCATAGGTTTGCTGTTTCTCTTGCATGCTGAAGAAGGTTTTGTCCGTAGGAACTGCGGTACTTCATCTTACCTATTATGCGTATGAGCTCGGGGTGCAGGCCATGAATGCCAAGGTCTATGGTAGTACGTTTGCCGGTTTCCAATACTTCTTCGTCTACTTGCTTCTTGACTTTAGCTACAACCTCCTCGATGCGTGCTGGATGGATGCGACCGTCTGAAACCAATTGGTGTAATGCCAAGCGGCAGATTTCGCGACGTACAGGGTCAAAGGCACTGATTACTATGGCTTCCGGAGTGTCATCAACGACAATTTCTACACCGGTGGCATTTTCCAAAGCACGTATGTTACGGCCTTCGCGCCCAATGATGCGCCCTTTGATTTCATCGTTGTCTATATGGAAAATCGTTACGCTATTTTCAACGGCTGTTTCTGTTGCCACACGCTGTATGCTCTGGATGATTATGCGCTTGGCCTCTTTATTGGCATTGATTTTAGCTTCATCCATAATTTCATTGATGTATGCCTGTGCATTGGTACGCGCTTCGTCTTTGAGGGATTCCACCAACTGTTGCTTAGCTTCCTCGGCAGAAAGTCCGGATAATTCTTCCAGTTTTGTACGTTCTTGATTGATGAGGTCTGACTGGCGTGCATCCAATTCTTCCTCCTTCTTATCAAGAAGAGCCTGATGGTTTTCAAGGCGGGTACGAATGTTTTCCGTTTCCTGTTTGCGGCGGTTCAATTCGTCTTGGCGTTGGTTTAATGTCAGCTCTCTTTGCTTGTTTCGGTTCTCTGCCTGTTGCAATTGTTGGTTACGCTGGTGAATCTCCTTGTCCAACTCGTTTTTCTTGGATAAGAACTTTTCCTTGACTTCAAGGAGTTTTTTTTGTTTGAGAACTTCTGCTTCCTTCTGGATTTCTTCCTCCATCTTCTTCTGCTTCTGTGGTATTACGATAAAATACCATATAATCCACCATGCTATTATGGAAGAAATACCGCAGACGATTCCAATAATTATTTCGGTCATGTTTGCTATTTATATAAATAATAATGTATAATAGTGTTCTTGTTTTTTATGTGTGGTTCCTCTGTGTTGCCCAACTTGAGGTTCATGTGAGTTTTTGCTGGTCTAACTTGTTTTCAATATCTTCTACCAGTGGTGTTAACTTGTCAAACAGCATTCTGTCGTTGGCATTACTGGTTTCTTGCGCGTATTGCAATTGTACGGCAATGTCCAGCATACTCAGTATCAGATAACGTTCCTTGTCCTGTCCTTTATAGGTGTCTGTATAGAAGGCGTATCTTTTCTTCATCAGTTCCTCTGCATTGCGATATAGGTGTTCGTCTTTGCGACTGACAGTCATGGAAATGTCGCAGGAGCCGAAGCGTATGGTGATGTTCTGTTTGTCGTCCATGGTAATTAGTGGATATTAGGCAAGTTATATGGATAATTGGTACGTGGGCTATAGGCTTCTCGTTTTCGCTATTGAACTTTCAGAGTGGCCAGGCATTTGTCCACAGACGCAATCATCTTGTTTATACGTTTGCGTGCGGTTCTTAAATCATCGTCATCGACCATGTCCACCAAACGAGCCATTTTAAGCCGGGCGTATTTTTCCTCCAATTCATGGTTCTCTTCCTCCAAGGCCTTGCCGTATTCTTTCTGTTCGGCAAGTTTTTGCTCTGTTTCTTTCAACTGCTGTTGCATTTTCTCATATTGCAGCATCAGCTGGCGAGTTCGAGTTTCCAGACGTGAGATTAGCGAGACGACTTCCTGATTCATTCTTCCTTAGTCCTTGTTTTGTGGTCTTTTTTCCTTTTTGGCCAGCATGACAGTAGTATGTACGTATTCTGTCATCCATGCTTCGGTGTATGACAATGCTGCCTGGTATTTGCGTACAGAAATGCAGGCACGGCGCACGCCGTCGTCTTTCCAATCCGTGCGTGTGGTTATCTCATGTATTTGCTTCTCCACCATTCTGCGCATGGCCTTATGGAAGAAGGCTGGAAGACGGAATTTCCATTGCATGAGGTTACCCATGAGCATCATGAGGTCTTGAGTGAATCCTTGGAATTGCAACAGGTAAGGTTGAACATCCTGCATTGTACGGCAACGCTTCTTGATGCTCAAGTCTATTTCCTTGAAAAAGTCATCGCTCATGCTGTAAATGCCTTGCAGCATTTTCTTGCATTGTTTCTTCTCTGCCAATCCCAACTTGTTGTTTTGCGTTGCAACATGATAAGTCTGTTTGAAGATCCTCAGATCCGGCAATGCAGACAGGTTGCTGATTCCTATTTGGGCAGCGATGGCTGCCTGGTAATATACTCGTATGAGTAGCATAAAATCCTCTATGCCTCCTATAGTTTCTTCGGATTTTTTCTTTCGAAATGCTTTCTTGAATATGTTCATGACGTATTATGTTTTATTGTGGAAACTACCTGTGGAACATCAGTCCTCTGCGTGTTTGTCCGCGATGTCGTCAGACGGTTTGTCTTGTCGTGGCTCCGAAAATCCTTCTGGCATGTCAACTATGGCGTGCGTTATGGATAGCGAGGATATGTCGCTTAAGGATATTGTTCCTTTAAGCAAGTACATCACCAACGGAGTCATTCCTATGCTTAATCCTTTACATGGCGGGCAGTTGCTGAACGTCAGGGCTGTGAAACGCCTTGCTTCTCCAACGCATATCTCATTTGCAGAAAACAACGGGCCTTTGTGGCGTTTGTTGCTTTTGATTATGACTGCCTGGATAAGGATTAAAATCGGGAATGCAGTCGCCATGAATAACATTGCCAGCATTATGTCTGCGGCCCGTTTCAATCCGCGATTAAGAGGACTTGTCGTCCAGGATATGCGCAAAGACCTCATGAGCCACAGCCGCAGTGCAATCACGGATATGCAGTTCAATAGCGACAATCCCCATATCCAATCCATCCCCACAAGCCATGCTTGTAGTACGGTCAGGCAACAGGCATTCAGGACGATTAAATCGCAAGCCCAAATCAAATGTTTGTGAAGCATAGGTCCGCTTTTCTCTTGCATACGATATTATTTGGCAAAGATACAAAAAAAAAACTAAAAGGTGTCTTTGCCGGCTTCTTTTTGTTGTTTTGTACTTTAATTGACGGGATTATTTGCAAATTAAATAAAAGTGTAGTATTTTTGTCAAACAAACGTTGATTGTATATTCTGGCGTGCTAAACAATAAATGCTTTTAGGCATACAAAATAACTGAACTATGGTAGATTTCCCTAAAACAAAAGCGTCTGTCGGTGAGGAAGAGAGTGCATTTGATTTGAAGAAGCTATGGACCCTTTTTTATTTGAACTGGTATTGGGTGCTGATTTCGATGATACTCTGTGTGTCGGCATCCCTGTTTTACTTGAGATACAAGGCTCCAGTGTATTCCGCTTCCATGAAGATGCTGGTCAAAGATGCGGAAAAAGGCGGTGGAGGCAGTCGTGGAATGGGGATTGCGTTGGACGAGTTGGGGCTGATGTCCAATTCCAACGGATTCGAGAACGAGTTGGAGATTCTGTGTAGCGCATCTTTGTCGACCAAGGTGGCTAAGAATCTCAAACTGTATGTCCAGTATTTTCTGGATGGGACTTTCGTTAAGACCGAGTTGTACAAGAACAGTCCCATACTTCTGGATTTGGAGGAGGCCGGCTTGAATGACTTGCGTTCCAAGTTGTCTTTTGTAATAACAAAGACGGACAAAGGCTACCATTTGGATGGGTATTTTGATGAGAAGAATCCCAAGGACATAACTTTTGCTTCGGACATAAGGCAATTGCCTGACACTATAGCCACTCCTTATGGAATGTTGTATATCCAAGAAAATGTCCTCAACAATGGCGGTCTGCCCAATGATGCCGTTTCGGAAGTGGCGGAGAGAATGCAGGACGGTAAGAAACTGTATGTGACTATATGTGCGCCGCAATTCATTGGACGGGCATACTCTCTCGGATTGTCGGCTGCTCCTACATCCAAGACTACCACTGTTGCTAATGTCAGTCTGAATGATACCAAGCCGCAGCGCGCCTTGGATTATTTGCGAGAACTGGTGGTTTGTTACAATGAGGATGCCAATGAGGACAAGAACGAAGTTGCCCGCAATACGGAGGAATTTATCGCAGAGCGTCTGGAAGACATCAAAAGGGAATTGGATGTTACCGAGGGCAGCATGGAGTCTTACAAAAAGAGCAATGAACTGATAAATCTTGCCAATGATGCCACTTCCGCCCTACAGACCAATGAGTCATACAAACGTGAATTGGCAGAGGCGCAAACTCAGTACAGTATCATGAAGACTTTGGTGGACTATATGTCAGCCCCTGATAATTATTTACAGGTTATCCCTGCCAATCTTGGTTTGGAAAACAGCCCCATGGTAGCTCCTTTGATAAACATGATGACCAAATACAACGAAAAGGTGCTGACGCGCAATCGTTACCTGAGGGGTAGCGGTGAGGACAACCCGTTGGTTATTCAGATTACTAAGGAAATATCGGATATGTGGCCCTCAATCCAAAGCAATATGGCCAGCATCTTCCATAACATGGAGATGCGCAAGACGGCATTGGAGAAAGAATACAGCGCATCCATGAGTCGTATTCAGAAGACGCCCACTCAAGAACGTATGCTCACAGGTATAGCTCGTCAGCAGACACTGCAGTCGGAATTGTACTTGACCTTGTTGCAGAAACGTGAAGAAAACTTTATCCAACTCTATAGCACCGCAGCCAAGGGACGTATCATTGATGCCCCCATTATCCTTGGAAAGGTCAGCCCCAAGGGTAGCGTTGTTCTGTTGGCTGCTTTGATTTTGGGCGTAGCATTGCCCATAGGTCTTTTGCTGCTTATGGAAATGCTCCGTTTCAAGATAAATGGTCGTGAAGATATTGAAAACTATACAAATCTGCCTATCCTTGCCGACCTTCCCTTGGATAAGGACAGCCTTAATGCAGGTGGCAAAGGCGTGGCTGTGAAGGAAAACCAGAACAATATCCTGGAAGAGGCTTTCCGAGGTCTTAGGACCAACGTGTTTTTCTGCATGAAACCAAAGGAGCAGGTCATTATCTCCACATCATGCATTCCTGGCGAAGGCAAGACTTTCGTGAGTGTTAATCTTGCCATGTCCCTAGCATGTCTTGGCAAGAAGGTGGTAGTCGTGGGTTTGGATATCCGTCGTCCCCGTTTGGTTTCATTGTTCGGTCTGAAAGCCACCAAGCAGGGCATTGTCAATTTCCTGTGTTCGGATGAATTGGATTATGACCTGTTGGACGCACAAATTATTCCATCCGGTTTCCACAAGAACATGGATGTGTTGCCGGCAGGTATCATTCCTCCCAACCCGGCCGAGCTTATAGGTTCTTCTCAACTTGACAAGGCAGTCGAGTACCTGCGTACCAAATATGACTATGTCATTCTTGATACTTCTCCCATTGCCAATGTTGCGGATACGCTTGTGATAGGACGTGTTGCCGACCTCACGCTCATAGTATTGCGTGCTGATTACAGCCTTAAGGCAAGCATGGAACTCATTAATGACATCGCGGAGAATAGAAAGTTGCCCAAATGCAATCTTGTGCTCAACGGTGTGGATGTCAGCAAACGCACGCATGCCCTTCGCTATGCTTCTTATGGAGGTTACAGGTATGGCTACGGTAATTATCACAGCGGTACGAATAGCGGTTCACATATTGAAAAATAGCATGTGCCGAGCTTTTTTACTTGTCATACTGAGCATATGCACCTGCCTCTTCTCGTATTCTCAAACCGAGGGGTGGCAGGTGTATCCGTCTTATAACGAGGCGATTCGTGTACAGGCTGCCGGTGATTACGTGTATTGCCTGGCCAAGGGAAGTGGAACGTATGATTCGCGTACAGGCAATCTTGTGCGCTACGACATCACAGATGGAAGCGTCAAGACCTATGATTGCGTGCATGATCTTAGCGATAAGGAAATAGCACACATATCTTATAATAATGCCACCGGACGCTTGATTATCATCTATTCCTCCGGTAATATGGATATCTTGGATGCCGATGACGACATTGTCAATATTTCCGCCCTAATGGACAATTCCATCTTGGGAGACAACATCAACGGCATAGGGCAGGTGGGCGAGACGGCATACCTTTGCAGTGATAACGGCATAATAGCGATAGATTGCCGCGAGGCTGTGGTGAGGGAAACCTACCGCTCTTTTAATGGCAGGCCGTATTCCATGGTGGAGGTGAATGGCATGTTGTATGTGGCCACAAATCGTGGTCTTTACAAGTTTCCCGTCACTGCCAACATGCACGACAAGGGGTTGTGGACTACTCCTGTCAGTGAAGAGGTTTATCTGCAGTTGGTCGCGTTTGACAACCACATAATAGGGCGCAAGGCTCACGGCATATCCGAGATACAGTTAAACGGAAGTCCGTTGGACATCATCCCCAACGACATCACGTTTCTTGCCGCTACCGAAGACAGGCTGATGTTTGGAATGCCATCGCGTATATATATATGGGAAGATGAATTTACCAGCCGTTGGATAAACATAAACTTTCCTCACCAAAAGGATATCTACGATATCACTTTCCTTGATGGGCGTTACTATATTGCCGAGGGCATTGCAGGGTTGAACAGATACGACATGCGTGATGCTGCATTCCTTGAGCAAGCCCGTGTTTTCGATATCAACTCGCCGCGTCGTGATCTCTTCTATCACATGCATTATGTTGATGACCGCCTTTTGGTGGCCGGTGGCATCAACACGCAACTGGCTGCTTATTACCCCGCGACTTTCATGTTCATGGAGGATGACGGAAGTACCGCTCGCTGGACATTGTTTGACGAGAATGCACTGCATGCGGATTATCCGCGCTTGTCTCACTACAATAGCGTGGACTTGGTACAAGATCCGGCGGATTCCAACCACTTTTTCGGTGCCGTTTCCCGTAACGGACTGCACGAATACCGTCGTGGTGAGGGCGAGGAAGTGGAGTTCATCAAGCTCTATAACTATGAAAATTCCCCTCTGTCTTGCATTGACAACGCATCTTCGTACCCTTGGAATTATTGTACCTGTACCGCATTGCAATATGACAAGCGTGGAAACCTTTGGATGGCCAATCAGCAGACGGACACCATCGTGCGTATCCTGCGTCCCGATGGTAAGTGGCTGGCACTCTATTATCCCGAGATAGTCGGTGCCGAGAATGTCTATCAATACCTTTTCAGCTCGCACGACATCAATTTCCTTGTCAGCTATGACGGTGGTCCCAACGGATTCTTCGGTTTCGATACTGGGAGCACATTGAACGTTCCCGATGACGACCGCCATCTCCTGCGCAGCAGCATCACCAATCAGGATGGCACCACAGTCAATCCTTCCCTGTTCTACTGCATGACAGAGGACCGTGACCGTCAAATATGGTGTGGCACCAATGAGGGGCTTTTCGTCATTACCAGTCCGCAGGATTGGTTCGAGTCCGATTTCCGTTTCCATCAAATCAAGCGTAGTCGTAATGATGGTAGCGGTTTGGCCGACTATCTGCTTGCCGGTGTGGACATCACATGCATAGCCGTGGACCCATCCAATCGCAAGTGGATAGGCACTTTGCGCAATGGTGTCTATCTTGTCAGTCACGATGGCCAGGAAACCATATATCATTTCACCAAGGACAACTCGCCTCTGCTATCCGATTGTATACACAGTATTGCTGTTCATCCTCGAACCGGATGTGTTATGTTTGGTACCGATGTGGGCTTGTGCAGTTTTGAAGGTCGTGTTACCGAACCTGATGATATGTTGCAGGAGGAGAACGTCCTGGCTTATCCCAACCCGGTACGTCCAGGAACCAATACTGTAGTTACCGTTCAGGGGCTTACCGATGGAGCCGAGGTGAAGATACTATCTTCATCCGGGCATGCCGTCTGGGGGGCAAAAAGCCAAGGTGGTACAGTGCGTTGGAACTGTTGCAACATGAATGGCGATCGTGTACCCAGCGGAGTGTATCACGTGGTGTGTAACACGGCCGATGCCGGTAGGACAGTGGTTACACGCATAGTTGTATTGAAATGAGCATACATCATGCTACGCTTTATGATGACAGACAAATCCCTCCTTGATACCGAAATCAGACGCATTGTTATCCTGTGCTTATTGTCATGTGCATGCATGAGCCTCAAAGCCCAATTGTCGCGCATGGCGGAGAACGTGCAGTATTCGTTTGCCTTGCAGGGTACTGCCGGAGGTGGAGATAATGCTCCCTTTTGGTTTACCAACAATAATTACGGATTAGGCACGACCCGTAACTTCGGCGGTGTGGCCCGTGTGTCGCTATGCCGCGATGTGGAGACGGATTCGCTTTGGTTCTGGCGTATGGGCTACGGTGTGGAATTGGCCTCGCCCATCAACAATGAAAACGGTTATTTTCGCGTGCAGCAGGCTTATGCGGATATTGAATGGAAAATGTTGCGTTTGACTCTTGGGCAGAAAGAGCGTCCGTCCGAACTGAAGAACCCTCATCTTTCCACCGGAGGGATGACTTTGGGCATGAATGCCCGTCCTATTCCACAGGCGCGTTTGGAGATGCCTTGCTTCTGGGCCATTCCGGGCACGCGTGGCATATTGTCGTTCAAGGCGCATATAGCCTACGGCTGGTACACCGACAATAAGTGGCAACGTCATTTCAATGCCGGCACATCCAACCTCTACACCACCAATAGCATGTTTCATTCCAAGGCTCTCTTTGTTCGCCTTGGCAACAGGGAACTTTTTCCTTTGGAAGTGATCGGGGGGCTGGAAATGGCCTGTCAGTTCGGTGGCCGTGGTTGGAACGTGCGCCCATATGGAGGAGGTGCTCCGGCGCAGAATGTGGACCTTGGCGGAAATCTTTGGACGGCATTCTTGCCAGGAGGCGGAGATGTAAACGATGAGAATTACACCAATGCGGCCGGCAATCATATAGGTTCATGGCATTTGCGTCTGGACTGGCATCGGCGAGACTGGAGCCTTGGCCTGTACATGGAGCATCTTTTCGAAGATCATAGTCAGATGTTCTTCCAGTACGGATGGCAGGATATGCTCGTGGGCGTTGAGGCTGTTTTGCACCGTAATCCATTCTTGTCAGCGGTAGTATATGAATTCAACAATACCATGCATCAGTCCGGTCCCATATATCATGACAAGACGGAGGAGAATCCTCAGCAAATCAGTGCCAGGGACGAGTATTATTCCAACCACATCTACGGTGCATGGCAGATGGGCGGTTTTGTGATAGGCAACCCGTTGATACTTTCTCCGTTGTATAACGGCTATTTTGGGGGAAAAGGAAATCTTATGCCTCTGCACAACCGCGTGCGTGCGCATCATGTCGGTCTCATGGGAAGTCCCTCTCCGGAATGGTCCTGGCGTGCATTGTACACCCGCCAGTTCAGCCTTGGTACATACACCAGTCCTGTGGATGATCCTGCCACCGCCAACTACCTGCTGCTTGAGACTACTTACTCTCCTCGTTGGGCACAGGGCCTGTCATTCACTGCCGCTTATGGGCACAATGATGGTTCGCTCCTCGGTCCGTCCAATGGAGGTATGCTCACCGTACGTTTCTCCGGATGGCTCAATAGGACACAATGGTAAAATTCTATGTATCTGAAATTGTTCCGGGACGGACCATGGGAGAATCCGTATTTGATATTCGCGAATTCACATGTTGGAATTCACGAATTTGATGGAGCGAATTCACGAATATGAGGCGGTATATCCGCAGAATATATAATCCGTAGTTCCGGAACAGTGCTATGTTATGACCTAATTGTCAATGCTTATGAATATCAAATCTCCATTTAGGATTTTTCTTGTCCTAATACTCATCCTTGTTTCCGTCTTGGTCTCTTGCGACAAGATGGAGTGCAACGATGGCCTGGACGGTCAATGGCAAATGTATGAGTGGAAATCTCCCGCTGGTGAGGTTGTTGCTGGAAAGGAAATGAAATTGTATTACAGTTTCCAATTGCAGATGATGATGTTCCAACGCCTTTCTTCCTCGTCGGGCTACCTTTTATCCTCGTTTGAAAATCGCAATGGCAGCATTCGCATCTATGATCCGATAAAGTATTCCGGAGGCGGCCACGACGAGATTCTTCCCATGGACACTTTGGCATATTATGGTGTCCCTATGGATGGCATCATGCAGGTGGAGAAACTTACTGGTAGCACCCTTGTGCTCAGCAGCCGTGAAACAGGCACGCTGACTTTCCGCAAGTATTGACGCTTCTTGTTGTCATACTTCCCGCTCGTCGAAATTGTCCAGGAACATGTGTTCTCCGTCCCATACGGCATAGGTAAAGCTGCGTAGCCATTCACCAAGGATTAGGATGCGGGTGGTGCGTGACAGCATCAGGTCCAGCTCTATGTGGCGATGGCCGAAGATGAAGAAAGATATGTCGGGATGTTCCTGCAGGTATTGTTTGGAGAATATGACAAGGGGTTCTTCGTTTTCGCCACGGAACGATTCGCCAAGGGCACCGTTGCGGGTAAGGATGTCCCCCATGCCGTTGATCACGGTCCCGTCCGGAGAAACTTGCAATGTGTCGCCGTTTTCGCCGATAAGGCTGCCGTCGTGTTTCAGACGGCTGGACTTGGCCCACCTTAGCCCGAACTCCATGCCCCAGTCTGCCGGGAAGACGTTACGGAAGAGCCATCTGCATAGGCGTGAATGAAAAATACCGCGGAGCAGTCTGAGGGAGCGATTGTTCTCTTCCAAGCCGTCCCCATGTCCCAAAAAAGCTGTAGTCCGTGTGGTGGTATCGTTGGCCGGTAGGGAAATTTCGCATGGTACGGTGTGGAGGATTACTCCGCACTCGTCGTGCAGATACTCGAAGGCCCACATGTCGTGGTTCCCGGTGAAGAAGTGTACTGCGATACCTGCATCGGTCAGTTCTGAGAGTTTTCCAAGAAAACGTGTGAACCCTTTGGGGATGACGTTGTGGTATTCGAACCAAAAGTCAAAGATGTCACCCAAGAGGTATATGGCAGATGCGTCGTGGCGGATTGATTCCAGAAACCGGCACAGCCGAAGTTCTCGTTCTCGGCTGTCTTGTGTGGCCCTGCTGCCAAGATGAGCATCGCTGAGGAAATATATCTTCTTCATTGGGCTCCATTTTGTTTACAGGAAGCCAAGTTCCATTTTTGCCTCCTCGGTCATCATCTCCTTGGACCATTCGGGCTCGAAGACGAGATTGACGTCCACTCGTGTCAGTCCGCTGATGTTTTCCAGCTTCTGACGTACATCCTCCACGATGAAGTCGGCGGCCGGGCAGTTGGGGGCAGTCAGTGTCATGTCCACTTCCAGGGCGGTGTTGTTGTCCTTCACCTCGATGCGGTATATCAGGCCAAGGTCGTAGACATTGACCGGAATTTCGGGGTCATATACGGTTTTGAGCAGTTCCACTGCCCTTTCTTCTGTTGACAGGCTTTCCTGTATGGTGCTTCCCGGAGTGGCGGATGCATTGTGTTGTATGTTGTTTTCCATTGTAGTAATGTTGTTTGGGGTAGGAATAAGTTGCGTGCATGCCGCGGTGGCTATATCTTGCCTTCGTCGGCATAAGAATAATAAGTGTCGTCACCTATGATTAGGTGGTCAAGCAGGCGTAGGGCGACGGTTTTGCACGCCTGCCTTACACGTTGGGTCAGTTCGTCGTCCTGTCTGCTGGGCAGAGGGTTGCCGCTTGGATGATTGTGGGCCAGCATGATGTTGGGGGCACCGGCTACCAGGGCGTGACGCAATATCAGACGTATGTCCACTGTAGATTCCGAGATGCCTCCTCGGCTTACAAGATGATGCCCCGTGACCTGGTTTTTGACATCCAGTAGCAACAAGTGGCACTCCTCGTATTGTATGTCCATGATGTGGGAGCGGAAATAGTCGTATGCGTCGGTGGAACAGGTCAGATGCGTTTTGGGGCCTTTGGTCTCGCGGAGCAGTCGTTTGCCCAATTCCATGGCCGCTTGTATGGTCACGGCCTTGGCCGGACCTATGCCGTTGTATTTCTCCAGCTCCTGCCGTGTCATTGTTCCAAGTGTACGTAGGCTGTTTCCCTGGTCCCTGAGGATGGTGCGCATCAAGTCTACGCTGGTGACCTCCGCAGTGCCGCTGCCTATGAGTATTGCCAGCAATTCAGCATTGCTCACGGCTTCCGGACCGAGGGCGATTACTCGCTCGCGTGGTCTTTCGTCATCGGACCAATCTTTAATCTTCATTGACGATAGTGGATGTGTAAGGGTGGGGAAATAGGGTATAAGGCATTATTCCGTCGGCTATTTATAAAAGTTGTCCTTGAATGCTTGCAATTCCTCGTTGCGTGAACGGACGCATCTCAGCCACCATGCGCGGAGGAACCCCGTTCCATAGCCCGAAAGTTGTATGAAGGCTGCTTGAATGCTGAGCCGGGCCACCTTTGCGGAACGATTCCGCATCAGTGAATCCGTAAATATCAGTACCGAGAATAACAGGACTGGAATCAGCGATGACATGATGATGGTCATGCCCGAACGTATTGCCTCTTGTGTGTTGCCCTGTGTTGATTGTGTGCCAATGGCATTGAAAAGCTGTATGGCCGTATATATCGAGCCTGTAAGGAATGCTATTGCCAGGAATGCAAGGCCTATAGTGAACATAGCCGGCAATAGATGCACAGGCTTCAGGCTGCCGGGGTGTCGCTTCCACAGGTTTATGCGTGCTATGCCGCTGTTGTGTACCTGTTTGAAGAACTTCTTCATGTCTGTGCGACGCTTGTGCCACACCCACGCCTCGGGAAACAGACGGCAGGAAGCACCGCTTTGGAATATCCTTATGCTGAAGTCTATGTCTTCGCCAAAAC
The DNA here is from genome assembly GCA_023665805.1 of Bacteroides sp. Classification (GTDB taxonomy): domain Bacteria; phylum Bacteroidota; class Bacteroidia; order Bacteroidales; family Bacteroidaceae; genus Physcousia. Next base: position 17,849 of record JAMPDJ010000023.1, on the reverse strand, counting down.
GCATGTCGGAGAATCCGCCCAGGCGTCTGTAAAGGTCGGCACGTATGCCCATGTTGAAGGAGCGTGGGTAGAATTTGTCAAGCTTCTTCTTGCCACCGCGTATGCCTCCTGTGGTGAAAAACGAAGTCATGGAATAATTTATGGCTTTCTGCACCGTGGTGAAGCTGTCGTGTGCACGGTCCGGCCCGCCAAAGGCGTCACAGGGGTTGCCGCGCAGTTCATCGTCTACGGCTTGCAGATATCCGGGAGGCAACACGCAGTCGCTGTCCAGGATTATAAGGTATTCGCCCTGAGAACGCTCGGCACCGTAGTTTCGGGATTGTCCGGGCCCGCTGTTGTCCTTGCGGTAATAACGCAATGCCAGCCTGGAGGCATGCTCGTTGACAATGGACTGGCAGGGTATGGTGGAGCCGTCTTCGACTATCACCACCTCAAAGTCTTTCATTGTTTGTACCTCCAGGCTGGCAAGTAACTCGTCTACTTCGTCCGGACGATTGTAGACGGGAATGATGAGGGAGTATTTCATTATCTTCAAGTTACAAATCTCTCCCACCTTAAGAATCTAAGGCCGGTATTGATTTATGCTTTCACGCGACCCAGATAGCTGCCGTCGCGGGTGTCAACCTCCACGGTTTCTCCTTCGTTGATGAACAAGGGTACGCGTATGTCGGCCCCTGTTTCCAACTTGGCAGGCTTCAAGGTGTTGGTTGCGGTATCGCCCTTCAGGCCTGGTTCCGTCCATGAGATGGCCAGATGTACCTTGGCGGGCAGTTCGGCATACAGGATTGTTTCTGTGCTGGCGTCGGTAACGACTTCCACGTTCTGACCTTCCTTCATGAACTTGACACCTGTGATCTGGTCTGCGGGAATGGTCACCTGTTCGTAGGTCTCATTGTTCATGAACACGAAGTCATCGCCCTCGGCATATAGATACTGGTAGGGGCGACGTTCCACGCGTACATCCTCCAACTTCTCGCCGATATTGAAACGGCGCTCCAGCACACCACCGTTCACCACATCCTTCAGGGTCACGTTCATGATAGTATTGCCCTTGCCGGGTTTGCGGTGCAGAAAGTCGATACAGAAATACAGTTTACCATCCAGGCGAATGCATGTGCCTTTCTTAATGTCTTGGGAGTTAATCATATATTTATTGTTTAATTATGTGGTTATGTTCTCAATGACGAGGCGGTCAAGGAAGCGTTCTTCTTTCCCTATGCAAAGGTACGACAATTTGGGTGAAAAACAATAAAAAAGCCTGTAAAGGTTTGGCCGTTTACAAAAAAGTGCGTAATTTTGCACCCCGGAACCCGAGTGCATGAACAATAAATAAAACAAATACATAGCTATGAAAAGAACATTTCAGCCCTCTAACCGTCGCCGTGCCAACAAGCATGGTTTCCGTCAGAGAATGACTACTGCCAATGGTCGTCGTGTATTGGCAAACCGTCGCGCAAAGGGACGCAAGAAGTTGAGCGTTTCTGATGAAAGACATGGCAAGTAAAGCACGGTAGCTTGCTTTCACATAAGGGAGAGAAGTGTGGGAATGGTCGCGCTTCTCTCCTTTTTTTGTCTGAATGTTTGGATAATACGCTACTTATTAGTATTTTTGCGTATAAATTGATACAGCGTCCTTTGCCTTATGGGATTCATGAAGAAGATATTTTCCCCTGTCGTCTGGGGTAACCTTTTGGGAATGTTGCTTTTTGTGGTGTTGATGATTGCCGGCGCGTGGTACGGAACCATGGCTTACACTCATCATGGAGAGATTATCAGCGTGCCGGATGTTTCAAGGATTCATCATACGGATGCGGGGCTGTTGCTGTCCAAGTATGGTCTTGAGGCCGTGGTGGCCGATTCTGGTTATAACCGTAATCTGGCGGCCGGTAGCGTGTTGATGCAGCAGCCCAAGGCAGGAACAGAAGTCAAGAGCGGACGCAAGATATATCTTACCGTCAATTCGGGCAGCGCTCCCACTCTCACGATGCCTGACATTGCCGACAATTGTGATGTCTACGAGGCGGAAATCCGTTTGCGTGCCATGGGATTCAAGCTGGCTCCAAAGGAATATGTGGTTGGTGACAAGGACTGGGTCGTGAGCGTCAAGTGCCGGGGCAGAGAAGTACATGCCGGCGAGAAGGTGCCTGCCGAGGCTCCGGTGGTGCTGGTCGTAGGCAATAGCCTTACCGAGGACGAGCAGTGGGCGGAAGCTGATTCCGTGTCCGGAGATTTTGGCGAGGGGGAGTATGAATTTGAACCTGAATCCGAGACGGAATGGTAGACGATATGTTGTCAGCAGAAGAGTTGGGCAATCTGTCGTCCTGTGAGGAAACGGATTTGTTGCCTGAAGGTTCGCCGGATATGACAAGCTGTCCGGATAGCATCGACGGCTATGGTGATGATGACCTTGACTTTGTATCGGGTCGGTCAGAAGCATCATATGCCGGACTATACGAACATCGTCGCGTGGTGGCCGATAGCGGACAGAATCCCGTGCGTGTGGACAAGTTCCTTATGGACCATCTCCGTGATACCAGTCGCAATCGTATTCAGAAGGCAGCCGAGGCAGGATACATCCAGGCCAACGGCAAGCCTGTGAAGAGCAATTACAAGGTCAAGGCCGGCGACGTGATTACCTTGATGTTCGACCGTCCCAAGCGTGATTGGGAGATTGTTCCCGAGGACATTCCTCTGGATATTGTTTATGAGGATGATCAGCTGCTTTTGGTCAACAAGTCTGCCGGCATGGTCGTGCATCCCGGATGTGGCAATTTCAGCGGAACCTTGGTAAATGCGCTGGCATGGCATCTGAAAGACGATCCGCGCTACGACCCCAACGATCCGGAGGTGGGGCTGGTGCACCGCATAGACAAGGATACGAGCGGACTTCTTGTAGTGGCAAAGACGCCGGAGGCCAAGACTTCGCTGTGCAAACAGTTTTTCCACCATACTACGCGACGACTTTATAACGCCTTGGTTTGGGGACCATTTGCCGAGGACCATGGCACCGTCACTGGCAACATAGGCCGCGACCCCAAGGACCGTCTGCGAATGGCGGTATTTCCCGAGGGTAGTGACATCGGCAAGCATGCTGTCACTCATTGGAGGGTTCTTGAGCGTTTTGGGCCAGTTACATTGGTGGAATGCTCTCTGGAGACAGGGCGTACGCATCAGATCAGGGCTCACATGAGGCATACGGGGCATCCTCTTTTTGCCGATGAACGATACGGTGGAGACCAGATTCTCCGTGGCGAGCAGACAGCCTCCTACAAGGCATTCATACGCAACTGCATGGAACTGTGCCCGCGTCAGGCACTGCATGCTCTCACTTTGGGATTTCGTCATCCGGTGACGGACGAGCAGATGGACTTTCGTAGCGATGTGGCTCCGGACATGCAGGCCTTGATAGACAAATGGCGCAGGCGTGTGGATAACGTGTCGTAGATGCGGCCACACACCATCTGCGATATTATATTATTGAGACATACACATCATTTCCCGTTACACAATCATGTAGGACAATACATTAGCATATAACACAAGACACAATGAAAACAGTAGCAATCGTCTGTGGTGGAGACACCTCGGAACATGACGTGAGCATGCGCAGCGCTGCAGGCATAGAGACTTTCATGGATAAGACCCGTTACAATATATATAAGGTGGAATTGAGAGCTTCGCATTGGGAGGCAATTCTGCCTGATGGCAACCGTAGTAGGGTAGACCGTAATGATTTCACCTTTGAAAACGAGCGTGGGGAGACAGTACGTCCCGACTTCTGCTACATCACCATTCATGGTGCTCCGGGAGAGAATGGCGTGCTACAAGGATATTTTGACCTCATAGGCATGCCTTATTCAACCAGCGGGGTCCTTGTAGAGGCTCTTACATATGACAAGTTTGCCCTGAACAATTATCTGCGCTCCCTTGGTGTGGCTGTGGCCGACAGCCTGCTGCTTCGCAAGGGACATGAGGATGATGTCAGCGACAAGGACATCATGGATCGTATCGGTTTCCCCTGTTTCGTGAAGCCTGCACGTGGGGGAAGTTCATTCGGGGCAACGCCAGTAAGGACCGTCGAAGCTCTGCGCCCTGCCATAGCCAAGGCCATGAATGAAGGTGGAGATGTGATGGTGGAGGCTTTCATGTCCGGAACTGAAATCACCAACGGATGCTATAAGACCAGCACTTCGTCACATGTCTTTCCCATTACCGAGGTGGTGTCCAAGAACGAGTTCTTCGACTACGATGCAAAGTACAATGGCCAGGTGGACGAAATCACTCCGGCACGTATCTCCGAGAATCTCACCCGCCGTGTGCAGACCCTGACATCCGCCATCTACGACATCCTCGGTTGCTATGGCATCATACGTATAGACTATATCATCACCGAAGGTGATAAAATCAACCTTCTGGAGATAAACACCACCCCTGGCATGACCGCCACCAGCCTCATTCCTCAGCAGGTACGTGCAGCCGGACTCGACATCACACAGGTCATGACTGATATCATAGAGGGAAAGTAAACGCATTGCATCCATACACATCCGCGACCATGGATATACACGAATTTGATGACATCCGCCCCTATGAAACAGGGGAGATGAAAGAGGCTTTGGAAAGCCTGCTTGCCGACCGCCATTTCGACAAAATCATGCGCAGCTTTGCTCCGTGGCTTCCACGGGGTGTGCGTAACGGCCTGATACGCGCCGCGTTCATAGGCGTAAAGACACCTTTGGACTTTCAGAAACGTTTCATGGCGCATGTCGTGCGTTATGTGCTTCGCAAGCATGCTTGCGGCTACACTTTCAACCACGATACCATATCCACGTGCGGCAACTATCTGTTTGTCTCAAATCACAGGGATATCGTTCTGGACAGCGCCATACTGGATCTTATGCTTTTTAATGCCGGTTTTCCTACTACATGTGAAATAGCTCTTGGCGACAACCTTCTGATATATCCGTGGATAAAGACGCTCGTGCGCATGAACAAGGCGTTCATAGTCAGACGCGGACTGAAGGTCAAGGAGATTCTGGAGAGCAGCATGCTCATGAGCCGCTACATGCACTATGCTATCACAAGGAAGAAGGAGAACATATGGATAGCGCAGCGCGAGGGACGTGCCAAGGACAGCAGCGACCACACACAGGATTCTGTCCTGAAGATGTTGGCTCTCGGTGGCGAAGGCACAGTGACGGAGCGCCTGAAGGAACTGAACATAGTTCCGCTGACTATAAGCTACGAATATGATCCCTGCGACTATCTCAAGGCGCAGGAGTTTCAGCAGAAACGTGACAATCCAGCCTGGAAGAAGAGCAAACAGGACGACTTGAATAACATGAAGATAGGCATCTTCGGCAACAAGGGGCACATACATTACTGTACGGGCACGCCGGTGAATGAATGGATTGGCGAACTGGAAAACGTGCCCAAGACCGAGTTTTTCAAGGAAATGGCCAGACGCATGGACGTTGCCATCCACTCCGGGTATATGCTTTATCCAGGCAACTTCATCGCCTATGACGAGTTGCATGGAGGTTTGGTGTTCCGCAAACGCTACAGCGACTACGACAAGAAGATTTTCAATGATTATCTTCGCGGCCAGCTGGCCAAGGTCACCATTCCCGATCCGGATGAGGCTTTCCTGCGCAGATGTCTCCTCACCATGTATGCCAATCCTGTGGTCAACAAGATGCAAACCTTGGACCTATGAACATCCTGTTTGTTTCGCATCTTTTACATGCATGTTGTCGGTGCCTGCCTGTCATGCTTTTGATATTGCCGGTTACGTTCTTCGCGGCATGTTCCGAGGAGGAGGAAGTGTATCCCGATATCATTACCGAGTTTGCCGACATTCATACCGATGGCTCCGGGCATCTGTGTGACCTCCTTACTGACGGTGGTGCATGCTACGTCATTACGAATACTGATATAAGTCCTCATCGTCCGGATACGGTTTACCGTGCCGTTGTGGGGTTCGTGCCCGAAATGTCCGCTACGTCTCCTCTCGTTGGTGCGCGGATTTATTCCCTGGTCGGCGCGTGTGTCTTGGGCGACAGTACCGGTATTGCCCGTCACGATCCTACCGGTATAGAAAGCATGTGGACGGCTGGCTCTTATGTAAACATGCAATTGACTGCCAAGTCCCAGGGTGGAGTGCAGCATTGGGGGTATGTCGTGGATTCATTGGAAATGGCTGGTACTGCCGGACGGCAATACTCCTGTCATTACCTGTCTGTGCATCATGTTCAGGGCGCGGACCCTCTCAGTTATTCACGTACCTACTACTGTTCCATACTTATTCCCTCCATTCCGCAATACCATTCCGGGGATACCCTCAGTGTTACCGTGCACACGTTCAACGGACAGAAGTCATGGACGTTTCTCCCGTTGTAGGTGTCAAATACTCGTAATACAGGAGGTATATCCCCTAAGCTCCTTGGCCACCCTCCTTTTGCTTCTTGATAACATTTTCTGTTCTTTTCTTGTCTGTTAAGTTAAAATGCCATACCTTTGTGTCGTCATCAGGGGTGCATGGCTCATATTGGCCTTGCTGAGAATATACCCTCACATGATCTGAACCGGGTTGTGCCGGCGTAGAGAGTATGAACGGTCTGGGTAAGCAACACCTTGCCTTGTAAAAGGTAGGGGAGGCTAAGACGGGCCAAATTTCCAATCAAGACATCGTAACGTTGATTACGAGTGAAGAAGAGAAAAGAAACAGCATGAAAAGAATGTTTCTTGCCGTGTTCATGTTGACGTGCACGGCCGGCACGATGTGTGCCAGAAGTGAAGTGCGTGATTCTGTGCGTGTGTCAGAATCGAGTGAAGAATCCGTGTCTGATGAAGTTACGGCCTTGCAGGAGGTGGTGGTCAAGGCCGTCAGTGCTCCCAAGGATGCACCTTTTGCGGTAAGCAGGATAAAGCAAGCCGAGTTGGATGACTTCTCGGCCAGCGGACAAGAATTGCCTTACCTGTTCGCCCGCACTCCGGGTGTGGTGGCATGGAGCGAGAACGGCGTGGGGACCGGCACCGTATACATGCGCATGAGAGGCAGTGCCGGCAGTCGCATCAATGTTACGTTGGACGGTGTGCCTCTTAATGCCCCCGAAGACCAGGCCGTATTTTGGGCCAACATGAATTCCTATGCCTCCCTGCTCGGCAGCGTGCAGATACAACGTGGCGTGGGTAGCAGTACCAACGGTGATGGTGCCTTTGGCGGTAGCATAGCCATGCAGACACGTGCACCACGGATGACACCGATGTTGGAGGTGACGGGCAGCTATGGCAGCTATGGCACATGGCGCGCTGGCGGACAGTTTTCCACGGGTCTGCTGGGAAACCACTGGGTGCTGGATGGAGCCTATCACGAGACCTCCACGGACGGATATCTGCATGGAACGCAGGGACGCAGCGGCAGTTACACAGGAGGTCTGGCGTGGCTCAGTACGGACCGCAGGTTGGTGGTGAAGTACAGGAACATTGGAAACTTCGAGAACACAGGGCAGGCCTGGAGTGGTGTCACTGCCGGTAATGACGATTACAGCCTGAACGCCTATGCCGGGGTGAAGACTTACGAAGACCTCTATGACATGGGGCTGGGACGCTTCAACAGCCTTTACGAACGCTTCATAGAAAACTGGGACGACCCATCTGCGTGGAAAACCGAACGTTATGCCAAAACCGACGGCAGCCTGTGGGACCGTACCACCGACAACTATTGGCAGAACCACAACATTCTGTCCATGGCATGGCAAGTCAATGACAGATGGAGCACTACGGCCGCCTTGCGCTATAGTTATGACTATGGATATTATGACGAGTTCCGCTATCAGAACAAGGCTGCAAGCAAGTTTGGATTGAACTATGTTCCTGCCGATGGTAGCAAGAAGTCCGACTTTGTCCGTCGCAAGGGTCTGGAGGGGCATACCTATGGGCTGCACTTGAATGCCAACTATACTGATAAGCGTTGGGACGTGTTGATGGGATTGAACGCCCAAGGCTTCTCGGGGGACCACTTCGGTTATCTCACTTATATTGGCAACGAGGATCTGCGTAACCATTACATCCCGACTCCCGGGGGACGTTACCGCTATTACAGCAGCGATGCGCAGAAGAATGACGTGTCGCTATTTGCCAAGGCCACTATGCATATCACGTCGCAGTGGGATGCCTTTGCCGATGTACAATACCGTCATGTCGGTTTCCGCACGGACGGCTACAACGACAAATTCATGGCCGACGAGCAGGGACTCTATCAGGCACAGCGGTTGGACGTGGACAAGGTCTACAACTTCTTGAATCCCAAGGTAGGACTCTCTTGGCATCGTGATGGACATCGCCTGTATGCCAGTTACGCCATGAGTTCACGCGAACCCGAACGCAACAACTTTACCGACAATGGTCAAAGCGGTGCTCCTCGTGCCGAACGTCTGCACGATGTGGAACTGGGCTATGGTTACGAGGGTAGCAAGTGGTATGTTTCGGCCGGTCTGTATTATATGAATTACTTGGACCAGTTGGTGCAGACTGGAGAACTTAGCGACATAGGAGAGGCTCTGACCACCAATATCGAGGACTCCTATCGCATGGGTCTGGAACTGAGTGCTGGTTATACTCCATTTGAATGGCTCTCCTTGGATGTCAACGGAGCTTTCAGTCACAACCGCATTCTCTCTTTCGACGAGCATGTCAGTTGTGATTGGGATGATACATTCCAAGTAAAACATTATGACAATTCCACCTTGGCGTTTTCTCCGTCTGTAGTCTTGAATGGCATGGCCACATTTCGCTGGAAGGGTTTCCGTGCCGTGTGGCATACCAACTTCGTCAGTCGCCAGTATCTTGACAATACGGCATCCTTGGATCGCTCCTTGCCCAGATACAGCACCACTGCCGTGCGTTTGAGCTACACACTTAATCCTGGTAAGAACAATGCCCGCCTAAAGCAGGCCGTCTTCGGTCTTGACTTCAACAATATCTTCGATCGTCACTTTGCCCAAAGCGGATGGGTCTACAGTAGCGTCATACCCTCCATGGGTTACGACGATGCCCATCGTTACTACCAGATAGGCTATACTCCATCGGCCGGATTTACGCTGATGGGACATGTGACGTTGAGATTCTGAGTATTATGTGTTGCGCTTCCTTATATATATGTATAGGAAAGTGCAACCGCAATGTTGTATCCAAATATAATCAGATATGGACTTGACCTCCTTCCTTGACCTGTTCGTTTCCACTTTAGGCATCCTGTACCTGTGGTGGGAATACCGTGCCCACTGGCTGGTGTGGGTTGCTGGGATAATAATGCCTGCCGTGGACCTGTATCTCTACTATGCCGTGGGACTATATGGCGACATGCTGATTTCGGGTTACTATCTGTTGGCTGCCGTCTACGGTTTGCTATTGTGGACCCTACCCGGATATGGACGGCGTGCGAAGACCTCAAAGGGCAAGGACGTTCTGGCTATCACCTCCATGCCTTTCCGTGCGGCCGTATGGCTTGTGGTAGCCATGCTTGCGATATGGTTGGTGACATGGTGGTTCCTGGGTACATATACCAACTCCACCGTGCCTGTGCAGGATGCCCTCACCAATGCCATCTCCATCGTGGCCATGTGGGCCATGGCCAAAAAGTATCTTCAGCAGTGGTGGCTGTGGTTTGTTGTAGACATCATAGACGTATACCTCCTTGCCTACAAGGGCCTGCCCTTCAAGGCTGGCATACATGTGGCCTATACTGTCTTTGCCGTGCTGGGATATTTCAGGTGGCGTAGGATGATGATGGCTGAACAGATGGCAGAGTAGGTTGCACTTTGGGAATGTATATGTAAATATGCAGGTGTGGATGCGCAAGTCCTCATCTGCATATTTTGTATATTCGCATGTGTTGTTCTCGTAAATAGCCTGTTCTGCCATATTGCGGTTCTATGGCCGATTCGGGACTATGTCGCCATGGAGTTTTGTGCCTTGGCTGATTTCCGAAGATCTTTGTTCCTTTTGGGTGAGATGGCGGGAACAGGCCATTCTTGAAAGGCTATGCGCAACTGCAATGGATTTTTATCTCATGCCAATGGAATAATATGCAAAAAAGTATTATCTTTGTTGCTGATAACTCATAAGAAAGAGAAAAAATGGCATGTGAGATAAGGTTTTGTTGAGAAACCTGCATCCAATTGATTAAATAAATATATGCCGTGAACGAAATACTGACCACATATGAGCCGATAACCCTTGACGAAATGAAGGGTATACGCTTGATGAACCGCACGGACACCAAATTCGTCACCACCACAGGGCAGTTGGAGAAACTTCTGGCCATGGCCGGTGACGAGTACTATGCCCAGGATGTTCATGGTAAGCGCGTGGCTCCGTACTATACGGTGTACTTCGATACTGTGGAGTGTGACATGTACAACGTACACCATACGGGCAGGGCCAATCGTCAGAAGTTGCGCATAAGGTCTTATGTGGACTCCGGACACAACTTCCTGGAGATAAAGACCAAGAACAATAAGAAACGCACCAAGAAACGGCGTGTGCTGGTTGAGGGTTTCGACCCGCTTCATCCCCGGTACGACCTGATATTCGACGACGACCGTCCAGACGGCGAGGGCGTATGCACCGAGTTCATGAAACAGTACTTGGGATATAGTCCGCAGACGCTGCGCGAACAATTGGAGAACCGTTTCGACCGCATCACGCTTGTGAACAAGCAGAAGACCGAGCGTCTGACCATAGACACCAACCTGCGCTTCCACAATCTCTCTACGGGCAGGGACACGTCTTTCGGCGGCATAGCGATAATAGAGCTTAAACGCGACGGTCTGGCCTGTTCCCCCATTCTGGAGATGCTGCGCCTGCTGCGTATCAAGCCTATGGGCTTCAGCAAGTATTGCATGGGGTCGGCTCTCACCAATGACAGTTTGCGCCTCAATCGCTTTCTGCCGCGTCTGCGCATGATAGACAAGTTGCGCGCTTGATATTACGGTTTTTTCTTGATTGACAAATCGATTATTAACATTAAAACACATATTTCATATTATGGACGAATTTGATGGCCTGGCACAGGATTTTACGCCACTATTTGAGGCTTGGGATTTCTTCAGCATGGTAGGCAGGTTTGCATTCAACACGTTGATGGTGTGGATGATGATCCACCTTCTCTATTATCCCAAAAGCAAGAGGCGCGACTATTATTTCACATTCATGCTCATAAGTATCAGCATATTCATGATGCTTTACCTGTTGGGTGGTGTGAAGTTGAAGGTGGGATTCGCTCTCGGCCTGTTTGCCATCTTCGGCATCATACGTTACCGCACGGAGTCCATGCCGGTTCGTGAGATGACCTATCTGTTCAGCATTATCTCCATGTCGGTCATCAATGCCCTGTCTTTGACTGTCAGCTATGCCGAACTCGTTTTCACGAACTTTGTCTTCATCGCTGCGGCATGGATTTTGGAAAGTTATGTGTTCATCAAGCATGTGTCCACCAAGTTGATACAGTATGATCGTATTGCTCTCATCACTCCTGACAAGCGCGAAGAATTGCTTCTCGACCTTCGGCAGCGTACCGGACTCAATATCATCAAGGTGGAGATAGGGGCATTGGACTTCTTGCGCGACATGGCCATCGTGAAGATTTATTACGAGATGGACGAATATGAAAACAACAGCGAGATAAGCAATCAACTTAAACTACCCAAGGAAGAATGGACGGAAGTAAGAAAGTGACTTTTCTGCCTTGTGTGTTCATGCACAGGGCCATGGCCTCGGTTATGCTGCTCATGGTTGCGGCAGGTGCCTTTGCCCAAGGCGATGATTTCGGTATATGGACATCGGTGGGTGTGGAGAAAGACCTTGACAAGAAGTGGAACATTGGTGCCGAGACGGAGTACCGTATGCGCAACGACACGCGGACTGCCGACAGGTGGAGCCTTGGCGTGGATGCCACATACAAGGTTGCCAAGTGGCTCAAGGCATCGGCAGGATACACCTTGCTGTATGACAATAACAAGGAGGATATCTCCTATAACGAGGACGGTTCCTTCAATAATTGGCGTCCTTCCTATTGGGGATTGCGCCACAGGTTTGCCTTGTCGGCCACAGGCAGCCTCAAGGCAGGACGATTCAAGTTGTCGCTGCGCGAGCGGTGGCAGTACACTTACCGTCAGGAAAAGACGGTGCGGCGATATGACTTCGACAACGAATGGTGGGAGGACAAGACCAGGGCAGGGAAGAGCAAGCATTTGTTGCGCTCGCGCTTCAAGGCAGATTACGACGTGCCCAAGTGCAAGGTGGACCCCTATGCCGAGGTGGAACTTTTCAATGGCTGGAGCCTGCAGAAAGTACGCTATACGGTGGGTGCCGATTGGAAAATCAGAAAGAAGCACATCGTGAACTTCTTCTACCGCTACCAGACGGTCAACGACAGGGACGATGACAACGAGGCGAACCAGCACATTCTGGGCGTGGGTTACACATTCAAATTATAATACGACATGCGCAAGATATATCATATAATGCTGATGTCCGCAGGCATGGCATTGTTCACATCATGCCTCAACGATGACACCGACTTCAGTGGCATAATCGACGGTGACGGAGACTATGTCCCCAAGAGCATAGAGTTCGACACCACACCTCTGGAAGAGGCCGCGGAAGTCATCCCGTCGGGCGACAACGACTATGTGGAAAATGCCGGCATACGGTATCATGTCACCGTACATTATGCGGATGACGTGGTTACGTTTGGTGGAGATGTTGCCAGAGTGAGGGCTACGGCCAATGGCGGGCATGTCATCATCAATTCCACGGTAAGCGGTGTGGAGTACATACTCACCGGGAGGAGCGATGACGGTTCGTTCAAGCTATACAGCGAGAACAAGATGAAGGTCACGCTTGCCGGTCTGTCGCTCTGTAACCCCACGGGCGCGGCTATCAACAACCAGTGCGGCAAGTCCATGTACGTGGAGTTGCCATCAGGCACCGGCAGTGTGCTCTCCGACGGGGCTGTTTATAACGAGGTGGAAGGTGAGGACATGAAAGGAACCTTCTTCAGCGAGGGACAGGTCATCTTCAGCGGTTCAGGAAACCTTGTCGTCAGGGCCAATTGCCGTCACGCCATTGTCAGCGATGACTATATAGTGTTCCGTCCCGGCAATGTCATCAATGTGGACAGCAAGGTGGGCAGCGGTGTCAAGGCCAATGACGGCATATTCATCCGAGGAGGTGTCTTGAACATAAATGTGGAAGGAGATGCCGCCAAGGGTCTCAACTCGGAATTGGACATGACCGTATCCGGCGGGCGTACCACGGTCATCACATCTGGCAATGCCACGGTACAGGCGGACGATGCCAGCAGCTGTGCGGCCATCAAGTGTGATTCCCTCTTTACCGTCACTGCGGGTACGTTGAACCTCAAGAGTACTGGTGATGGCGGCAAGGGCATCAACTGCGACAAGCATATCCTTGTCACCGGCGGTGAAGTGAATGTCGTCACGCTTGGCAAGAAAACCATATCTTCGCCCAAGGGCATCAAGGCCGACGGCGACATCACCTTCAACGGCGGTGCCGTGTATTCCTACAGCAAGCACAGTGATGCCATTGATGCCGCCATGACATTCGGCTATGCCGACGGATGGCTTTCAGTCACCGGCAAAGCCCATCTGTTTGAAATAGCTTATTGAAATGCATTGAGAGTAACCGCACGTGTCGTGTGCGATGATACAACAAGGCTCAATCCCATGTGCGATCATCTTTGCGATGGTGCCTCATGGGATTGGGCTTCTTATTTATATGTGGTGGCAAGAGATTGAAAGCAGGACAGAAGATAAACTGTCTGAATTCTTCAGCATAGGACCATGGTCGGATGCGCTCATGCATATGATGAGGTGGTGCTTCATCCTGTAAGGCAGCCTGTTGCCGTCCGAGTATGCGGAGAGTGATTGCTTGTATGACGGAATAATTTTGTGTATAATGCCGCCAACAGCCGGATATCAATAAATTTGTACTATTGATATGGTGCATCGGGTGTTACTCTTGATAGGATTTCCGTGCCATAGGAACAGAGGCGCAAAGACATCCTGTTGGCATCGTTATTTCGTCTACGTGTCGTTGACGCTTCGACAATACTGTGAACGCACTCTTGACAATAGTATCCTCACCTCCCCGACTATATTATTGTCAAGGCTGTGGCAATAGTATTATTGGAACAGTAAACATTCATGTGAAATTGATGTGGAAGTATCTTGACTGTTGGTATTCAGCTATATGCAAATAAAAAAGGTACAAATATTGCAACAGAGTAAAACAGAGTATAAAGGTCGTTTTTAGGTATAGACAGAAAGGGAAAAAAGAGTGGTTTTTGATGAAAATTTTAACAAAGCTTTAATAATTGACTTGGATTTTTAGGGTTCATCGCCTGTCTGTAGATTTGAAGTCAAATGCACAAATAACTTGTCAATGAATTAGTAATCAACGTTGAAAATCAAATTTTTATAAGAAATGAGAGACAACTGAGGTACAATTGAGCTATAAAATGCGACTTACTATGGCTAATTTTACAGTTTTGTGATGTCTGCACAATAAAATTGTGTAACTTTGTACTCAAATAACAATGTTCTCATGAATAGAATTAAAAAATTTTTAGAAGAACAAGGTATCAGCCAAACAGATTTGGCACATAGATTGGGTAAAAGTTTTAATATGGTCAATCTGTATGCGACAAATAAAGTACAACCTCCTATTCCAGTCCTCTATAAAATTGCTGATATTCTACAAGTGGATGTGAGAGATTTACTTACCAGTAATATAAACGAAGAAAAAATATATGGCAGATAATAAGATAATAGCACCTGGCTTATTTGCTCAAGACCATAATAATTCTAATAGAGATTATTCTCAGGAAAAGTATTGGGGTAAAAATCAATTTAATAGTTCTTTTCCGGCTTCATTAGTTGCATATATGGGTTATAAAGGAATTAAGCCTGTCTATCTTAAAACAGATATAGGGAATAATGTCGTACATTCTTCGATAACTGCAACAGAGCTATTCAGAATAGACCCACTAAGTCAAAATGCGTTTTATAATTTTGAAGCTGGTTATGTCGGTTTTGAGAAATTCTATATAGGGGAAAGAGAGAAAATAGATTTGGTAATGGTTGATAGCAATACCAATGAGAGTCTGATAGGATTAGAAGTCAAATTAACGGCAATACCTGATAGTACTACGAAAAATCTATTAGAGGATAAGTATTGTAGTGAGATTGTAGTGCGCCCTCCAACTATCAATTTTTGTGGCATGTAGTTTATGTAATTGTTTTGTTGGTACAAAAGGGAGAAATACATTGCGAGAATTATTGGGTACTGTACCTCAAATAAACCATTGGGAGGAAATTGAAGCCGTTTTACCTCATTATGACAAGATATTAGGTGCAATCTTAAATGTCAGCCAGTATTTACAAAAGAAACAGACACCTCTAATTGTCCAGCCTATTTGGAAAACAGTAAAAGGAAGTGCTATATTAGCTGATGATTGCTTAGATGTTTTTGTGTGGTCAAATTTGTCCGTTATACAAATGTGCTGCTTGCAGGAAGCAGATAAGACCAAAATAAATAGACCTATGAGGACTATTATTTGGTTATACTTGATGCTTTTCGATTATGCAGTATATGAGCAATTTGATTACAAAAGAATTGTTAGATTACACTCATATAATATTGCTAATGATAAAGCTTTTGCAATAAGTGGAATACAGAGTTATGCGTTATTGAAAAGTCCTCAATTAACTCATCCTAGAATTGATAAAAGCGAAATTAAGAATATCATATTGGGAGGGGGGCAAAACTTCCTTAGCCCAGAAAGACGTTTTGATGCAGTTATTGTATATAGTCCTGAATTATTTGATTAGCGTATATGAGAGTTGTAGATTTATTTAGTGGGTGTGGTGGGTTAAGTTTAGGGTTTGAAAATGCTGGTTTTAATGTCGTGGCTGCATATGATAACTGGCAGCCTGCTATTGCTGTCCATGAAGCTAATTTTACACATCCTGTATTTAATGTAAATTTATCGGATGAAGATGAAGCAATAAAGCATATTGCAAAATATCAGCCTGATATGATTGTTGGTGGTCCGCCATGTCAAGACTTTAGTAGTGCTGGTAAAAGAGACGAGAATAATGGTCGAGGAGATTTGACAGTTTCCTATGCTAAAATTATATCTGTTTTGAAACCTGCCTGGTTTGTTATGGAAAATGTTTCCACTATAACAAAATCTACAAAGTTGGCAGTTGCTTGTGATATGTTCAAGCAATCAGGATATGGATTGACGCAAATAATCTTAAATGCGGCATTATGCGGTGTACCTCAAAGAAGAAAAAGGTTTATAATGATTGGACATTTGGGAGAACAAGATGACTTTATGCTTGAAACCATCAGAAAAAGAATTTCAGATAAAGAAATGACTGTTAAAGATTACTTTGGAGAGAATTTAGACATTGAATATTATTATAGACATCCAAGAAGTTATGCGAGAAGGGGAGTTTTTAGCGTGAATGAACCAAGTCCGACTATCAGAGGAGTAAATCGCCCTATTCCTGAAGGATATAAGATACATTCAAATGACCCTATACAAAGTTTAGTTGGAGTTAGACCATTGACAACCAAAGAACGTAGTATGATACAAACTTTTCCTGAGAAATTTATTTTTTTGGGGAGGTAAAAGCGATTTAGAACAAATGATAGGTAATGCTGTGCCTGTAAAATTAGGAGAGTTTGTTGCATCTGCTATTAATAGTTACATTGTAGCACAGCAAGAATCAAATTGATATATTTTTGTTCTGACTACGTTCAATTTTCCAATCATATGCCCCATTAGCAACATCGGCAACCTCTTTGTAGGTCTGCCGATTTTTTTTCTTTTATCAAACGAATGCCGGCTGTCCGCATAGTCGCAAATCCAAGTCCCAATAGCCTGATGCTGTTCTTTGGCATCGCCATAGATCATTGGCACCCATCATAGACGCAATGCAGAAGTTAGTTGAAAAGTTACACATATTTGTTGAAGAACAATATGGCGTCAAACAGTAGAAACTAAACAGCAGCCATAAGCATCATTCATGGAACTCATTTAAACTTTTGTGATTTGTCAATAGTGTCCAAAATTATTTTGGACACTATTGGTCTTGCCCTAAATATATAACGCATCATATCTTGTATTCATTTCGCAAGATATTTTGTATTTCTTGAATAATTCTTATTTGATTGTCAAAGCTATCAGATAAAGATAATAGCAGTTCTTTAACTTCTTGACTATAATGTGGCGAGGGCTTGCTATTTGACTCTGATGATTGCATTTTGAAAACAAGAGCTGCTATTTTATTTATGCTACCATTCATTATTTCTAACGATTCCCACGATTGGTATTTTTGCTCAATTTTTGAGAAATTTTGCTGTAATTAGAGCATAGGCAAAGACTATGAAGAACACGGAATAACGTACAGATAAGCGTTGGTTATTAGACAGATAGCATTTTTAACACTTTGAGTAGTGTTATTTGGTGTTTGGGGATTTTAGGCATATTTTTGCAACGTATTTCTACCGCGGAGAAGCTGAGGCTTTCCGCTTTCGTCATTTTATAGGGCCTGTTTACATCGGTTTACGATGGTTGGCAAGGATTGACGGTGGCGGTGTCGGAGGCTCTGAAACCATCATTTCGTGCGACAGGTTTACAAGGGTTGTCATCGGATTACTTCGGTTTACACGCGGCAGTGATACACCGATTTTAGTGAAAACCCTCAAAAATATGCGTGTATGAGAACTCAACGGAAATGTGAATTTTGTGG
>JAMPDJ010000022.1 GCA_023665805.1 Bacteroides sp. | reverse complement strand
GCAATATAAAGCAGATGATTTATACAAATTGACGTTCTAATGACCGATTGGGGTTTAACCAGTAAAAACTAACGGAGTTTTAACACGAGCATCCGCACAATCTGCGCCACAAGCCGACGACCGACATCCGTAGCATGCGTGGCCACGTAATGCCGGTCGTCTATTGATGCTTCGTTATATTCTCGGTTTACTTATGGATAACACGGTCGTTAAGTTCCGCCAGCTTGGCCTTGTTCCATCTGTCGGTAGTACCAACCAGATAACCCGTGATACGTTGTAGGCGGTCTATATGTGTACTACCACAATTCGGACACTGTTCCATGACTTTCTCGGCATTCTCATAACCACAGTCCATGCAACGGTTGCGTGTATGATTGACAGAACCATAACCGATGTTCAACCTGTCCATCATGTCCACGATATTCATCACGGCCTCGGGATTGTGGGTAGCATCACCGTCTATCTCCACATAGAAGATGTGTCCGCCGGTGGTGAGGGCATGATAAGGAGCCTCTATCTGCGCCTTATGCAATGCGGAACACCTGTAGTAGACAGGGACGTGGTTGGAGTTGGTGTAATAGTCCTTGTCAGTGATTCCAGGAATGATACCGAACTTCTTCTTGTCGAACTTTGTGAAGCGTCCGGACAATCCCTCTGCAGGAGTTGCCAATACACTGTAGTTGTGCTGATAGCGGTCGCAGAACTCCATGACACGGTCACGCATATATGTGACTATCTTCAAACCCAATGCCTGACTTTCCTCGCTCTCGCCATGATGCTTGCCTGTAAGAGCTA
Organism: Bacteroides sp.; assembly: GCA_023665805.1. Classification (GTDB taxonomy): domain Bacteria; phylum Bacteroidota; class Bacteroidia; order Bacteroidales; family Bacteroidaceae; genus Physcousia. Next base: position 35,524 of record JAMPDJ010000022.1, on the reverse strand, counting down.
TGAGACACTCTGCCAATCCGATGAAGCCTATACCCAACGTACCTTGGTTGATGACAGGGGCAATGGTATCATTAGGCTTAAGATTCTCACTACCAATCCAAAGACCACGCATGAGAAGCGGGAACTGCTTGGCATAGGCCGTCTTCTGGAACTCCATACGGTCATGAAGCTGCTGCGCGGTTATTTCCAGAATGTTATCCAACTTGGCAAAGAAAGCCGCTATGCGGTCCTCATAATCCTTGATGTCCATGCACTCTATTGCAAGGCGCACGATATTGATGGTGGAGAAAGAGAGATTGCCACGGCCGATGCTTGTCTTGGGGCCAAAACGATTCTCAAAGACACGGGTGCGGCATCCCATAGTGGCACACTCCCAGCGATAACGCTCCGGATCGTTGGCATCCCACTTTTCATTATAGTTGAACGGGGCATCGAGATTTATGAAGTTGGGGAAGAAGCGACGTGCGGTCACTTGACAAGCATACTTGTAAAGATCATAGTTGCGGTCGGTAGGCAGATAGCTGACACCACGCTTCTTCTTCCATATCTGTATAGGGAAGATTGCCGTCTCGCCATTGCCCACACCCTCGTATGTGCTTTTCAGCAACTCGCGGATAATGCAACGCCCCTCGGCACTGGTATCGGTACCATAATTGATTGATGAGAATACCACCTGGTTGCCACCACGGGAATGAATGGTGTTCATATTGTGGATGAACGCCTCCATGGCCTGATGCACGCGCTCCACGGTCTTGTTGATGGCATGCTGACGTATGCGGTCACGCCCCACAAGGCCATTGAGTGGCATTTCTATGAAATCGTCAACCTGAGAATTATACAACTCGCTGTAATCCTCGGCGTTAAGTTCCTCCAGCACCTTGACCTCCTCTATGAAACTCTTGCGCACATATGGGGCAAGATAGAAGTCAAAAGCAGGTATGGCCTGACCGCCATGCATCTCGTTCTGCACGGTTTCCATACTGATGCAGCCCAGAATGGAAGCTGTCTCTATGCGCTTGGCAGGACGGCTTTCACCATGACCGGCCTGGAAACCGTACTTCAAAATCTTGTCCAAGGGATGCTGTACGCAGGTTAGAGACTTGGTGGGATAATAATCCTTGTCATGAATGTGCAGGTAGTTGTTGCGCACTGCATCCTTGACATCCTCGCTCAGCAGATAATCGTCCACGAACGGCTTGGTGGTCTCGCTGGCGAACTTCATCATCATGCCTGCCGGAGTGTCGGCATTCATGTTGGCATTCTCGCGTGTAACATCATTGTTCTTGATGTTGATAATCTCCAGGAAGATGTCCCTGGTCTTGGCCTTGCGGGCTATGGTACGGGCACTTCGGTACTTGATATACACCTTGGCCACATCCAGACGACTGGATTTCATCAGTTCCTCTTCCACCATGTCCTGCAGCTCCTCCACCGTCATTTGCGACTTGCCACGCATGCTCACCCGGTCAATGATTTTGGCTATAAGCTCGTTATCTTCGCCAACCTCCGTTGTAAGCATCGCCTTGCGGATGGCTGCCCCTATCTTCTGTTCGTTGAAGCCTACTATACGGCCATCACGCTTTAGTACTGTCTGTATCATATATGTATTGGTATGTTTATAATCTGTGTCGTCACGGTCCGCGTTGCCGATAAGAGCCGGGCCTGAAGTCTTGCAACAGGCGCATGCTATACCTTATTATATAATACATGCAACCGTTACGCGTACGTGCTGTTACTCTTGCAAATGTATATGCATATGACTCCAGAGATGCGTATTCCGCAGTTCCTTATTATGTTTCGTATGCCTGCGCTCTCAAAGTCAGGACAACCATTGTTCCTACCACAGGCACCTCTGCGCCGCCCGTGCGGTCATCCTTGATTCCGCCCTCTGTGGAAAACGTTGCAAAGATACGACATTAGACAACAACCAGCAAGAAATACACAGAAAAACTTTCCTGTTTTGCACAACTTTTCGTCGTAACATAACAGGAAAGTTCTCCAATTCTTCTTGCAAGATACTTATTATCAATACTTCTTGGTTAACTATTAAAGAAAAAGTTTTCCAAAAGCACCAATAACCTTATTATTACATACTCTACATCAAGCGATTAGAATTCAACTACATTCTGATACTTGTCCACAAGCATGCCATTCGTGTGTTCCAGCGTGAACTTCTGCTTCTTCTTAGCTTTCATCTTCAGCACCATCAGTGCAGTCTCGCCTTCGACACAGGGCTTATCGCCCAAGTTCACGAAGGTTGGATAAAGGACCTTGTCACCATTGGTGTGCAGGCGGTCGTATGTCATATTGTACATTTGACCCAAGGCAGGAGCCTCAACACCGACGTACTCCCAATCCTGTGCGCTGTAGGGCAAGGCCAAACTGATACCGTTGACACTCTTCAGACCCTTGCCACTGACAGTAATGCTTGCAACGTCACCAACATTGTACTGTGCCTTATCGGCCTTGACGATTACGGTGCCATCGACAGGAGCCACCTTGTTTCCGCCGACACCGTCCTCCAATACCACGGCCACGGCCATAATGTCATATGCCTCAATCAAGCCATTACCATTCAGGTCGCCCTTGCTGACATAGTCAAAGTCGCCATCACCCTTGCGCAAACCAGTATAGTTCATGTAGGAAGTGAGGTCGTTCTCGTCCAACTTGCCATCTAAATTTATGTCGCCCGGGATATAGAAATCGGAACCCTGCTGACGGAAGATGTAGAACTCATGACCTGAACCATAATTTCCAACGGCCTCGCTGACCTTGATACGGATATAGCGTGCCTGAGGATTGCCCTCGAATACAACCTCCTTCATGTTTCCGTTGCGTTCCCAGTTGAGAGATACAGGCTTGCTCCAATGCACGCGATCCATGCTCACCTCACAAGTAGCCTTCAGGATGGTTCCGTTGCCGGAATCGGGACGAGGCAGATACTGCATTTTGTCCAGATAGTTGACAGTGCGGAGGTCGATGATAATATCGAACGGCACGGCAGTCTGGCTCCATGCCGTGTGCCAAATGCTTGTCTCGTCAAAGTCAAACATCTTATGGATACCCTGGCCACCCTGGTTGGCGCAAGAGGTCTCGGCCTCGATACCCCGTACAGCGAAGCGCAAAGGATCGGCAGCAGTGGTAGCCGTCAAGGTGGTCCAATCACCAACGCCATCCTTGTTCACGGCACGAACCTTGACCTCATATTCGGTGTCGGCACTCAAACCGTCTATAGTGTATTCAGTAGCAGCGATGGTACTGTATGTCTGTCCCTCGAATTCCAATTCATAGTAATCGGCATTATCTTGTGCAGACCATACCGGAGTGAGGGTATAGGCCTCATTCCCGTCCATCTGAGCCTTTGGAGCAGAGAGGACTCCGGTATTGGCAAGCAGCTTGTTGGCATTGTCCACCACAACCTTCGAAGCGGTCACCTGCACGGCATTGGACACGACATCAGTCTCTTCCACGTTGACCATCAGTGCGGAAGCCTTCATGAACTCATCCTCATCATTCCTACCATAATAATAACTGTTGGGAGTCGACTTCCAGGCAGCATATGTGCCAACCTCCGTCAGCTTGACCTTCTTGCCTCCAACTTTGGCAGACACCTTGGCAGGTTCCTGGCTGCAGAATACTGTCAAATGAGTAAACTTCTGCGTCTCGAAGCCCTCAAAGCCACCCTTGGTAGGCTCAACGGTAATTGTAAGATTGCCTTTTTCGTCCAAATTGCTCAACACCTTTGTCGTAGTGCTCTCGCCACGCAGGTAAGCCTGCGTCTTGGCATCATCGTCATATTCCGTGAATGAAGTTTCCCCCATAGGATAAATCTCATACGCACGCATCTTCGGATCCATCTCCGAGGGATTGTGCGTAGCCTTGTGCACCGGAATGATGGCACCGCGCTTGATGAGCACGGGCAACTTCCACAACGGGGCGGCATAGTTGTTGATGATACGGCCGCCGGCATACACGTCCCCGGTAAAGTAATCCACCCATTCGCCCTTGGGCAAGTAGATACCGTCGCGAACATCATTGCCATCCTTGTCCGCGCGCGTCTCCTTATATATAGGTGCCACCAGGATGTTAGGCCCGAACATATACTGATACTCTGTACGCTTGCCCAGCGTATAGGCATTCTCCTCCTCCAGGAACATGGCACGAATCATAGGCTTGCCGTCCACAGCCTCACGGGCAATGGAATACTGATATGGCAAAATCCTTGATTTCAACTTCAGATAATAACGGTTCAACTTGGCGGCCTTGTCTCCCAAGGCCTGGGGATACTTGGGATTGGAACCCCAACCGTCCATGTTCAACTGCATGGGGGTATATGTCTTCCATTGGAAGTCGCGAACGTTCACAGCCAAGTTCTGGCCACCGAAAATACCGTCTGTATCACTGGTGATATTGGGCTGACCTGCCAGACCTGCGCCTATGTATGTCGGAATATGGAAACGGATATACTCCCATTCGCCACCCGTCTGATCACCGGACCAGATACCAGCATAACGCTGTGTACCAGCCCATCCGTCCAAAGATATGATGAATGGACGCGCGTCATTGCCATAATAAGGCATGATTTGCCCAACGTCGGCCACACCGTTCAGACCGAAGGAATAGCCGGCACCGACCCATGCGACATCGGTCTTGAGGACACGCACTCCGGCCACGCCTACCTCCTTGACAATATCACGCTGAAGCAACGGTTCTATGCCCTCTTTCGGATGAAGGTCGCTCTGGGTCCACAGTCCTATCTCCACGCCACGACTACGAGCATAGTCTCCGAACTCTTTCAAGTTCTGGATGTTGCCGTCCAAAGAGCCGGTCTGTCCGTAACCAGCTCCATAACCGTCATTTGGAAGGAACCAGCCCAAGGGGAAGTCATTGTCCAAATAACGATCGATGGCGGCACGGGCAGAGAACTGATAATTGTTCTTCTCGCCATTCAGTGTTTCCTGCAATCCGCCATTGTCCTTTTGGCTCTCCTTGTAATACTTGCCATCCTCATAAGCCATCTGCACGATATTGTCACGCTTGGTATCCTCCGTCCAGTAGTCGCGGTTATAGGCATTCAGATGTCCCTGATAAAAGCCGAACTTCGGCAACAGCACGGGATTACCGGTCAACTGGTAGAAGTCATTGAGCAAAGGCACGGCACCATCGTTCACCATCACGAAGAGGTCAAGATAATCAGTATCGTGATACAACACCGTGTTATCCTTTTCCGCTGCTCCAAAGTCATAGCCACCAGGCTTGAACGTATGCCACATCACGCCATATCCGCCAGTACTCCAGTAATACGGCGTGGGACTGCAGACGCCGCCATCCACCCAGTTGTTGGTATTGACTATGGCAATGAACTTGCCCTTGTGGGAGAAACGTCCGTTCTGGACACCGCCACCATAAAAGTAGTCATCACCGTTCTGGGCAAACTTGACCGTGGTACGTTTCTTTCCAAAGTCGGTTGGAAGCACCTGGTCCACAACGACACGACCGTTCTTCAAGGCCTGGATCTGGCCGGTCTTCATGTTCACCTTCACCACAATTTCCCTGGTAGTGAGAGTACCGGCCTTTTCGTCCAACACCAGTTCGCCCACCTCTCTACGAGGATTGTTCACCAGAATCTGTGCCTCGGGGGATGCCTGCGGATCACGGATGACACCGCCGTTGGGATCCTGGAACACACGGAAAGTGTGAGGTCCATAGAAATCCACGTACATACACTGGCCACCATCAAGTGTAACCTCGGCGGTGGTTCTGTTGAGCATACGTATACCGTCTGCCCAAACTCCGGCAGTACTCGCGAGCACTGTCGCCAACAGGATGACTTTACGCATATATTATTGATAAGTGTTAACCTTCCGTGTACAAAGATAATGATTTTTATCTAAGACCCAATCCGCATGGACAAGAATTTAGTCCGCATCCGCCTAATTTAAGGAATAATTTGTACCTTTGCAAGCAATTACACAGATACTTAAACCAATTTACATCCACACATGAAGAAGAATACATTTCCGATTGCTGCAGCCATCATTGCCATGGCTCTCTTGGGCGTGACAATCTATGTGGTTACACAGATGCGTGCCAAGCAGGAAGAGAACGAGCAAATGATCGAGGTTCTGAAGATGGACAAGGCCGAGATGGAGAACGAGTACCAACAGTTCGCCATGCAGTACAACGAGATGATGGCACAGATCAACAACGACTCCCTCGTCAATCAGTTGTCCCTGGAACAAGAACGTGTGCAGAAGCTGCTGGCAGAATTGAAACAGACCAAGGCCGATGATGCCCGCGAAATCATGCGACTGAAAAAGGAACTGGCCACCCTGCGTGCCATTCTCAAAGACTACGTGATGCAAATTGACTCGCTCAACCGGGAAAACCAGGCTCTTAAGCGCGACAACTCCCAGTTACGGACACAACAGCAACAGGCACAGGCACATATATCCAACCTGGTCACACAGACAGAGGAGCTTGGAGAGAAAGTGGCAATAGCCAGCCAGTTGAATGCAGTGAACATACATGCCGAGGCAAGAAACAAGAAAGGCAAAGCCACAGACAATATCAAGAAAGCCAAGAAATTTGTCATTTCCTTCAATATCGCCCGCAACGTCACCACCCAGACCGGCATACGCAGTCTTTATCTGCGCATCAACACCCCCACAGGCACCGTACTCACCAGCGGCGGTACCTTCCAGTACGAAAACCGGGAATTGGACTTCAGCATATCCAAGGACATAGAATATACGGGCGAGGAGCAAGCTGTAACCGTCTACTGGGACATCACCGAGGCACTCTCCGCAGGCCGTTACCGCGTGGACATTTTTGCCGACGGTCAGAACATCGGCACCTCAAACTTTGAAATGAAATAACCATGGGAAAGGGTAAGCTTGCCAAATTCGCCGACATGGCGGAAAACCCGCTGGTGGTGGAGCGTCCTTATCGCCCCGGTGACCAGCCGATAGCCATTGATTGGCACCGGGACTTCTTCCACAACACCAATCCACTCATTCTGGAACTCGGTTGCGGCCGTGGAGAATACACTGTGGGCATGGGAAGGCTGTATCCGCAGAACAACTATCTGGGCGTGGACATCAAGGGCGCACGAATGTGGACAGGTGCCATGGAGGCCATGCGCGAAGGGCTGAAGAACGTAGGATTTCTGCGTACCAACATCGAGTTCATTGACAAGTTCTTCTCCCCGGATGAAGTATCGGAGATATGGCTAACATTCTCCGACCCACAGATGAAGAAGGCCACGAAACGCCTGACATCCACCTATTTCCTGCAACGATACCGCCATATTCTTTGCGACATGGGGATAGTGCATCTGAAGACCGACTCCAACTTCCTTTTCACCTACACGGAGGAAATGCTCCGTGCCAACAACCTGTCTCCAATCGTAAGCACGCGCAGCCTCTACGACGACACCTCCGAAGCCACAGCAGAGGCTCGCTCCCGTCAGACATACTACGAGCAGATGTGGCGCGAACGCGGCATAGCCATAAAGTACCTGTCTTTCCGTCTTCCCCGTGAGGGTGCCTTGGCAGAACCGAACGTGGACATTCCGCTGGATGAATACCGCAGCTACGGTCGCAACAAGCGTAGCGGCAATGATACCGGCAAATAAGCCGGTACCAGACATCCTGCGGTTTCACATGTACATTCATTTTCACTCCTTACGACACTTAAATGCCTCCCAAGCACACCTCCGAGCCACCAGTGCGTCCCTCGGCATGGCTCAGCTCCATCCCTTTCCTCACCCTTGTCATCCTCCTCTCGGGCACATTGTATGTCTTCGGCAGCGACTCCCTTGGCGGCCCGTCCCAAATAGTATTGCTTACATCCACGGCCGTATGCATTATCCTTGGCATGTCCTGCTGCCACGTACGCTGGAGCACGATAGAGGCCAATATATCCGATAAGATACGTGAAACCTCGGTGTCCATCTGCATATTGCTGCTCATAGGCATGCTCTCTGCGTCATGGATGGTATCCGGCATAGTCCCCACGCTCATCTGCTACGGTGTGCAAACCATTCATCCAGTCATTTTCCTGCTCTCGGCCTGCATCATCAGTGCCTTGGTGTCGATCATGACAGGTTCCTCATGGACCACCATAGCCACCATAGGCATAGCCCTTTTGGGCATAGGGCGAGCATTGGGGTTCGATGACGGATGGACAGCCGGAGCCATCATATCCGGAGCCTATTTCGGAGACAAAGTTTCCCCACTTTCGGACACCACGGTGCTGGCCTCGTCTGTCACTGGCACACCCCTGTTCCAGCACATACGGTACATGATGCTCACCACCCTGCCCACCCTGTTCATCTCCATGCTTATATTCGGCATTGCAGGCATATGGATGGGCGCGGATGCCTCCCACCACGTTGACACTTACACCGAAGCATTGTACGGAACTTTCCGAATCACTCCTTGGTTGCTGACGGTACCGGTCATCACCGCTTTACTTATATATAAGAAGGTACCCTCGTTGATAGTATTGTTTACCGCCTCCGTCATGGGAATAATCATGGCGGTAACCTACCAAAGACACATTCTCCTGGACATAGGCGGCGCAACGGACGGAAGTTTCTCCGCCGTAGCTCTTTTCCGTGGCATCATAACGACATTCGCCTCCGCCACATCCATAGACACAGGAGTGGAGATGCTCAACAATCTGGTGGCCACCCGTGGCATGCAAGGTATGCTGGACACCATCTGGCTCATACTCACGGCCATGATATTCGGTGGAGCCATGACGGCATGCGGCATGCTACGGAGTTTTTTGGAGGCCGTCTTCAGTCCTATCATGCACAACCGTCCCGGTTTGGTCACAGCCACCGTGCTCAATGGCATAACCATGAACCTCATCACTGGAGACCAATATATTTCCATCATTCTCTCCGGCAACATGTTCCGGGACGAATACAGGCGTCAGGGCTACGAGTCACGTCTGCTATCCCGCTCCACCGAGGACTCGGCCACTGTCGTATCGGTGCTCATTCCATGGAACACCTGTGGCATGACCCAGGCGACAGTACTGGGAGTGGCCACGCTCACTTACCTGCCCTACACATTCTTTTGCCTGCTTTCCCCGCTTATGTCCATCATCCATGCCATATTCGGATGGAAGATAAAGAGGCATACGGAATGGATAGTCACGGAGAGAGACAATTAGCATCCGTCATTGATACACGACGTAAGCACAGACACACGAACACTACAGCCCACAACCACACAACAAAGGCATGCTATTCAATTCACTGCACTTCCTTGCATTCTTCCCCATGGTCTGCATAATATATTATCTTTTACCCCCCCCCTACGAAAACTACCGTAGAAGCTTCGCTTAACTGGCGCAACCTCTTCCTGCTTGCCGCGAGCTACTATTTCTACATGAATTGGGAGCCTATATACGCCCTTCTACTCCTTTCCTCTACTCTCATAACCTACCTTGCCGCTTTGGGCATTACCGACAGTTCGGAACAACGCAGCAAGCAAGCGTATCTTATCGGGAGTCTGATTCTGAACCTAAGCACATTGTTTCTGTTCAAATACTACAACTTCGTTGCAGAAAACCTGAACATGATACCGGGTGTCACAGATTCGGCAATACGGATACCACGCTTCAGCCTTCTCCTGCCTGTGGGCATTTCTTTCTACATATTCCAAGCTCTCGGCTATTCCATTGACGTATACAGAGGCAAGACCGAGGTGGAACGCGACTTTTTTACCTACGCGCTCTTCGTATCATTCTTCCCACAGTTGGTGGCAGGCCCCATTGAACGCTCCACCAATCTGCTGCGACAATTCAAGGAGACACATACATTCTCTTATGACAATGTCATGTCAGGCATACGGCTGATGCTGTGGGGATATTTCCTGAAATTGGCACTGGCAGACAGATGTGCACTGTGCGTTGATCCGATATTCAACAATATCCCACAGCACAACGGCGGGTCGTTCCTGCTGGCATCATTGCTCTTCCCTTTTCAGATTTACGGAGATTTTGCAGGCTATTCGCTCACGGCCATAGGCGCGGCAAAGATTATGGGATTCAATCTTATGGAGAACTTCAGACGGCCATACTTTGCAATGACAGTAACGGATTTCTGGCATCGCTGGCACATCTCGCTCTCCACATGGTTCAAGGACTACCTGTACATCCCGTTGGGAGGCAACAGGGTAAGTGCATACCGGCATTATGCCAACATCATGATTACATTCATCGTAAGCGGAATATGGCATGGTGCGAACTGGACATTCATCGTATGGGGAACGATACACGGAGGCCTGCAATGTATTGAAAAGAGGTTGGGATGGAACAGTAGATTCAGGACAAGAACACAGAAGGCAATGCACTGGATACTGACCTTCGGCATCGTGTGCATGGCATGGGTGTTCTTCAGAGCCAACACGATAGGCGATGTCTTCAGTATATTCAAGGGCATTACAACAGACCCTGGTACTCCATTTATCCGCGTGGCAGACACTCTTGCCATAGGGATGGTACTGGCCATCATCATAGCCAAGGAGGTGAAGGACGAGTTCAGCCTGAACTTGCATATCTCCGATTCCCACAGCTGGATAGTCAGACATCTGTATATCGTGTTCATGACAGCTTTCATCGTCCTGTTCGGAGTCCTTAACGGAGACCAGTTCATATACTTTCAATTCTAATACTGCACATGAAACGGCTATCTGTAAGTTTTCTGTTTGTTCTCTCAATGCTGCTCATTGTAGACAGAGCAGGCGGGAAAATAATGTGGTGGGTAAATCAGCACACAAACGACCTGTCAGGGCCCAAGATAAGGTATCTGGCACATGAAGCGAACGAGGATGTGGTGCTATTGGGAACATCGCGATGCAACCAGCATTACGTACCCTCCATCATATCCGACTCCATAGGCATGTCCGTGTATAACGGAGGAATAGACGCCAGCGACTGCATCTATTCACATTACTACCTCCTGAACCTGATGCTGACACATCATAAGCCCAAGGTGATATGTCTGGATATGATGAGGGACGACTACGCACGCAAGGATAATCCGTTTGCATCAACAAGTTTCTTTGCCCCATACATCGGCCGCGCCTACAGAGCAGATTCCATCTTCAGGCATGCCGGTTCTTATTGGCCATACCGTCTGTGCCACCTTTACAGATACAATGCCAAAGCTGTGTCAAACATTGGAGGCCTGCTTGTCAACCGACAGCGGAACAACGACAACGGATACATCCCGTTGCCATCCCCACGTCATTACCCCAAGATGGCTCACAGCCACACGACGAACAATATCGATACACTGAAATGCCTGTACATACAGAAGTTCATCGACCTCTGCAAGGACAACGACATAAAACTGGTGTTTGCCGTGTCCCCTCAATACAGCACTACCGACAAGGAACTGTATGACACATTAAAAGGCATCGCCCACAGAAACGGCATTCCCTTTCTTGACTATCACACCACAGGGATGTTCCTTGACCATCCCGAATACTACATGGACAAGCTGCACCTTTGCGACAAAGGCGCAAGAATCTTTAGCTCCGCTTTTGCTCATGACCTGAAAAGGATTCTCGATAACCCTTGCACCCGAAAATGGATAGAAATGAATAGAAATTAAATTATTACTGTCCGCTAAACAGTAATAATTCAAAATAAGCATTGTCGCACTTCCGGCCATAGCATTGTCAGGGGCACGGACATAATATTGTCACGGTCGAATTCATAGCATACATGATTCCGCAGTCTGACAGGGAAACCTTCCGGACCGCGGTGTTTCTTGCACTCAGCGGCAGGAAGCTGTCAGCGTATCCAAATTTATACAGCGCGGATTAAGACGAGTTTTTATCACAAGAAATCCGTTTCACACCGACATCCTGGACACATGTCGCAAAACCCGTTCGTTTGCTTGTTCTTTTGGCGATTTTTCCGTAACTTTACACCGCAAATAACACAAGAATTTACAGATATGGCAATTACATTCTTCAAAACCCCACAGCAGAGTATCATCGCAACGAGTAGCACCGAGGCGCTGAGCCAGGCTGAGATTGAAAAATTGTGCTGGTTATATGGCGAGGCCATCGTACTGGACGCCGGCAGCCTGGACGGATGTTTCGTAGGCCCGCGCCGCGAAATGATCACGCCTTGGAGCACCAATGCCGTGGAGATAACACAGAACATGGACATACGTGGCATAGAGCGCATTGAGGAATACTTCCCCGTGGCAGATGAGAATGCCGAGTTCGACCCCATGCTGCAACGCATGTACAAGGACGGTCTGGACCAAGACATCTTCAACGTAGACATCAAGCCACAGCCAATCCTGGAAATCACAGATTTGGACTCCTACAACGAGCAGGAGGGACTGGCACTGAGCGCAGAGGAGATAGAATACCTGCACAAGGTGGAGGGACAACTGGGACGCCACCTGACAGACTCCGAAGTGTTCGGCTTCGCGCAAATCAACAGCGAGCACTGCCGCCACAAGATTTTCGGCGGTACTTTCATCATAGACGGCGAGGAGAAAGAAAGCAGCCTCTTCCAGATGATCAAGAAGACCACGCAGGAGAATCCCAACCACATCCTGTCGGCCTACAAGGACAACGTGGCCTTCAGCCGTGGCCCCAAAGTGGAACTGTTTGCGCCTGCCAACCATGCCGAGCCCGACTTCTACCAGGTCAAAGAAGTGGAGAGCGTCATATCACTGAAAGCAGAGACACACAACTTCCCCACCACCGTAGAACCTTTCAACGGTGCTTCCACCGGTAGCGGTGGTGAAATACGTGACCGCATGGGCGGCGGAGTAGGTTCCATGCCCATAGCAGGCACAGCCGTGTATATGACCTCATATCCCCGTCTGCAGGACGATGAACTGAGCGCGGCATATGACGGAAGCACACATGAATGGGAGAAGCTGCTGCCAGTGAGGCAGTGGCTCTACCAAAGTCCGGAGCAAATCCTCATCAAGGCATCCAACGGTGCCAGCGACTTCGGCAACAAGTTCGGACAACCCCTCATCTGCGGTTCCGTGCTGACATTCGAGCACAACGAACATGGCAGCCGGGAACGTTATGCCTATGACAAGGTCATCATGCTGGCAGGAGGTGTGGGCTACGGCACACGTCGCGACTGCCTCAAGGGCGAACCACAGCCCGGAAACAAGGTGGTGGTAATGGGTGGAGAGAACTATCGCATCGGCCTGGGCGGCGGCAGCGTCAGTTCCGTGGATACAGGCAGATACAGCAGCGGCATAGAGTTGAATGCCGTGCAGCGTGCCAACCCTGAGATGCAGAAACGTACCTACAACGTCGTGCGTGCTCTCTGCGAAGAGGAAACCAACCCCATTGTAAGCATTCACGACCATGGTTCCGCAGGACACGTCAACTGCCTGAGCGAACTGGTGGAGGAATGCGGCGGCCTGATACACATGGACAAATTGCCTATCGGTGACAAGACTCTGTCGGCCAAGGAAATCATTGCCAACGAGAGCCAGGAGCGCATGGGATTGCTGATAGACGAGAAAGCGATAGAACACGTGCGCAGGATTGCCGAGCGCGAACGTGCCCCGATGTACACCGTGGGAGAGACCACAGGCGACCACCGCTTCACCTTCGAACAGGCCGACGGTGTACGTCCGTTCGACCTGGCCGTGGAGCAGATGTTCGGTTCTTCCCCAAAGACCGTGATGGTGGACAAGACCGTGGAGCGCAAATATAGCGGAAAGAAAGACATCGATCTCTCAAAGATAGAGACCTACCTGCAGAACATACTGCCCCTGGAGGCAGTGGCCTGCAAGGACTGGCTGACCAACAAGGTGGACCGCTGCGTCAGCGGCCGTGTGGCACGCCAGCAGTGCCAAGGCGAATTGCAGCTGCCATTGAGCGACTGCGGTGCAGTGGCTCTGGACTACCGCGGCCAGAAGGGCATAGCAACCGCCATCGGACACGCCCCGCAGGCAGCCTTGGCAAATCCGGCCGCAGGCAGCGTGCTGTCCGTGGCCGAGGCTCTGACCAATCTGGTATGGGCTCCACTCACCGTGGACGAGGAAAAGGGAGCCAGCGCGATGGACAGCATAAGCCTAAGTGCCAACTGGATGTGGCCGTGCCGCGCCCAAGAGGGAGAAGACGCACGCCTGTACACCGCGGTGAAAGCCTTGAGCGACTTCTGCTGCGCCTTGCAGATAAACGTGCCCACAGGCAAGGACTCCTTGAGCATGACGCAGAAGTATCCCAATGGCGACAAGGTTGTCAGCCCTGGCACAGTGATTGTAAGCGCCGGCGGTGAGGTTAGCGACATCAGGAAGATAGTCTCTCCTGTTCTGAAGCAAATAAAAGGCCAGTGGGGAGGCAGCCGCCTGTACCACATCGACTTCAGTTTCGACAGCCTCAAATTGGGAGGCAGCGCGTTCAACCAAAGCTGGGGACTTGTTGGCAGCGACGTTCCCACGGTGCAGAACCCCGAATATTTCCGCGACGCTTTCCTGGCAGTGCAAAAGCTTGTGAACGAAGGCCTAATACTGGCCGGACACGACATCAGCGCGGGCGGCCTGGCCACCTGTCTGCTGGAGATGTGCTTTGCCAACACCACCGGCGGCATAAAACTTGACCTGAGCAAGTTCAAGGGAGAAGGTGCCGCACAGGATGCCATGGTAAAGATTCTTTTCGCAGAGAACCCCGGTGTGGTAATCCAGGTAAGCGACGAGAACGGCACCCGCATGAAGAAGATACTGGAGGACGCAGGTGTAGGCTATATAAATATAGGTGAAGTATGTGCCGAACGCACCATGGACCTTGGCTGCGGCACAGTGCTGGACATCGACCGATACCGCGACCTGTGGTACCGCACCTCTTACCTGCTGGACCGCAAGCAAAGTTTCAACGGCAAGGCGGCCGAACGATTCCGGAACTACAAGCACATGCCCGTACAACCTGTCTTCGGCAAGACTTTCACTGGCAAACTGAGCCAATATGGTGCCAATCCCGACCGTCGCGAGAAGAGCGGCATACGCGCAGCCGTAATAAGAGAAAAGGGCACCAATAGCGAGAGAGAGATGGCATACGCTTTCTGGCTGGCTGGCTTCGACGTGAAAGACGTTACAATGACAGACCTGATTTCCGGCCGCGAGACACTGGAAGATGTAAACGTGATCGCTTTCTGCGGCGGCTTCTCCAACAGCGACGTGCTGGGCAGCGCCAAGGGTTGGGCAGGCGCATTCCTCTACAACCCCAAGGCCAAGGAAGCCTTGGACAAGTTCTATGCCCGCAAGGACACGCTTAGCCTTGGCGTATGCAACGGTTGCCAGCTGATGATAGAATTGGGCTTGGTGAACAATACTCTGGAAATCTCCGCCAACGAAAGCATACTGGACAGCAAGCGTCTGAGCCGCTACCGCCAAGAGACCGCGAGGATGCTGCATAATGACAGCCACAAGTTCGAAAGTACCTTCGTGGCACTCACCATTCCGGAAAACAACAGTGTGATGTTCGGTTCTCTGAGCGGATACAGAATTGGCACATGGGTGGCACATGGCGAGGGCAAGTTCCGTCTGCCACAGGCCGAAAACGAATACAACGTTGTGGCAAAGTTCTCCTACTCGGGCTATCCGGGCAACCCCAACGGTTCTGACTATGACGTAGCAGCCATTTGCAGCGGTGACGGCCGTCATCTGGCCATCATGCCACACCCCGAACGTACCATATTGCCATGGCAATGCGGCTACTACCCAGAGGAGCGCAGATGCACCGACCAGTGCACACCGTGGCTGGAAGCGTTCGTGAACGCACGCAAGTGGGTGGAAGGAAAGATAGACAAGTGAAGATACATGTAATTCCCCTTGGAGGCAGCAGCATATACGGCACTGACCTCCAAGGGGAATTTGTCTTTATACGAGATGTTTGAATTATTCATTACCTTTGCCAGGATAGGCCTCTTCACCATAGGAGGCGGCTATGCCATGATACCGTTGATAAAGCAGACCGTAGTGGACGAAAAGCATTGGGCCGAGGAGGAGGAACTGATGGACCTTATCGCCGTGGCACAGTCCTGTCCAGGCGTGTTTGCGATAAACATCAGCATATTCATAGGCTACAGGATGAGACGCACTCCCGGGGCACTGATGTGCGCACTGGGGGCCGCCCTGCCATCTTTTATAATAATACTGCTCATAGCCCTGTTCTTCCACCGCTTCCGCGACAATGAAATGGTGGCACGCGCCTTCAAGGGCATACGCCCTGCAGTGGTGGCACTGATAGCCGCACCCGTGTTCAAGATGGCACGCACGGCAAGGATAAGCATGCACAACATATGGATACCTGTGGCGGCAGCCTTGGCAATATGGTTGCTTGGAGCCAACCCAGTGTACGTCATACTTATAGCCGCTTTGGGAGGATACACATACGGACAATTGTTGCACTAACGAGACACACGGAATGATATTCTTTTTCCTATTTATCACATTCTTCCAGATAGGCCTGCTGGGCTTCGGAGGCGGGTATTCCATGCTCTCCATGATACAGGCCGAAGTGGTTACACGTCACGGATGGATGACAGCAGGCGAATTTACCGACATGGTGGCATTGAGCCAGATGACACCAGGCCCCATAGGCATCAACTCTGCCACATACGTAGGATACACCTCCGTGGTGAATGCCGGCTACCCCACATGGGCCGGAATACTGGGATCGTTGATGGCCACTTGCGCCTTGGTGCTTCCCAGTATGGTATTGATGATAATCATCAGCAAGTTCCTACTCCGATACAAGTCGCATCCCATAGTGGAGAGCATCTTCATGGGAGTAAGGCCCGCCGTGGTTGGACTGATAGCTGCCGCAGCACTGATTTTGTGCACGCCTGACAACTTTGGCAGCATAGACGACGACCCTTGGAGATTTTGGACAAGCATAGGTCTGTTCATATTTGCCTTCATGGGGCAACAGGTCTACAAGATGAACCCGATAATGCTCATATGCATGTGCGGAGCTGCCGGTTTGATACTTTTTTGAAAAATATCCGCCCCATTACTTGCAAATGCGAGAAAAAGGGCTTATCTTTGCAGTGTTTTAAGCGTTGAGCGAAAAACAATCGGGGTGTAGCGCAGTTGGTAGCGCACCTGGTTTGGGACCAGGTGGTCGCCCGTTCGAGTCGGGTCACCCCGACTTTTTTTGTTTACATATAGTATTGTACGTTTAACCTAATTACCATGGATATGAAAAAGTACAATTTCAACGCAGGTCCTTCCAAGTTACCCCAAGAGGTAATGGAAGCAGTTTCCACAGCATGTATCGAATTCGAAGGTAGCGGTCTCTCCTTGATGGAGATGAGTCATCGCGCCAAGAACTTCCAGCCCGTCTTGGACGAGGCTGTTGCTCTTTTCAAGGAGTTACTCAATATCCCCGAGGGCTACAGCGTCATCTTCCTGGGGGGCGGTGCCAGCCTGGAGTTCTGCATGATACCGTACAATTTTCTTGAACACAAGGCCGCATACATCAACACCGGAGTATGGGCGAAAAAAGCCATGGCCGAAGCTCGCCTTTTCGGCGAGTGCGTGGAAGTGGCAAGCAGCGCGGACGCCGCCTATACGTACATCCCCAAGGACTTCACCATTCCAAAGGATGCCGACTATTTCCACATAACTTCCAACAACACCATCTACGGCACGGAGATCCGCCGAGACCTGAACAGCCCCGTGCCCTTGATTGCGGACATGAGTTCGGACATATTCTCACGCCATGTGGACGTGAGCAAGTACGCCATGATATATGGCGGCGCACAAAAGAACCTGGCCATGGCCGGCGTGACATTCGTCATCGTCAAGGACGAGGCATTGGGCAAGGTGTCCCGCCAGATACCAACCATGCTGGACTACCGCACCCACATCAAGGGAGGTTCCATGTTCAATACTCCTCCCACAGTACCTATATATTGTGCCTTGCAGACGCTTCGTTGGATAAAGAAGAGCGGCGGCGTGGCAGAAATGGAGCGAAGGGCCAAGGAGAAAGCAGATGCCATGTATGGCGAGATTGACCGCAACAGACTGTTCCGCGCCACGGTAAGCGACCAAGAGGACCGCAGCCGCATGAACGTATGCTTCGTCATGAACGAGGAGTACAAGGAACTGGAAGCCGACTTCCTGACCTTTGCCACAGAACATGGCATGGTGGGCATAAAAGGTCACCGCAGCGTGGGCGGCTTCCGAGCCAGCCTGTACAATGCCGTGGAGATCGAGGATGTGCGTGCGCTCATCGCCTGCATGCAGGAGTTCGAGGCCTTGCACTGATATATATAATATACTTAAGGTATACACACATTAACCTACGACACTTATGGCAAAGATACTGGTAGCCACGGAAAAGCCTTTCAGCAAGGTTGCCGTGGAGGGGATAAGGAAAGCGGCAGAAGAGGCTGGGATGGAACTGGTTTTGCTGGAGAAGTACGCGGAAAAGGCTGAACTGTTGCAGGCCGTTGCTGATGCCGAAGCACTGATAGTACGTTCGGACAAGGTGGATGCCGAAGTCATCGCCGCAGCACCCAACTTGAAGATTGTGGTGCGCGCAGGTGCCGGATATGACAACCTTGACCTCAAGGCATGCACACGTGCCGGTGTGGTGGCCATGAATACTCCGGGACAGAATGCCAACAGCGTTGCCGAACTGGTATTCGGTCTCTTGGTTATGGCCGTGCGCAACTTCTACGATGGCACCAGCGGCACGGAATTGCTGGGCAAGCGTATTGGCATCCTGGCCTTCGGAAACGTGGGCCGGAACGTGGCACGCATAGCCAAGGGATTCGGCATGGAAGTGATGGCATATGATGCATTCTGCCCTGCCGAAACCATAGAGAAAGCCGGAGTGAAGGCTGCCGCGTGCCAAGAGGAACTGTTCGAGCAATGCGACGTGGTATCGCTACACATCCCAGCGACCGCGGAGACACGCAACAGCATCAACGCCGCATTGGTGGGCAAGATGCGCAATGGCGGTATTCTGATAAACACCGCACGCAAGGAGGTGATAGACGAGGCCTCGCTCTTGAAACTGATGCAAGAACGCACCGACCTTAAATACATAACCGACATCAAACCGGACATGCATGACGAATACTCCGAGGCCTTGGCCGGACGCTATTTTGCAACACCCAAGAAGATGGGGGCGCAGACAGCCGAGGCCAACGTGAATGCCGGCATAGCCGCAGCACACCAGATTGCAGGCTACCTGAAGGACGGCATCACGAAGTTCCAGTTGAACAAATAATAACGCACACCTAAATCATAACCCTTTATATCTAATTCCATATGGCCATAATCAAACCGTTCAAAGGACTGCGGCCTCCCAAGAAACTGGTAGAGCAAGTGCAGTCACGTCCCTATGATGTGCTGAGTTCGGAAGAAGCCAGGGCAGAAGCCGAGGGCAACGAAAAAAGCCTCTACCACATCATCAAGCCCGAGATAGATTTCCCGACAGGTACCAACGAATATGCGCAGGAAGTGTACGGCAAGGCTGCCACCAACTTCCAAATGTTCCGCGACAACGGATGGCTGGTGCAAGACCCCGAGGATACATATTATATATATGCGCAGACCATGAACGGCAAGACGCAATTCGGTCTGGTAGTGTGCGCATACGTGGAGGACTACCTCAACGGGGTCATCAAGAAACACGAACTGACACGTCGCGACAAGGAGGAGGACCGTATGAAACATGTACGCATAAACAATGCCAACCTGGAACCGGTCTTCTTTGCTTACCCCGACAACGAGACCCTCTCCAGCATCATAGCACGCTATGCATGCACCACGCCGGAGTATGACTTCACGGCCTCACCTGACGGTTTCCGCCACCAGCTGTGGCTCGTAAATGACAAGGAGGACATAGAAACCATCACTCGTACTTTTGTAGACATACCATATCTATACATTGCCGACGGGCATCACCGCAGCGCGGCCGCAGCCTTGGTTGGCGCAGAGAAGGCAAAGGCCAACCCCGAGCACCGTGGCGATGAGGAATACAACTACTTCATGGCAGTGTGCTTCCCTGCCAGCCAGCTGACCGTACTGGACTACAACCGCGTGGTACGCGACCTAAACGGACACACCGAGGCCAAGTTCCTTTCACTGCTTCAGCACGACTTTACCGTCACCCCAATGGGCAAGGATTGCTACAAACCGGGAAAACTGCACGAATTCAGTCTGTACATGGGAGGGTGTTGGTACAGGCTGGAACTTCTCCCGGACAGAACTGACGAAAACGACCCCGTCGGCTCCTTGGACGTAAGCATCAGCAGTGAATTGATTTTGGACAAGCTCCTCGGCATCACTGACCTGCGTAGCGACAAACGCATAGACTTCGTCGGAGGACTGCGTGGCTTGGAAGAGTTGCAACAGCGAGTGGACAGCGGGGAAATGCGTCTGGCATTGGCTCTGTATCCCGTGAGCATGCAACAAATCATACACATAGCCGACACCGGAAACATAATGCCTCCTAAAGCTACGTGGTTTGAACCTAAACTGAGATCCGGCCTCGTGGTACATTGCCTGTCATAACGACCTGCGATACTTAATACTCCAAGCAGGAGAGCACGTACGTATAGATTACTTCGCTCCCCTGCTTGGCTATCTAAAGATGCCCTTAAGCACAAGATGAGAGATGCCTATAAAATCTTGGCAGCACCAAGCGAAGGAAGTTACTCCGAACTGAGGAGCAAGTTCCTCGCTTTTGCCATACCAGTCCGCACTGTGGACGAGGCCATGGAACAAGTCGCCCGCTACCAAAAGGAGTATTTCGATGCACGCCATGTTTGTTGGGCCTACCGATTGGGCCCCGAGGGAGAGGAATACCGTTCAAATGACAACGGCGAACCGTCAGGCACTGCAGGCAAGCCTATCCTCGGCCAAATGGTTTCGGCCGACGTTTCGGACCTCATAATCCTCGTAGTCAGGTATTTCGGAGGAGTAAAACTGGGTACCGGCGGACTGATTGTGGCCTATCGCACCGCAGCAGCCAATGCCTTGGAAGAGGCACATTTCGATGAACGCCTGGTAGAAAAGAGCATCAGACTGACTTTCGGATACGAAAACATGAACATGGTCATGCGTATGGTCAAGGACCTGCAACCACGCATCCTCTCACAAGAATACAAGGACAACGGCAATATCGTCATGAACATAGCCATACGACTTTCTCTGGTAGAGCGTGTCCATTCCGCTTTCGTAATTAACGGTCAAAGTCCGGTGAAAGTGGAAGGTAGCGATGCTGGTTCCGGACTTGCGAAAAGTCTATAACAGAAATCCGGGGATGAACCATTTCCGATCTCATGTATTCATTATAACCTGTTATCGTATGTATATCAGGTAATTTTTTCACAGATGCAAATATACGAAACAAATCAGAATCTGTAAAAATGGTTATTAATACAAGGCTTGGGGTACAGGGGAAATAGATTTTACATTATACCTTTGCACCACAAATAATGTATTGGATGTCTGTTTGAAGCCGACCGCTGTCAGATGAGCATTGACGATTGTATAAACATCTACAAAGACTCTTACCGATGAAACGCCTGATAACTCTCCTTATTCCCACATTTATGCCGGGGATTACCGCCTGTGTGAATGATGAACCGCAGCCACAGTTACCGTAACAGCCGCCGACAGAACAAGGCGGAGACGGAACAGATGATAAAAACGAACCAATGGATACAAAAACAATCTCAATCAAGGTCGGAAACCAGACCCTTACGATGATGCTCGCCGACAATAGCTCTGCCCGTGCGCTGGCAGAAAAACTCAAGAATGGCGACCTGACAGTAAACATGCATGATTATTCCAACTTTGAGAAGGTAGGACCTCTCGGCTTCTCGCTGCCTACCAACGACACGCAGATCACAACAGGTCCCGGTGATGTTATTCTTTATCAAGGCAGAAATCTGGTAAATTTTCCTTGCAGCGTTTAATACATTGATTGTCAACGATACTTGCAGATTTAAGTGTACTAATCGTGTACTTTTGTGGGGATTAGTGAAAAGTGGAGGAAAGTGAATTTGATTTAATTATGATGCGTTGATAATTTTTAACCACGCCTTTTTGCCTGAAATTGCCCTATCGGTATGTTATTGTTGACAGATGTTCCATGTATGCGCATGGTGTATTCAGTCGGTGTTGTACTATTAGGGCAGGTCACTTTCTACTGCCTCTGTATAATTCAAACAAGTTTGAGGTGTGATTTGAGAAAATCTTTCAGTGCTTCAGAGAACGCCTCGTTCTCATTGAAAAGTCTGTTCTTGTCTTGTTCTGAAATTTGACCGAGAGATTTAGCTTGTTCAATATTGCCTTTGATATTCTCTAATCTACAATCAAAGGCATCATCAATTTCGCGATTGGTTATTGTGGGCCGGAGACCGATAATCCCTTTTACCATAAAATCACTGAATTTTGCCAAAGCATCAGCCTTTAATGCAGCTTCGCCATAATGTTTTTGTGCCTCCGGAGAAAAGTTATTTGTATTTGGGTAGTGCATCATCTTTGTTATTTATAATTGAGTTGTTGGTTTAGTCGTATTTTACGCCTATTAGTCGTGTAGTAGTCGTAGATTGGAGCTACTAGTCGTAATTTGGATACCATAGCCGATTTTTAGTCGTAATCATACCTTCATTAGCCATCTCAGATAATATATTTCCTAACATACGAAGGTTCTGCTCTTTAGTGTTGCGGCTGGGGAGGGTATTTTGCAGATATTCGAGTATGGCATCACGTTTGGCTCCGTCTGTGCCGGCATTCTGGATATACTGCAAAACCATGTGCTTGATTTTGTCTCGTTCAAGACCGCGAACACGTGTGTAGCCGGGAAGTTGCCTGGAGGCTTTGGCTACCCCAATTGATATGGTGTAGTTGGGGACTTCGCCTTCGATTAAGCCGCGTTTCAATAGGTCTTGCGCAATCTCTTCATCTATGCGATGTCCTTTTTGAATTGCGTCGAGAGAGATACAGTCGTGGAGTGTAAGTGTGTCATTCTCTTTAAGCAGTTTGGTGTAACACTCGTTGATCGCATTGCCGTAGATGCGCACCGCTACCTCCTTCTTCTCATTGTCTATCTCATAGTCGGGCATCGGGAAACGGCGTTCCATCTGATTGGTGAACATCTTCTTGATACCTCGGCTTACGGTGTCAATCATATTGAAATGCACCATCGCCTTGCAAAGACAAGCGTTACGGAAAAAGCGTTGCGGTCCTTGCTTTTCCAGAGCATTCTCCAATGTGCCGGGAATGAACGTTCCGCCGTTTGCATAATACAGGTAGCCGGGATTTTCAACAAGATTGATACGCTGTTGCAGGGTATAATCCTCATGGGCGATGCAGTTATGGAGAGCCTCGCGAATGGTGTAATCGTCATACTGCTTCATGGTGTCGGGGAACAATGTGCCTCCCGGCAGTTCACGCAGTGTCAGATTATGAATCTTTGCGAGAATCTCGTCAACTGTCAAGATAAACGGCACGGAGAAATGCTCGTAATCCACCACGTCCTGCTTCTCATCTCGGAGCGTCCATGTAACTTCAGCAACTGCAGGACGGAGTTTGCTGTCGCTGAACATCTTGCCAAGCAAAATAATTGCTGCACGACGCAATTTGCCACCAACCATCAGTTCGCATTTGCTCAGGAACTCCTCATCAGTCCACTTATTCACCTCCTCAACGGGAATCCGGCTATGCACCTTCTTGAACATCTTGCGGGCTTTGGCGATAGCCACCTCGTCAAGATCATCAAGCGTGGCATCCGGCACAATCTCAGCCGACCAATCAGGAGTCGGAGCCTGTCCGCGAATTTCATCCATCTTCGACTGATTCATAGGCTTGATACTCTCGCCATCACGACAATAGGCAATCCCTTTCCAAGTCATCACGATATTTCGCGGCGAAGCCGGAATTTTGAACATAAGAATCCGTTTGCCATCAACCTTAATCGGAACAATCTCCCGGAAAGTCAACCTGTCGGCAGTATGTTGAGAGAAATCATGCTTCAGATTATTCAGTGCCTGTTCACCATCTTTATAGGATGTGCCAACAATCGTGTTTTTCTTCTCATCATATCCAAAAATTAGCCACGCGAAATCCAGCCCACGCAGATTCGTCTCGTTACTCAACGCCGAGAAATACTCACCGAGGTCATCATAATCGAAGTTCCGTTCCGCCTTCTTGAACTCCACCACCTCGCTCTCCTTATGCTGAATCAGCGAGTGAAACAGGTCGAGATATTGGTTGTTTCCAGTCATAATAAAATTATGTATAATTGAATCACTTAGTATAGGGTATTGCCGGTGCTTTTTAGAAAAATTCTATTATTTCCATTCCAGATTTGGATTATAACGCTTGTATATTTGTATCATCATGTTATAATCATCTTCCGTCATAGATGCCGGGGTATGTGGATTTCGATTGAACCACAGGAGATTTCGCAAAAAATCAATCTGGTGTTCTATTTCTTTTTTACACCCATAGTATCTATTGTGTTTTCTCAAAATACTTATTCCCTCTAATTGCTGCTTATGTATCTGACAATTAAATATAAAATCTTCTTCTTTCCATTCCTTTGATTCTTCAAAGAAATCAAGAACTGTCAAACTACGAAAAGTCATAGATGAGATATTCATAACTATTAAATAGTCCAGTTAGATTCGTTTTCGAAAGCACCCGAACCTTGGGTTTTGGCTCTGATGTCAAGCATTTGGGTGTTAAATTCGGGGTCAATGTTATGGCATTGCTCCTTAACAATGCCACGGCGAGCTATGGCAGGTTGTAGACAGTAGGTGTCGAAGTCGTCAAAGTTCACGTCATCAACGGTGCGCCAATGAGGGAATAGGAGTTTCATTGCAGCCGTGGCTATTTTCTTTACAGCCTTGAAGTCTCGCATGTCGGCTTTCTTGTCGTAGACAACAAGGTCATCGAACAAGAGACCATATGAATTTTCAGTGCGGAGAGCGTGGAGTATTTCGGAGAAATACTCCACATTGATAGTCCAACCTTTGTATATCATACTCTTGTTAATGCGCGGTAGATACCACCCCTCAATGAAGCAATGGAAGCGGTCAAGGAGAGCAGACTCACGGAAATAAACTGGGAGAGCATCGAAGTAGCGAGGACTCAGAGGCAACCGATTTGATGTGAGTTGGATGTTGCCCATAAGCATGAGGCCACACTCCGAGGTAAACTCGTTGTTGTCAATGGTGGTCTTGCCGCTTTCAAGATAAGATTTGAGGGCGGCTTGAATTTCAGAAGGCTCTTGGAAAGTGATAGTCTGTATTTCATCAAACACGGTGAAATCGTGATTTTTGATGATACCGTTCTGCTGCTTCTGTTTGTCGTAGAACAACTTGGCACGGGTAACTTTACCACCGCTGACAAGCCAACCATATTTGGAGAGATTACCGAACACATAGCTCTTACCGGTGCCTTTCGGAGCAAGCTCTACAACATTCAAGCGAGGCTCTACAAAGATAAAGAGGCGAGTGAGAAATTCAAGTTTCTGATGCATATTCTCAAAAGAATCTGCATCATACTCCATAGCCGAAAGAAGCAAATCAATCCATTCATCGGTAGTGAAAGATTGACGCGCCTCCCGAAGATAAGCTACGTCTACCGACTTGTATGGCTTGAATGGTTTGTAATCAACCATTTCGACGTGGTTCTTCTTCCCGTCATCATCAGGCATCAAACAGAGTTTGATTATACCCCAACGTTCACCGTCTACAAGCGTACCAGTGTGCTGATTGTAGACGTATTCGGGGATAATTCCCTCGTTCAGTTTTATGCCGAGGTCGGGAATGGCGAACCGGCGAACACCTTTAACGAGGTCTATATAGACGATGAAGCGCACCAAAAGCGTAAGGGTGTCTCCCCGACCAATCTTATCTTTGACCTCGCTGGCTTCCTTGGGAATAACCATGTCAAGGAACGAAGTCAATTTACCTCGGTCAATAGAGCCGTCGGGGTTAAGGTATTTCTTCAAAAGAAAATCCTTAACAAAGGCCGGGAGGTTTCGACCGGCAAAAAGGCTGTCGGTAGAGTTGGGGTCTTTATATATAGACATCGGAGCAAAATGCTGCCGAACCTTATCGGAAATCACGTCACGCATATTGGGGGGTATTAGAAGTCAAACAGATCTTCCTCCTCGGTGCCAAGGCTCAGTTTGAGATTGAAAGATTGGGATTTATCTCCAATCTTCAATAGTATGGTCTGAGCTGAAGCGTCAAGAGGCAGGTGAGGAGTAGAATATAAATCGCCGGAGCCGCCATTGAGTTGATACTCAATACCGTTGTATTCCACCATTGCGATTTGGTCAATGGGTATACCCTTGATTTTGAACTTCACGACCGGATTAGAGGCAGAGATTTCAAAATCTTCAATGGAGGCTGACCAGGTGGAGGCGTTGGGCTGCGAAGAAATGATAAATATCGGCACGAGCACTTCTTCGGGAGTGCAACCTCCGTGGCAACCGCAGCCGTCATGAATCTTGGCACATAGTGAGTTGTGGCGCAGGGCGCACAATGTTTTGTTGTCGTCCAAGATAATATAACGGCTGTCAATAGTTGGCTTTTTGGCTAAAGCCGTGCGCCCTCCGTGGTCGGATTCAAGTCCGGGGAGGTTAAAGCCGGGCAGAAATTGGCTGAGGAAAGAAAGACCGTGGTCAGAGACTATGGCTATCTTCTTGCCCGGATTATTATTTAGTATATCGTTGATTGTATTGCGAATAAAAGCAAAATCATCAATGATATACTGAGGGTATTGACGAGTTATATGAGAGTATTTGTCAAGGTCTCCTGACTTTGGCAAATACTCTTGTTGCGTAAGTAGTTGAAGCGACTTCTTGTTGATGTCGGTTTTTGTAGGCAGTTCAGCACGTGCCGCAAGTACTTCGTTAAGATAGTAATTGTCGTTATTTCGTTCTGAAATAATTTGCTGAATGAACGGAACCCAATCAAATCCGAGTCCGTCTATCCAAAAATAGACATCAATGTCCTTACGGCTGTGTAAGAGAGTTCGGGTATTACTGAACGAGTTATACCACGAATAGAATGTCGCGGTGTCTTGATTGTGTGAGCCAATGGACTCCTCGATATTAGGCGAGTACGAATTGGCGACTTTCGCCAATTTGTAATCATCGAAGTATGAAAGCAGCCATTTGCACTCAGCGTCTTTAACACCGAATGTTCTGCCGAGGTAATGATAGATGTCGGGATAAAGCTCCTTGACAGCATCCCTTTGGATGTAGCCTTTACCCAACCATTCAATCAGTAAGGCTTTTTCAGCGTTAGTTACTAATGAGAAGTAGCGAAGTGCGGTAGGATAACCGTGAGTCTGAGCTATTCCTATAAGTTTCTCAATAAGTTTCTTTTGTACGCAGTCGCTGAGGATAATGCCCTCTTTCCTGATAAAGGTAAACACATCTCTACGCTCACTAATGTATGCTTCCAGATCTTTCAAATCAAAGATAGTGAGAAGCAACGACTGGGCAATGTCTGCGTTGGTATACCCTTTGATTTCTTTGAGTGCTGCACAGATATAGCCGGTGTCACAGAATTTTTCTACGTAGTATGAAACAAGCAGCCATCGGTCGAACGGGTCATTATTCTCGAACCAGGTTTTGATGAATACGTCGTGACCTGCAAGAGCGTGAATGTCGAATTTAGCGTTAAAGAATTTCTTGAAGTCGAATGAAATCGCATTGATTTCTTTTGCGAGGGTTTCCCAATGAACCGATGTGGTACCCTCATGGGAAAGAAATTCGAGTTTCAACCCCAAGCCTTGGGTGAGAAATTCGCGACAAGAATTGCATGTGATGAAGTCAAAAGCATTGTCTGGTTGGGCATATTCGGCAAATGCAAAAATAGAGCGAGAGGTGCAGATGATATTAGGTTTCATCTGCTGGTCTCGCCATAGGCGCAACCATTCGTTTACGTTACGCACCACGCTATAATTCTGCTCTAATCCGTCAACTCCATAATCAGTGTTATTTGTCAAGATTAGCCGATAGTTAACTGGCGCTACTTGATTTTTGAAATACCAAATATGGGTTTGTGAATCGGTGAAGAAACGCGACATTTTACCCTCCAAACCAACAATTGGAATATACACACGTTGCTTTGCGTCAAAAGCTAATTGGGAGGCTTCAATGGCTTTAATCGTTGAGATTAAAGCGTCAAATTCCTTGTTGGTATCGTTATCGTAGAAACGGGCCAATTCAGAGAATGGGGCAATCACCAAATCAGTGGTCTCTTTTTCTCGAACTAGTGAGACAATCTTTTCAGAGAGTCTAACGTAGTTTATAAGAATATCGGGGAAAGCAGGGTCAAGCCATTCGGTTACACTACTGAGTGCGACCCCATTATCCATAAGACGCCCGACAAAATCATAGCAGTCGTTGAAGTTGTCAAACAAAATGAACCTAACGGGAAAACGCCCGGCTGTAGCCGAGTTAATTCCCGAAATGGTTTTGTCATCATTGATGCACTGCATCAGTGCGTCTATGTTCCCGAATTTTTTATACATAGTCAGTTCAATATGGCGTCCACTATGTCATCATAGCCTAAATCAATCAAGCGAAGAAGAATTTCTTGAGCTTCATTGATAGAAGTAATGCTATGAATTTTATCTTTAGCCTCTTCGACTTTGTCAGGCGATGGAGGCGTGGGTGTTAGTTGCGGCGTTGGTGTCGGGCCAGGGCCTGGAGGCGTAGGCGGCGTTGGTGTCTGTTTCTTGCTAAGACCCCAATGCAATAATTTGACGTCCACATCTTCCTTTCTCCACTCTCCGACTTCGCGGGGCATATTCTGCTTGATGTATTCAAATGCCTCTTGTATGTCCTCTTGTTTAAGAGAAACATGAGTATTTGACATTAAGAAAATCTCGAAACCCTGACGGAAGGCGTTGGAGTCGTGAACCCAACTGCGTAGTTCAAAATCCAGTGTTTTTAAGGATTCTGCAAGGGCACTCATCATCTGGGGATTGCGGTGGGCGGTTTCAAAGCAAATGGTCAGAATATCATCAATTATTTGCTTGGCTCGCTCTCCATTGTCTGAACCCATAAGAGAGGAAGGTACCGCATACTTCAACGCCCAAAGGGGATATCCCATAGACGCGGAGTATTTATGGAGAATAGTCCACCGGGTATCGGTAAGACTGCTAACGTCCGGATAACCGTTTTGGGCAGTGAGTCCAAAGACCTTGATAAGGCCTTTACAGATCATGCCCTCCTCTTTAGTCTCAAATTTATAGGAGAGTTTAGTGTTTGGGGTTCCCTTTTCCCAACACTTGAAGATGTCAACAACATCTTCGACAAGATGTTGAGCTTCGCGAGGCTTTCCGCCGGTGTCAAACATCTTACCGATGTGCTTACGCATGGCGAAGGCAAGCATAGCCATACACGAACAAGTTTCAAAAAGTCCGTATGGAGGGCGTGACAAATCCTCAAACTTCTCAGCGAGATTGAACAGGCTCTGCTTGTCGGCATGTTTAATCTTATTGTCAACGAAGCGACAAACATGATACAGCGGATTATGCTCGGTGTCAATATCCGCCTTAAACTCGAGATTGTCGTCAAGACTTTCCTCAAAAAGGATTTTGACAAGCGACTGCTGATTATTCAGTTCAGCAAGAATATCTTGTTTTGAATTGAAGTTGAGAATTAGCTGAACAATCTTTTTGGTAGATTCTTTCTTCCAAAAAGTTTTTGACTTGCCTACGCACTTGTCCAATCCATCGGGTCCAAATGGGAATAACTGAGGGGCGATAATTCTATCAAGCGTCGAAGTCAGCTTCGATGCCGAGTAGGTGTTGGGTACTCCTCTAAGATACAAGTAGAAGTTGACTTGTCGCACCTCTTTGGAAATCCAATCTTCGACCATTTTACGCGCATTTTTAATATGTGCGTTGTATTGGTCGGTGAAATTAAACTTCTGTGCTATCTTCGCGTTCGCTTGATACTCAATGAAACGCTCATAGCTCTTTTCTGTGAGCGGTGCATCAAAAACAATGAATACAGTGTTTTTGAATCTTGGGTCTGCGGATGCTTTCTCAGCTATGTCACGCAATTGCAAGATTTCGGCAGGGGTCTTGCCGAAAAGCAATGCAAGGAAAAATTCGTAGCCTTTTGCCTCTTTGCTCCCGTTCTCAATCTTGTTGAGCAACGTATATTCGTTAACATCAAGAGAGTAGAATCTGAAAGAGTACGGGCGGCAAAGGTAGATAAGTAACTTATCTACCTCCTTGGCTGCTGCGTTATTGAAATTGAGGATTTGAGAAATATACTTAAAATCGCGAGTCCGCAATTGTTCCTTTGCATCCTCAATTTCCTTTGTCGGAAGGGCAGTAAACTGAATTGAGAAGATATCGCCTGGTGCCCGTTGGATATAGCCCTTTGTGTCAAATAGATTGAGCACAGTGGGCACGAGATGACTAAATGGCGTACCCTCAAAGAGGCGAAGCACATTTTCTTCGCTCGGTGTAACATCGTCATGATTGGCGATGTTATTTAGCGCATTGAGTAAGAGTATTCCTTTGAATATTCGGTACTCAACATCTCCAGCGTCCTCAATTTGAGCGCGGTAGGTGTTGAAACGTTCAGTGACAGCACCGAATTTTGCGACGTTCTCGTTAAACTCGTCAACCACATAATCCCAAAGATAGTCTGCGGTAATAGTGTGACGATTTAAGAAGATGTCCTCGCTATCTAAGAACTCACGGATTGTTTTGTTATCGCCCAGGAACTCGAATACACTACGCGAAGCAGAACCTGCTTCACGGGCGTAGAACGTGGCGAGTAGTGCGGTAGCCGGGTGGAGTGGCATTAAATTTCTTATGTCGCGTGAAGTTTCTACCGCATTGGGGCTGTTCTGTGTATAGTGTGCGAGAAGTCCGTCAAATTTCGACAAGATTGGACTGAATACATCAATGTATTCTTCTTCCGAAGCCACTTGACGGAATTTGCGTGACATAATCTTATACGCTGATACCGGCTCCATGTTGTATTTCATGAAGTGGTAGCGTCCTTTAGTCTTGGTGCGTTCTTCGGCTTTGAGCGAGTTAAGAGCAGAGGGGTGAGTAATGAACAGGAAGTAACTGTCATTTTCTTGCGCCATAGCTCGCTCGGAGATTTCCTGAAGCGTTACTAGAATCGTGGGGCCAATATCCATTTGAAGGAGATTGGTGAACTCATCCCAAAGGATGAAAAGTCCGTCATATTCGGTTTCCGCTTTCAGTTTATCTTGAACCTCAAAGAACCAATTTATAAGATTGGTACTTTTCATTCTCACGTGTAGACCACTTTCTCGGACAGCATCCTGGGCTTCGCGCAATGTCTTGCTGTTCATGCCCTGAAGTTCCTTCCGAAGTTTATCAACCGTGGGACACCATGCGGCAAGTTTGGGAGATTGTTCAATAATCAGCTCCCAAAACTTGGGGTTTTCATCTATATGCTCAACGTAAGAATCGAAATCTGTTGTAACGTTGAGGTCTGTCAGTCCAGCATTGATGAGAGCGGACTGAATTTTAATTTGAAGTTGTAGGGAAAGGTCATCCGGGTGAGAAATGTCACAAGTCCCGTACATAGTGACCGGCAGTAGGCGTTTCTTCTTGCGAAGGGCGAATATAGAGGAACGCAGGGTGTCGAACTGCGGAAGTTTATATTCGCCGTTCACCCATTCTTCTATGTCCTCAACAGTATCGCAAAGGAGATGCTTTATAACAGCACCTGCGTGGCTCTTGCCGGAGCCATAGGTACCCTCAATCCAAAACGATTTATGAGCATCATAGTCATTGTTTTGGGTTGAGCGAACAACGTTGCGGAGTATGTCGTTAAATTGCTCGTTGATGATAAAGACGCTCCATTCTCCGTCTTTCTCATCTTCGATATAATATGTGCTTCTCCCGGAACGGAGGTCTACTATGTCTGAATACCTGTTAGCCATACTTTATAACATCTGTTTAACCACAGAAAGAGCGTTAAGGTCGTCACGCAGAGTGATGTGGTCAAGCCCCATATTCAACTCAGCGATCAATAGGCGATTGTTTGCCGAGTTAAGCGTACGGAGCGCTTTCTCAAACTCAGTTTTGCCTATACCGAATTCGACAACGGGGCCGTGTTTGGTTTCGACATCATATAGATCGGCCACCCTAAATTGCATATACCCCACGGACTCGGCATATTTATATAATGAATAAGCCAGTGACGATTCGGATACATCTTCATAAATCGTTCGTTTGAACATCTTGCCTTCTGCGGGAGTGGCAAGGTTAAAAGCTGAATTAGAGGGGCAATATTTGAAGAGTTGGAATAATGCCGAGACAGCGTTGTCAACGGTTCGCTTTCCGTAACCAGGATATTCTTCCGATATTTGTTCAGAGATGTAAGCTTTGTCAAAAAGCTGCCCTGGAGCAATGTGTTCTACGAACCAATTTACAATAAAGGATTCGTATGTGAGGTTTGTAAATATTACAGACCAAACAAATTCTGGATTGTCTATGTAAATTTGAGACAAGTATTTACCGAGGTCTGTTAGATTGAGCTTAGAATCCACAATGCCGGATTCCTTTAGCCAGTTCTTGAAGCCGGGTACTTGTTTGGGCCCAAGACCGTTATTTTCCCAAAAATCTTCGGGCGACATTAGGAACTCTGCCATCCATTCTTCATGAATGCCAAAGGTATTATATCTGTCAATGCCGGCTTTTGCTTTAATGTTGGTTTCAGTTGTCATACTTGTTGAATTTGCTACAATGCAACCCTTATCGTGAAAATTCAGACAGCGGTGGCAGTGTACACATGTTTTTGTATCAATTTTAACCGTAGGGAAGACTGATAGAGCTCCAGTCGGACATTCTATTTCGCACGATTCACAATTGATGCAATATGCGGCCTTATAGATAACGCGCTTTATGGAAGATATTAGAGTTAAATCTTTTAGCCCTATAACCTCTAACGTGTAATCGGAAAGTGAGCCTATGATTTCGTAAGAATAAATTGAGTCTTTATACTTAATATCTCCAAAAACTCGCTCTCCTTCAATTGTGCACGTAATAGGTGCTAAAACTTTAAGCCATTCTACAATTGAAGACTTTCCTCCTCTGACGGTTACAAAGAAATTGGCAGAAGTGTTTTTGAAAATAACTTGGGTAGGTATCGTTAGGAATTTACCACTTGCGCGGAATTTCCACTTCCTATCTCGGATATAATTTTCGATATCCTTTATACCTTCTCGTTCCGACCACTCGGCGATGCGTTCGATGAATGGTGAAAGTTGTTGTGGGTAAAGTTTGTCCACTAACATATCATCCCAACATGAAGAATAAGGGCAAATGATACATCCTACACGTGCTTTACCAAATCTATATGCAAGATTGATTGGTAAGGAATGGGTAAATAGATAGAGGAATATCTCGGTGGTATTCCAATTTAATATCGGGTGTGCGTTAATCACTGTTGAATGCTTAACGCCTTTACCTATCCTGTTGTAATTACTCCGGCGAGTAGATTCCTCTGCTCTTACGCCGTCAAATGTTAATACTCTCGCTTGCTTATTAGTGCCATGGACTTTAAGGGAACGATATAACGGCGCAGTTTTCATAACCGAGCAACACCAACGATGAGTATCGCTTGGAGTGCCGATTTTATCCCAATAGCTCAGAACGGAGGCGTGGTTACGAGCGGTTGAGAACTTTAGGCCGGGGAATAATTCGGAGTAATGCCTTTTAACGTCCTCATAAAGGTCAAGCGACGAAGGCAACTCATAGCCGGTGTCGCTATAAATCACTTCAAAAACACTTGGGGGAAGTGCTCGGGTGCAGAGGTCAAGGATGACTTGTGAGTCTTTGCCGCCAGAGAATGATGCAAGAAAAACATCTATCTTTGTAGTAAGTAGACGTTTTTTCCCTTGCTGTTGGGCAGTATCTTCGTCCATAAGGTCGAAGCTGTCGCAATCTTCTTTGACGATTGCCATTTTTCGCTTCGTTCTTTTTTCGATAGCGGCAGCAAGTGCTTCGTAATCAAGTTGATTTGCCTTGAACTCCTCAAACTTTTTGGAGGCTACGGAGTAGTCTATAAAAGTCTCTCGGATAAATTCAATGGCTTCGCTTTCGAGCAAGAACAGGATGTCTTGGTTTTGGCGAAGCATTTCATCCATATTCACGGGTTCGAGCGTTAAACTCTCGAATCCGGGTTTGATGTCAATAGAAGCATCATCGTAGAGATTTGCACCTTTTGCCTCAAAAACGAGTTGACCGCGATAGAAGTATTGCTTGTTGCAAGCCCAAAGGAGTGGTTCTTCACAATGCGGATAGACCCAACCCAATTCATTAAGCCTTAACAGGTCAAGTTCCTCAAAAAATACAGGGCGTGGAGACACACTTAACGCGTCGGCAACAACTTTATGGTTGAGCCGAACACCTCCAGTTTCTATGTCCCATGTTACTTTATACATTTGTATTCTTTGTCGAGCATAACAATTCTCGCACATCCACATCAAGAATATGTGCAATCTCTTGAAGTTGTACCACTGATGGCTGAATTTTATTATTGCACCAACGAGAGACGGAGGTTTCATTACGTCCAATTGCTGATGCTAATTCTTTCGCTGATACTCTTTTTTCTGCAAGAACAGCTTTAATTCTATTGGCTGGAATTTGTTTATCTTCAGTCATCATGATTTTACAACTTCTTGTAATTTCTTGCAAAGATACAAAATTTTTCTCGTATGACAAAATGTTGAAATGATAGTCCGTCAAACTAAAGACAATACGATATAAAAGAAGATAGAGGATGTGTCTAAGTTTGTTTCAGATTAAATATTACCCCGATACCGAAGTTTCATTGATGGATAGACGTTTAGGTGGAGGATTGTTCAGGCGTTCAGACATTCGTACATCCATACATTCAGACGTTCAGAAGGTAATACTATCATACAGCATATCAATCAGAATATCATAAATATTGCCATCATATCAATCTTCTGTATGATAGTACTACACACCAACCATCCAACAAATCACACAGTCAACATATCAATCATATGACCATTCAACATTTTGTTCTACCGTCATGTCGCCATATCATCCAATCAACACGTCATAATATTGACTGCTCATCATGTCAACACCTCAACATAGCAACAGTGATAAATTGCCGAGGATTGCCGACCTATTGCCGTTCATTTCCGACCCGCTAAATCTAAACGACCGATAGGATTCTTTCTAAAATGAAGAAAGCACATTTGTTATGAGGTCAGATTATCTCCAAATAATGGCAATTGCCTGCCTGATTCTAATGTGTGATTATTAACCTCCGGCCCTATCCGTCATTTCCGTAGATTGTACGATTCGTACTTGATTTGGTCCATTTCTTCGACGTATTTGCTTATGGATTAGATTGATGCTAACAAAAGCATGGCAAGGTATGTGATATGCTGCACCAAATTGAATTTGCAGCGCATCACCCTTGCCAAGTAAACTTGGTTGCGTTTGCTCCAAAGTCGCAACCGCCAT
>JAMPDJ010000021.1 GCA_023665805.1 Bacteroides sp. | reverse complement strand
CAAACTTACAACTGAATCCTGTTTACATTTACACAAAATTTTGGACAGTGTCCAATTCTCTTAACCACTATATTTAACCCAAATCGGTCATTAGAACGTCAAATTGTATAAATCAGATGATTTGTATTGCCTTTTCCTCCATTTTGCCCCTCTCTTCGCCGTCTTGCTTCCCGTTTGGTCTCGCCATAACTCGTTATGCCTTCGACAAAACGGATTGGAAATCTAATGACCGATTCGGGTTTAATCAAGAATAAAGAGAATAAGCAAGTAATAGCTTCAATCTTAGTAGTCATTATCACATTAGAGGCATAAAATCAGAGTACTTTTCCTGATGTCATCACTAAAAAGGCATAAACGAGTTAGTATCTGAGATTTCATGTTGTTTGCCATACTTCCAAACAGATGTATACAAATAGTGCCTTCTCCTTGTCGGGAAAAG
Organism: Bacteroides sp.; assembly: GCA_023665805.1. Lineage (GTDB taxonomy): Bacteria > Bacteroidota > Bacteroidia > Bacteroidales > Bacteroidaceae > Physcousia. Next base: position 56,316 of record JAMPDJ010000021.1, on the reverse strand, counting down.
GCACTACATTTTATTGCAATTTAGAATTATTCGGCACTTGCTGCGGTCTCTTCAGCATTCTCTGCTACGGGAGCCTCAGTCTCAGGAGCTTCAGCTGCCTTCTTGCCTGAGCGACGTGTGCGCTTGGCTTTCTTGGCAGTCTTGGCCATGTTCTCATCAAAATCAACGAGTTCGATGAAGCACATGGGTGCATTATCGCTGCGACGATTGCCAGTCTTGATAATGCGGGTATAACCACCGGGACGATCTGCAACCTTGGCACTGATGGTACTGAACAGCTCGGTGATAGCCTGCTTGTCCTGCAGATAACTGAACACTACGCGACGTGCGTTGGTTGTATCTTCCTTTGAACGGGTGATCATGGGCTCTACATACTTCTTCAGAGCCTTGGCCTTAGCCACAGTCGTAGTGATTCTTTTGTGCATTATCAAAGATACTGCCATGTTGCTCAACATAGCGGCTCTGTGAGATGCAGTACGACTTAAATGATTGAATTTCTTATTGTGTCTCATAAGTTTTCTTAATCTTTATCTAATTTGTATCTTGAGATGTCGGTTCCAAACGACAGATTCAGACTCTCCAGCAAATCATCAAGCTCGGTGAGCGATTTCTTACCGAAGTTGCGGAACTTCAACAGGTCAGTCTTGTTGTACTGAACCAAGTCGCCAAGAGTCTCCACATCGGCAGCCTTCAAACAGTTGAGGGCACGCACGCTGAGATTCATATCTACCAACTTGTTTCTCAGTAACTGACGCATGTGAAGAACTTCCTCGTCAAATTCCTCGTTACTATCAGCCTCACAATTGTCCAACGTAATCTTGTCATCAGAGAACAACATGAAGTGATAGATAAGAATTTTGGCAGCCTCTTTCAAAGCGTCCTTCGGGTGAATGGAACCATCAGTAGTGATTTCCAGAACGAGTTTCTCGTAGTCAGTCTTCTGCTCTACGCGATAGTTCTCGACAGCATATTTCACATTTCTGATAGGAGTATATATTGAGTCAATGGGAATGACGTTTACATCGGTACAGTACTCACGATTTTCCTCTGCGGGAACGTAACCACGGCCTTTGTTTACACCAATCTCCATCTGCATCGTTGCCTTGGCATCCAGATGGCAAATAATTAAGTCAGGGTTTAACACTTCAAATCCAGTCAGATACTTGTTAAAATCACCGGCCTTGAGCTCTGTTTTGCCCTCAACCTTGATGCTAACCTTCTCTGTCTCGAATTCATCTACTAATTGCTTGAAGCGGACCTGCTTCAAGTTAAGTATAATGTTGGTGACATCCTCCTTTACACCGGGAACGGTAGCAAACTCATGCTCGACACCACGGATTGATACCGTGTTGATGGCAAAACCATCGAGTGAAGAAAGAAGTATGCGGCGCAAAGCATTACCTACGGTAGTACCGAAGCCACCCTCCAGAGGACGAAACTCGAACTTTCCATACTTGTCGTCCGCCTCCAACATTATTACCTTCTCAGGTTTTTGAAATGCTAATATCGCCATTCTTAATTATTATTTAGAGTACAATTCAACGATTAACTGCTCCTTGATATTCTCAGGAATATCGGCACGCTCGGGCTTGTGAAGCAACTTGCCTGACTTGGTAGCCTCGTCCCACTCAATCCAAGGATACTTGCTGTGGTTGAAACCTGCAAGCGCGTCTGCAATAACCTCAAGATTCTTGGCACGTTCGCGAACACCAACAATCTGACCGGGCTTTACAGCATAACTTGCAATGCCAACTACCTTACCGTCTACAACGATATGTTTGTGGTTGACCAACTGACGTGCAGCACGACGAGTAGGAGCTATGCCCAAACGGAATACTACATTGTCAAGACGACACTCGAGGTTCTGCAACAGAATCTCACCAGTAATACCGCTGGTGCGAGCAGCCTTCTCAAACATATTACGGAACTGCTTCTCCAGCACACCGTAGGTGTACTTGGCCTTTTGCTTCTCAGCCAACATCACACCATATTCAGAAGTCTTGCGGCGACGGTTGTTACCATGCTGACCAGGAGGAAAGTTTCTGCGTGAACGTACTTTCTCAGATCCCAAAATGGTCTCGCCAAAACGGCGGTCTATTCTTGACTTAGGTCCAATATATCTTGCCATAGTTTTTTACTTACTTTTATTTAGGTCCATTGTGGATTATACTCTTCTTCTCTTGGGAGGACGGCATCCGTTGTGGGGGAGCGGAGTAACATCGATAATCTCGATAACCTCAATACCGGCACCGTGTATGGTACGGATAGCGGATTCACGACCGTTACCGGGACCCTTGACATATGCCTTTACCTTGCGCAGACCCAAATCGTAAGCAATCTTTGCACAATCCTGTGCTGCCATCTGAGCTGCGTAGGGAGTATTCTTCTTACTGCCACGGAAGCCCATCTTGCCGGCGGAAGACCATGAAATAACCTGACCTTCACTATTAGCCAAAGAGACGATGATATTATTGAAGGAACTGTGAACATGCAGCTGACCCAATGCGTCAACCTTCACATTTCTTTTCTTTACTGCAACTGCTTTCTTTGCCATATCAATTATTATTTAGTAGCCTTTTTCTTATTAGCAACAGTCTTCTTCTTACCCTTGCGCGTACGAGCATTGTTCTTTGTGCTCTGACCGCGAACAGGAAGACCATTACGATGACGAACGCCACGATAGCAACCAATATCCATCAGTCGCTTGATGTTCAGAGAGATTTCGCTGCGAAGATCACCTTCAACCTTGTATCCGGCGGCAATCACCTCACGAATCTTGCCCGCCTCGTCGTCGGTCCAATCACATACTTTCTTGTCCTTGTCGACACCAGCCTTCTCCAAAATCTTGGCTGAGCTACTACGACCTATACCGTAAACATAGGTCAAAGCGATTTCACCTCGCTTATTCTGAGGTAAATCTACACCAACAATTCTAATTGCCATATACTTACTTATTCTTTTTGCAATAAATTACCCTTGACGTGTCTTAAACTTAGGGTTTTTCTTGTTAATAACATACAAACGACCCTTGCGACGGACAATTTTACAATCAGGGGTACGTTTCTTTAATGAAGCTCTTGTTTTCATATTTAATGTCAATTATTTGTATCTAAATACGATGCGACCCTTCGTCAAATCGTATGGACTCATCTCCACTTTGACCTTATCACCGGGAAGGATCTTAATGTAGTGCATTCTCATCTTGCCACTGATGGTGCACAGAATCTGGGCGCCTATTTTATCCAACTCCACACGGAAATTGGCATTTGACAAGGCTTCTACCACTACACCATCCTGTTCTATAACTGCCTGCTTTGCCATTATGTCTTTACAGTTCGTGCTTAATTCAGTATTGATTCTCTATCTTTTCTATCTCTTCAAATGAAGAAAGGATTTCCGGCTTACCATAATGGATGGCTATAGTATGCTCGAAATGAGCTGCCCATCCACCATCACGTGTCTTGATAGTCCACTTGTCTGGCATCATCCATATTTCCCTGCCACCCTGAACTATCATTGGTTCTATCGCTATACATAAGCCATTTTTTATCTGCTTACCATTTCCAGGCTTACCATAGTTGGGCACCTGTGGATCCTCGTGCATGTCCCGGCCTATACCGTGACCGACGAATTCCCTTACGACTCCGAATCCATGTTTCTCACAATGATTCTGGATAGCAAAGCCTACATCTCCGAGCCTCTTTCCTGCATATGCGGCTTCGATGCCCTTATACAAAGACTCCTTAGTCGTACGCAACAGACGGTTAACTTCGTCAGAAACCTCTCCCACTCTGAATGTATAACAGGAATCACCGTTAAACCCTTCCAACAGAGTTCCGCAATCCACAGAAACAATGTCACCCTCCTTTAAAGGTTCGTCATTAGGAATGCCATGCACGACTTGGTCGTTAACCGAAGTACATATACTTGCCGGGAAATCTCCTCCATAAGGATTCGGGAAACCCAGGAAAGTAGGTATTGCACCATGGTCGCGTATAAACTCCTCTGCAACTTTATCCAATTGTTTGGTAGTGACACCTGGCTTTATCAGCCTGCCGACCTCTGCAAGTGTTTGCGAAACCAACCGATTGGCAGCACGCATCAAATCAATCTCATCTTCTGTCTTTAGAAATATCATTTTAGAGAAATCCCTAAATATTATCAAGCCATACCGTTACGGCCGTGAATACGACCACTGCTCAACAGACCGTCATAGTGTCTCATCAACAAATGACTTTCTATTTGCTGCAATGTATCAAGAACCACACCTACCAAAATCAACAAACTCGTACCACCAAAGAACTGTGCAAACTCCTGGGAAACATTCAGCAAACCAGCAAAAGCAGGCATACATGCTATCAGTGCCAGGAAGATAGAGCCAGGGAATGTGAGATGGGACATGATTTGATCAAGGTACTCCGCAGTATCGTGACCAGGACGTACTCCAGGAATGAAACCATTATTACGCTTCATATCCTCTGCCATTTGCACTGGATTCATGGTGATCGCCGTGTAGAAATACGTAAATGCAATAATCAATAGAGCAAACACGATATTGTACCACAAACTAGTGTGATCGCTGAGTGCGATAAGTGCACTTGACGGGTTCTCGCCACCATTGATAAATCCAAGCAATGTTACAGGAATAAACATTATAGCTTGCGCAAAAATGATAGGCATAACATTAGCAGCAAATATCTTGAGGGGGATATACTGACGCGAACCTCCAATCTGTTGAGCAGCGTAAACACGCTTGGCATACTGTACAGGTACCTTACGTGTACCCTGCACCAACAGGATAGCAGCACAAATAACAACCATCAGGATGACCAACTCCATAGCAAACATAATCAAGCCACCGCCATTCAAATTACTCAAACGAGCAAGCAATTCCTGACCGAATGCCTGAGGAAGACGAGCAATGATACCAAGCATGATGATCAATGACACACCATTACCAATACCTTTGTCCGTAATACGTTCACCCAACCAAAGGATGAACATACTGCCAGCCATCAACATAATGGTACTGGCTACTATGAACAAGTTCCAATTCAACTCGGGGTTCAATGCAGCACCAGCAGTCATCCGAAGATGAATCAAGTAAGAAGGAGCCTGAATCAGAAGAATCACAATAGTCAAGAATCGAGTATATTGGTTCATTTTTCTACGACCACTCTCACCCTCACGTTGCATCTTCTGGAAATGAGGCACTACAAATGCAAACAGTTGAATAACAATTGAAGCCGAAATATATGGCATGATTCCCAATGCAAACACTGATGCATTTGAAAACGCGCCACCAGAGAACATATTCAACAGAGACATCAAGCCAGTATTGGTCTGCTCATGCAACTGCGCCAAAGCGTCAGGATTGATACCGGGAAGCACAACAAATGAACCGAAACGGTAAATTGCAGCTAAACCCAAGGTGAAGAGGATCCTGGTTCTCAGGTCCTCTACACTCCATATGTTCTTTAAGGTTTCAATAAACTTTTTCATTCTGTTTACAATTTAGTGGCAGTACCTCCGGCAGCGACAATAGCAGCCTCAGCTGTCTTGGAGAATGCATTTGCAGTAACCTCGACCTTGGCAGTCAAAGTACCATTGCCAAGTACCTTGACCAATTGACCTGCCTTGGCATAACCTGCAGCAATAATCTCGGCTACACCAATAGTGGTGATTCCCTTGTCAGCAATTACCTGCAGAGAAGACAGATTTACCGGCTGATACTCTACATGATTGATATTCTTGAAACCGAACTTGGGCAAACGACGCTGCAAAGGCATCTGACCACCCTCGAAACCGATTTTCTTCTTGTAACCGGAACGAGCCTTGGCACCCTTGTGACCACGGGTAGAAGTTCCACCCAAACCACTGCCAGGACCGCGACCAATTCGACGCTCGCTGTGAGTAGAGCCCGCAGCGGGCTTCAATGTATTTAACTTCATAACGTTTTCAGTTTTTGAATTGAGTAAAACTTGAGATTAGCCAATAACCTTCACCAAGTGATGAACAGTCTGAATCAATCCACGATTGCTGGCATTATCTTCCAACTCTACAATCTGATTCAACTTCTTCAGTCCCATAGTATCCAAGGTTGCCTTTTGGCGCTTAGGAGCATGGATACGGCTCTTGACTTGTTGTACCTTAATATTTGCCATAATACGTTTCTCCTTAATTATTACTTAACCACGGAATACTTTTTCCAGACTGATACCACGGCTCTGTGCTACCTGACGTGCATCACGGATACTTGCCAAAGCATTGATAGTGGCCTTTACCAAATTATGAGGGTTAGACGAACCCTTGGACTTAGCCAAACAGTCAGTAATACCTACGCTCTCAAGCACGGCACGCATAGCACCACCAGCAACCACGCCGGTACCATGGCTCGCAGGCATGACAAGAACATTGGCACCACCGAATTTAGCTGCTGCTTCGTGAGGAACGGTACCATTGTGGACAGAAACCTGAACGAGGTTCTTCTTGGCAGCCTCTACAGCTTTGGCAATGGCAGCTGTTACTTCGCCAGCCTTACCCAAGCCCCAGCCAATAACGCCGTTACCGTTGCCTACTACGACAATTGCACTGAAGGTGAAAGTACGACCACCCTTGGTAACCTTAGTAACGCGGTTGATAGCAACCAAACGGTCCTTCAAATCCTCGCTATTGATATTGATATTCTTAATTGCCATAATCGTTAATTAGAATTTAAGTCCTCCGTTACGTGCAGCATCAGCCACTTCCTTCACTCTTCCGTGATACAAGTAACCGTTACGGTCGAATACCACAGTGGTAATACCAGCCTCAAGAGCCTTTTTTGCAATTAACTCGCCTACCTTGGCTGCTTGTTCCTTCTTTGGACATACTTCCATACCCAAACTACTTGCACTGACCAAAGTGGTACCTGTCAAGTCATTGATAATCTGAACGTATATCTGCTTGTTACTACGAAAAACGCTCATGCGAGGACGTGCAGGCGTACCAGAGATCTTATTACGAACTCTATGTTTAATCTTAATTCGTCTTTCTATTTTTGTTGTCATAATCTTACAGTTTTAAAGATTTACTTTGCACCTGCTGACTTACCAGACTTTCTGCGGATAACCTCACCAGCAAAGAGGACACCCTTACCCTTATAAGGTTCGGGCTTACGGAAAGAACGAATTTTTGCGCATACCTGACCTAGCAACTGCTTGTCGTATGACTCCAGGATAATCAGAGGATTCTGGTTTCTCTCAGACTTGGTCTCTACCTTTATCTCAGAAGGCAACTGGAAGAAAATGTTATGAGTGAAGCCCAAAGACAACTCCAACACGTTACCCTGATTGCTAACACGGAAACCGACACCAACAAGTTCAAGGGTTTTCTTATAACCTTCGCTTACACCGACAACCATATTATGTACCAAAGAACGATACAAACCATGGAATGCCTGCTTCTGCTTGGTGTCAACATCAGCAGCCTCATCAATCTCAAATACAACTTCCGAATCAGAAATCTTCACCAGGATAGAGGGATCGATAGCCTGACTCATCTCGCCCTTAGGACCTTTTACGCTTACAACGTTTTCATTATAAGCAACGGTAACACCTGCGGGGATAGTAATGGGCAATTTACCTATTCTTGACATTGCTAAATCCTCCTAATTTAATATACATAACAAAGAACTTCACCACCTATCTTCAATTCAGCAGCCTCTTTGTTAGTCATTACACCTCTGGATGTGGATATGATAGCAATACCCAGTCCGTTAATAACTCTAGGCATATCCTTATATCCTGTATACTTACGCATACCAGGTGTAGAGATACGTATCAACTTCTTGATAGCGTTCTGGCGAGTTTGTTCATCATACTTCAGAGCAACTTTGATTGTACCCTGAGGTCCATCCTCTACAAACTTGTAGTTCAAGATGTAACCCTTCTCGAAGAGAATCTTGGTGATTTCCTTCTTCAAATTTGACGCAGGGCACTCAACAACACGATGCTTGGCCTGAATTGCATTACGCAAACGCGTCAAATAATCAGCAATTGGATCTGTCATTTGTTTTTAATGTTTAATTAATCGGGACCATCCCGACAATATTAAATAATACTATGTATATTGGCGCGCTTTTAAATAAAAGCCCGCCAAATTTGTTTACCAACTAGCCTTCTTCACTCCTGGAATCAAACCTACAGAAGCCATCTCGCGGAACTGTATACGGCTAATACCAAACATACGGATGTAGCCCTTAGGACGACCTGTAATCTTGCAACGGTTGTGCAGGCGAATGGGGTTAGCGTTACGAGGTATAGACTGCAACTTCTGAGCTGCTTCAAAAGCATCAGCAGGATCCGAAGTGGGATCGTTGATAATCTTCTTCAGTGCAGCGCGCTTCTCAGCATACTTGGCTACCATCTTAGCGCGCTTCACCTCGCGTGCCTTCATTGATTCTTTTGCCATAACTCTATATTAGTTTTTAGCGTTCTTAAAGGGAAGACCAAACTCCTTCAACAGGGCATAACCCTCTTCGTCAGTCTTGGCAGTGGTAACAAAAGTGATATTCATACCCAAAATGCGATCGATTGCATCGATGTTAATCTCGGGGAAAATAATCTGCTCTTGGATACCCAAAGTATAGTTACCACGACCATCGAACTTGCTTTCAATACCCTTGAAGTCACGGATACGGGGCAGAGCCACACGAACCAATTTCTCCAAAAACTCATACATACGCTCGCGACGCAGAGTCACCATGACACCGATGGGCATCTTCTTACGGAGCTTAAACTGAGCAACGTCCTTCTTAGAGAAAGTTGCCACAGCCTTTTGGCCAGTAATCTCAGTAATCTCCTTGACAGCAACCTCGATAATCTTCTTATCTGCAGTTGCCATACCCAGACCCTGATTGATGACAATCTTCTTCAGGACGGGGATCTGCATTGAAGAACTGTAGTTGAACTGCTTCATCAATGCAGGAGCTATACGCTCATTGTATTCCTTCTTGAGGCTTGCTGTATTTGCCATGTTAGATTTCCTCTCCACTCTTTTTAGCGAAACGGACCAATTTGCCGTCTGCGTTCAGTTTTCTACCAATGCGAGTAGCCTTACCAGTCTTGGGGTCAACCGGGTTCAGGTTAGAAATGTGGATAGGAGCCTCCATCTCTATAATGCCGCCCTGGGGATACTTGGCACTAGGTTTCTGGCTCTTCTTAACCTTATTTACACCCTCGACGATGGCACGCTGCTCTTTAACGAACACCTTCAACACCTTACCGCTCTGGCCCTTGTTCTCGCCAGAGTTCACGATTACAGTGTCGCCTTTCTTAATGTGTAATTTACTCATTGTACTGTTCTTCTTACGTCTTCAATATTAAAGAACCTCAGGTGCCAAGGACACGACCTTCATGTTTGCAGCACGAAGTTCACGGGCAACAGGACCGAAGATACGACTGCCACGCAAGTCGCCTGCATTATTCAGCAGCACACATGCGTTGTCATCGAAGCGGATATATGAACCATCAGCACGACGAACCTCTTTCTTAGTACGTACTATCAAGGCCTTTGATACTGCACCTTTCTTAACATCACTGGTGGGGATTGCGCTCTGGATAGCAACCACAATCACATCACCTACAGAAGCGTAGCGACGACGTGTACCACCAAGTACGCGAATGCACTTCGCCTCCTTGGCACCGCTATTGTCAGCTACAACTAATCTAGATTCTGCCTGTATCATTTTTACTTAGCTCTTTCTACGATTTCTACTACTCTCCATCTCTTGGTCTTGCTCAGAGGACGAGTTTCCATAATTAAAACGGTATCACCTTTGTGGCAATCGTTCTTCTCGTCATGTGCATGGTACTTCTTCGTTTTAGCAACGAACTTACCATATATCGGGTGCATCTCCTTGAACTTGGCAGCAACAACGATGGTCTTGTCCATCTTGTCACTCACCACGACACCCGTACGAGTTTTTCTCAAATTTCTTGCTTCCATATATTGAAGTACCTATTTACTTGTTTGACTCTTTTTGGCGAAGCACCGTCTTCATGCGCGCAATGTTACGACGAGCAGCCTTAATCTGAGAGTTGTTTTCCAAAGGAGCCACAGCATGATTCAACTTCATCTGCTCGTAATTGGCTACCTCTACGGCAATGCGCTCTGCGAGTTCAGAAGCACTCATCGCGTTAATTTCTGCAATCTTCATTATTATGCGTTTTTGTCGTAATCACGTCTAACAATAAATTTGGTGGTCACGGGCAACTTCTGTGCTGCAAGGCGAAGAGCCTCCTTCGCAATCTCGTAACTTACACCCTCAATCTCAAAAATTATACGTCCGGGGGTAATGGGGAACACGTATCCTACGGGGTCACCCTTACCCTTACCCATACGTACATCAGCAGGTTTCTTAGTGATAGGCTTGTCAGGGAAGATGCGAATCCAACTCTGACCCTCACGCTGCATGTAACGTGTCATTGCCACACGGGCTGCCTCAATCTGGCGAGCGGTAATCCAGCGTGTTTCCAAAGACTTGATACCGAAACTGCCAAATGCCAACTGATTGCCACGCATTGCATTACCCTTGCGGTGATTCTTTTGTGGCCTTCTGTATTTAGTTCTTTTTGGTTGTAACATCTTAATTCAGTTATTAACGGTTGTTGTTCCTCTTGCGACGGAAGTTCTTGCCACCGCCGTTGCCACCGAAACCACGACCAGACTCCTTGGTCTGAGTAAAGTTTGGAGCGAGATCCTTCTTGCCATAAATCTCACCACGGCAAATCCACACCTTGATGCCCAAAAGGCCAACCTTAGTCAATGCCTCAGCTTGACAGAAATCAATATCTGCACGCAAAGTATGCAGAGGAGTACGACCTTCCTTGAACATCTCGGAACGTGCGATTTCAGCACCGTTCAGACGACCGCTGATGAGAACCTTAATACCTTCGGCACCAGCACGCATTGTATTTGCAATAGCCATCTTGATAGCGCGACGATAAGCAATCTTGCCCTCTACCTGACGTGCAATACTGTTTGCAACTATGGTAGCGTCCAATTCAGGCTTCTTAACCTCGAAAATGTTGATTTGGATATCCTTGTCGGTCACCTTCTTCAACTCCTCTTTGAGCTTGTCTACCTTCTCGCCACCCTTACCGATAATCAGACCCGGACGGGCAGTGCAAACAGTGATGGTAACCATCTTCAGCGTGCGCTCTATAACGATACGTGAGATGCTGGCATCACCAAGACGAGCATTCAGATATTTGCGAATCTTGCTATCCTCCAAAATCGTGTCGCCATAGTTCTTGCCACCGAACCAATTGGAATCCCAACCGCGGACAAAACCCAGGCGGTTGCTTATAGGATTAACTTTTTGTCCCATGTTTCTTTTCTAATTAATCTTTCTTAGTGTCAACGAACAAGGTGATGTGGTTAGAACGCTTACGGATTCTGTATCCACGACCTTGAGGAGCAGGTCTCATACGCTTGAGAGTTGCGCCCTCATTCACAAAAATCTTAGAGATATATAGTTCTCCATTCTCTGCTTTGCGATCATTCTTCTGCTCCCAGTTTGCAATAGCAGAACGGAGCAATTTCTCCACATCCGCACTAGCAGCCTTGGCACAGAACCTCAATGTAGCCAAGGCTCTGTTTACTTCCATTCCGCGAACCAGATCAACAACGTATCTCATCTTGCGGGGAGAAGAAGGAACGTTTTGCAACTTGGCAAAACTCTGGGCCTTGCGTGCTTCCTTTCTAGCGTCAGCAGCTAATCTTTTTCTTTTTCCCATTATTCTTATTCTTTATTTATCCAGTTGTTGGTTCCGTTTACTTCTTCTTCTTATCACCGTGGCCACCGAACTTGCGTGTTGGGGCAAATTCGCCCAACTTGTGACCAACCATGTTCTCTGTCACGTAAACGGGAATAAATTTATTACCGTTGTGCACGGCCACAGTATGTCCTACGAAATCAGGAGAGATCATAGAAGCACGAGCCCAGGTCTTGACTACGTTTTTCTTGCCACTCTCATTCATGGCAAGTATCTTCTTCTCAAGATTAACTTCGATATAGGGACCTTTCTTTAATGAACGACTCATAATATTACGCTGTTAACTTCCGTTGATTACTTCTTGTTGGCTCTCTCAATGATATACTTGTTGGACTGCTTCTTAGGAGCGCGAGTCTTCTTGCCCTTGGCATACAAGCCAGTACGTGAACGGGGATGTCCACCTGACTGACGACCTTCACCACCACCCATGGGATGATCATGAGGATTCATGACAACACCACGGTTATGAGGACGTCTGCCCAGCCAACGGCTACGACCAGCCTTACCAGAACTCTCCAAAGCATGGTCGCTATTACCTACACTACCCACAGTAGCCTTGCAGGCGCTCAGAATCTGACGCGTCTCACCAGAGGGCAACTTGATAACGCAGTAACGTCCCTCACGAGAAGTCAACTGTGCGAAATTACCTGCAGAGCGAACCAAGATACCACCTTGACCGGGACGCAGTTCTATATTATGGATAACAGTACCAACTGGGATATTCTGCAAAGGAAGCGCATTACCAACCTCGGGTGCAGCCTCTGCACCGCTAAGCAATGTTGCGCCTACCTGCAAACCATTTGGAGCGATGATATAACGCTTTTCACCGTCAGCATAGAACAGCAAAGCAATACGAGCCGAACGATTGGGATCATACTCGATAGTCTTTACCACTGCGGGAATGCCATCCTTCTCACGCTTGAAGTCGATAAAACGAAACTTCCTCTTGTGACCACCGCCAATATAACGAACAGTCATCTTACCGGTCGCGTTACGACCACCGGAAGACTTCTTACCACAAACGAGAGACTTTTCAGGTACTGATGCAGTAATCTCTTCGAAAGTACCTATAATCTTATGCCTTTGGCCCGGAGTTGTGGGCTTAAATTTACGTACTGCCATCTCTTATTAAATATTGCTATAGAAATCAATCATATCGCCCTCCTTCAGAGTAACGATTGCCTTCTTAAAGGCGTTTGTACGACCCTTCAGCAGACCAGCCTTGGTATAACGAGCCTTGCTCTTACCTGCATATACACAAGTATTGATATTGGTAACAGTTACATTGTAACGGGCCTCTATCTCCTTCTTCAACTCGATTTTATTTGCCTCAGGACGCACCACGAAGCCATACTTATTCTGCTTCTCTGTAATACCGGTCATCTTCTCAGTGACCAGAGGTTTGATAATGTATGTCATAGTTATTAGGACGTCTTATTACTTAGAGAGGTTACCATCAATAACACCCAATGCGCTTTCCGTCACAACCATAACATCCGCATTCAGAACCTGATAGGTATTCAAGCCTGCAGCAGACATTGTTGAAACGCGCTGGATATTACGTGCAGACAAATATACCGCTTTATCAGCAACAGAAGTTACCAAAAGAGTCTTTTTGCCCGATATATTAAGATTACTTAACACTTCGATCATGGACTTTGTCTTAGGAGCCTCAAAAGTGAAGTCTTCGACAACAATAATTGCGTTCTCGCGAACCTTATAAGCCAAGGCGCTGCAACGAGCCAACTGACGTACTTTCTTGTTCAACTTGAAACCGTAATCACGAGGCTTGGGACCGAATACACGTGCACCGCCTACAAGAACGGGGCTATTGATATCGCCACGACGTGCGCCGCCACCACCTTTCTGACGACCAAGCTTGCGAGTAGAACCGCTCATCTCGCTTCTTTCCTTCGCCTTGGCAGTGCCCTGACGCTTATTGGCGAGAATCAGCTTGACATCAAGATAAATAGCATGATCGTTAGGCTCTATAGAATAGATAGCATCATTGAGAACTACCTTGCGGCCTGTATCCTGGCCTTTGATATTCAATACACTTGCTTCCATCTTACTTAACTACGCTAACAATTGAACCTTTATAACCGGGAACACTACCCTTAATCAGCAGAAGGTTGTGCTCAGGAATCACTTTTAACACCTGCAAGTTATGAGTCGTAACTCGCTCATTGCCCATTTGACCGCCCATGCGCATACCTTTGAACACCTTCGCGGGATAAGAACATGCACCGATTGAACCGGGCTTACGCAGACGGTCATCCTGACCATGCGTAGACTGTCCTACGCCACCGAAACCATGACGCTTCACAACGCCCTGGAAACCTTTACCTTTGGACGTACCCACTATGTCCACGAAAGTGCAATCCGAGAACATATCCACGGTGAGAGAATCACCAAGGTTCAATTCGCCCTCAAAACCTGTAAATTCAGCCAAGTGGCGCTTGGGAGTGGTACCGGCCTTCTTGAAGTGACCGAGCAAAGGAGCAGTGGTATTCTTCTCTTTTGCCTCTTCATAACCGATTTGAACAGCGTCATAGCCATCCTTTTCTACGGTCTTAATCTGAGTAACCACGCAAGGACCTACTTCGATAACAGTGCACGGAACATTCTTACCGTCGGCACTGAAAACGGATGTCATTCCGATTTTCTTTCCTAATAATCCTGGCATTTCAGTTTAATTAAATAATGTGTTGTTAATTAGTTTATCTTTCTCTATCGTCCTCCTCCGTGAGCCATACTAACAGGCACACAAAAAGAGAACCGCCTCCACTCAGCGTTCTCCCGGAAGTATTGATAGCCATAGCCAGCGCAAATTCTTCCTTTTTTCGTGTGCAAAGATACATATTTTTGCTTTAACACACAAATAATTACACAAAATAATATACCTGTTTACACCAATAATGCACAAATCGCCTGTAAACACAAAAAAAATGGTAAGTACATACATGACATGGAGGCTCCCGCAACATTTATACGGGAGCCTCCATGTTATGAAACATCCTCAATAAAGGATATCAGACCTTTATCTCAACCTCTACGCCACTGGGCAACTCAAGTTTCATCAAGGCATCAACAGTCTTCTCATTGCTTGAATAGATGTCAATAAGACGCTTGTATGCAGACAACTGGAATTGTTCACGGCTCTTCTTGTTTACGAAAGTAGAACGGTTAACAGTAAAGATGCGCTTGTGGGTAGGCAGGGGAATAGGACCAGACACGATAGCACCGGTAATCTTCACAGTCTTCACGATTTTCTCGGCAGACTTGTCCACAAGCATGTGGTCGTAGCTCTTGAGCTTGATACGAATTTTCTGACTCATTAGTTTTGATTGTTATTTGTTCGTTCAAGAAGTGAAACATCCGTTAAGAGTCGTTTGCTAACGGATGTCCCACACCTTAATTATTATATGCTATTCGACCTCAGAGACATTACAGCAAATCCGCACGTCCCTTCATCTCCTCAAGCACAGCCTTCGCAACACCCGTACTTACAGGAGAATGATGATCATAGGTCATAGAACTTGTGGCACGGCCAGAAGTGATAGTACGCAATGCCGTAACATAGCCGAACATCTCTGCCAGAGGCACCATAGCCTTTACCAAACGGGCACCGGTACGAGTAGTATCCATACCCTCTACCTGGCCACGACGCTTGTTAAGGTCACCGATAACATCACCCATGTTCTCTTCAGGAGTAACAACCTCAAGTTTCATGATGGGCTCCATCAGTACAGGCTTAGCCTTGGCACAGCATGCCTTGTATGCCATCTGTGCGGCAATTTCAAAGGACAACTGGTCAGAGTCAACGGGGTGGAACGAACCATCCAGCAACTCCACCTTCAAACTGTCCATGGGGAAACCGCCAAGCACGCCATTCTTCATGGCAGCCTCAAAGCCCTTCTGAACGCTGGGGATGAACTCCTTGGGAATATTACCACCGGTAACACTGTTGACGAACTGCAGGGGAGTTTCGTTATAATCCTCATCGCGAGGACCCACGTTAACAATAATGTCAGCGAACTTACCACGACCACCAGACTGTTTTTTGTAAACCTCGCGATGGTTAACTGTAGTCGTAATAGCCTCCTTGTAGTTAACCTGAGGCTTACCCTGATTACACTCAACCTTGAACTCGCGCTTCAGGCGATCGATAATAATATCCAAGTGCAACTCACCCATGCCCGAAATAACGGTCTGCCCGCTCTGCTCATCGGTCTTGACGGTGAATGTGGGATCCTCCTCAGCCAGTTTCTGCAGACCCATGCTCAACTTGTCCAAATCTTTCTGAGTCTTGGGTTCTACAGCAATACCAATAACGGGATCGGGGAAGTCCATGGACTCCAGTACGATTGGTGCATCCTCGTCAGCCAAGGTATCGCCAGTGCGAATATCCTTAAAGCCAACACCGGCACCTATATCACCGGCAGCAATGCAGTCGACAGGATTCTGGGTATTTGAGTGCATCTGGAACAGACGGCTCACACGCTCCTTCTTGCCTGAACGAACATTGTAGATATAAGAACCGGCGTCCACCTTGCCGGAATATACGCGGAAGAAAGTCAAACGACCAACATAGGGGTCAGTGGCAATCTTGAATGCCAAGGCAGAAGTCTTCTCATCCTCGCTGGGCTTACGATCCTCTTCTTCACCGGTATCCGGATTGGTGCCGACGATATTGGGAGTATCCAACGGAGAAGGCAGGAACATGCAAACATAGTCAAGCAACGTCTGCACACCCTTGTTCTTGAATGAAGAACCACATGTCATAGGAACAATATCCAGACTGAGAGTACCCTTACGGATGGCAGCCACGATTTCCTCCTCGGTGAGGCTGTCCGGATCCTCGAAATACTTCTCCAGCAAAGAATCGTCCTGCTCAGCAGCCAGCTCAATCATTTTGCCACGCCACTCTTCGCATTCGGCAAGCATATCAGCCGGAATATCTTCAACGCTGTACTCGGCACCCATAGTCTCATCATGCCAGAAGATAGCCTTCATCTTGATAAGGTCAACGATACCCTTGAAAGTCTCCTCTGCACCTATGGGCACAGCGACAACACAAGGTTTAGCACCGAGAACCTCCTTCATCTGGCGAACAACTTCAAAGAAGTCGGCACCAGAGCGGTCCATCTTATTCACATAACCGATACGAGGAACATTGTACTTGTCGGCCTGGCGCCATACAGTCTCGGACTGAGGCTCAACGCCGCCCACAGCACAGTAGGTAGCCACGGCACCGTCCAATACACGCAAAGAACGCTCTACCTCAGCGGTAAAGTCCACGTGTCCCGGAGTATCAATCAGATTGAACTTATACTTGTTTCCGTTCCAAGTCCAATAAGCAGTGGTAGCAGCAGAAGTAATGGTGATACCGCGCTCCTGCTCCTGAGCCATCCAGTCCATGGTAGCGGAACCGTCATGGGTTTCACCGATCTTATGAGTCTTACCTGTATAGAACAGGATACGCTCACTGGTAGTCGTCTTACCGGCATCGATGTGAGCCATGATACCGAAGTTACGAGTCAAATGCAGATCTTGCTTTGCCATTGTGTCGTATAATGTATATTAGTGATGGACTTGTATTAGAAACGGAAATGAGCGAAAGCACGGTTGGCCTCTGCCATACGGTGCATATCCTCCTTACGCTTGAAAGCACCTCCCTGTTCGTTGTAGGCATCCTGAATCTCGGCAGCCAGCTTATCAGCCATGGTCTTACCGCCACGCTTGCGGGCAAACAGGATCATGTTCTTCATGCTGACACTTTCCTTACGCTCGGGACGCACCTCAGTGGGAACCTGGAAAGTAGCACCACCGATACGGCGGCTCTTCACCTCCACCTGGGGAGTAATCTTGTCCAAAGCCTCTTTCCAAATCTGCAACGCTGGCTTCTCCTCGCTTTGCATCTTGCTTGCTACGATTTCGAGAGCTTTGTAGAAGATGTCGTATGAAATGCTCTTCTTGCCGTCATACATCAGGTGATTAACAAACTTTGACACCTTCACGTCACCGAACTTGGGATCCGGAAGGATAATTCTCTTTTTAGGTTTAGCTTTACGCATTTCTTTGTGTGTTTTGTGTTCAGGTTTGCATCTTGTACTTCTTGCTTCAATTCCTGCCGCCGCAGGATTTACTCAGGACACGGACTGCAACACCAAAACGTTTGTTCTTAATTGTACTTCATTCCCAGAGGAGGAGCGTCTGTCCTCCCCAAGGAGTATTACTTCTTAGCAGCCTTAGGACGCTTTGCACCGTACTTTGAACGACGCTGGGTACGATTGGCCACGCCCGCAGTATCCAATGTACCGCGCACAACGTGGTAACGTACGCCAGGAAGGTCCTTCACACGACCGCCACGAACCAGCACAATGCTGTGTTCCTGCAAGTTGTGACCCTCACCAGGGATGTAGCAGTTAACTTCTTTCGTGTTTGTCAGACGTACACGAGCTACCTTACGCATAGCTGAGTTAGGCTTCTTAGGCGTAGTGGTATAGACACGAACGCAAACGCCACGACGCTGAGGACAGCAGTCCAAAGCAGGGCTCTTGCTCTTGTCTGCCATCACAGCACGGCCTTTTCTTACCAATTGTTGAATTGTAGGCATTTTCTTTTGTTTTTAGTTATATATAAATTATGTATATACGATACAAGCAGGGCACAATATGCCCATTCGGGTCACAAAGGTACAACAAAATTCCGAGAAACAGGTCCATATCCGCTCTTTAATAAGCAACGAACCTCCTTGCGGAACTGTATTTAAGAATTATTAACAACAGGTATAGTGCGCCATAACCAACAAAGACGCCAAGGAGACACAAAAACAAACACAACATACAATCGAGCAAAGACAAAGCATGTTAGCATTGCATATAATCACGCTGTAAATTACACCTTATTATATAATATATGGACTGCACTTGACGATTGATTCCACGATTGAATGCAAAGCCCACCGCAACCACACAAATACAGACAATAATCATTGGCATAATGATATTTTTCCATATCTTTGTACCCGACGGACGTTTCACCTCACATCAAGTACCGTATGGAATATAGAATATGCGGAAACAGCGGAATAAAGCTACCTGTCATTTCATTGGGGCTGTGGCACAATTTCGGCGACGTGGACGACTTTGGCACAGCAAGAGACATGCTACTTACAGCCTTTGACAGCGGCGTGTGCCATTTTGACATTGCCAACAACTACGGTCCTTCTCCGGGAAGCGCGGAAGTGACATTCGGCACAGTCCTGAAAGACGACCTCTACGCTCATAGAGACGAGTTGTTCATTTCTTCAAAGGCCGGTCACGACATGTGGCCCGGAGTATACGGAGACAATTCCTCCCGCAAAAACCTTATCGCATCTTGCAACGCAAGCCTTAAGCGAACGGGACTCGACTATTTTGATGTCTTCTACAGCCATCGGTATGATGGCGTGACACCGGTAGAGGAAACCATGCAGGCCCTGATAGACATAGTTCGCAGCGGCAAGGCCCTTTATGCCGGCATATCCAAATATCCACCCACACAGCAGGAATATGCTTACAAGCTGCTTGCCGAGGCAAACGTTCCCTGTCTTGTCAGCCAATATCGCTATTCGATGCTCGACACTGCGTCAGCCAAGGAGAACTTCGGACTGGCCGCATCCAACGGCAGTGGCATCACGGCATTTTCACCCCTTGCCCAAGGTATCCTTACCGACAAATACCTGCATGGCATACCTGCCGACAGCCGGGCAGCCAAAAGCACAGGATTCCTTAAACAGTCCCAGGTAACACAAGACAAGTTATCCAAGGCAGGGCAATTGAATGAACTTGCCGCCCTACGCGGACAGTCATTGGCACAAATGGCATTGGCATGGATTCTTACCGACAAAAGAGTCACGTCAGTTATAATCGGAGCTTCATCAGTCAAGCAACTAAAAGCCAACATTCAAGCTATCGACACTCCAGAGTTCGCGGATGATGAACTTGAACTTATCAAGTCTATCCTGAATGGATAGCAAAAAACATATTACTATACAGTTGAATCCCAAACAACAGAAAGCCTATGAAAACAAAAACACTTATTGCAGGACTCTGCATGTTGGCCGGAATCGTATCATGCACCGGCACAAGCAATACAAAGTGTGGTGCTACCAACGAGGAGACCAGCCAAGAACTGGAAAAAATGGAAACACATGTCTATGAGGGACTTCTGCCGGCCGCGTCAGGTCCGGGAATAGAGTATGTTCTCACCATACACAGCTGCCAGCATAGCGGAGACGGCACATTCACACTTGCCCTCACATACAAGGAGGCAGAGGACGGCAAGGACAAAACGTTTACCTACACAGGCAAGCGAATGACACTGCGCGGCATACCTGAAGACGACAACGCCACGGTATGGCAATGCATATCGGAGGATGGCAAAGAAACGTTCAACTTCCTGCGCGAGGATGAAAACAAGCTCACCCTGCTCAACGACCAGTTCGAGAAGCCACAGACGCAGTTGAACTACAGCCTGACACGCACCGAATAAGGAGATACCCCCCACTCCATCAGATAAACAAAACGACAGGACTGCATCCAGCCCGGCACATCATGCCACATGGATGCAGTCCTATGTTTTGTACTCTGCCAAAGACCATGGCGGATGAAAGAATCATAGGCAAGGAACAGAAACAAACCGGGCATTGGGGAAATGCCGTTGCAGATAAGTTTGCAGGTAATTCAATGTGTCTGCCTGTATCAACCGGTCCTCGCATTCCGGATAAAGGTTGTACATGAGCGAATGCAGCTGCATGCCGCGCCGCTCTATGGCCTCCAGGCTAAGCAATGTATGATTGATGCTACCCAATCGGCCTGAGGTCACAAGGATAAGCGGATAACCTTGCCGAGCGACGAAATCTATTGTAAGCAGGTCGCGTGTCAGTGGTACCATCAGTCCGCCCGCACCCTCCAGCAGGACGGCATCGTAGCTCTCGGACAGGATTTTCGTGGCACGGTTGATTTTGTCAAAGTCTATGGTGCGGCGATCTATCTCCGCAGCAAGATGCGGAGAACAGGGATAAGTGAATATCTCCGGCATAGTCAACCCTTCGCGGTCCGCATCCAACAGACCGCAGCCCATGATGCCGCGATGCAGTTCTATGTCCTCTGACATGCCGGTGTTGCCTGTCTGTACCAACTTCTGTGTGATGGTGCGCACCCCGTCCTTGTTCCACTCGCGGGCCAGATAACCGGTGGCATAGCTCTTGCCTATGTTCGTGTCTATGCCACTGACGAAAAACACTTTGGATTCAATCATCGTCTTCATTTGTTTCAAGTATCAAGTAAATTGGATTGTAAGTCAATGGAACCAGTCCATCCCGGTTCGCAAAACAGCGATTGTATTCGCGTGCAAAGGATGCCAGGCGTTCCCTCGTCCAGGTCTGGCGTTGTATGCCAGCGACACCGGTTTGCCTGAGATGTCTCAGCACCTCCGTCGGCGAGGGCAACCAGACGGTAATCTTCTCCTCCATCGCCTGCAACACCCTGAAGCCCATCCCCTCAAGGTCGCGTTGCCATTCTCCCTGTGTCCTGTAAACGAGACCTGTCCCAGTCAGGCTTCGTATTTCATGAAAATTGTCCTGTCCGAAAGTCGCTATGGCCATATAGCCCCTTGGAAGCAAGGCCTCGCGACAACGTTGCAGGAAGCATAGCGGCGAATCGAACCATTGCAACGCCGAACATGATACAATCAAGCTGACTCCCCGCGGAGGCCTGACCTTCTCGGCATCGGCAGCAGAGAAACGTACCCGTTCCGACAAAAGCGGAGCCAGACACGTCTCCATCTCCGGACAAATGTCATTCAGCCACATCTGTCCAGGTGTCCGCACCTGCAGATATGCCCGGGTAAACAGCCCCGTGCCGCATCCCACTTCCCACACGCACCCGTGCCAGGAAGGCGGAACATGGCGGTTCACCATCTCGGCCAACCGTACAGCCACTTGCTGCTGAACCGTGGCCTCGCGAGAATACGTGGAGGAGGCACGGGCAAAACGTTGTTTTATCAATTCCTTGTCCATGGGTCAGTTTCAGTGATTAGTTGTCGTATCCAGGCGGCATCATAGTGGGCAGCATCCACCACCTGCACTTCTGCCATGTCATGCCATGCAGCAAGTTGATTGCCTGGAGGGAAGATGCGGTCGCATTGCCCTACCACAGCCTTGTCCCAGCCCAACCGATTATGAACAACAGATTGCGTCACGCTGTCATACAACGACTGCAACTCTTCCCGCAGTTCCCCGGCACAACGCCGCGGGGCATGCTCCATGAACCTGTGCAGGCTTTCGCTGCTGGCACACATGCGCCTGCGGAACTTGGCCAGCACCGTTTCAGAGAAGCCATCCAGCGTACCTTTGAACACATTCACCGGTATACCCCTGGCATCATCCATAGGAAATTGCGTTCCATTGAACGCCACCTTACGTTCCAACGGCAACGGCATGCCCCCAAGCACATGGTCGGCAACCCACACACCCATGGACCATGCCAGCAGGCTTATACTCCTGTATCGTGTCACCAGAGAGACATCGAAATCCAAGGAACGATAGTCGCAGCATAGCATGATGTCCATGCCGTTCTCCGGCAACGGGAAATCCAATAACCTCTCATCCGTACCCCAACCGCCAAAGAACAGCATCAGCCGCTCGCGGTCACTGCGTCTTATAAATAGTTGTTTCATATTGCCTGTGTACCTGATTTCATAGTTCTTCATCCCGTATGCCAGGCTAAAGACTTTGTACAAGCCCGTCAATGTCTTGGCGTTCCAGACACGCTGTCAACGAGAAGCGCAACCGGGACGTTCCCTCGGGTACCGTTGGCGGTCTCACAGGCAGGACATAGAATCCATGCCTTTGCAAAGCCTCCGCCTTCAGCACGGCATCGTGGCTGTCACCTATTATATAAGGTATGATATGACTGTCGGACACACACTCCATCCCACGGGCACGTATGGCATCCAGCAGTCGACGGGAAAGCAAGGCCAAGTGCTCCCTGCGGCCGGTCATATCAGCCAAACGCTCCACCACGAAATGAGTCCATGCCACATTCAAGGGCGGCAGAGCGGTAGTAAAGATGAGGGTGCGCATGCGGTTGACCAGAAAATCGCGCATCACCCCTTCGCACACGACATATGCGCCAACGGAAGCCAAGGCCTTGCCAAACGTGCCGCAAAGAAAATCGATTTCCCGTATGCAGTCCTGTTCCTCGGCTATGCCCAGACCAGTGCGTCCCCTCGCCCCTATGGCATGCGCCTCATCAACGTACAGCATCACTCCGGGATAACGCCTCTTCAACTCCACGAGGTGCGCCAATGGGGCAATGTCACCATCCATGCTGAAGATGCTTTCGGTAACTATGATTATACGCCCATACATCCCATGGTACTGTCCTAAAAGGCGCTCCAATTGCCCGTAGTCCTGATGCCGGAAGCGTATGCATTTTGCATGCGACAGCCTTATGCCGTCTATGATGCTTGCATGCACCAGCTTGTCGGCCAGTATCAAGGTATGGGCATCGGCCACGGCAGGCAGTATACCCGTATTCATGTGATAACCGCTGCTGAAGACAAGAGCGGATTCCCTTCGGAAAAGTCCGGCCAACAGTCTTTCCAACCTGCCACACACACTGAAGTTGCCCGTGAGCAGGCGCGAAGAGGAGGCCGACAACAAACGGTCCGCCACATTCGCATTCCCGAGGAACTCCTCTTGCAGTCCTGTGTCCGAAGCCAACCCCAGGTAGTCGTTAGAGGACAGATTGAGCATGATATGCCCGCCGATTTCTATCCGTTGTCCGTCGTGCACCACTGCAGGCAGGCTACGCAGATTCCCCTGTTCCCGCAGAGCCTGCAACGTTTCTCCATAATAAGAATAAGCGTCTGTCATGATTCCTCTATCTATTGTAAGCCATACCCGGTACCGGCATCTCGCCAACCACCTTCACCACGGCCCGTATCAAGCTATGCAGTTCCTCATCTGTGATAACAAACGGGGGCATGATGTATACCAACCGTCCGAATGGACGCACCCATACGCCCTCCTCCACAAAACGCCTCTGTATCCAGGCCATGTCAACCTCGTCAATTGTTTCCACGACACCGATAGCTCCCAGGACGCGCACATCGGACACCTGTGGCAGGACCCGGGCCGCGGCCAGTCCTGTGCTTAGCTGCCGTTCTATGCGTCGTACGTTCTCCTGCCATCCCGACGACAGGAGCAGTTGCACAGAAGCGCGGGCCACGGCACATGCCAACGGATTGCCCATGAACGTGGGACCGTGCATGAAGGCGCCGGGATAGCCGTCGGATATGGTCTCGGCAACATTGTCGGTGGCCAGCACGGCAGAGAACGTCATATATCCGCCTGTGAGAGCCTTGCCTATGCACATGATGTCCGGCTCCACTCCGGCATGTTCCCAAGCGAACAGGCGACCTGTACGCCCGAAACCCGTAGCTATCTCATCGAAAATCAGCAGTATGCCATAGCGTCGGCACAATGCAGCCGCCTCGCGAAGGTACTGCGGATGATAGAACCACATGCCACCGGCTCCCTGGACCACGGGTTCGAGAATGAGGGCGGCCAATTCCCGATGATGCCGCTCCAGCATTTCCTGCAACGGGCGCATGTCCTCGGGATTCCACTCTCCCCCGAACCTGCTCTCCGGTGAAGGTACAAAATAGCGCACCGGCAGGGAACTGCCGAACAGGCCGTGCATGCCGGTGACAGGGTCGCAGACCGACATGGCATTCCATGTATCGCCATGGTATCCCCTGCGTATGGTCACGAAGTTGGACTTGCAGGAACATCCCTTGGCATACTGGTACTGCACGGCCATCTTCAATGCCACTTCCACGGCCACGGAACCGCTGTCGGCATAGAATATCCGCTGCATCGACGGCGGAACTATGCCAAGGAGGAGGCGTCCCAACTCGATTGCGGGGTCATGGGTGATGCCTCCGAACATCACGTGCGACATGCAAGACAGTTGTTCCTCCACGGCACGGTTGAGCACAGGGTGGTTGTAGCCGTGCACGGCACACCACCACGACGACATTCCGTCCACCAGGCGGGTGCCGTCGTCAAGGGTAAGGACACAACCCTGTGCACGCACCACTTTGTACGTGGGCAGTGGATGAGTTGCAGATGTATAAGGGTGCCAAAGATGCCTGAGGTCGAAGGCATCGGGAGTGTATTCATATTTCATAACCGATGGATTTTATGCGTTCTTTGTCTTCACTGACACTTGAGCCTATGGTAGTCAGCAGATCACCGACTATGGCTGCGTTGATGCCTATGTACATGGCCTTGCGCAGGGTCTCCTCGCTCAACCGCGCACGTCCGCCGGCCAGACGCAGATACGCCTCCGGATGAATAAAGCGGAACAAGGCAATGGTGCGCAGCACATCCCTGTCCGGAAGCAGGGGCGTTCCCTCCAATCGAGTACCTGGAATCGGGTGCAGGAGATTGACGGGAATGGATTTCACCTCCAACGAACGCAGGGCAAAGGCCAGTTCTATCCTTTGGTCCATGCTCTCGCCCATGCCTATGATACCACCGCAACAGATGTCCATACCCACACGACGGGCGGCCATGATGGTCTCTATCTTCTGTTCCTGGGTGTGAGTGGTGCAAAGGCTTGGAAAATAGGAAGGGGCAGTCTCGAGATTGCAATGATAACGCGTTACGCCGGCTTCCCTCAGCCGTGACAATTGCGCCTCGGCAAGCAGTCCCAACGAGGCACATACCTCTATCTTGCACTCCCTGCGTATGCCACGCACCCGTTGGCACAACTGTTCCACCTCGCTGTCAGTCGGTCGTCGTCCACTGGTAACCAACGAGAAACGACATACTCCTTCAACCTCGTTGGCACGGGCGGCCGCTATGCACTGTTCCTGCGGCACCAGGCCGTAGACATTCACGCCCGTATGGTGATGTGCCGACTGGGCGCACCATTTGCAGTCCTCACTGCACAGGCCAGACTTGGCATTCAGTATGGAACACATGTCGAAACGCCTGGAGGCCAAGGCCGAGGTAAGTTCATGCGCGGCATCATAAAGAGCCTCGTCCTCGGCTTCATGGGCCAAGGCCATAGCCTCATCCTTGGTTATGGCATGACCTTGCAGCACTTTGTCTTTCAGAAAAGCAATCATTATGTTATTCTTTTTTTATGTTTAAGCCAATAAGCAGGTATTGGAAAATATCATTTCCGGCCGTGGTGCGCACAGACAGAAATACAAACAGCGCGGATGACGCCCTTCAATCTTCATTGGCATCATCCGCGCTGTATGCATTGCGGTTGTGAAAAATCCATATGTGTTGTCTCCCTCCTCTGGCAATACGACAGACGAGCAGGGAGCGCAAGACGCGGCCTCGCAATTGTGACAAGGCACGACCAGCACGCCTGAGGCCATAACCACAGATAAGGAGCAGGGCAACTGTGAGTCTAACGTATCGCCTGGCGGGCAATTCTCATCCTCCACGCAACGTTCGCCACATATCATGCACGAGGAAATGGGCATCATGCCCGACTTGCGCAGGGACGCGTCCGCTATGCTCTTGCACCCACGGCCTATGGTCACCAACTTGCCCAGACTGCTGAATACGGCATACCCTTTCCTGCTCCATCGACGGAAGCGGAAAACAGCGGGTCTGTAGGTGTGTGTGTGCTTCATCGGGCGCAAAAATACGCAAAAAATTGCATATGCCGACACGGATACCGTCAAATCTCACCGTAGGACGATAATTTTGCATTAACTTTGTACTTCTATGATATATGACAACCAGTGCACACGTATAGAACCTTGCTACGACTACGTGTCCATGACCCGGGTGTGGCTGGCTTCGGTACGCGCCACACACCATTTCCTGAGCGAAGAAGACATCGACTTCTACCACAGTAGGCTGTCAAGCCTGTACATGCCGCACGTGGACCTATATGCCATACACAACGCGCAAGGGGAATGCCGTGCATTCATAGGCCTAAGCACCGAGATGGTGGAAATGCTTTTTGTCCATCCCGACGACATGGGCAAGGGATACGGCTCGATGCTGTTGCGCTTCGCCTGCCGGGAGAAGGGCATGTACAGGATAGATGTCAATGAGCAAAACGAACAAGCCCTTGGATTCTATCTGCACCATGGGTTCCGCATAACAGGCCGGGACGCCACGGACAACGAAGGCAAGCCATATCCCATACTTCACCTGGAGAAGGAGAAAGTGCAGCCCGATCATCACCACGACATGTCCACAAACGTGGATGGAATGTCATCTCCGTGACATTGCCATCCGGTCCACGCATTGTCGGCACATTGACAATACTATGAACGAGACCTCGACAATACTATGGTCACGCCCCCGACAATACTATGAACGAAACCTCGACAATACTATGGTCAAGGCGTTTGGGAATGGTCAACTACCGCACGGAGACAAGCGAGCCTATCAATAAATGCAGCTCCATACGGAACACGGACATCACATCATAGAAGATGACTCATCAGTTCCTTGACTCCCTCGGAAGCCCCTTTTTGAATCACATGTATCCGCCTTGCGGTATGCGTGTCCACCGGCCTGGGATCTATCAGATAAACATCGGCATCACCGGGAACATAATCCAGCAGACCTGCCGCGGGATAGACATTCAACGAGGTGCCTATGATGACGAATACATCGGCCTTTTCCACATAGTCCACGGCAACCTCTATCTGTGGCACGGCTTCTCCGAACCACACGATAAACGGACGTAGCTGGCTGCCGTCGCCGGCAAGGTCGCCCATCCTGACAGTGAAATTGCCGGGTGTCAACTCGCGGATATAGCGAGGGTCGTAGGGGTCGCGACTGGAACACACCTTGGTAAGTTCGCCATGCAGATGGATAACGCGGCTGCTACCTGCACGCTCGTGAAGATTATCGACGTTCTGAGTCACCACGGTGACATTAAAATTCCTTTCCAACTCTGCCAGCCCGAAATGCCCGGCATTTGGGGTCACCTCAGTAAGCTGCCGGCGGCGCTCGTTATAGAAATCTATCACCAATTGCGGATTCCGTCTATAACCCTCAATGCTGGCCACCTGCATCACAGGATAACGCTCCCACAGCCCTCCGGCATCGCGGAATGTGCTGATGCCGCTCTCGGCACTCATGCCGGCTCCGGTCAAAACAACAAGGTTCTTCATATCTATGCTTTATCTAACAATACTGCCGTTACATACTTGCGAACAGCGTCACCAACAGGGGGACACTAATCTCCAGCACCAACCCGTGCATCAGTGCCGTTGGAAACATCTCCTGCCCGCTGCTGCGGACTATCATGGGCAGCGCCACATCCATGGAGGTCACTCCCGCAGCAGACATCGGGGCATAGCATCCGAAAACACGGGCCAACCACGGGCCGCAGACCAAGGACGTCATCTCGCGAACGATGTTCACCATCACGGCCAGTACACCCAACTGGGTTGCTGCCTGTACGCCAATGCTTCCGCTCTTTATGTCTATTATCATCACAGAGGAAAGCGAATAATAGCCCATACCACTACCCACGGCCATGTATTCCGCAAGGCTCCATCCTCCCAAGACCAGACCGGACAATGCGGTGAAGACCAAAGTTCCAACTATCGTGGCAAAAGGCAAGACAAGACTGCGGAGATTGAATGAAGCGACTATGCGCCGCAGACTCCCACCGGCGCCAAGGCTTATGCCTATCTGCACCACCAGGACATACAACAACCATTCCGTCAAGTCCGCAGGCACGGCTTCGGCAGGCACGCAACCTCCAACGCCTAAAGCTATACCCATGGCAAAAAAAGCCAATACCACCAAACTGTCTTTCATCGTCTTCGCATCCATACATTCCGCATACAGGCTCAACTCAACATCATCGCCGCCTTTTATTATCCATGGCCATCCTCACGCCCCATGCCGCCAACACGCTGCCGGCCACTCCGGCAATGGCAACAACAAAGGCAGTGAAACCATAGTGAATGAAATTTCCGACTATGGCATCGTTGCCGCCCAAAGCGATGCCGAAAAACAAGAGCAACGCCCACACAGTCCATGTGGATGTATACTGCAAGTAACGCAACTGCCGGACATTTCTCAACAGCAGACCACACCCGATACTCAGTAAAAGTAACAACAATATCTTCATCTATATTATATATATGTGCTATTCCATGCATGCAAAGTTACAAAGATAAGGTCAATTATCATACACAACCGGCAGTTTTCGAGACATTCTCTTGGCAGAACCGTTTTTTTATCATACCTTTGCACACGCTAACGCACGAACGATTAGCAATTCAGGTTGACTCGCTAGCTCAGTTGGTAGAGCACTTCACTTTTAATGAAGGGGTCTCGGGTTCGAACCCCGAGCGGGTTACAAAAACAAGACGTAAAACGCGGAGAAGTTCTGAAAATAGTTGATTTTCAGAACTTCTATTTTTCCGCCCATTGTGCAAAATCCGACAAAAGTGCCGTATATGCGTTTGTGTCACCAACCTTCGTTCTGGATCAGGTTGAGGTTGCGCTCCATCTCTACCAACGGTATGGGCCACAACTCGTGACGGCTCTGATAGGAGCGGGTGTACATCAGGTCGCCGAAAATATCGGTTGCGTTCTTTACCGACTTTTCAAGCAATCCCCAGCGCCGTAAATCCCAGTATCGCTGACCTTCTCCGGCAAGTTCAAAGGCGCGTTCGCGTTGTATCCTTACCGCCATATCCTCTTTGCCGCCGACAGACAGCCATGAAGCTCCGGAGTTAAGTCCGGGCATACCGACACGGGCGCGTATCTTGTTGACCTCTGCCACTGCCTTGTCCGTGGCTCCGCTCTCATTATATGCCTCGGCAAGCATCAGTATCACATCGCCAAGACGGATAAGCGGAAATTCGTATGGTGTGCGGTTGTACTCGCCCCAGTATCCGTCAAGGTTGCCTGTCGGAATCCATTTGCGCCAGAAATATGAATTCCAACCTTCTGAGTTACGGATAAATGCCATTGCTTCCATCGGGGCTCCACCCTGCGTCGGGTCGGCAAGCACAAACTGCTTGTCCATGGGATTTGAACCGGCATCAGTGCCGAGATAATGCGAGTAAGGAGTAATAACATTCAGGCACAGGCGAGGGTCACGCATACGATAGGCGTCCATTACTTTTGTTGTGTCGCAGTCGAGCGTTGATGTGACGACGGTACTGCCCTGATCTATAGCTACGCTCATATACTTGCGGCGCAACTGTGAATCTCCGTTATTGAAACCGGGAAATAAATCGTCCCAGTCAAACGGGGAGCCGTCAAGGTTCTCGTACATATCAACAAGCGTGGTAGATGGAACAATACAGTTGCTTGCAATCAGACGCATGGTTGACTTGTTGCCGAAATACGAAACTATGTCAAGAGCATATCCGGCAGTGTTCCCGTCTATCGACTGAATGGAAAAAATCATTTCCGGACTGTGGTTGCCGTTGTAGAGGCGAAACAGTTCGTTGTAGTCCGGATGAAGCGAGTAGCCGTAATTATTGGACTTGTTATAGACAATTTCCTCAAAATCGGCAACCGCCTTGTCCCACTCGCGGTTAAACAGGTACACTTTACCGCGCAGTGCATAAGCCGCACCTTTGGTGGCGCGGCCGAGGTCGGCGGCGTCCCAGTTTACCGGAAGTTTTTCGATGGCTTCCGTTAGGTCGTCGATTATGTGACGACGTATCTCATCCTCCGTACTGCGTGGGGCATTAAGGTTGGCAAACTGTTCGTTTATATCACACGTTTCGTCATAGTACGGCACACCGCCCCAGCAGTTGAGCATACGGAAATATGCCATCGCACGCAGGAATTTTGCCTCGCCGGTAACACGGTCGATAGTCTGCTGACTGATAGGCATACCCGCCACATTGCGGATTACGGTGTTGGAACGATGGACAAGTTCGTAAAGATACTGCCAATGGTTCTGCACACCGCCACTGTTGGAGGCGAACGATGTGCCGCGCGATATGTCCGACCAAGGTGTAGTGCCGTCGGCAAGGTCGCTGCACATATCAAAGGTGAATTCCATACCGAAACACCAGTTGGCTTTCATCGCTGCATACATACCCACGGCAGCCTGACGTGCATGATCTTCAGTCTGCCAGAAAGTCTGTCCCGATATCTGGTCGCCGGGAACATAGTCGAGGCTCTCACACCCGCTGAAAAGCAAAGCGCAGACAGCGAGTGCTGATATATATCTGATTTTCATTTTATGCTTCATTTAGTTAGAATGATACGTTGATACCCACGGAATACTGACGGATTGCCGGATAACCGACATTAGCTCCAATTTCAGGGTCAAGACCGGGGAATTTAGTGATTGTGAACAGATTGTCTATGCTTCCGTATATTTTCAGGTTCTCAACAAAGAATTTCTTTGTAATCTTCTTCGGGACAGTATATCCGAGCTGGATATTCTTGCAACGGAAATATGCGGCGTTATGCACAAAAGCGTCACTGGCAATATTATTTTTGCCGTTGGCATTGTTTCGCAACACAGGATAGATTGAGTTGTAGGGATTTTCAGGAGTCCATGCGTTGTCGGTTATATCCTTTATCAACGACTGGCCCATTACTGTCACGAAGCGGAAAGCCTGATTGTTGTAGTACACCTGATGGTTGCCTACGCCTTGAAACAGCATACTGAAATCAAAATTGTTCCAGCTCAATCCGAGGTTCGCGCCGAAAGTAAAACGCGGGAGTGTGCCGTGACCTATCTCCACACGGTCATTCGTGTCGAGCTTGCCGTCGCCGTTGGCATCACGATAAAGGAAGTCCCCGAGTTCGGGACGTTGATATGTAGCGAAATAGTCAGGGTTCTTATCTACAAGCGATTGCACATAATCAAGATCCGACTGGTCGCGCACGATACGGTCAACTGTGATTACATACAGCTGATTGATAGGCTTGCCCTCCTGTGTTTTGTAAACACCGCTTATTGACGACACATCGCCTTGAAATTTAGTAACCTTATTTGTCACGAAACCCATATTGAAGCCTACGTTATACGATACCTTGCCGATATTGTCGTTCCAGCGGATGTCAAATTCGACACCTTTATTGTTTACCTCTCCGGCGTTCTGGTTGGGAACAACGCTTGTGCCATGTTCAAGAGGGGCCGGCAACGATATGAGTATGCCTTTCGTATCCTTGTTGTATATATCTACCGAGCCGCTGAGTCTGTTGTTAAGGAAAGCGTAGTCCACACCGATATTTGTCATGTAGGTTTTCTCCCATGTCAATGCCGGATTTGCAAGAACGGTCTGCGCAAGACCTCCGGCAATATTGCCGTTGAGGATATAATTTGCGGTTGCGAACAGTGACTGATACATATAGTAACTTGTCGTGGCATTGTTGCCTAACGAGCCATAAGATGCACGGAGTTTAAGTTGGTTGAGCCATGACGATGTTCCGCGCATGAACTTTTCCTCAGATATTCTCCATCCTGCCGAAATCGAAGGGAAATATCCCCAGCGATGACCGGGAGCGAATTTGGACGAACCGTCAGCACGCAGATTGGCTTCAAGCAGATAACGGTTGTCCCAGTTCAGGTTGACACGTCCGAAATAAGAGCGCATCGCCCATTCATTATAGTTACCTGTTATGCTGCCATTGGTCATACCCGCGTCGATAGCACCTAATGACGGATCAACAAGGTCGTATTTTATAAAATAGTCCTGATCATATTTGTTGTATTCCTGACTTATGCCGGCGAATACAGATGCTTCAAGTTTGCTTACATTGAATTTATATCGGGCTGTGACTTCCGATGAACGGAATGTATTGCGGTAGTTGTAACGGCGTATATATGTGCGCACCACGCCCTCGCGGATAAGTACCGGCCCGTCGAAAGTGAAACGGTACAGGTCGCGGTCGGTCAGATGATGCTCGATGTTGCGCTCCCAGTAGTTCATGGAAAAAGCTCCTTGAACAGTCAGCCCTTTTACCGGCATAAGACGCGCATAGATTTTGCCTACCATACGTTTTGTTTTGACAGGATATTCGTCTTTGTAAAACCACTGTCGGCGGTATGGATTGGCGTTGCTCACATTTTCCTCTTCCGGATTTTGTATGCCGCCATATAGTCCGGTGGCGGGGTCATACAGCGTCATGCCCGGCACGGTATTGAAAGCACCGTAACCGAAAATTACGTCACCACCTGCCGCGGCATTTTCTGCCGACGGATTGTTTGTGTCATAATATCCGAACAGATTTGTACCCACACTTATCCACGGCTTTATATTGATGTCAAGGTTGGTACGCATCTGGTAGCGCTCATAATCCGTATGATATACCATACCCGGATTGTTGATATAACCGAGCGAGAGGTTATAATTCACCGTTTTCGTTCCTCCGGTAATTGCAAGATTATGATTTTGTACCACCGACGGGGTGCGATAGATATGATCCTGCCAGTCGGTATTAGGATATATTGTAGGATTGCGTCCGGCATCGTTGCGCCATTCGTCGATTTTGCCTTGAGAAAAGCGTGGTGCCTGACCGTTGATTATCAATCCGGCATTCTGTATTTCCATGAAATCGGCATAATCCGTCACAAGATTCAGTCTTTTAGCCACAGTTTCAAACGACACATTGCCACTGTATGTAACCTTTGGCACTCGTTCCGCACCGTGACGGGTAGTTACAAGAATAACACCGTTTGCAGCTCTTGAACCGTATATAGCGGCGGAAGCAGCGTCCTTCAACACCGATATATTCTCAATGTCCTGCGGGTTGATGTCGCTGAGGGCTATTCCTGTCATTCCGTCAACAACCACCAGTGGAGCTGCATTGTTGAGAGTGCCGAGCCCTCGCACTGTTATGTTCTGCGATTCAAACCCCGGAGTGTTGCCACCTGAATTTGTCACCGTCAATCCTGCGGCAAGTCCGGCAAGCGCATTGGTGGCGTTGGTAATCGGACGGTCTTCAAGCGCATCGACATTGACCGACGACACAGCACCGGTCAAATCGACTTTCTTCTGCGTTGCGTAGCCTACAACAACCACTTCATCGAGCAGCGAATGATTGATGCGCATCACAATCTGGTAATCCTCTTTATCCGGGTTTATCTCTACCTCCTGCGGCATAAAACCGATGTATGAGATTTGCAGCGTTCCGTTTTCCGGAGCGTCCGTGATTGTGAAATTACCGTCAACATCAGTGACAGCATTCTTTTTGATATTTTCCTTTACTTTTACTGTCGCACCTATTAAAGGTTGTCCCTTGCGGTCGGTGACAGACCCTTTGATAATCCGTTGCTCAACGGATTGATTTGTCTTTTCTGAAGCGACAGTATCAGCAGGCTCAACAGCACGGGCGTTTGTGATTGTAAGCCCTAACGCTATTAACATAAACGATACTTGTTTCATTACTTCTAACGATTGGTTATACTGATATGTGTAGAAAGCATGTTACTCTGTTCCTCCGCCCAAAGCATGATAGAGGGATATGATTGCCTGAATTGCATCATATCTGTCGGCCGCTTCAGTAAGTTCAGCTTCAAGCAATCTTTGTTGGGCAGTAAGAACTTCAAGATAGTTTGTGTTTGTATTCCGCATAAGCAAGCGGGTGTTATGCACCGCTCCTTTAAGCGCGACAATCTGTTTTTTGGCAAGTGTGAGCCTGTCGCGTGCTGTCTGCCAAGAGGTAAGGGCGTCATTCGCTTCCATGCCGGCATCGAGCAGTTTTTGTTGGAAATTCAGATTACGTTGTTTGCCGAAAATGTCAATCTCCCAGGATGCAGAAAGCGCAATCTGAAAACGGTCGGAGGAATTATTGCTAACCGAACCCTCTACGTTGACGCCTACTGACGGAAGAAATGCCAGACGCGAGGCTTTCAAGGTCGCGGTAGCTTGCTCCACTTTGTACTTTGCTATACGCAAATCTGTATTGCGGTATAGAGCCGTATCAATCCAATCGACAAGATATTGGTCTGTGAACAGTTCTCTCCAAGACATTTCCGCTATATGCGGTGTGATTGTGTCCATTTCGCAGATTTTCTCCACATCATACTCTATATTGGCATTGTCCCATTTGCTGTATAATCCACATCCACTCAGACACGACATGGCAAATAGCAGCAGGATATATTTTGTTGTTCTCATCATTTCTTTCTTTTTGGCATTACTTTTTCTTCAATAGTCTGGAATACAATGAACAGTACCGGCACGATAAAGAGCAGAGCCACTGTCCCGACAAGCATACCGCCAGCCGTTCCGACACCGATAGATATATTGCCGTTGGCTCCAACTCCCGAAGAAAATGCAAGAGGTATCATGCCGAATATCATTGAAAGAGATGTCATAAGTATAGGACGCAGACGCGCCTGTGCAGCAGATGTAACAGCCTGAATTATCGTCATGCCGCTGCGACGTCGTTCCGAGGCGTATTCCGTCATTAGGATTGCTGTTTTCGCAAGAAGTCCTATCAGCATAAGCAATCCGATCTGAAGATAGATATTGTTTTCAAGTCCGAACATACGGGCAAACAGGAAACTGCCTGCAAGTCCGAAGGGAACGGACAGCAGTACCGCCCACGGAATGAACAGACTTTCGTAAAGGGCGCACAATATCAGATAGATGAAAACAACACATACAATGAATATGAATACAGTCGAGCTTGATGACGAGGCTTCCTCGCGGCTCATGCCGCCGAACTCATAACTGTATCCGGCCGGCAGATTTTCGGCACATACCTCCATGAGTGCCTCGATAGCCTCTCCCGAACTATACCCGGTAGCCGGAGTGCCGTTGACCTGAATGGACGAGAACAGATTGAAGCGTGACAATGATTGCGCGCCGTACACCCTTGTCAGAGTCAGATATTGGCTGATCGGTGTCATTTCTCCGGAACTGTTTCTAACGAAAATGTTTGACAAAGCCTTTGTGTCAAGACGGAATTCGGGAGAAGCCTGCACCATTACCCTGTATAGTTTAGAGAAGCGGTTTATATTGGATGCGTATGCACCTCCGACATATCCTGACAGAGCATCAAGCACATCTGCCGGTTCCACTCCGTGACGCAGTGCAGTGGCGGCATCTACCTCCACAAGATACTGGGGATATTTGGTGTCGAATGATGTTGTGGCGCGTGCTATTTCAGGTCTTTTGCCTAACTCCGCTATGACACGATTTGTAATCTGTTGCAAATCCTCAATCTTACCGCCTTTCTGATCCTGAATATGGATTTCAAAACCATTGCCTACACCATATCCGGGTATCATACCATTGGTGAATACGATTATTCTTGCTCCGGTTATATCTGCTGTGCGCCTGTATATCTCATCCATGACTGAATTTATATCGTCGCCATTACCTTCTCGCTCTTTCCAGTCTTTCAACCTGATGTTGAACATACCGCTTGATGATCCTATACCGCTCATCATACCCATTCCTGCGGTTTTTGAATATACCTTTATCTGCGGAATGTCAGATATACGACGGTCAATCTCATCCATTATGCTCATGGTTTCATCAAGATTTGTTCCGGCAGGAGTAAGCACATCAATATTGATTGAACCCATATCTTCCTGTGGGACAAGACCGGTTTTGGTTGTCTGCATCATATAATACAGGCTTCCACACGCCGCGACAAGCAGTATCGCAGTAATCCACTCGCGGGAGAACATGAATTTCACTCCTGATGTGTAACGGTTGACAAGTTTGTTGAAAGCGGTGTCAAATGCAATGTGGAAACGTGCCGAAAAACTTTTCTTTCCTCCATCGCCAATTTCATGCGGTGTCATTATCAATGCGCACAGAGCCGGGCTGAGTGTCATGGCGTTCAACAGAGATATACCGACAGCCACAGCCATTGTAAGTCCGAACTGCGTATAGAATGTTCCGGTTGTTCCCCCCATGAAGCTGACCGGGATAAAGACAGCCATAAAGACCACAGTAGTGGTAAGTAGCGCGGCAGTAATACCGCTCATACCATCGACAGTGGCTTGATAGGCAGATTTCACTCCTTCCTCAAATTTTGCCTGAACCGCTTCCACTACCACAATGGCATCGTCAACGACCGTGCCTATCACGAGGACGAGAGCGAAAAGCGTTATAAGATTGAGGCTGAAACCAGCTATTTCAAGGAATATAAAAGTTCCTATCAGCGATACTATTATAGATAACGTGGGTATAATTGTAGCACGGAAACTTTGGAGGAATATATATACCACAAGCACTACCAGCAGGATTGCCTCAAAAAGCGTCTTTATCACATTGTGTATTGAAGCATCAAGGAAATCTTTTGAACTCATAAGATCGACAAGTTCCATACCTTTGGGCAAAGACTGGCGGATATTTTCAACCTCTTTGTCAATCGCTTCGATTATCTCATTGGCATTTGAGCCTGATGTCTGTGAAATCATGCAGGTGGTTCCCGTTTTTCCGTTAACCGTACCAAGATATTCGTATGTCTTTGATCCAAGTTCAATGGTGGCTACATCCTTTAATTTGAGGATAGAGCCATCAGGTTCGGCACGGATTACAAGATTCTCAAAGTCGCTTTCATTTTCGTAGCGGCCACGGTATTTCAGTGTATAGCGGAATGTGTTGTCAGATTCCGCACCGAGTGTTCCTGTCGGAGATTCAAGATTCTGACCTTCCAGAACTTTCCGTATGTCGGCAGGCACTAATTTATATTGTGCCATCTTTCCGGGGTTTAGCCACACACGCAACGAATAGTCTGCTCCTTTTATATCAACTTCACCGACACCTGCCACGCGTGACAGGCGGGGTTCAATGTTTATTTTCATGTAATTTGTCAGGAACTTCTGATCAAAACTGCCGTCCGGGCTATACAGTGCAAGTGTCTTGATACGGGATGTCTGGCGTTTTCTTACATTGATACCGCTTTTAGTGACTTCGGCAGGCAAAAGCCCCTGTGCGGATGCCAAGCGGTTCTGCACATTTACCATCGCCATATCGCCGTCCGTCCCTTGCCGGAAATATACCTGTATATTGGCAGACCCGGTATTGGTCGCCGATGATACCATATAGAGCATATCCTCGACACCGTTGATTGCTTCCTCGATTGGAACGATAACACTTTTCTGTACCGTTTCTGCATTTGCTCCGGCGTAGTTGGCTGATACACTGACGGTCGGTGGAGCAATTTCAGGAAATTGCTCAATGGGTAATCCCGCAAGGCAAATCAAGCCCAACAGAACTATGGCAACCGAAATGACGCATGACAATATCGGTCGGTCAATAAATGTCTTGATTGTCATTCTTTTTCTGATTTAGCGTTGATAACAGTTCCTTCTTTAATAAGGCCGGCTCCCTCCGACACTATTACATCTCCTTTTTCAAGACCACCGGTCACTACATATTCTTTACCGTTGCTCTGGGGAAGCACAATTATTTCAGATGATGTTGCCTTTCCGTCAATAACCTTATAGACAAATTTCTTGTCCTGCAATTCATATGTGGCACTTTGCGGAATGACAATGCAGGAATCATAATTCTGTGGAATTATCACAGTGCCTGTTCCACCATCGCGCAGCAATCTGTCGGGATTGGGAAACACCGCACGGAAGCTGATAGCACCCGTGAAATTGTTGATTGTGCCACTTACCGCGTCAATGTGTCCTTTGAGCGGATATATCTCGCCATTGCTCATCCTGAACTCAACTTCCGGCATTTCATCAAGAGCCTTTTTCAGTGACCCGTATTGTTGCACCAAGTTGAGCATCTGGTTTTCAGCCATAGAAAAATAAGTGTATATGTCGCCGTCATCGCTTACAGTTACAAGCGGAGTGGCAATGCTGGAACCTACAAGTGCGCCCACGCGGTAGGGAATCATGCTTGCCACACCGTTAACCGGCGATTTAACCTTTGTATATGAAAGGTTAGTTGCGGCTTTTTCCAATTCGGCATTGGCAAGTTTCAATTTAGCCTTGGCTTCTGACAGTTCGTTTTTCGCGGTGTTAAGTTCAAAATCAGAGATTACTTTCTCCTGATACAACTCCGTATTACTGTCCAGTACAAGCTGTGCCGTTGAAACAGCAGCTTCCGCGCTGTTCACATTAGCCTGCGCTATGTCGTAGGCCGCTTGAAACTGTGCCGGGTCAATCTCAAAAAGCACCTGCCCCTTCCTGACGGCATCTCCTTCACGGATACAGATACGCGTCAACATACCGTCAACCTGCGGACGGATTTCAACAGTCTGGCATCCCGTGACGGAAGCGGCAAAGTCGCTCATCAGGGTGCGGTCGGTAAGTTCAATAGTTTGCACCGGATATGCGGAAGAGGTCTTTTCTTCCGTTTTATTATCGGTGCATGATGTAGCGAGTAACGCCATCAGGACAATAGCGAATGGATAGTTTAATCTCATTGCAATTCGTTTTTTTTTGTGCAAAAATACCACTTGCACATATCTGTTCAAAAAAACTGTTTACCAACTACCGAATGTGTTGACCAACGACAAAACAAACCTTTGACAGCCCCGATTAAAAGCAGTAACTTTGCAATCATGAACGAAAAGAAAATAACATTATGGATAGACCTGTTTTTTTGCTGTGTCTTTCTCCCTCTGATTATTACGCTTGTACCTGTCGAGAAGTGGATTGACAAGTATACATCATTTGCAGTAACTCTCATCGTATTTCTTTATGGTGTATATTTCCTGATACGGACTGTGAGTATCCCACAGCTTATGATGCGGCGGAAATACTCTCAAGTTACCGGGATGGTCGCTTTGATTTTAACAGTGACATTCACGCTCTCTCAATTTCCATATCCCGATAATATCGAACCGGTGACAACACTGCACCCTAATCTTCACGAGCATCTGAGAGCGCAGACCGTATGGTTCATGTCGCTTGTGGTATGCGGTTACAGCTTGTCCATCTCGCTGCTCCTTGAATTGGTAAGGCAGATAATAGTGAAAAAGGATATTGAATCACAACGCGACAAGGCTCAGCTGTCGCTGTATAAAGCGCAGATAAATCCGCATTTCATGTTCAACACTTTGAATACCCTGTATGGGCTGACTGTCAGCAAATCGGACAACGCCGAAGATGCGTTTATAAAATTTACAGAAATTCTGAAATATATCTACACGCAAGTTGACGCTGATATGATTCCTGTTTCAGATGAGATTACATATATCAATGACTATATCGCACTCCAGCAGTTGCGTCTCAACAGCCACACCATCGTAAAATGGGATTATTCCATTGACAATGATATGACATTGATACCCCCGATGCTACTGATAACATTTGTTGAAAACGCTTTCAAATATGGCAGTTCATCTACTCGCGACTGTTTAATAGACATACATGCACGGCTTGACAATGGAGTTCTGTCGTTCAAGGTCACCAATAACATCATGATTGACGCCGGAAATGATGATATATCGGTAGGACTTAGCAACTGCCGGGCACGTCTTGCCCTTACATATCCGAACAGACATTCACTGATTATCAAAGAAAAAGATGGAGTTTACTGTGTTTCCTTAATGATTGAATTGTAATGGAACGAAAAATAGTATGCGTGGCCATTGATGATGAACCCATAGCATTGTCAATCATATCGCAATTCTGCAAAAGATTGGGAAACATCGACCTTGATACCTATTCCGATCCACAGAAAGGTCTTGACACCATAATGGCTAAAAAAACAGATATTGTATTGCTTGACATTGAGATGAAGGATATAAACGGGTTGAGCATCGCAAAGAAAATTGGAGATAAGACCGTTTTTATCTTCACAACCGCCTATCTGAAATATGCCCTTGACGGATTTGACCTTGATGCCGTGGATTTTCTTCACAAGCCGTTTTCCTTTGACCGTTTTCGCACCGCTATGGAACGAGCTGAGAGGCGGATGGAATACCGGGAGAGTATCGGAGCAAAAAATTACACCATCATTGTCAAACAGGAATATGCCAACGTTTCAATCCGCGTAAATGACATTGAATATATAGAAGCGATGGAAAACTATGCTAAAATATACCTCCAATCAGGAAACTGCATAGTATCTCATAACTCAATGAAAAACGTAATGTCGCTCCTGCCTCCGGCCGACTTCATACGGATACACCGTTCATACATCATACCTGTCACCAAAATAGCCACCTTCAACAAGCAATCCCTGAAATTACATTCAGGAGCAACATTTCCGGTAGGCAGGCAATATGTTTCCGAGCTTTTGGAACGAATGTCCGCAAAACAACAAAGCCTCCCGAATCAAATCGAATAAGAGCATAGCGGAATATAGGACTTTTCACCAGTTGAATACATTGAACACGACTTGCACATATAAGGAGAAAATCGTAATTTTGTCCCCATGAAATCAAAATTAAAGAATTTAGCATGGAGATACCGAGAACTTGGCATAGACCGGCAGTTGAACTATGACAAGTTTTATCTATACTCCATTATCACTCACTCCACAGCAATTGAAAGCTTCACTATCACTGAATTTGAAAATCAGAGTATGAAAGAATTACCAGTGCTGATAATGAAAAACACAGATTCGGAGTATCATACAGTATTGTGAGATTTCTCATTTGCCAATGGTGATATAAGCCTTGTGAATGCCACAGCCGGTGGTGGTTGCGGTAGTTCTATTTCTTATACGGCGTTCAACAAAAGCATAGCATTGATGAAGAAAAACGTATTAAACATAGCATTAGTATGTGGATGGCTGATATTACCTACCTCCTGCCAAAAAGCACCTGGCTGGGAA
Source organism: Bacteroides sp. (assembly GCA_023665805.1). GTDB lineage: Bacteria > Bacteroidota > Bacteroidia > Bacteroidales > Bacteroidaceae > Physcousia. The sequence goes on along the minus strand of JAMPDJ010000021.1, from coordinate 14,749 downwards.
TTGGTATGGGAGGACGATTTCAACCAAGAAGTTTTTGATACAGTCGTATGGTCAAAAATTCCACGCTGGCAGCCAGAATGGGCTCGCCACATGTCGGACAATGAAGCTTGTTATGAGTTGAGAGATGGCAATTTGGTTCTGAAAGGCATAATGACACCTAACCCAAATTCCGACTCTCTCAAATACATAACAGGGGGATTATACACAAAATACAAGAAAGCATTCCATGGCGGAAGATTGGAAATAAAGGCGAAACTGCAATGTGCACGTGGAGCATGGCCTGCAATTTGGCTGAAACCATTTGAGGAAGAGAAGTATCAGTGGCCCACAGGTGGAGAAATAGATATAATGGAACACTTGAACTATGATTCCATTGTTTATCAAACCGTGCATTCCGTCTACACGCAACATCTGAACATACGGCATAACCCACCTCAGGGAAGCACAGCGGCCATAGACACGAACGACTACAACGTCTATGCCGTAGAAATGTACCCGGACAGCTTGGTCTTCTTTGTGAACGACAAGCGCACTTTCGCCTATCCACGTATACAAACGGACAAAGAAGGACAGTTTCCTTTCGACAAGCCTTATTATTTACTCATCGATATGCAACTGGGCGGAAATTGGGTAGGCAAAGTTGACACACTGGATCTCCCGGTAGAAATGCATGTAGATTGGGTTCGTTATTATCAATGGAGTGAGGCGAAATAGCGTCACGACACTGCTGGCAGCAGTAATAATTCCCATGCTTTTATTATGCTATGCGTCAACGTGAATTGCGCAAAAGCTAATACAATCATGCCGGATAATGCGCCAGCATACCTGTGGCCGGATTACATGATGCCGGTAAGTAATTGCTATAGGGTCCTTTCTGGCTCCACGTAGTTTTCGTGACAGGAGGAATTATTCCTTCAAAGGAAATTGCAGGATAATCATAAGCTTCAGAACGAGCAGGTAGCGTTCCTCTTCCATAATCATCAACCCTCTGGCAAATTTTTCCTCTAACCTCGTCAAACGAGACAGAATCCCTGCCCAATAGTCGCGCAATCATTTCCAAAACAATGATATTGTTTGAACCCAAACAAGTATTATACAAACGCAGAGCAGACATACATTTGTGTAATTAGCTAAGAAGATTAACTTCCAGACATATGCATTACACAAACAATCACATATACCTCTAAAAACAATGTGCCATGACATCGGGTTGGCATGTCCCGTGCCATGGCACATTGTTTACCAGATGTTGCCACGCCATGGTGTCAACTTTATCTTACGCTTGTTCCGCAGGTTGCCGGAAGTAGCCTCCAGAACCAAGTCCTTGGCATTGGCCGTTGCCACCACGAAAGTGGCAGTTCCCGCCTCCGCCCTTACCACAGCCGGACTTCGAAGTTCGCCACCCTGGAGGACATCCAGAGAAACCTCACGTCTGTTCTCTCCAAAGCATAAGGTGCCGTTATCGTCCTCCAACGTAACGTAGACAAGCAGAAGATCATTCTGGGAGGCCTTCACGCCGCTCTGCATATAACTTATTCCCACCTTGGCAACACTGCCTGGCGTACGTACAGTGTGCCTGGCCACAGGTTTGCCTTGAACGTAGCCCACGGCCTGCAACTCTCCCTCCTGCCACTTAACGTCAAAGAAGGTAAAGGGCGGATATTCTATGTTTGTGGCATTGCCGCCATCCGGTCGCTTCACATATCTTGATGTGGTTGGATTATTGTCGCGGCATTTGCGGGCTACTTCCCGGCCATTTAGCAACAAAGCCACTTCCTCGACATTACCATAAACCATGAGCGTATCCGACGCACCTGGCATCCAATGGCTATTGACAAAGACCTCGTAAGGCATCTTGCCTGATGGAAGATAACTGCCGGCAGGAACCTGGCTGCGAAAATAGCGGAGACTGAACTTGGGGAGACGGAAGACATCGGCCACACCGCTGTAGCAGATATTGTCGCAGCAACCGCGATTGTAATCGTACATGCTCCATACAGCCTGCCCGAGGGTGTTGGAATAGGCACGATAACGGTTGTGGCTCCACTGTGCGTTCCATGCATTCTGCACCAAGGCACGGTCACCATCGCCACGTGCGATACGGGTGGTACTGTAATGGCCTCCAAACTCGTAATCGTAGTATTCACGGATAAACGAGGGCTTGGCGGTATTGTTGGGACGATTGAAATCTCCCGCCCAGTCATTGTAACAGACATCAAAACCGTCATAGCCATAGGAATCACCGGACGTGAAACATTGCGTGCCGGGATATTCCTCGTGTGCGACCTGCACGGCCTTGTCCTTCCAATATCGCGGAGGGTTGGACTCGTTAAGGGTGGTCTCCCACATTAGGATGGAGGGATGGTTGCGGTCGCGACGAATCATATCTCGCACGTCCTGATAGGTACGTTCCACAAAACCTTTGGCAGCGTTGAAGAACTGCCAGCCAGGAATAGGCTCTATGGCCAACAGACCAAGCTCGTCACAGGCATCCAACACGGAAGGGTCTTGGGGATAGTGACCAAGGCGGACAACATTGAAACCGTTCTCGCGTATCTGCCAGATGTCGCGATACTGTGCCTGGTCGGGAATGGCATAACCCACGTAGGGGTATTCCTGATGACGGTTAGTACCTTCCAGACGGTAATGCCGGCCATTGATGCGACATCCGCCGTCCTTGGTCATCTGTATCTCGCGTATGCCGATGCGGGTCTGTTGGCTGTCAACCACCTTATTCTCCTCCAATACTTGGGTAACAAGCACATAGAGGGACGGGGCATCTGGAAACCATAGACGGGGAGCGGAAACGGTCATCTGGTCGTTGGCATAAGCCTTGGTATTGGCGGCAATGGTGAGGGTGGACTGTGTCCCGGCCACCTTGCCACGCAGCTTGCCATTCTTGCTCCACTCGTAAAGCTGGTGACGAACTGTCAATTGTTTACCTTTTGCATCGGTGTTGGCCACGTGAGTCCTGACATTGATTGTGGCTTCGTCGGCACTGACGGATGGATAGGTGACAAATATGCCCCCACCGGCCACCTCACCAGCCATTACAGGATGTGTGATGTGGACCGGTTCCTTCATTATAAGGCGTGCATCACGGTAGAGACCGCCATAGTAATTGAAATCCAAATCTTCCAGAGGCTTGCCCGGTGGAATAAGCGTATTGTTTCTATTGTCGAGACGGACAAGAAGATCATTGGAACCTACACGCAGGAAGTCGGTGATGTCGGTAACAAAAGTGGTGTAACCGCCTGCATGCTGTGCGGCATGTTTGCCATTGACCCAAAGGTCGGCAAGATGCATTGCACCTTCGAATTCCAACCATACACGCTTGCCCTTATTCTTGGCATCAAGATTCAACTTCCTGCGATAATAGCACACACCCTGCCACTGCTGACGCACTACCAGTGGTTCGACAAATGGCGTGTGAGGCAAGGTCACACTTTCCCAAGAGGCGGTGGCCAAGCGCGATGCCTCGGCACGCAAAGTGTCGGCAGGAATGGCCAAGTCCTTATCTCCGGCATTGAGATGCTGGATGTTATACTGGGAAGTCCAGTCACCTCCTTGGTTTTTGATTACTTTCCCGGCAGTCACGCCATCCAGTCTATGGAACTCCCAGTCAGAATTGAGCAGAACGGTTTGCGCGTCAACCTGAGCATGTATTGCCAGAGCAAGCATCACCAAAATGCCCTTGCAGGAAATACAACGTGTAAAATTCATAATACCAAGTAAATTATGTTATCTGTACATCATCGACCTACCCGGGAACAACAGGAAGCTATTGTTGGTCATCGCAGAACTTAGCCTTCAATTGTTCCATGAACGGGGCGACATGCCCGAAATACCGTCGGTAGCCTTCGCAAAGATAGTTTAGTCCCGGCTCGCCGTCGCGTGTCTTGGTAAAACGATTCCTCGGACATTCGCCATGGCAGGCAAATTGCCATTGGCACTGTCGGCATTGGGTCGGCAGTCCCTTGGTCTTCATGTCGGCAAAGGCACGCTGTCTCTCACTGTCCATCATGTCAATGATACCACGGTTGCGTATATTCCCGAGGTGATACTCCGGGAACACAAAATGGTCACAACAATATATGTCGCCATTATGCTCCATAACTGCGGCATGGCCGCACCAATCGGACAATGAGCATACTCCGGGAGTAACACCTGCCCAATTGGCAAGGGTTGCCTCGAAGGTCTGCACGAACACTTCCCCGACATCGTGGGCATACCATTCGTCAAATACCGTGCACAGGAACTCGCCCCAAGCCTGAGGCGTAACGCTGAAAGGAGCCACCTCGCATTCTTCCCCGTCCATGACATGTGCCAGATGGCGACCATCTCCGTGTTTGCATATGCGCTCTACCACAGGAGTGAATTGAAGATAACGGCAGCCCAATTCATCCCGGAAAAATGAATAAAAGTCCAAAGGACGCGCTGCGGTGATATTGTTCACCACTGCCATGGCATTCCACTCCACGCCATAACGTTCAAGCATGTCTATGCCCTGCATGACCTTCTTCCAAGTCGGAGCACCGTTGCGTTTCATGCGATAGGCATCATGCATGTCACGGGGACCGTCTATGCTTATGCCCACCAGCCATCCCTCATCGTGCAGGAAACGGCACCATTCGGGAGTAAGCAATGTGCCGTTGGTCTGGATACAGTTCATTATGGATCTTCCACAGGCATATTGACGCTGCCAGGCCACAACTTTCTTGTAATAAGACAGCGGGCGCATCATAGGCTCGCCGCCATGCCACGTAAAGTTGACCTCGGACACAAACTGCGACTGTATATACTCTCGGATGAAGACTTCTGTCAGCGGTTCAGACATCAGGTGGCCGGCACTATCGGGATAAAGTTTCTGTTTCTCCAGATAATAGCAATAGTCGCAGGCCAGATTGCAGCGTGCTCCCACTGGCTTGGCCATCACATACAGCGGACGTGCAAAAGGATTGACGGTACGGTTCATCTGCTTCTTCGGGGCAAAGTCTTGTTAAGGACGATGGAGCCGAGTACGGCACTGGTGATGGTACCGCAGAGGATGCCTAACTTGGCATCATTAAGCAAGGCATTCATCAATTCCGGCGTCTGGCCGGGGAAATCGTGAGGATAAGACAGAGCAGACATGAACATGCTTACAGTGAAACCTATGCCACAAAGCATGGCCACTCCTGCCATAGAAGGCCAATTGGCACCATCCGGCAATTGCACGAGACGTGTCTTTATACTAAGCCAACAAGCCAGCATCACGCCAGAGAACTTGCCCAATACCAAACCCATGAATACACCCAAACCGACACCGCTAAAAAGGTTGGTCAAGCTCATGCCATCGAAACATATGCCGGCATTGGCAAAAGCAAAGACGGGAATAATGAACATGTTGACAGGATTGCGCAATACGTCCTCCGTATCCTGAAGCGTGGAAATGAGATGGTCGGATGCCGTCTCTATGGAGCGCAGGTTCTGTATGTCCTCGTCGCTGAGCATGTTAGGCGTGTGTTTGTGATATGCGGTAACCTCATAGTGAGGAAATTTGTCAATCTGTGCACGGATACGTTCTATATAGTACTTGCTGCCATGAGTCAGTCTGGCAGGAATACAGAACGCCAACACCACGCCGGCAATGGTGGAGTGTATGCCACTCTGAAGCATGCACCACCACATGACCATGCCCATAGACAGGTATACCATCTTGTTACGTACCCTAAAGTAAGAGCACAGCAGACACACACACACGCAGCCAAGCACTCCGCCCAAGTGTGCCAATGAAATATGGTCAGTGTATTTTATGGCAATCACCAGTATGCCGCCAAGATCATCTGCTACGGCCAAAGCAGCAAGAAACACTTTCAAGCCTATGGGCACGCGCTTGGAAAACAACGAAAGCACTCCCAACGAAAACGCTATGTCAGTGGCCATCGGGATGGGCATGCCGCGCTCCATTACCGTCATATACTGCATGTCTCCGGTAAGACGGCAGGCTATGCCGAAAACGATGGTGGGAACTATCATGCCACCGATGGCAGCCAAAACTGGCAACATGGCCTTACGCGGAGTGGAAAGTTCTCCTCCACAGAATATCTCGCGCTTGAGTTCCAATCCAACCGAGAGAAAGAATATGGCCATGAGGAAGTCGCTGATGAACCCTCCCATGGTCAAAGGGGAGCCGTTGTGACTAAAAAGGTCAAGACCACCGACTATCAAGCTGAGCGGCTTCTGCCAAAAGTCATCATACCACTGTGCCGTGGCAGGCAGGTTGGCCACGACCAGGGCAATGATTGTAGATAAAATCAGGAAGTTGCCACCTTCGGCATACCTCCTGATAGTAGACATAAACGTATAGTTCTGTTTCATCTTATGTGTACTCCGCCTTATACGGAGCTGTAATTATTGCTTCAAGCATTGTGCTATGAAAGCCTCCATCTCAGGCTCATGCTTCTCAATGCTGAGAAGAAGATGCAACTGATTGTTGGCACGCACAAAGTTGTGTTTGGCGTACTGGCACTTCCAATACTTGTCGCCACTCAGATAGTCCCACAGGAAACGCACGCATTGCATGTAGGGGAAGAGTTTCACGGCATAAGGAAGGTTCTCGATTTCCACACGGGTGAGGAAATCACTGGCACTGCTGAGGTAACCCTCGGTGAAAGCCTTGAAGATATCCACATCGAAGCATACGGCTTCCATGTCCTGATGGTCCTCGGCCACCTTGTTGGCACCGGTACGCAGGAAGTCGCCGTAGTCAGAAAAGATGAAGTTGGGCATCACGGTATCAAGGTCTATGACACAGAGGACATTGTCCTGCTGGTCGAACATCATGTTGTTGACCTTGGTATCACAGTGACACACGCGTTTGGGCAGGATACCTTCACGCCCCATGCGCTCGGCCTTGCACATGTACTCGGCACGGGCGTCAATTTCCTTCAACATGGCCTGCACCTCGGGTTCGGCGACACGACCTACCGGATTCCTGGCTATTACCTCGCGCAATTGCTGCAGACGGAACTCCATATTGTGAAAGTCCTTGATGGTTTCGCCCAATTCCACAGGGATGTCGGCCAGCATGGCCTGGAAACGGCCGAAAGCCTCACCTGCCGCGCGTGAACTCTCAGGATTGACAGCCTGCTTGGTCACAGCGTTTTCGATGAATATCATCATGCGCCAATACTGCCCGTCCACGATGGCATAGAGTTTGGAGGCATCATCCTTGGATGGCATGAAAGTGAGCACCTTGCGGTCGATGTCGGCTTCTCCGGCTGCTTCCAGCTTCCCACGAATATGCGTGGTAACGGCATAAATGTTGCGCATTACCAGTTCTACATCCGGGAAAACATTGGTATTCACGCGCTGCAGCACATAGTCGGGGGCATCATCCTCGGCGGTGATCACCAGCAAGGTATCATTGATAAGACCGGCACCCAGAGGCTTTATTTCGGCAACAGTACCCTTGATGGCAAAGTGAGACACAATGTTCTTCAATTCATTCTGATCCATAGTATTTAGATACGTTTTATCGTTCCGGGCACCCGTGCCCATTATTAGTATGGGCACACGGGAGATAGGAAACGTGGTTAATACATTCTTCTTTGCTGACAAAGTTAATAAATTCAACCTAAACTCACCGACGTGCCAGGGGTAATAAATGTTAATTGTCCTGATTTTCCACGCATATCAATTAGTATCGCCACACTGAGGCATGCCGTCAGGCGTCCATCCCTCGGCCCGTATCTGCAACATCGTCTCAGAAGAGTTATTGTAGAAACGGACTGTGGCACTGCCATTCTCATCCAGCTTGACATCAGGATTCCAGTACAAGGTGCGCCTGTGGTCCTCCTTGGGAAGCGGTTGTCTGGAATAGTCCGGCGAATAGAACTCGTCAGGAACGGAAAAGCCCTTCATCTTCCAACGGCGGTTTCGGAAGTACATCCTTTCGCCGTCATCTTCCACGGCATGCAGGTCTATGGTGACTTGGGGGACAGATCCGCCACTGACATTACGGCGAGGACTGCGCGGAGCATAGTCCGTATAGACATATACGTCGCCCAGGTTCCACAGATAGTTGTACTTGTTGAGCTTATGCCCCGTAAAAGAGAAACTTTTTGACTCCGGGATGGCACCGCCAGGAATGTCCGTGGCCTGTTTGGCAGACTGGGCGGCAGTAAGTCCGGCAACGGCCTTGCCCTCCAGGCGCATGGCTATATCATAACGTTTGTCGGTACCCATGTCTCCCAGATATGTGCGGGCGACGTCCTGCACGAAACGGTCACGCCCCAGGAAACAACCTGGAGCAAGGCCGGCATCGCACGTGGCATTGAAGGCCTCGTAAGCATCCAGGACAAAAGCCGGCCGCCAGTGCTTGAAATTGCGGGCACCATTGCGACGGGCACCCACGGTCACCTCCGACAACATACGGACCTGCTCATCCATGTCATCATACAGAGGACTATCCTTATGCATGGGGGCAAGGTGGGACTGGTAGTAGTCGTATGGCTGCGGAAAGCGCGGATAAATAGGATTCAATTTCACATAAAACTCGGGATATTCCGTTTCCTCGTTCTTGCTCTTGCCATTCTGCGTCCACACGGGTGGTCGGCCGTTCTTCCATTTGGTAGTGTCGCTGGCACCAAGAAAGAAGAAGAATTCCTCATAGTAGCGGGGAAAGTCCAACGAGAAGACACCCTGGCTGCGCATGTCTCCGTCCACGCCATTGTTGCCCGTTTGAGAGAATTCGGCATGGACGGCCACCGGATACTTGAGGCTTCTCTCACGTTTATTGAAACGGCTGCGAGGGTCGTCGGCATCGTTGCCCGAGGTGGCGTCATCACGTCCACCATCGCTATCGTCCCTGGTGGCCTCCGCATCCTGCACCTCCTTGTTCTTGTAATCATTCCCCATGGCATCGCTGCTGCCATCGGATTGCTGCATGGCCGCCTTTTCAAAATCGTCAAGTGCCATGGCGGTAGAGTAATTATGTACCTGTCCTGTCCAATGAGGATAACGGCTCTCAGGCTTGTGGGCAAGCACAAATGCGCCCGGCACGGCCATCTGGTGCCATGAGTACCTGCGCCATCCCTGCACCATAAGCAGAAGATCCAAAGCCAGACGGCGCTGCGGATCGTCCTGTTGGAAAAACCACTGAGGATGGGGCACAAAACCGCGTATCTGGCTGGAAAGCAAACGCTCCGTAAGACTGGTTCCCGTATCATAGGTGTATTCACTGCGGGCGGCATCGCGTACTGACAACGACATGCTGGCACCAGGAGAGCCATGCAACTCCATGGTGACGGGAGCAAAAGGCTTGTACACGGTATTGCCGTCTGCGGAAAAGGTAACGTTCTCCGCCTGAAAGCCTGCCGGCAAGAAAAACGCCAGACGGTCGGCGTACACGCGACCGTCAGCATTGAAGACGGTGGCTTGATAAACCCCTGCCTCCGTGGGAACGAAGTGCACATCGTTGCCATCCAAACGGCAGAAGTGGCGGAGGACACCGTTGTGCATGATGGTGAGACCGAGAGTTTCCCGCGAGGCCGTATCCGTGGCAAGGCAGGAGATGGTGATGCCATCGGCATCTGCGTCCACGCGCAACGCAACACCATTCTTCACGACACGCGGCAAAAGCACTTTGGCCTCCGGGACGTCAGCCGGATTACTGGTGTCGTTACCCTTCTTGGGAGAAAATACAGCTGTGATGGCGGGACCTTGCGCAGCCTCTATCTCAAACACGCCTCTGCCACGGTTCTGCGTCTCCGAAACGACAGTTCCGCCTCCAGGCAAGGTCACCGTCAGAGTGCCATCCAAAGCCTGGCCTTTTTCATCACGGGCTTCCCATGCCACACGTTGTTTCAGACCAGCAACCAGACTGCCTCCCTCGGGGAAAAACTCAACTATGCTCTCCCTCTTGCTGTCAGCCTTGTGGTATTCCGCCAATGGGCGCAGAGACATGTCCGGAGAAAAATCACCGGGAATGCGAGGACGATCGTAGACCGGAAACACACGGGAATACAGTTTCTCGTAGTCGCGATAATAGTCATGCACCATATCCCGATTGAAGAAGTAGTCGCGAACCCAACGGCTATGCGGACGTTCGGTCACGCCCCAGTTCAATTGCCATCGGGTATAGGCTCTCAATTCATAATAACCGGAATACAGCATGGTGTCGGTCAATGCAAAGTCGCCATGTCCCTCTCCACGCTCCAACGGTATCATCTGACGTTCCACCAGATATCCATCGTTGTCCAGCAGCTCACAATAGAGTATTCCGCTCAGATCCGTAGGCTTGCCATTGTCGCTACGGTTCACATACGCCTTGTAGAAAATAGTATCACCAAGATAGTAACTGCTGTTGTCCACATGCAGGAACACCTGTTCCTGCGGAATCCTGTTCCCAAAGGCCTTGAGCCTGTTCACCATTGCGTCCATCTTGTCCTGGGCTTTAAGAGGGAAGCACAGGACAATGGCGGCCAGTAGTAGAAGATAAGTGTTTTTATTCATTGGATATATTGTTCTACATCGACAGAAGAATGCGAAGCCGTTTCGAATCCGCATGCCTTTTAGCACATGATTTGGAAGCCACAACACTACCAAATGCCAGTATTGAGGAGTAAATATAGCACAAAAAACTTCAATCAATGGCAATAAACACTTTTTAAGTAGATATTAACATGTACATCAAGCACCACCCCCTCGGCATTCGCTCATCATGCAGAACGATTGCGTCCGAAGAGGCATCGCCGATGCCATCCCTGTAGCCGAAGCAACTCTTTTATCGCACTCAGCAACCCTGTATATAAAATAAAACGCCATGTATTGTAAGCGGACATCACCTTATTATATATAATATGCGTGCGCAAGAAATGCGACCTGTCTACCAGCCATAGTCAGGATGGACATTTTGCTGAATTTCGGACTCTCGCCTCCGCACTTCACTGCCCCCCCGAAAACACATGCCAAAGAAAATCCCGGCTCTCTCTCACCACCAATCAGCGTTTTATGTTGTCCACACAGTACCAAGGCACAAACAAGACCCCATAGGATAAATCCACCCCGACAACATAATACGCCATCACCAAACTGTTTGTTGTGATGAATCAAGAATCCTGAAATGGCTCCCCGATAAACACAGCAGAGAATTCACGAATTCACACTCGCATATTCACGATTATGCAGATGAGTATTCACGAATTCACAAGCCCGTCTTCGGGAAGACGGATTTACGACACCCCAAGGACAACTCTGAATATCCACAAGAATGCAATTGCGCCACAACAAAAGACTACGCCATGCCCCTATTGTCCTCCATCCCGATCATCATGCAGCCCCCCCCTATCGGAACTCTATATACGCACCTGGCAATTGGGAAACGAATTCCATAATCATATTTTGACATTCGACAAGCCACTCCGCCACCGGGACACACCATGCCCATCCCGCATACAGGCCTAAACCGCAATAGATGATTAGCGTAGTCAATGGTATCGCCACCAGACTGGTGATAGCTCCATAGCAGGCTATACTTCCAAAATAAAAAAGCGTCAGTGGCATTACACCAACTTGTGCCGAAACAGAAATCGCAAGACTATTCAGCACAACATTGCACATGTAAGGCAAGCGTGCCCAATGTTCGCACATGGGCATGCCCAGGATAATTATACCAGACATGGCCGCACACGACATCTGGAACCCCACATCCAGTACTGCAGCCGGATCCGCCAACAGCACCAAAGCCGCACTCACATTCAGAATGTCCAAGGGTTTTCTTCCGTCCCGGCATACCTGAAGCACCAACGCCAAGGACATCATCAGCGCGGCACGCACCAGACTCATTGAACACCCCGTCAGCAACGCATACGACCATATCACCCACAGAACCACGGCCAATGCCAACCATCTCCATCGAGTATAGGTCAATCTTCTCACCGCCATGCGCATGCAACCATACAGTATCCCCAAATGCATTCCTGACAATGCCAATAAATGCGCCGCACCGGCCCGGCGATACAACATCTTGATTTCCGGAGTGAGATATTCCCTGTTGCCCAGCGTCAACGCAAGAAGTTGCCCAAGGGTCCCCTTGTCCATTTCCATTCCCAGCAAACGCCCCTGCAACAGCAGCGCACACTCCTTCCAGAAGCAGATTATACGATACCCAATGCCGCATTCCGCCCAACTCGTACCCAAAGACTTGCCTATAAGGGTGCAAAACAAAAAGCCGCAACACCACGCTCCCACGAGCACAGCGATGCGGATTATTGGTCTCCTGAAACTGGAATTCATGTCGGATAGAGGCGACTCGAACGCCCGACCCCTACGTCCCGAACGTAGTGCGCTACCAACTGCGCTACTATCCGAATGCTTCATTCAAGCAATGCAAAGTTACATTAAAAATGTGGATTAAGACGAAATTCGGCAAACTAATTCGTCTCTCTCCCTCTTTTTTTGAACAAAAAGTAACTTTTACCCTCAAACATTTGGTCATTTCAACAAAAAGTCATACCTTTGCACTTGCAAAACGGAATCAACACCGTCACTGCAACACAATAAACAATGGTGCCATAGCTCAGTTGGTAGAGCAAAGGACTGAAAATCCTTGTGTCCCCGGTTCGATTCCTGGTGGCACCACAACCTAAAGCCGAAAGGCGGTGTAAAACACTGAATATCAGCGATATTCGGTGTTTTTCGCATTTTAGGGGTAAGGCAAAACGCTCAGAATGCACCAATCCAGCAGGGTAGCAAACGAGATTTGGTGGAGAAAGATTGAAATCCACACCACCCCACGGCTTGATAACTATCTGCAATCACGCATTTTACATCATTCTGCCCAAATTCTTAAAAGGATCCTCTGTGAAGAGATAATCAACAGAACATTGACAAGGCGGAGCCATTCTGAAAAATTTTTTTGAAAAAATTTCTCCCGGCGGTGGTGTAGAAATCGGTGGAGCGGAAATATCCACTGAACAATCTCCACCGAAACAGCGTTTAGATACTATGTTTCAACGAGTTATTTATCAAAATCTATATCAGTTTTGCTCCACCGCGTCGCAAACCTTTAACACAAGAATTTGGCAATGAGAAGCAAAACCAATTTCCGTGTGTCTTTTTTCCTTAAAAAGACCAAGCTACTCAAGAGCGGCGAAGCCTCTGTGAGTATGCGCATCACTGTGGACGGACAGCGCGTAGAAAATAATATCCGCAAAAGTATCCTTCCCAATCTGTGGGATCAGTCAAAGGAACGTGCGAAAGGCACGAGCAAGACTGCCGTTGACCTCAACCGTTTTATCGAGGAAGCCCGCATCAAAATCCACCAGATAATAACCGAGCTCCAGCAGAACGGCGAGGAAATCACTCCCGCTGTGGTTCAACAGCGTTTCTACGGCATCGGACAGGTTCGCAAACAGGAGCGGACAATTCTTCAAGTAATTCAGGAACACAACGAAGAAGCGGAGAAACTGATCGGCAAGGACTTTGTGAAGATTACCGTCAGACGCTACGAGTCGATGAAGCGTTACCTCTGCGAAATGATAAAGGAGAAATATGATGTGCCCGACCTGCCCCTTTCGGATTTTACCGGCGAGGTAATCCGCGCCTACGAGGTGTATCTCAAAACTGAGAAAGACCTATGCCAGAACACGCTTATCCGCTACATGAAGGCGTTGAAGAAGATTACAAACCGCTGCATCGCCAACGACTGGATACACAAAGATCCGTTTGCCGGAATTAAATTCCGCGAGGAACCCACCGACCCGGAGTTTCTCACTATCGAGGAAGTCAACCGCATCTATGAATGTGATCCGGGAAGCAAGCGATTGGAGGTGGTGCGTGATATGTTTCTGATGTCGGCGTTCACGGGACTTGCCTTCACTGATGTTTCCCAGCTTACCGAGGAACACATCGTGACCGACAACGAGGGGAATAAGTGGATACGCAAGCCCCGTCAGAAGACGCGCCAAATGAGCAATATTCCCCTGCTGGATATTCCTCTTGAAATAATAGAGAAATATCGCGGCGACAAGAAGGCGGCGAAAAAAGGTGTGTTGCTCCCCATTCCGAGCAATCAGGTGATGAACCGCTATCTGAAAGAGATTGCCACAATCTGCAAGATTGACAAGTATCTCACCACCCATGTGGCCCGGCACACATACGCCACCGTCTGCCTTTCGCAAGGCGTGAGTCTGAAAAACGTGTCGAAGATGCTCGGACATGCCAGCGTTAAAATGACCGAGCGTTACGCCAGAGTGCTTGACTCATCAATCCTGCGTGACATGAACAGCATCAGGGACACTATGAACCTCGGCAAACCGAAAAAGCAGAAGGTCAAGGAAGAGTCAGACAAGGAAGCGATTTGAGCAGCTCTGCAATAAAAGATAAAGGAGATGATATTTCCCACACGGGGTATCATCTCCTTTAATTATTCCATACCGTTTGAAAGCGGAGAGAGGTGTGGCAGTCAGCCTTGAGTGGACCAAGACCGCCGCGCCACTCTCCGCTTGTTGTTGCAATCCACGGGCATAGACAATGATGTGAAATCATAGACTATGCCTGACTGGGATTGGACTGTGCCATTATCAGTTTTACAATCATTCTTTTCAGATGGTCCAACACCATCGGCAACACTGACGGTTGCCGGGTCTATATGTTGTTTCGGGCTGTCATATCGGGGGTACCGTTTTCAATCATAGCATCACAATAACAGATGGGCAAGTATAAGTAGCTCGCCTGATTAAACGTATGGCTAAGGAATGTTCAT
>JAMPDJ010000020.1 GCA_023665805.1 Bacteroides sp. | reverse complement strand
ACCAGCAAACTGGTGATACATTTCAACGAATTGTGGTATAACCTGACAGACAGAACCAAAAGGGCATCCGTCTATGATTTCTACACCACCATGGGCAAACGTCGTCTCATCAAGACCTACGAGGCATCAAGGACATGCGACGGCAAGACCAACACGATTTACCTGAACCGCTTCCCCGTGCTGAAGAACGGACGAGGAAATGACCAGGACTACACCGAGGTCAGCTGTGACGAGAACAAGAAAGGTATCGAGATATACACTTCCGGTAACCCAGAAATCTACAATGCCTACATGTACCGTATCAGCGATTGCCTATACTACAACGACGAGCAAGCCAACATAATGGCCAGCGAGCGCATACGTATTGACTTCTCTTCCTTGTTCCCCGAGCTGATGAGCAACGACATCCGCGCCAACGAGAACTACTCTTACGAACGCCAGTGCGTGGGTATTCCCGTTTCCTCAAAATACCAGTACCTGGCAAACTGCGACATCACCGACCAGACCAGATTCTATTATCTGAGCGGACGTGTCAGCAACACCCAATGCTGGCAAAACTACCAAGGTGACGAGTTGAATATCGTGGGAAATTATGAGGTGACCATGAAACTCCCTCCCGTTCCCAAGGACGGTCTCTACGAACTCCGCATATGCGTGCAAACCAACGACAGACGTGGAATGTGCCAGGTCTACTGGGGCAATGACAAGGAGAACCTGAGCGCAACGGGCCTGCCTGTTGATATGCGTATGGGCGGCACTCGTTGGTATGTCAAGGGTGGTAGCTCGATGACGAGTATCCTCGGTTATGAAGAGGACGTTGAAGGCGACGATGAGCTAAATGCCGAGAACGACAAGAAGATGCGCAACAATCTGTGCATGAAGGCTCCGAACAGTTACTATCAGTTCGGTGTCTCAAATACAATGCGCACTCAAGAACAAGGCAAGATAATCCGCCGCATACTCGTAAGGGAGGAAATGAAGGCAAACGAGGAGTATTACCTGCGTCTGAAGAGCGTACTGCGCGACCCAGACACAGAGTTGTATCTCGACTTCATGGAGTTCTGCCCCAAAGAAGTGTATGACAACCCCTTGGTTCCCGAAGATATCTGGTAAAACAGATTAGAGACAAATCCCTCTGTCAAGAGGACACAAACGAACAAACAAAACAATTCACTACTCATATTATATACATATATGAAGAAAGGAATAAACAAATATCTCGGAGCATTCGTGATGGGAACTGCCTTGATGGCAGTCCCCTCATGCACCGACACGTGGAACGAGCACTACCAGCCGGAGGACGAATACACAGCTACCGAAACGCTGTGGGAACTGCTGGAGAGCCGTGAAGACCTGAGCAGGTTCTGCAACATAGCCGCCAAGGCCAAGTTCTACCGCGATGAGACCCATCCTGCATTCACGCTCGATGGCAACGATACAGTGTTTTACACCTTCAAGGACGTGTTGAGTGCCAACACCCCTGTTACCGTATGGGCACCACGCAATGATGCCATGAACGATGAAGAGTGGCAGAAATACGAAGACATGGCCATGAACGACGGTTACAATCTGCAACAGCAGTTTGTCGGCAACCACATGGCCCTGTACCGCAAGACCATGGTCAAGACAGGTACCGAGACCTTCCGCCTTATCAACAGCAAGTTTGCAACCATAGACTATGCAGACAAGATGTTCCAGAAGGCAAAAGTAGCCCAAAGCGACATTCCAGCACGAAATGGTTTGCTCCACGTATTGGAATCCAGGAACGAATTCCTCTACAACCTGTACGAGTACATCAAGTTCAGCGGTGAAGTACCCACTTTCCACGACTATCTGGTAGCACGCGACACCACATACTTCCTGGAAAGCTCAAGTATCGAAGGCCTGCCCGACGAAAATGGCAATCCCACCTACGTGGACAGCGTCTATTTCCAAGACAACATGATGTTCAACAGCCGTAAGTACAATCCTACAGGTGAAGATGCCAACGATGCATGGATGAACTCCCTGAAAATGTTCATGTCACGAATCAACATGGAAGACTCCGCATACGTGGTGGTAATTCCCACCGACGAAGCCTGGGCAAATGCCACCGAACAGATGAAGCCGTACTACAACTACGGTGAAGGCGTGTATCCTCGCATGAGCAAGGTAAAGGTTTCCGCTACCAAGGCCATGACCCGCGACATCTATGGAGCCAGAAAGAGTTTCCCCAACGGCAAAGGCTACGAAACCGTGGACTCGCTGCAAACGACCAACATAGACATGGATATCATCTGGCCCTTGTCATTCAACATCAACCTCCAGCCTCAACAGGACGGACTGCCTTGGACCAAAGAGACCTTCATGAACGGTGGTTATAAAAAATGCGAGTATTTGCTGACCACTGTCGGAGATACCATCCGCGATGTCTATGAGGAAATAGACGGTGTGAAGACACTTGTATGGAGAAAGGACGACCTGTTCGAAAAGGGTAAAATAGAACAGATGAGCAACGGCTATGCCATCGTTTCTGACAAATGGAACTATCACCGCACCTCCTGGATGCGCGACATTGATGTGGACGTGAGTCTCATGAACATCTACGACCAGGGAACATCCACCAGGTGCAACTCATATGACATAAACAATACTACCGCTGCATCATGGATCGACCAATACGGCCGTTGCAGCGAACAAAGGTACATGAACATCTCCGGTATCACAGCCAGCACCACTCCCGACGTAGCATTCGCGCTACAAGGTTACAAGCAAGAGGAGGCGGATGTCATGAGTGCCAAGTACGATGTACAGGTCGTGTTGGTTCCCATGTGGTACAATACCAGTGATACAGAACCAGACCTGCCTGAGACAGAAACCGGCTTTACCAAAGCCCGTCTCATCTGCACACTGTACGGATGGTCTGTTGACAAGATAGGCGAGAAAGATTTGTCCTATAAGAAGCAGGCGAATTTAGGATCGGCAACGATTGAGTACAGCGGCGAGAAGGTAGACACCATTACCGTTCTGGAGAACGTGGAGTTCCCTTTAAGCTACAAGAACCTGAATGATGCGTTCCCTGTTCTCAACATCACATCCGCAAGGCTTACTACTGCCGAACTCAGAGAGGGATACTCAAGGAGTTTCAACATCGACCGTATCATCCTCAAGTGTAAGGAAGAAATCGAGTAAGCAAGATGATGTCACTAACAAAAAGCAATGAACAATGAAAAATATGATTAACAACAGCATTCAGAGCAACGCACGCCGCGTATGTCTCAGCTTCATGGTACTTGCAGCGTTTGGCATCAGCACGTCTTACGCCCAAGAGGCCAACGACGAGGAAGTTGTGCAGGCACGTCGCGAGACCAAGGCTCCAAAGCATGAAACACGCACCGTCAAGGGGCGCATAATAGACAGTGCCACCGGTGCTCCCATGGGTGGCGTACGTGTCCAGGCAATGGGCATGAACCGCTACTCCACCCTCACCGAAGAAGACGGTACCTACACAGTGGAGATTCCCGTATTCATCAACACACTGTATGTCTACGCACCGGAATACAATCCCCTGCAGGTGCCCGTCAGCAAGAAGGAGACCGACATAGAGATGATCAGCTCCGCTTTCAGCGGTCTATATGGCGAAGGTACGGAGATCACCGCCAAGAACGCCATTTCCCTGAACGAAACCAGCAGCATCAGCATAGAGACCGACATGATGAACAAAATGGCAGGCGACATCAACATCATCAAGAAGAACGGTCTTCCCGGACAAGGCGCATACATGCTCATACGCGGTATCAACAGTATCAATGCCGACGCACAGCCTTTGGTAATACTTGACGGCAATATCCTGGACATGCAGTACGACCGCACGGCACAGCACGAGGGCTATTACAATAATGTATTGGCCGGCCTTGACCCGGAAACAATAGACAAGGTGGAAGTACTGAAGAACGGTACCGCCATATATGGTGCCAAGGGTGCCAACGGCGTAATAAAGATTACCACCAAGCGCGGCAAGAGCCAGGCTACCAAAATCAACGCCCGCATCTATGGCGGTGTGGAACTGATGCCCAAGAAGCTGAGCGTGCTCGACGGTCCTTCCTACACCACTTACCTGGGTGACATGGTTTCAACCATCAAGGACATGGACATGAACAAGCTGAACTCTTTTGTGTTCCTTGACCAAAGCCCCAGCAACTTCTATCGCAACATCTACAACAACAACACCGACTGGCAAGACGGACTCTACCGCACCGCCGGTTCGCAGAACTACAAGATCAGCGTAGAAGGCGGTGATGATGTCGGCATGTATGCTCTGTCATTGGGCTATACCGATGTCAACAGCACGATGAAGAACAACGATATGAGCCGTCTGAACCTGCGTTTCAACACCGACATCAAGATTGGCAACAAAATCACCACAGGACTGGACATCTCCTACAACCAGACATCCTACAACATTCTGGACAATGGCTGGAGCGAGAACTACGACAAGCAGAACATCGGCTCCGTCAACGTCCTTGGTCTTGTGCAGGCTCCTTTCATCAGCCCTTACGGCTACTACGTGGAGAACGATGCTGCCGGACATTCCTCTCTGAAACTCGACAAGAACAACTGGGCAGGCAAGTATGCATCCAGTGCAACACTCAGCGAGTACATCAAGAATCCGTTCATGTTCTCCAAGCACCTCAGTTCTGTGAACGAGTCTGCACGTAACCCCTTCTGGATTCTGGAGAACGGCCATGGCAACAACAAGAACTATGCCGAAATGACCCAGATCAACATCAACGTATCTCCAAAGTACCAGATAAACAACGACTGGGCCATCTCCGACCGTTTCAACTACACATTGAACCGCAACAACGAGAAGTACTTCCTCCCGATAGCCGGTGCTACCCAATACCTCATCGAGGACCAAGGTAACATTACCTCCGTGCTGAAGAGCCAGTTCACCAAACAGACCAGTCTCAACAACGACCTGCGTATCGAGTATGCTCACCAATGGGGCGGCCACAACCTGGATGTATTCGGCGGTTGGCGTATAAACTCGTTCAACTATAACTATTCATACCTGAATGGCTACAACAACGAGAATGACAAGCTGCCCAACATCACCCCCACCATGCAGTTCATCAACTCCAATGGCGTCAACGACAACTGGAAGGACATGACCTACTATCTGCAGGCAGGCTACAGCTATGCCAACCGTTACTATGCAGAGTTCTCCGCCGCCGCACAGGCCAGCAGCCGCTTCGGCTCACACACCAAGGACGGTTTCCGTCTGGCAGGTGTCAGCTGGGGTTTCTTCCCCTCATTGCAACTGGGCTGGGTACTCACCAACGAAAGCTGGTTCAAGCCCACACGCAATGTCAATTATCTGAAACTCACCCTCGGTATCGAGCAGAATGGCAACGACAATCTGGACTACTATGCAGCACGTACCTATTGGGAGACCGCACAGGTATACGAGAATGTATTCGGCAAATATCTCACCAATATCGCCAACAGCGAATTGCAGTGGGAAACCGTCCGCAAGCTCAACCTTGGTATTGAAGGCTCATTCCTGAACAACCGCCTTCAGGGCCGCGTGGACCTCTATTGGAACAAGACCAGCAACATGCTCTCCATGCGAGACCTCTCCGACGAGTACTATTTCTCCGGCATCACAGACTTCTGGACCAACGAGGGCGAGATGACCAACAACGGTGTCGAGGCCAAGTTGAACGGTGCAATCATCAATACCAAGGACTGGAAGTGGGAATTGGGAGCCACCCTGGGCCACTACAGAAACGAGGTTACCGACCTGCCCGTGTCCAAGGACAACCGCATAGAGCTGTTCAAGCGCGATGCCAACGGCGTACAGTATGGTGAACCTACCGTAATCCACGGTTACACCTCCAGCGTCTATGGCAAGAGCAACATGCTCACCGCCGTAGGCTACAGTGCAGGCACATTCTATGGCTGGGAAGTCAACTATGATGTAAACGGCACCGGCGTATTCAAGAGCGAACAACAGGCAAACCAGGCAACCACCGCATTCGGCGAACCCAGCAAACTCCGCTACTACACAGGCGTTACCGGCAGTTACCGTGAGTTCGGTGCAGGCGACATGGCCTTTGTGGATCAGAACGGCGACGGATGGATAGACGAGAGCGACAAGGTGGCCCTCGGCAACGCCACTCCCGACATCTATGGCAACATCTTCACCAACCTCACATGGAAGAACCTCCGTCTGGACGTCATCTTCAAGTACAGCCTTGGCAACGACATCTACAACTACCAGCGCTCTCGTCTGGAAGCCGGTAACACAACCTACAATCAGAGCACTGCCATGGCACGCCGCTGGAGCTATGACGGCCAGATTACCGACATGCCTCGCACATGCTTTACAAACAATCTTGGTTACGTGGAAAACGAGCGCATGAGCAGCCGTTGGATTGAGGATGGCAGCTACCTGAAGATGAAGAACATCCGTTTGACCTACACCCTTCCCTACCACAACAACTGGTTGCAGGGCATGAAGGTATGGGGCGAAGCCAATGACGTATTCTGCATCACCAAGTATCTTGGCACCGACCCCGAGGTCAGCGCACAGAACGGTACCCTTTATCAGGGTGTAGATGCAGGCCGCATCCCCAGCGGCCGCAGTTTCAACTTTGGTGTATCACTTAACCTGTAATAAACAAATATGAAAAAGAAATCCATTATAACCATGCTCTGCCTCATTATGGGGCTGGGCATGGCCACCACCTCCTGCGAGGACATGCTGAGCTCCGACAGCGACCGCCATTCATACGAAATTGCCGGTGATACCCTCTATTCCTACTGGGGTATCCTCAAGAGCCTGCAGAACATTGGCGAACGATATGTGATTTTGGGTGAGTGCCGTGGCGACCTCATCGACGGCGGCGAGTTCACCACCGACAGCGTCAACGCCATCCTCACCTTCGGTCTCAACGGTGACGTAGAGAACATCAAGGACGGCGCAAACCGCTACCTCAAGGTGAGCGACTATTACCATGTCATCAACTCATGTAACAGTTACCTGCACATGGCCGACACCGTAAAGACCCAGCCAAATGGTGAAAAGTACATGATTCGCGAGTATGCCCAGGTCGAGGCCATCCGTGCATGGACCTACATGCAGCTGGTTGTAAACTATGGCGAAGTCCCCTTCTACCTCACCCCCATGACATCTACCGAGGATATCCAGAATTTCGACCTCTCCAATCCCGAGAATCGTGTTACTGCCAAGACCCTGTGGGACAAGCTTAATGTCAAGGATCCCAAGACCGGTAAGGGCAGATTGGAACGTGCCTTTGAGATAGAGGAGCAGTGGGGTTATCCCCAGTATGCCCACTATGGTTTCAAGGTATACGTATGCCATTCCGCAAAGGTAATGTTCCCTGTAGCTCTGGTATGTGCAGACCTCCTGCTTATGAAGGCGGAAACAAAGGAAGATTACGCTAAGGCAGCAAGCTACTATTATGAGTTCCTTGACGGAAAGTATGGCGGAACATTGCCTACCGCCTATACATGCACAGGCTTCCTGAGCTTGGGCGAAAATACTCCTGACGTCACCACTACCGGCTATCCTTGGAGTGAAACATCCGCACCCAGCAAGAGCACCGAGAGCATCACTGCCATTGCATCCAGTACCAGCTCATTGTGGGGTACCGTACAACGTGGCGTGAACGACCTCTATGGTTTCGATGCCACCATCCGCATGAACACCGGCAGCGACTCCACGACCACAGCCAGCATCACCCTCAGCCAGAACTGGGAGCGTCAGCTGGGTCCCAGCGCCGGCTATGACAGCCTGCGCCTGCGTCAGAAATACGAGATATATGTAACTTCAGATTACAACAATATCGATGACGAGTCCAGAACGCGTCTGGTCGTTCTGGACTCCGTGGGCGATGCACGCGGTATCACCTCCAGAGTCATCGGTTTCGGCATGCCCGAGGGTTACATCTGCCGTTTCAGCTCAGGTGACTATTATGTGGACGAGACCAAAACCGAGCGTTACATAATGAAACAGAACCCTTATGGTGCCTACAGCACAGTATTCCCCATGGTATACCGCAAGAGCATGGTATGGCTGCGCTTCGCAGAGGCTCTCAACCGTGCAGGCTTCCCTGGCTACGCCTTTGCAATCCTGAAAAACGGTCTGGTCAAGAACGATGACTGGCTGCCAACCAACACAGCAGACTTTGCCATCAAGACACAGCGCGCACACTACGTTCACCGTGGCACCCAGTTCGACCAGGACGGCAATGTCGTACTGGACGAGAACGGACAGCCAAAGGAAATACTGATAGTATTGCCCAAGGATTGGGAAACCAACCAGACATGCGTCATCACCAGCAAGGAATATAACGAGGAAGCATTCAAGGCCGACAGCACAGAATTCGCGGAACTTCTCAAAAGAGAAGCCGGTGCCCACTTCGACACGATTGCAGATCCCACACAGTTCATAACTTACAGTGTGGAAGAACGTGCCAACTTCCAGCCGGAGAACACATCCGTCATCTGTGACTACATCAGCAAACAGGAGATGGAGAAATCCAGCGGCGTAATCTGGCTGGACTTCAACAAAGGCCAGTTCAGCAACGTTACCAGCCTGCCTATTGACTACATTTCCGATTTCCCATTGTTGGACAATACGTCTCCTCGATACAGCTTCTATCCCTCCAGTCTGTCGGACAACAACTACCTCACTCGCGGTATTCACCAGAAAGGTTGCGGCCGTTTGAAGTACAACGAGAAGAGGAGCGTCTACAACTTTGTACGTCAGATCAACAAAAAGATATATGAAAAGAGATTCCCGGAACGTGCCAAGCAAGAGGAATACGATCCCGAAAAGCATGGCTATATGATGACGAAGGAAGAGATTTACAACAATATCGAAAACACCGACGTAATAGAGGCCATTGAGGATCTCATTCTCGACGAAGCCGGTCTGGAACTTGCATTCGAGGGTAATCGCTTCTTCGATCTGATGCGTGTGGCCAACCGCCGCAGCAATCCTGCCCAGTACATGATCAACAAGATCAAGGCACGTGGCAAGGATGCCGAAACCTGGGCAGACCGCCTCACCGTCAAGGACTGGTACCTTCCTCTCCCCAAGGCTTTGCCTGAAATCGTAGAACCCAACAAGTAATCACAAGACCTGTTCCTCTCGCACATGTGAATAGGCGGAGGTACAGGACACAACATCAAAAACCAAGACCGGAGTTCTCCACGGCGGGGAACCCCGGTCTTTCATTTTATCCGCATACGACAATTTCCTGCATCGGCAGCATACAATCAACCATGACGACCACCAAGGAGTGAACCTGGCATACAAATGGCAAGTCTCATATTCACGAATTCCCAAATTGATATTCACGAATATAAAGATGAGATTTCACGAATACGAGGGCACGATTTCACGAATATGAGACGAAGTGTCCGCATTACTTCAAAAACAAAACGATAACAAGCATGGTATGAAAGAAAACTTTTCACTTGTATTTAATACACATGTCCATCACCACCGCCACACAAATGACAAAATGCAACCATTCGGCAAAGATTTTTTGACAATAGCGTTGGCCAAAAGCGAAAAATACTATAACTTTGTACAAGAAAAGCAACAATACATAACCAAACGTAAGTGAACATGGACGCAATCAAGGTATTAGAAGACTTAAGAAGACGTTTCCCCAACGAGCCGGAATACCACCAGGCGGTGGAAGAGGTTCTGACTACCATTGAGGAAGAGTACAACAAGCACCCGGAGTTTGACAGGGCCAACCTCATAGAACGCCTCTGTATTCCCGACCGTATCTACCAATTCCGTGTAACCTGGATGGACGACAAGGGGCAGATACAGACCAACATGGGCTACCGCATACAACACAACAATGCCATAGGTCCCTACAAGGGCGGTGTGCGTTTCCACAAGTCAGTAAACTTGAGCATCCTCAAATTCCTGGCCTTTGAACAGACCTTCAAAAACAGCCTCACCACCCTGCCCATGGGCGGCGGCAAAGGCGGTTCGGACTTCAGTCCCCGCGGCAAGTCCAATGCCGAGGTAATGCGCTTTTGCCAGGCCTTCATGCTGGAACTGACACGCCACATCGGTCCCGATGTGGACGTTCCCGCCGGTGACATAGGCGTTGGCGGCCGTGAAGTGGCCTACATGTTCGGCATGTACAAGAAACTGACACACGAGTTCACAGGCACCTTCACCGGCAAGGGTCGCGAGTTCGGAGGCTCACTCATCCGTCCCGAAGCCACAGGTTACGGCAACGTCTACTTCCTGCAGGAAATGCTCAAGACCAAGGGCGAGAGCGTAGAGGGCAAGACCGTGCTTGTATCAGGTGCAGGCAACGTGGCACAGTACACTGCCGAAAAAGTACTGCAACTTGGCGGCAAGGTGCTGACCATGTCCGATTCCGACGGCTATATCTATGACCCCGACGGCATAGACCGCGAGAAGCTGGACTACATCATGGACTTGAAGAACGTCTACCGTGGCCGCATCAAGGAGTACGTGGACCGCTATCCCACCGCCAAGTACGTGGCAGGCGCACGTCCATGGGGAGAGAAAGCCGACATAGCACTGCCATCAGCCACACAGAACGAAATAAACGAGGAAGAGGCACAGACCCTGGTCAACAATGGCGTGATGGCCGTGAGCGAGGGTGCCAACATGCCCTCCACCCCCGGTGCCATACGCGTCTTCCAGGAGGCAAAGATCCTGTATGCTCCCGGCAAGGCCAGCAATGCAGGCGGCGTATCCGTCAGCGGATTGGAAATGTCACAGAACTCAGGCCGCATTTCATGGTCTGCCGAAGAAGTGGACAACAAGCTGCACTGGATTATGGAGAACATCCACGAAAATTGCGTTAAATACGGCACGGAAGCCGACGGCTATGTCAACTACGTGAAGGGTGCCAACGTGGCAGGCTTCATGAAGGTGGCCAAGGCCATGATGGCACAGGGCGTGCTTTGATTTCACGCAATTTCAAAAAACATGCGGGCTGAAAATCAGCCAAGCACATAGCCCAAGGCAAGCATAGCGCGATGCCTTGGGCATATGCGTTTGCTGTCATATATGCCCCCACCGCCACCCTTGACTTACACCAATACAGCCATTACAAACCATGCAACTGAAAGATACACCATTCGTGGACCTGATGCAAAAACGCATCTGCAACGTCCTGCTGCTGGCCAACCCCTACGACGCCTTCATGCTGGAGGACGACGGACGCATAGACGAAAAGATATTTTCGGAGTATGCAAAGCTGGGGCTTCGTTTTCCTCCACGCTTCATACAGGTATCCTCCGCGACCCAAGTGCGCGAACAGATGCAGCAGGGCAACATAGACCTAGTCATATGCATGCCTGCGGCCGAGAACAACGACGTCTTCGACATAGCCCGCAGCGTGAAAACGGAATATCCGCATGTACCCATAGTGGTTCTGACGCCATTCAGCCACGGCGTGGCGCGAAGAATAAAGGACGAGGACCTGTCGGCATTCGAGTACGTCTTCTGCTGGCTGGGCAACACGGAACTGCTGCTGAGCATCATCAAACTCATCGAAGACAAGATGAACCTGGAACACGACATCCGCTCGGCAGGAGTACAGATGCTGCTGGTCGTGGAGGACCAGATTCGGTTTTATTCCAGTATCCTGCCCAACCTGTACAAGTACGTGCTGAACCAATCCTTGGCTTTTGCAACCGAGGCGCTGAACAGTTCCCTGGAGACATTACGCATGCGCGGACGGCCAAAGATAGTCCTGGCTCGAACCTATGAGGAAGCATGGGGCCTGTATGAGGAGTTTGCCGACAACACCCTCGGAGTCATTTCGGACTGTCGCTTTCCCATCTACAACAACAGCACGCAGACCGACGAGATGGCAGGATACAAACTGCTCAGCTGCATACGTGCCCGCGATCCCTATATCCCTCTTATCATGGAATCAAGCGAGGCGGCACGCAAGGAACTGGCCTGGGAATGCGGTGCCAATTTCGTGGACAAGAACTCAAAGTTGCTGAATGTGGAAATCCGTGACATACTCAGCCGCTACTTCGGGTTCGGAGACTTTGTCTTCCGTGATCCCGTCACGCTGAAAGAGGTGGCACGCATACACAATCTGAAGGAGTTGCAGGACAATATCATGACCCTTCCGCTGGACTCCCTGCAATACCATTTGCGTCACAACAATGTCAGCCGCTGGCTCTCCAGTCGCGCCCTGTTCCCAATCTCGGAGGTTCTGAGGGGAGTGACCTGGGACATCCTGCAGGACGTGGATGCACACAGGCACATAATCATGGAAGCCATCGTGGCTTACCGCAAGATGAAGAACCAGGGCGTGGTGGCAGTGTTCCATCGCGACCGTTTCGACCAGTATTCCAACTTCGCCCGCATCGGCGACGGTTCCCTCGGAGGCAAGGGACGCGGCATAGCATTCCTGGACCGCATGATAAAGAAGGTGCGGGAACAAGGCATAGAGAACGCCGAGTTACTATACATCCCCAAGACACTGGTGCTATGTACCGACATCTTTGACGAATTCATGGACACCAACGAGCTTTACGGGGTGGCTATGAGCGACCTGTCAGACGAGGAAATGCTGTCTCACTTCCTGCGCGGACGCCTGCCACACAGATTGCTGGCCGACCTGGAGGCGTTCATAGAAGTGGTGAAAGCTCCTCTGGCCATACGCAGCTCTTCGCTGCTGGAGGACAGCCATTACCAACCATTTGCCGGTATCTATTCCACATACATGATACCTTACGACGAGGACAAGTATTGCCGTCTGGAGATGCTGTCCAATGCCATAAAATCGGTATATGCCTCCGTCTACTTCCGTGGCAGCAAGGACTATATGACGGCAACATCCAACGTGATAGACCAGGAAAAAATGGCCGTTATCCTGCAGGAGGTGGTCGGCAAACAGTATGGCACGCGGTTCTATCCGAATGTCTCCGGAGTGGCACGCTCGATAAACTACTACCCCATCGGCGACGAGCAGGCCGAGGAAGGCACCGTGTCCCTGGCCATGGGACTGGGAAAGTACATCGTGGACGGCGGCACTGCCCTGCGCGTGTGCCCTTATCACCCGAACCAGGTGATGCAGATGTCCGAGATGGAAATCGCCTTGCGCGATACGCAGACCAGCTTCATAGCTTTGGAAACCACTCCTGCCACGGACGAAAACGGCAACAGGAGAAACACACGTTTCCAAGTGGACGACGGTTTCAACCTGGTGAAAATTCCGGTAAGGGATGCCGAAAAGGACGGTTCGCTGCAATGGATCTGTTCCACGTTCGACCCGGTAGACCAGTGCATATATGACGGATTCTATGAGGGACGCAACCGCAAACTGATTTCCTTTGCAGGCATATTGCAGAACGGAGTATGGCCCATGCCGGAGCTGCTCAGATTGGTATTGGCCCTTGGCCAAAATGAAATGCAACGCCCGGTAGAAATAGAATTCGCCTGCAATATCAATCAGGACAAGACCGGAGACTTCTATCTCCTTCAGATACGCCCGATGGTGGACAACCGCATGCAGTTGGACGAGGATTTGCGCGACATTCCGGACGACCGCTGCCTGCTGCGCAGCCACAATGCCATCGGCCACGGCATCATCACGGACATCACGGACATCGTCTACGTCAAGACCGGGGACGGGGCACAATACACTCCGGGGTGCAATCCGCTCATTGCCATGGAGGTGGAGAAGATAAACCGCACACTGTTGCAGGAGGAACGCAAGTGTATTCTCCTGGGACCCGGCCGATGGGGATCCAGCGATCCCTGGCTTGGCATCCCTGTGAAGTGGCCCCATATCAGCAGCGCGCAGGTGATTGCCGAGGTGGCATTGGAGAACTATCAAGTGGATCCGTCACAGGGGACCCATTTTTTCCAGAATCTCACATCTCTGGGTGTCGGATACCTGACCATAGACGCTTTCCGAGGCGACGGAAAGTACGACAGCTCGCTGTTCTCCACCATGGAGACCGTACAGGAGACGGCGCACGTGAGACACGTGCGCCTGAAAGAGCCACTGACAATAAAGATAGACGGCATCAACAAGGAAGCCGTGGTGCTGATGCCTGAAGAACCGGCATAATCACCATATCTGTCATATCCTGGATTATGTAGACCCGAAAAAGACAAAGGCGGATGCCAATCCACAATGGAAAGGCATCCGCCTTTGTCATGCCATGACAGACGGTATTGTCCTACGCGCCTACCTCAAGACTATACGTCCCTGGGTGCCGGCATACTGCGGAGGCACGATACCCTGAAGGGTGTCGCGGAGATAGGTGACAAGAGCCTCGTTATAGAGCATGATATGCTCCTTTAGCACATCTGCATTGCGCAAGACACCGTACATGCCGCCACCGCTAATGCAGTAGTCCGTAGTGCAGAGAGTGTACTCGGCACGTGGGTCCAGAGGAACATATACCCCCGTGGAATCGTTGAATATCTCCACTCCCGATATGCGTTCTTCATCGGTGGCACGGGTGTTCAGCGTGAAACGGAAACCGGAAATTTGCGGAAACTGCCCGTCCTCGCGAGGCGAATTGGCCGTAGTGGCATGCAACAGATCCAACAAGGTGATGCCGGTGATACGCACCACCTGTATGTAATTGTTGTATGGAAGCATGTCTATTATGTCGCCTTCCGTCCAATCGCCGGCAGGAATGTTGGAACGTATGCCCCCACCGTTGTTCACAGCCAACTGCGCCCCGGTAACGGCACGGAAAGCGTCGGAAACAATATCGCCGGCATTGGTCTCGGCGTAACGCACACGCTGACGCTTGTCGGCATCCAGGATGGAAATGGAATAGTCGCTGTGGCATACCGGACGGGAGGTAATCAAGGACATTTCCGTTTGGATGCTGTCAGTCACTTCACGAATGCGCGCGCTTTCTTCCTTTATGGAGTCTACGGGAATAAGTTCCATGGACAAATGCCCGTCAGGCGCAATAAGCAACTTGCCGACATTGCGGAACTTGGTGCCTGTCTGCGTCACCGGTACCGGGCATCCAAGGACATTCAGTACAGTGTCGCAAGGTACTACGCTATGGGTATGACCGTCCAATACCGCATCTATGCCATGCGTGGCGGCAATCACCTCACCACTGGTAATAAACCCTTTGGCCGAAGCTTCGCCCAGATGCGAAAGCAATATGACATAGTCAGCACCACGGGAACGGACCAGGTCTACGGTCTCCTGCACCTCGTCTATAATACGTGTCTGGCAAAGGTCGTATAGCTGATTGCCATCGCTGTCATAAAAAGAATATGCCTCGCTTAGCAGAGACTCCGGAGTGACAACGCCGAGGAAAGCGATACGGATATCGCCATAGTCACGAACGATATATGGCGTAAAAAGCAAAGAATCCCCGGGCAAAGTACGCAAATTCAAGCTCACCACCGGCAATCCCGACTCGGCCATCAATTGACGCAACCTGGGGACACCAAAATCAAACTCATGGTTGCCCAAGCCCACGGCTGCATAGTCCATGTTCTTCATTATGTCCATGATATACGCCCCTTCGGAAATGGCCCCGGCCTTTCCTCCGTGCAAATAGTCGCCACTGCTGGTGACGGCCACATAGGCCGTGTCGGACATGCTATCGGCAAGCCCCCGTAGACGGGCATACCCGTCCAAGTTGCAATGGACATCGTTTTCATACAATATCACTATGCTTTTGCGCTTCTCCCCACAGGCCACCAACACACATGCCAGCGCAAGAGACAATCCCATGCGCAATACAGCATCCACCGATGGAAACACGGCAAGGAATGTTGCAGGAAATGTTTTCTTCATACTACTTTGTTTCTATAGGTACTTACGTTGACAAAAGTACAAAAAAAAAGGCACTCTTATTTCAATCCGGCTCGAAAAACTATAACTGATGGCACAAATGAACCGAAACAACACATCCGGAACGCCACAGACAAATGCAAAAAAACATTAAAAAGCAGAGGCGCGATACCGCTGTTGTGCATAAATGCATTACCTTTGTAAAAGAAAAAAGTCATCAAGGACACCATGATCAAAAAGACCATCCTATCACTGCTGCTTCTGCTTTCTCCTTTCGCAACTACCGCAATCAAGGCAGAAAACGGTCCGCTTACTATCAGATCCATCACGGATGGAACTTTCTATGCCGGTGGCATCTATGGAGTGAATCCATTGGAGGACGGAGAAAGTTACAGCCAGCTGGTGGATGGAAAACGCATCGTGGTGAGTTCCTTCAAGACAGGTGCCGAGACCGGAGTGCTATTTGATGCCGACAACACCAAGGGAAAAATAAAGTTGGGGCGCATAGACGGCTATACCTTGTCACCCGACCAGAAGAACATACTACTGCGCACGCAGACATGCGGCATATACCGCCACAGCAACACGGCCGTATATTATATATATAATGTGCAGAACCGTACATTGGCACCTCTCTCCGACGGAGGTCCCCAGGAATGCCCTCTGTGGAGCAAGGACGGCACAATGATAGCTTTTGTGAGGGACAACAACCTGTTTTTGGTGAAGTTGCTCTTTGGCAATGCCGAGGTGCAAGTGACCAAGGACGGCAAGTTCAATAGCGTCATCAACGGCAAGGCCGACTGGGTGTACGAGGAGGAGTTCGTGACCAACCGCAGTTTCGACTTCAACGAGGACTGCACCATGCTGGCATGGATACGCTATGACGAGAGCGAAGTGCCCCTCTTTTCCTTCCCACTGTACAAGGGCATGTTGCCCGAAAGAACGGAATACGCCGACTATCCGGGCACATACGAATACAAGTACCCAATAGCAGGACAGCCCAACAGCAAGGTCACCGTACATACATTCGACATCAAGAGTCGTGCCACACGCGAAATAAAAGTACCGTTGGAGGCAGAAGGCTATATTCCTCGCATAGCATTCAGCAACGACCCCGAAAAACTACTCATTCTCACCCAGAACCGACATCAGGATAATCTGAAGGTATGGGTTGCCAATCCGCTCTCGACCGAATGCCGTTGCATAGTGGACGATGTGGTAAATCCCTACGTCGGCGACTTGACCTATACCCTGTTCCGTGTCATCAATAACGGTTTCATACTGATGAGCGAGCGTTCAGGCTATGCTCACCTCTACCAGTACAACCTATTGGGTACGCTGAAACGCGAAATCGGGCAGGAAACGGACATCATCACGGATTTCTATGGCTATGACGAGAAGACCGGCACAGTCTACTATCAAGCACATGACAACAGCCCGTTGCGCACCATGGTGTGCAAGAGTGACGCCAAAGGCAGAGTGACACGTATAAGCACAGAAGAAGGACAAAACTCGGCCATCTTCTCACGCAACTACAAGCACCTCCTGCTCACACACCACTCCACCACTACCCCACCGACCTACACACTGCGTAGCGACAATGGCAAGGTGGTAAAAAAACTGTTGGACAATGCCGCCTTGAAGCAAAAGATGGATGGCATGAACCTTGCTACAATAGAGTTCTTCACATTCAAGACACAAGATGGTGTGGATTTGAACGGCATGATGGTGAAGCCAGCCGACTTCAATGCCGACAAGAAATATCCCGTAATCATGTTCCAGTACAGCGGTCCCGGTTCGCAGCAGGTCACAGACTCATGGTATGCAGGCAATGGTTCAGCCGCCCTGCTGGAAAGATACCTGGCACAGGAGGGATTCGTGAGCGTGATAGTGGACGGCCGTGGTACAGGTGGCCGTGGAGCCGAGTTTGAGAAACAAACATACTTGAAACTTGGCCAGATGGAAAGTCACGACCAGGTGGAAACAGCAATATACCTGTCCAAGCAACCATGGGTTGATGCCAACCACATAGGCATCTGGGGATGGAGTTTCGGCGGATTCAACACACTGATGAGCATGTCAGAGGGACGCCCCGTGTTCTATGCCGGCGTGGCAGTGGCACCTCCCACGTCCTGGCGATACTATGACACTGTATATACAGAGCGTTTCATGCGTACACCCAAGGAGAACAAGGACGGATACGACTGCAACCCCATCAGCCGTGCCAAGAACCTCAGTGGCAAGTTGCTGATAATCCACGGTCTGGCCGATGACAACGTACACTTCCGCAATGTAGCCGAGTACACAGAGGCTTTAGTGCAGGCAGACAAGGATTTCCGCCAACTGACATATACCAACAGAAACCACTCCATCTACGGCGGCAATACGCGTAACCACCTCTACAGACAATTGGTAAACCACTTCAAGGAAAGCATGAAATAGAAACATGGCCCACACATCAAGGGCACAAGGCCTCGTAGCTTAGTTGTATAGAGCGTCGGATTCCGGTTCCGAAGGTCCTGGGTTAGAGTCCCAGCGAGGTCACCATACAAGGGGAAGAACCTATGAACAGGCTCTTCCCCTTGTGCATGTACGACATCACCCATGCATGGATGACACGTACGCCGTGAGCCTTTATCTTAATAATTCTAAATTAACTTTGACCGCCATGTCTTTTTTTGTAACTTAGCAGACGGATACGATAACATAACACAGACTTCAGCATGGAACTGATTGAATTCATGAATGCCTCGCCCGTCAATTTCTGGGCAGTAGAAACAATAAGGAAGAGACTGGAAACGGCCGGGTACCGGGAATGGAATGCAGGCGAACCGTGCCCAGCAGTGAAAAGCGGAGACAAGTTGTTTGTCACCAAAAACGGTTCGGCCGTCTTTGCTTTCCATATAGGTCGCACTGCCATGGCAGAGACTGGGCTGCACATAGTGGCGGCACATGCCGACAGCCCTACATTCCGTGTGAAGCCCAATGCCGAGATACGTTGCGAGGGCGGACTGATAAAACTGAACACAGAACTTTACGGCGGTGCCATCATGTCCACATGGATGGACCGTCCGCTGTCTTTGGCCGGACGCGTGGTAGTGGCTTCAGACTGCGGCAACATCACGGAGCCAAAAGTGCAGTTGCTGAAAATAGACCGTCCCATCGCCACGATACCCAACCTGGCAATACATTTCAACCGCCAGGTGAACGATGGTGTCGCCCTGTCCAAGCAGAAGGACATGCTCCCGATACTGACCGCATCGCCACTGGGCAGCACGCTCACCGGCAAGGAAGAAAAACACGGGGTGCTGAAAGCACTCATCTCTGATGAGCTGGGAATAGATGCCGAAGACATTCTGGACTTCGACCTGTACCTGTACGACACAACCCCTGCACAGAACATCGGCCTGCACTCCGAACTGGTGCAGAGCGGACGCCTTGACGACCTGTCCATGGTCCACGCCGGACTGGAAGCCTTGCTGGCAGAGGACGAAACTCCGGAGACAACCAAGTGCCTTGCCATATTCGACAACGAGGAGACCGGCAGCCATACCAAGCAGGGGGCTGGTTCACCGTTCTTCGCATCATTGGTGCAAAGGCTTGTGGCCAAACAAAGTACAACCGACAGTTACTTTGAAAACTATGCCATGTGCATAGAAAATTCCTTCATGATAAGCGCAGACAATGCACATGCCTGGCACCCAAACTACAACGAGAAATACGACCCCACCAACCATCCCGTAATGGGAGGCGGCCCTGTAATCAAGTACAACGCAGGACAGAAATACCTGAGCGATGCAGTGGGGGCATCCGTATTCATTCAGGTCTGCAAAAAGGCCGGCGTACCTTGCCAGACTTTTGTAAACCACAGCGACGTGGCAGGCGGAAGCACGTTAGGCAACATCCTGTCAGAATCTTTTCCCGTCAAAGGAGTGGACATTGGCAATCCCATCTGGGGCATGCATTCGGCACGCGAAACGGCCAGCATGGATGACCACAAGAACTGCATAAAGGTATTCACAGAGTTTTACAGGACAAAATGAACAAAGGAACCAAGTACGCGATTGTGGGTGTGGTGGTGATAGTATGCGCCACCTTGGCATACAACACATTCATGCCACATGAGAACAAAGACCTGAAGGTAGCGCCACAGCAACAGGGCAAGCAGAGCAAGACATTAGCCGTCAGGGCAGTGGTAATAAGACACCAAATGCTGACGGACGGTCTGGCAATGAGCGGCTCGCTGATTCCAGACGAAGAAGTGAGTCTGTCATTCGAGACATCGGGCAAGATTACTGACATATTCTTCAAGGAGGGCAGCATGGTGGAGAAGGGCCAACTGCTGGCCAAGATAAACGACGCACCGCTTCAGGCCGACCTACGTCGCAAGGAAGCACAGTTGCGCCTGATGCAAGACCGTGTGTACAGAGCCAAAGCACTGCTGGAAAAAGAGGCAGTAAGCAAAGAAGCCTTTCAGGAGGCGGAGGCAAACCTTTCCGCCCTTCGTGCCGAGATAGACGGGGTGAAGGCGGAAATAGCACAGACGGAGCTGAGAGCGCCATTCTCCGGCATCATAGGTTTGCGCCAAGTGAGCGTAGGAGCCTTTGCCACAACACAGACAGCAGTAGCCATGTTGACGAAGCGAAGCCCCCTAAAAGTGGAATTCAGCGTGCCTGAACGTTATGCAGGTACCCTGCACGACGGAGCCGCCCTGGAATTTACCGTGGAGGGAGACCTCACGCCCCGTCAGGCCAAAGTATATGCCTCTGACTCTCGTGTGGACGCAAATACAAGAACCTTCACCGTGAGGGCACTGTATGACAACCGTGATGGCAAGCTGGTTCCCGGACGATACGTGAATGTACGTCTCACCACACGCGAGTTCGATAACGCTTTGGCCGTTCCCAGCGAGGCAATAGTATCCGAAATGGGGCTGGACAAAGTGTATCTGTGTCGCAACGGCAAGGCAGAACCTGTGGAAATAAGCAAGGGACTACGCACCGATGCCATGGTGCAGGTCATCCGCGGACTGCACGAAGGCGATACCGTCATCACAAGCGGTACAATGCAACTGCGTGCAGGACAAGCCGTGGAAGTGCAAATAGCACCGTCGCAAGAATAGCGGACAGGCATAAACAATATATTAAGTCAAGGCAATAAACAAGAACTTAGCGTGAACATATCCGAACTCTCCATACGTCGCCCAGTGCTGGCCACGGTCATGACCTTGCTGATTCTCATTTTCGGTGCCGTGGGATACATGTCGCTGGGCGTAAGGGAATACCCCTCGGTGGACAATCCCATCATCTCCGTGTCGTGCTCCTATCCCGGTGCCAACGCCGATGTCATTGAGAACCAGATAACCGAACCACTGGAACAGAACATTAACGGTATCCCGGGCATACGCTCACTTACAAGCGTGAGCCAACAGGGACAAAGCCGCATAACGGTGGAGTTTGAACTCTCCGTGGACCTGGAGACAGCAGCCAATGACGTGCGCGACAAGGTGTCACGTGCACAACGTTTCCTCCCTCGCGACTGCGACCCTCCTACCGTGTCCAAAGCCGATGCCGACGCAGTGCCCATCCTGATGGTTGCCCTGCAGAGCGACAAACGCAGCCTGTTGGAACTGAGCGAAATAGCCGACCTTACTGTAAAGGAGCAACTGCAGACCATACAGGACGTCTCCAGCGTAATGATATGGGGCGAGAAGAAGTATTGCATGCGCCTGTGGCTGGATCCTGTGAAGATGTCGGGATATTCCGTCACACCCATGGACGTGAAAAATGCCTTGGACAGAGAAAATGTGGAACTGCCATCCGGTTCAATCGAAGGCAACACGCGCGAACTGAGCATCCGAACCATGGGGCAGATGTCCACAACAGAAGAGTTCAACAACCTTGTCATCAAGGAGGCAGAAGGACGTATCATCCGGTTCAGCGACATAGGCCGTGCAGAACTGTCGCCACGCGACATCAAGAGCTACATGAAGATGAACGGCATACCCATGGTGGGCGTAGTGGTTATCCCCCAGCCCGGAGCCAACCATATAGACATAGCGGATGCCGTGCACGAGCGCATGAAAATGATGGAAAAGGACCTGCCCGAGGATGTGCAGTATGACTACGGATTCGACAACACCAAGTTCATACGCGCCTCCATAGCCGAAGTGGAAAGCACCGTCTACGAGGCCTTCATACTGGTAATCATCATAATATTCCTGTTCCTGCGAGACTGGCGCGTGACGTTGATTCCATGTCTGGTCATTCCTGTGTCGTTGATAGGTGCATTCTTTGTCATGTATCTGCTGGACTTCTCCATCAACGTGCTGTCCATGCTGGCAGTGGTACTGTCGGTAGGTCTGGTGGTGGACGATGCCATAGTCATGACCGAGAACATATACATAAGGATAGAACGAGGAATGAAGCCATTTGATGCAGGTATCGAGGGAGCCAAAGAAATCTTTTTTGCAGTAATCTCCACCACCATCACCTTGTTGGCGGTGTTCCTACCCATCGTTTTCATGGAAGGGCAGACCGGCCGGTTGTTCCGCGAATTCAGCTTCGTAGTGGCAGGTTCTGTGGTCATATCCTCGTTTGCAGCCCTTACCGTCACTCCCATGCTGGCCACAAAGCTGTTGGTGAACCGCGAGAAGAAAAACTGGTTTTACCGTAATACGGAACCTTTCTTCATCGGACTGAACGAACACTATGCCAAATGGCTGGCTGCCTTCCTGCGCCACCGCAACATGGCGATAGTGATAATGTTGGTGGCAATGGGAGCCTGTGTGGCCATGTGGATGAACGTGCCATCGGAAATGGCTCCTCTGGAAGACCGTTCCAGCATCAGCATAAGAACCATGGGACCGGAGGGAGTGACATACGAATACATGCGCGACTATACCGAGGACATCAACCGTCTGGCAGACTCACTGATGCCTGATGCGGAATTCATCACTGCACGAGTATCCGATGGTTCCGGCAACATACAGATTACGCTGAAAGACCTGAAGGAACGAGACTACTCGCAAATGGAAGTGGCAGAAAAGATTTCCAAGGCTGTACGTCAAAAGACAGACGCCCGTGCCTTTGTGCAGCAGCAAAGCACCTTCGGAGGACGCCGTGGCGCCATGCCCGTGCAATATGTCCTGCAGGCCACGGACATAAAGAAACTGGAAAAAGTATTGCCGCAGTTCATGACCCGCGTCTACGACAATCCCGTCTTCCAAATGGCCGACGTGGACCTGAAATTCTCCAAACCGGAGGTTCGTCTGAGTGTGAACCGCGAAAAGGCCAACCTGATGGGCGTTTCCACAAAGGACATCGCCCAGACACTGCAATACGGACTGAGCGGACAACGCATGGGGTATCTCTATCTCAATGGCAAACAATATGAGATAGTCGGGGAAATCAATCGTCAGCAACGCAACGACCCGAGCAACCTGAAGGCCATATACATACGTTCCTCTGACGGAAAGATGGTGCAGATGGAAAATCTCGTGGACCTGGTGGAAAGCATTGCACCGCCAAAACTGTACAGATACAACCGTTTCGTGTCGGCAACCGTGTCGGCAGGCCTCACTCCGGGACACACCATCGGTGATGGATTGGACGAAATGGACAAGATAGCCAAGGATGTTCTGGACGACACGTTCCGCACGGCTTTGGCCGGAGATTCCAAAGAGTTTCGCGAAAGTGCCTCAAGCCTGCTCTTTGCCTTTGCACTGGCCTTGGTGTTAATATACCTGATCTTAGCCGCACAGTTCGAGAGCTTCAAGGATCCGTTCGTCATCATGCTCACCGTACCGCT
This sequence comes from Bacteroides sp., assembly GCA_023665805.1. Classification (GTDB taxonomy): domain Bacteria; phylum Bacteroidota; class Bacteroidia; order Bacteroidales; family Bacteroidaceae; genus Physcousia. The sequence continues at coordinate 33,220 of JAMPDJ010000020.1, read as the reverse complement.
GGCCATAGCCGGTGCGTTGCTGTTCATGCTGTGTGGCGGACAGACAATGAACATATTCAGCCAAATAGGCATAATAATGCTCATAGGCCTGGTGGCCAAGAACGGTATCCTGATAGTGGAATTCGCCAACCAACGCCAACGCATGGGCGAGGACAAGATGACGGCCATAAGGGAAGCCTCGGTACAACGTCTGCGCCCGATACTCATGACCTCGGTGTCCACTGTACTCGGACTACTGCCACTGATGTTTGCTTCCGGCGAAGGTTCTGCCGGGCGCGTGGCCATGGGTACCGCCGTGGTAGGCGGCATGGTGATATCCACCATGTTGACCATGTTCGTTATCCCGGCCATCTATTCGTTCGTGGCCACATCACTGAATAACAAGACCAACAGATGAATATCTCAAGATACATGACACTGGTGCTTGCCATCCTTGCATGCATGGAGAGCGGAGCACAATCCCTGCCGGAACTCATTGCCACCGGTCTGGAGAACAACTACAAATTGAAGATTTCACGTAACGAGGAAAACATCAGCTCCAACAATGCTACGGCCGCAAACGCCGGGTACCTGCCGGTGGTGAACGCCACAGCGGGATATGACGGCTCCTATGGAGGCAGCAAAAGCAAACACCGTGACGATGGTTCCGTCACGAAACAGCCAAGCAGTCTGGACCACGGCTTGCAGGCAGGCATCAATGCCGAATGGACCGTTTTTGACGGCTTCAAGATACAAGCCAACTACAGCCGCCTGCAGGAACTGAAAAGGCAGGGAGCCACACGCACACGCCTGGACATCGAAGACTATGTGGCTACACTCACAGGAGAATACTACAACCTGATACAGCAGCAAATACGTATGAGCAACCTGCGCAATGCGGTGAAACTGTCCAAAGAACGCCTTCGCATAGTCCTGGAAAGATACAGCATAGGCAGCGCATCTCGTCTGGACCTGCAACAGGCGCAAGTGGACTTCAATGCCGACAGTGCGCAAAGCCTGAAACAACACGAGTTATTGGCCACTTCACGCATACGTCTGTACGAATTGATGGCGGTGAAGGACATGAACTCTACCCTGTCCATACAAGACTCCACCATAGAAGTGGACACATCGCTTTCGCATGACACATTGCTGGAGACAACCATGCAATTGAATGCCGACCTGCTCAACAGCAAACATGACATCCGTCTGGCACAATTGGACTACAAGGCTACCATGAGCCGCGATTATCCCTATATCAAGCTCAATGCAGGGTACAATTACCATCATAACAGTTATGGTGCAGGGTCGGACACACAGCGAAGCACGTGGGGGGCAGATTTTGGCGTGAAGGTGGGCTACAAGATATTTGACGGCAACCGTTCGCGTGAGCGACGCAATGCCCAACTGAACATCGACAACGCCGAACTGGCCCGACTGCAACTGGAACAGACCCTGCGTTCCGACCTGGCCGACCTGTGGCAGGCCTACAAGAACAACCTGCGTCTGCTTTCCTTGGAACGCGAAAACCTCGTCACCGCGCAGGAAAACCACTACATCGCCCACGAACGATACATGTTGGGAGACCTCTCGGGCATAGAAATGCGAGAAGCCCAACAATCCTTGTTGGATGCGGAAGAACGTATCCTCGTGGCTCAGTATAACACAAAACTGTGCGAAATATCGTTGAACCAAATCTCGGGAGGCATAATGAGGTATTTGCAACCATGAGGCACTGCCGGGAATGAAGGACAGCAACCTAAACGGACATATATCAATTCAATAAAGGCCGCCTACGCCATTGGAAATTCTCCATGCTCCTGCTATTGATGACAGAAAAAGGCCCCAACTCGATTATTAAGCTGTCAATATTGCAAAATCAGATGGTTTTTCCAAAGGCAGTAAAGTAATTTGAGGCAAATGTCCCGTACACTTTAGAGACATAGAAAAGCGCCCCCATTTATATATTCCATCTGAAGAGTTTATCCTCGTAATCTAATCAAAAATAACACTTTTATCTTACACATTACTAATGAATATAGCCAAACAGCGAGTAATAGTCTCATTAACCTCCTTTCCTGGTGCAATAAAATATGCCATAGGTGCCATTCAATCCATCTTAAACGGGTCACTACTTCCTGACAAAATCATACTGTATCTGACTTTTTCGCAATTCGGGGAAAAAGGAATCCCCCATGAAATACAGAATATTGCAAAAGAGAATCCTGTATTTGAAGTACGAAATTACAACAAGGATATTCGTTCATACAGAAAATTGATACCGGCACTGAAAGATTTTCCCGATGATGTCATAGTCACAGTGGACGATGATGTGAATTACCACAGACACATGCTGCGCGACTTGTTACTATTGCATGTGCAGTATCCAGATGCCATACTTGCACATCGCGCCAAACTGATTAAACCGGATAAACCATATCGTCAATGGCGTAAATACCGATGGTATCATTTCCTTTTTCAACGCATACACGCTGATTTCAGAAACCTACAGACCGGAGTAGGCGGTGTGTTGTATCCCCCTCATTCGTTGAGACCTGATATGCTGGACGTAGACCTATTCACTCGGATAGCCCCCACCGCAGATGACATTTGGTTTTGGGCAGCAGCCGTGGCAAATGGAAAACAAATCATCCCCGTGCCCTTCGGCCACAACAAACCCAAAGGTTTGGGTAAACCACGTGAACTATCACTGAAAACCGTAAACTTCAAGATGAAACAAGACTTGAATTTTGCTACGCTCCAAGCCATTTTGGAGGCATATCCTAATGTGAAAGACAAAATAATCCCTCCTACACATAGAATATAAGCCCAGAATCGTACATGATATATTATTTGCCCAAGGACTACAAGCAAAAGCGTATCAATGATGCCGGCAGCAAAGCCCGCATGGATATCGAGGACATAATGGCGCAGATGAAAATGCGCTCCATAGGGATACAACACCATGGAGTAAGCAGAAACCGCATACGCCATTTCATAGTGACCCTAATGTCAATCGTACGTATTTTACTAAAGATAAACGAGGGGGACATCCTGATAGTACAATATCCCGTAAAGTATTACTCAATAATTTGCAATATAGTACACTCAAAGAAAGCCAGAATAATCGCCTTCATACACGACTTGGACTGTTTTCGTCTCAAGCGCCATTCGGTTCAGCAAGAAATAAGAATGATGAACGATGCCGACGCACTAATCTGCTGCAACCGCACTATTTGCCAATGGTTATGCCGCAACGGCTTCGTGGGACACAACAAGATGAGCATTACGGTACCAATGCACATATTTGACTTTCTCTCTGATGCCAAATGCATAGACAGGAAACAATCGGAGATAACAAACAGGATTGTTTATGCAGGACAACTGACACGCCGCAAAAACAGTTTTCTGTATTCCTTTGGAAACCATATACACAACTTCTGCGTCAACGTATATGGCAATGGGTTTGACCTATCAAAAGCCACAGCCGCGACCAAATTCGACACTAAAGGGTTTATGTTACCCAGCCAACTAATCAGTTGTGCAGAGGGAGATTTCGGACTCGTCTGGGACGGGGATTCCATTGACAGTTGCAATGGCGACTGGGGAGAATACCTCGCCATGAACACACCGCATAAAATTTCCTTGTACATACGTTGCGGATTGCCCATCATAATATGGGACAAAGCCGCCATGGCACAATTCGTCGAAGAAAACGAAATAGGCATATGCATCGGTTCGCTACGAGACATCAACCGGATTTACTCCAATCTTACACAAGAAAAGTACAACCACATGTGCGACAACGTCCAGCGTGTCAATCTGTCAATATCCCAAGGTGCTTACTTCCGAGCAGCCGTTACCGAGGCCATATCACGTTTAGAAACCGCTACCTGTCCGGAGAGGATGACAGGCAACGATTCAAATAGCCAAGGCTAATGCCTTTCTCCGTTTCCAGAATGGAATTGACACTATGCCAATCTACAGGAGTAGCCAATAAGGCGGACGTGCATTCCTCTGACTTAAACACCAACCTGTCCTGCAGACGAAATGTATCCATCAAGGAATGGAAACGCCCCATACCTCTTTTTGGGTTACCCAGCGCTATAAACTCCTTATTAAATACTATGGAGAACACCGAACCATGGAAACTATCCGTAAAGACATACCTGGCTTTATGGAAGGCCATCAGCCATTCCTCCAACGGGGGCACCTCCCTGTCATGCGGCTTGGCCAGCCATTTACGGGTCTTTCTGTTCACAGTGAATGGATTCACACCCAAATCCCTCGCTATCTTATTGATGATGCCTCTCTTCTCCTCCGTCATATCCAAAACATAGTAGAACAGCTCCCCAGGACACTTTTGGTCATCACAAACGGATAATAGCTTCATGTACTCTGCCTTTGGGAGCAACATCGTAGGATCCAACGTTTGTACCGGAACATACTTACACTGCCACTTGTACACATCTTTTATCAAGTGTAACGCACCATGCTCCCTTACGGTTATCAAGTCAAAATCCCGAATATATTCCCCACATACAGCAGTCTGCTCGGGAGTATATTCTGGGCTATCGGAACCAAAGGAGGCAGAAAAAGCAATTTTCTTGACATGAGGGTTTGACACGAAATCCAAATAATATGCATATATGTCGGGATATGCATAACAAGCACGCCAAACTTGATCAGAACCCACAATCACCGCATCATATCCGGAAAGGTCGAATCTGCACAAGTCCTTCTTGGTATATAGCGATGCCGTCAAGCGGATATTCTCGTTGATAAACCTACGCACATGTCGTTTCGCCCTGGATTTCCTGAACGAGAACAACCACTTCAACAAAGGCATGTCGTGTTTACGTCCAAATGGCGTATTTTGCACATTCAACGTCACAGCCTCATGTCCCATCTGCTTCAAGATTGTCTGCAAGGCATAATTCTGAATAATTCCGCCATAGTTGCCATGAAGCGGAAGAGTAAGTATTGCTATCTTCATAAACCTGTAACTATTGCTTTAATCCTATCATATAAGCCAAACTTAATACGAAAAATACATTCAGCCCCATTCTTTCTCAATATACCAAAGAACACCTTTCTGCTTAATGGAAGTCTCAGTGCTTCAGCAAAACCACCATTTTTCTTTAAGCGATGTACGTATCCTGTTTCAGCCCAATACAGCCCATCAGCAATGGAGGCGAACATGGAAAGGCCTTTTTCCGTGTTTACAAGCACTAGGCTTGTACCATTTTTGTCATTAAACCCTGGCAGCACATCATTTATGCACCAATAGTCCGCTATCACCACATCACTACCAGAACGCCCATTCTTACATTTGCAAGCATAACACGATGGTCTTAGATACATATTCTTCATGAATCCCCTAAAATAAGCATCCTTCTTGTGTGATTCAGCATAAACCATACCATTGCCGAATGCAATAACAACGTTATAAACAAACCAACCATTCTGCTTGTTACGAAAGTTGACTTCTGTTATTTCATCACACCCAAACTCTTTTTTCTTCGTCTCCAGATACCTTTGCCACACTTTAGGACTAGGCACACCATGGCACAAGATCTCCACCGTAAACAGATTGGCATATTCTTTGCCCAAAAATCTTTTCAATCCGGCCACCTGACATGAAGTACCTGAAAACAGGACCTTTCTGCCAGCTTTCAAGAATTGTTGCACATCAGTATAAGATGTTCCCATTCTACTTTGTACATATTTGGAACCTCTAAACGCTACCAAACCATCTGATTGTTCCGTATATGAATGTACCGGATTCCAGTTCTTGTCAAATGAAGCCCCGAACACGACACCGCCATCATTGATAACGGTTTCGGCCAATGGTGTAAATACACCGCCAGAAGAACTTTTGGCTCTCGTCTCCTCATGCAGATTTTGGGCAGCATAAACCTTCAACGGCGCCTTCGGTATCCCTGCGTTTTGCACAGGGCAAACCTTGTTACACAGTGAACAATTTACACATTTGGCGTAGTCAACACATGGATATTCGAAACCTTCTTCATCCACTTCCATGGAGATACATTGGCGAGGACATATCTGAACACATGCAGAACAGCCACAACAGTTTTTCTTATCCTCAATTCTTATCATACACCAAATTCTGTCTTAAGATATAGCACTCACCGCTATATAGTCCTCTCACTTCAATCCTTTATATCATTGAGGTCAAACCTATGGAAATATCCGGCTTTTATAGTCTTCTGCGTACCACTTGCCCTGCCACGTCTCTGCTTTTCAAGAAATTCCTCATATGATCTTACAGCATAATGGTTTATACGAATAACATCCTGCTGAGGTTCACGGTCTCTAAAATGTGTCGTTACAGGATTACCATGTGAATCAGCAGTATAACCCGATATGCACGCTGCCTCATGGCAACCAATCATGACAAAGACACGACGAGGATCAACCACGCTCTTCACATGACGATTTAAACGATGCCCAGGTGCAGAATGGTATTTGAACCTCTCCATCATAGTGCCAGATTGCTTGGTTCTCATTCCACCACTACCGTAAATCAGCCAATTTATCTCCACAGCCGAAGATGATTCAACCCTATTGAGAAAGTCCTTAACGCTATTGTCCTTAACAGGAACTATAAATTCGTCCAAATCAATAAATGCAAGCCAACGTGTATCAAAACGATGTTTATCCAAGCAATCATCATAAGCAGCAAGCTGCTTCCTGTTTCCCGGGAAGAATGTATATTCAACTATACCATTGTCAATATATGGAGCAAGAATTTCTTTTGTACAATCCGTGCTTTCATTATCATAGATATAGAACTTCTCCACTCCTTGTTTGAGATGCCATTCCACCCATTCCTTCAAATAAGGTCCTTCATCCTTGGATATGGCACAAATTGCAAGATAGTATTTAGGCTGTGTACGGTCGTACTTCAACCTGTACTTCAGCTTTAATGCGTTGATCAGTCCATACCGCAAAATGCCACGCCAACGGTTGCGCGTCATCTTATAGGGAATTAACCCTGCTATGATTTCTGCAAGTACCTTGTTCATGTCAAAGTTCCAATAGGTATTCTACAGTTCTTGTTATGATTATGGAATATGGCACAGAACAAGTACTCCCTTTCGGCCATATTTACAGTAACTGTCTTTGTTCTTTTTTCAGATTTGCCTATATGCGTAGCACCTTATAATTCAAAGCCCGACTTTTCTGGCAATATACTTTCAAAAGCAGCCTGAAGGTTCTGCATCACCTGTTCGTAGTTGCGTATGTGCACATTGTCGTTAAGGCATATCAAAGAGTAAGATTGCTCATAAATGGCTCTGATTGCCTGTTTTGACCTAATCATCAGAGGAAACATCTTGGTGTCGGTGTATGTATTGTACGGCTCAAAATTGCCACGGCATATCTGCCACGTACGGAAAAGCTCTGGAGTATAGTCATTCAAGGCACGGAAACGATTGGCAGAGGTCTCTGTCAATTCCTTCTCAGCCACAGCCCACACCTCCTCAAATGTACTTTTCAAGTAAGGCTGGGCATTGTGAGGTGTACGCAGTGTAATGAATTTGCCATACGGTTTGAGGATGTAGTTCCATATGGCACGGCAACCGTAACTCTTATGGAACCACTTGTCGCCATAACGTTCCATCACTTCCTTCTTATTAAAGTGTTGATTGATAATGATGAGGTTGTTCTTTATCCTCCTATACCATTGCGACCATGAAGGATTGTACAAGAATGTTGCTATGTCACACGGTAAACCAGTACGGAAAAAACGCTCCGGACTAACAGGACTGATGATATAGAAATCGTCATTAAAATAAACGAAATGCTCAGCCAAATCAGGAATCCTGTGGATATAGCGTTCTATGACCACGGAATTGTATGTAGGTAAAAATTGCTCCGGAATGTAATCCTTGTGGTTAACCAAGTGGATTTTGGGATTGGTTTCGTCCAACCATTCCGTTTTTTGTCCACTGGTGACAAAATGTATCTTGCGTACCCATGGAGCAAATTTCTCCACGCCACGGAACCAATACTTAAGAAAACCATAGTCACGAAAGCGAGCCTTGGAGATTCCATTCTTGGTATTCTCCTTATTACCAGAATACTTGGCAAAGTCCAATTGCCAAGCATAGTCGTTCATATCCACCCATGTAATTACTATATCTATATCCATGTCCAAGTTTCAAGTAGAATTTCTCTGCATATGTAGAAAGAGAGATGATTACTATGCTTTAGGGCGTGCATGCCTAAAACGCTTATGCGACCAGAGATACAATTCGGGACCCCTGCGTATCATACTTTCCAACATATTGTAATATATAGCTGTCAGTTCAAAATCGGGCAAAGCTTGCGGATTGTCATGCATCTTGACAAATTCTGCCTCATAATATCCCCTCTGCACACGACGCACATCGAGGAACCATGCTTCGAATCCGTAACGTTTGGCCAACTTTTCAGTACCGACAAACACAGGGACCTCATGATTGAGAAACTGCAGATAATAACGGGCATCCCTCTTCCTGGGAGACTGGTCGGCAATGAAACCTATAAGACAGACTTTGCCAGCGACCGATAATTCATTGACATAACGAGCAGTCTTTCGCATCTCAACACACTCGGCTCCCATGCGTTCGCGATTACGCAGAATAATTCCATCTGCATCTTTATTGCTCAAAGCATGATATATCTGGGCGGCAATGATGCTTTTCTCCAGACACAAAGGCATGGAGGAACACCATTCCCAGTTAGCATAATGCCCCAGATACAGGGCTATGGATTTGCCCTCACGTAATGATGCATTGACCATATCCACATTGGTAAACACCATGCGCCTGCTCATTTCCTCTGGAGAGATGGAGGCCAGTTTACCACTTTCAAGGATAAGGTCCGTAAAGAAACGATAGAATCCCTTTTCTATTTCCACGACTTCCCGTACGCTCTTCTCCAGAAAAGCCTCAGTGAGATTGCGACGCACGACGGCACGTCTATAACGTACCACATAATACACCACATAGTACAGGAAATCCGATAATACGTACATCATCCTGAATGGAATACAGGACAACAGCCACAGGGAGAATGTGAGCAGGCGGTAAGTCATAGATAACGTCCTCTATAGGATAACACAGGGTATCCTCATGCTGTCAAACAGAATTCCAGATTATCGGAGTATCAACTGTCCATTACTAATGAAGACACCATGTCCGGCAGCAGACACGACCTTACGCCCGCTAAGATCATAACATGTTGCGGATGTATCCTCTGTGTCCGAACCGGAAAGGACATCGCCTATGCCGACAGTCTCCGGCTTCTGATAGACGCGTACCCAATCGAATAAAGTCTCGTAAGTAAATGAGGTATCGGCCGGCTTCGCCCAAGAGCCGTTGCCCACGCTCTGGTTGAGAATGAGGTAGAAAGGGGCATCGAAAGGCCATTGACCCTGATCGAGGGCATTCTGGTCGCTACTCTTGCTGTAGGTCCACATCTTCTGGTTGTCCACATACCATGTTATGGACGTGGCATCCCACTCCACGGCATAGATATGCCAAAGGTCATAGTCTATGCCAGCCATGCTGCTACCGTTGCCACCATGCCCGAGATTATATGTCCAATTAGTATGTATGGTACCGTAGGCACGTGTGTCGTTGTCTATGGATTCCCAGATGTCTATTTCACCATTCTTTGGCCAGCCAAGACTGTTGTCTGCTGGCATCATCCAAAAAGCAGGGAAGTTGCCGGTATGCTGAATGGTCTTGATGCGAGCCTCTGCCCTGCCCCATTGAAAAGCAAACTTGCCTTGCGTCTTCACGCCACCCGTAATCATGGGAACATTGTCCGAAGCAGTATCCGGATTAGGAATGGCACGACAATGCAATACTCCATCCTCGCAATATACCACCAAAGGAGAGTCTGAACACCAGCGATTCCATGTCGCTCCTTGGCGGACAGCACGTGACCAAGACTCGGAAGCTGGTTCGCCTGTGCCTTCAAATTCGTCAGAAAAAGTCAGCAGCAGAGCCTTCTCCGTATTCCCGTCACGCTCCCATGTTCCGGATATGCAGATGTCTCCATCCACCTTTTCGGCCGGGATGGTAATCTCTGTAGCATAGGCTCCGTCTGCTATATCCGTCACGACATATTGCTCGTTGCCATGACGGATGGTAAGGCCATCGTTGCAATTCCAGCCATAACGTGAACGGGTATAGAAGGTGAAGTCACGTCCCTTCGGTATTCTGTCGGGCATTGCCCCACCGGTCTTTGTACTCCAAACGTATCCGTGGCGTGCGTCAATGTCCAACGCTACCGTCTCGGGAAAAGCCTCTGCCAACTTGGCCATGCATGTTTCATAATCGGCCTCCACTGCAGGATTCTCCGTTATCTGCCAAGTAGCACCATTGTCGGTGTTTGACCAAATGCTGACAGGATAAGCCAACTGTGGAGCGGCGCACATATAATTTTTATTACCGTCATAACTATGAAGATGGAATTCTCCACTCGCCTTTTGTGTGAATTTCACCGCCACCGGAGTATCCTGCAACTTGGCGGACGCAGTGGAGGCAATTTCCGCATCGTGCCCTACGGCGAGGAACTTCTCGGCACCGAGATTATAGACATACCACTCGTCATTGTAATTGACAATCATCCACGAAGATGATGGAGACGATGCGTCAAGTGCGGCCTTGTAACTGTCATCAGCTATATTTTTGTCCGATGATGTCATACCTGCCGCCCATACCAGCGCAGAACTCTTTTGGGCATTATACACGGCATAGGCGGTATAATACGGATTGTGAATAGTGTAAGCGCGGTCAGTCCGGATGTCGTCTAAAGAAGAAACCTGTGCGAATGCCGTAAGGCCCATTAAAGAAGCCAGAAAGACTGAAATCTGTTTTGTTTTCATAATTATTGAGTGTGCTTAGTTGTGATGATATTATTTATTAAGGTATGTATTTGTGAAGAGAACACTATCTCACGTGACATCAACATCACGGACAATTATTGACTAACGCGTCTTGGACTTTACTCGTGCCACAATAGCCGTCGGTATGCTAAGGATGATGGCCAAAAAAGAATTTACCACAAAGAAGTTGAGTGCAAGCTCATTTAGCGTTATCTTGGAAAACGCATCCAACACATCTTGCGGTTTGCTGTCCGGCATCAGTTGTTGCATCATCTCGCTATATTGCGGACTATAGTAAATGTCGGCAAGAGATGTCAGAAAACGCCCGTTGTCCACATAGCGGAAATACATGTATTGGACAAAGAGGCACAGCACAGCTGCCAGCATCTGTACATGCAACGACATACGCCAACGCCGATGCACACCCCAAGGCTGTGCATCGGCGGAGTCGGTCATCTGCATGGCGCGCAACAACCATCCCGCCACAAGTATGGAGGCAAGCCCCACAAGGTTGCCTGTCAATCCAAACACAGGTTGCGTGAGACTGAGCATTGCCAGCAGGAAAGAGGCACTCCAGCAGAGGCCTGTATAGAAACCGATTTTATACATTACATTGACTGAAAGTATATCTTGTCTCCAGCTAACCTATCCCAAGAAAGAAATGAGAACACCGGCCGCTACTGCCGAACCTATTACTCCGGAGATATTGGAAGACATGCAGTAATTGAGAACGTGATTCTTTGGATCGTACTTGGTGGAAATGACATTGCACACGCGGCTGGCCATTGGTACGGCGCTCAGACCGGTAGCACCCACCAAAGGGTTGATCTTTTTCTTGGCAAAAAGATTCCACACCTTCACCATCATTATGCCAGAAGCAATACTCAATGCAAAAGCGCAGAAACCGCCTGCCACGATACCAAGTGTCTGTAAGTTGATGAAAGCTTCCACTGTCATGGTGGCACCAACGCATAGTCCAAGGAAAATTGTGGCAGCATTCATAATGCCATTGGAGGCAGCATCGAACAGACGGGAAGTGTCATTGCCTATCTCCTTGATAAGGTTACCGAACATAAGCATGCCAACAAGGCTCACTGCCGAAGGTACAAAGATAGCCACGATTGTAGTTACGGCAATGGGGAAGATGATTTTTAGAACACGCATGTTCTTAATCTGAGTGCCGTCGGGATAAAGACGGTCCTGTTCCTTCATATTGATACGCAACTCCTTCTCGCTACAAGTGACTCTTACTACCAAAGGAATGATCACAGGCACCAAGGCCATGTAACTATATGCAGCAATGGCAATTGGACCAAGCAGATGCGGAGCCAGCTTGATTGTAGTGAAGATAGCCGTTGGGCCATCCGCGCCACCTATGATGCCAAGAGATGCAGCCTCCTGAGGAGTAAATCCGAGCAACAGAGATACCAACAGGACAACAAAGATACCTGTTTGTGCAGCAGCACCGAAAATTGCCAACTTGAGGTTACGCAACATAGGTCCGAAGTCGGTAAGAGCACCCACGCCCATGAATATGATAGGCGGCAACAGACCGCTCTTGATGAGTGCGTAGTAAAGATAATTCATAAGACCAAGATCATGAGCAATCTCATGCAGAGGCATGGAATATATGTCCTTGCGCACCAACACACCGTTTTTCATGAACTCCACCATACCTTCACTGTCAGCCTGTGTCACTCCCATACCGCCACCCGGGAAATTGGCTATCAATACGCCAAAAGCTATGGGCACAAGCAACAACGGTTCGTATTTCTTGACAATACCCAAGTAGAGCAACACGAAAGCCAACAGGTACATGACCAAAAAGAGCGGATTCTCGGCAATGGCAGAGAATGCCGTCATGCTGTAAAGGTTTTCCAGTATTTCGTTAAACATAAGCTGTTCTCCTTTACTTTCTCTGTATCTTCATTATCACGTCGTCCTCCTCCACGGAGTCGCCGGAATTAACTGTCACAGCGGTAAGTATGCCATCGAAATCGGCACGGATGGCATTATACGTCTTCATCGCCTCGATATAACCAAGAGTGTCACCCACCTTCACCTCACCACCTATCTGTATAGGCTGTTCCTGTGAGTCCTTGATACGGTAGAACTTACCTTCCAGCGGAGCCAATATATCCTCGCCCTCGCCTGCAGGAGCAATAGACTGCCCGGCTGCTGATGTAGCGACGGGTGCTTCATTGCCATATGCGATATTCACCTCGTAGTTTTGACCATTGACAGTCACCTTGATAGTCTTTGGAAGCTCCGCGCCGGCTGCAGGAGCATTTTTCTTGGCCTTGCGTTCTGCCAAATCCTTTTCAAAGTCGGCCTTGGCCTTGCCGCTTTTGTAAGCTTCATACTGAGACGGATGCATTGAATACTCAAAGAGTTCCTCATCGTCTTCACCCAATTCCCATCCGTTGGCCTGCATCTTCTTCCGGTATTCTTCCAAATCATCCGGATAATAGTTCTGCGGGTCATCGGTTTCAAATTCGCGTCCCTGTTCTTTGGCCATGGCAACGATTTCGGGAGCGACAGGTCCGGGCAGCATGCCACTCTTGCCAAGAATCATATCCCAAATATTGTCGGCTATCATGCTCCAACGTTCCTTGCCCTTCTCCATCTGTATCACATTCATCAGTGCCAGGTTCTTGACATACTGGCTGAATGGAGTAACGAGACAAGGATAGCCAACCTTAGGCCAGACATAAGCGACCTCGTCGAAAAGCTTAATCAAAAGCTGGTCTGTGGTAAGTTCGGGCTGATTGTTCTTTACCTTCCACTTGTTCAGACTCTTAAGGTTGTCTTCAAGGTCTGTCATAAGCGAGCCCATCATACCGCCAGGTAGTCCCGGCTTGATGAGGAGCGAATTGTTGACATGGTTAAGAGAGGGAATGTAATAACCCAAAAAGTCATCGTACATTTCCTGAATGAGAGTACGGGCCTCCATGTAAGCCTCCATGTTGATTTCCTTAACCTTGAAACCGGCATCCTTCAGCATCTCCTGCACGGTGATGATGTCGGCATGACCGGTACCCCAAGACAAAGGAGACATGCCAGTGTCTATGTAGTCACAGCCTGCCTTGGCAACCTCCAGAATGGAAGCCACACAGAAACCCGGACCGGCATGCGAATGGTACTGTATAATGATATCCTTGTTGTAAGCCTTGATGCCAGCCACGATCTTGCCCAGAGTGACCGGACGACCTATGCCGGCCATATCCTTCAAACAAATTTCATCAGCACCCGCCTCAATGAACTTCTTTGCCAACTCAACATAGTACTCCACAGTGTGTATGGGGCTGTGGGTTATGCAAAGCGAAGCTTGGGCAATCATGCCTGCTTCTTTGGCATACTGAATAGAAGGAATAACATTACGAGGGTCGTTCAGACCACAGAATATACGTGTGATGTCAGTACCCTGAGCCTTTTTTACCTTGTAGAACAAACGTCTCAAGTCGCGAGGACACGGACTCATGCGCAAACCGTTAAGCGCTCGATCCAGCATGTGCGTCTGTATGCCAGCCTCATGAAAAGGCTTGGTCCATTGGCGAACACTCTTGTTGGGATTCTCGCCATACAGGAGATTAACCTGTTCAAAACCGCCACCATTTGTTTCTACACGGTCAAAACATCCCATGCGAATAATCGCAGGGGCTACTTTCACAAGCTGATCCACACGTGGCTGGTATTTACCAGCACTCTGCCACATATCGCGGAAGAGCAGACTGAATTTCACTTCTTTCATTATGTATGCAATTCTTTTATCGTCAATACTTTTTACCTTTCTTTACTACAACAATACTTGCCGGCCTTAGATCCTTTTTGCGTTCTCTAAATGGCCCTTACCTCCTGTCAGCTGTTTTACCACCTCCTGAAGCACTGCCATGGTGGAAGCATCCACCGTACCTGTTTGCGTAGCAACAACCTTCTTTGCCGTGGCAACTTCCTCCGAAGCTATCTTGTTGACAACATTTATCAACAGTTTACCACCGAAGATTACAATCAGCAGGATGACGAAGACAGTACACATTCCCACTATCATCAACTGCAAGCCAATACCTAAATATTCCATATCTTATATAACGTTTAATATGTGTCCTACCATGGGGCTTTTGTGCCATAATACACCTTGTAATATATATATGAGGTGTCTCTTAGAGGTACAAAGATACATTTTTTCACTGAAATTCCGACTTCAGTGAACATAATATCCCCACAGAATGCTCATATCTGCATGATACCATGCTATCTGGTCATGCAAACAGTCACTCCTATATTGTCCACGCATACTCCACAAGGAGGGTTTTCCTTATCTATGCGCAATCGTAATGCCTTTATCAAAGGAAAGTCCTTGAGTATTCTGTGTCCCATCCTATAAAGCAGATGCTCAAGCAGGCAAGCCGGTACACCCATTTCCTCTCGTATACATGCTATAATATCGGCATACGACACAGTCCCTTCCAGCCTGTCTTCAACATAAGCCTCTGTAGCCACCTCCACATCGGCATCGAGAGTCACATAAAACACTGCTCCCACGACACGTTCCTGAGGCATGACGCCATGATTGCCATGCAAAGCCAAACGGTATATGTGTATGGTATTTGTCATTTCAGTCTTCGACACCATCCTGCACCTGGGCATTATCGGCATCCGCATTACCGGAATGGAGGTATCGTTTCAATGCCTTGGCCACACCTGACACCCATGTATTCATGTTGTCGGAATCCAGCTGCAGGGACGAAATCAAAGCTATCACGCTCTCCAGAGGCATGCCGTATCGCATGATACCAGATATTAGCTTGGCATAGTTCCAATACTCCGGATTAAAACGTTCAGACAGGCCCTCAATAGTAATCTTGTAGCCACGCTTGTTTACAAACTGAAAATCGTATCGTCGCGACCCGTCCTTCAAGACACGGCGCACAATATGACCACGGCTCACGCTCTTAGGTATCATTATGCCCTCGTCATCATCCAAGATACCAGTGAATATCTCATAAGGCCTGCCGTTTATCAGGCCCACAAAAGCGACCCAACGATCTTTCTTGTTCTGAAAACGGACTATGTCGCATTCCAGTGACTCCGGGCGTGGAGGTTTCTTTCCCAAAGATATTTCACCTTGGAACCCCTGTCGGCGTATAGCCTCTACCAGAGTGATGGACATGGACTTATTGGCTTCCTCCGTATAACGTATATCGGTGAATATCTGGGCCAGCGTTTCTGTCCCATTGATTTCCACGAAATGCTTGTTTTCCGGCAGCGACTCCTTGTAAGCATACAACGCGTCTATACGTTCGGCGGCATAAGGCTGGTAGGTTTCCTTATGCACAAAAGCCTTTGTCCCCAAACGATCTGATGGAGACGGTTTCTCGGCAGGCCAGCCCAAGGTGATGGTTGCAACAGGAAAAACCAATTGCGGCAAGCGCAGTACATCTATAATCAATTGCGGATTATAAATCGTAGTTCCCAGGAAGCACAGTCCCAATCCCTTGGCCTCAGCCAAATCGCAAAACCTTTGACAGAACAGCAGAGCATCCGTCATGGCATTGTGAAACGACAACAAGTTATCGTACCCCGGGTGTCCCTGCCTGTTCAGCGCCCAATCGGTTGTACGACGAAAATCGGCACAGAAAGTGAGCACCGCCGGTGCCTCCGTAACCATCGGCTGGGAGAAGTGTGCAGGAGCCAAACGCTCTTTCATAGCCACATCGCGGGTAACCACGACACTGTACAGTTGGAGATTGCCCATGGTTTGAGTATGAGATGCCTCCTCCAGCAGTGAATCCAACAATTCCTCACTCACAGCGTCCGCTGTGTATTTACGTACAGATGCTCTTGTCATATCCTTGACTCCTATCATCAATTTGACCTCTTTCTCCTCTTGAATTACATTTTACGTTCGATATCCCTGATTGCCTTGCGAAAGTTCACATCTCCCTTCATCTTGCTTTCTATGGCATGAATACCATGCAACACCGTGGCATGGGTACGGCGTCCAAGGACATAGCCGATATGCTTTGCCGTATCACCTGTATGCTTCTGTGCCAGATACATTGCCACCTGACGAGCCATGACAAACTCCGCCTTGCGGGATTGTCCGCACAATTCCTCATGCGTGACTTTATAGTGGCGACATGCGGCCTCCATGATATCCTCTATTGTCAACGTACGACGACGTCCACGAGTATTAGCCTTCAATATCTTACGGGCAAAGTCAAGGTTGATATTTGCTCCATGCACCACACTATACGCCAACATCGAATGTACTATGCCCTCCAATTCACGCACGTTGTCTTGGAGATTCTCCGCCACATAGCTGATAACATCCTCAGGGATATCCAAGCCATCCTTGCGCACCAGACGCTTAAGAATGTCATACCTCAATTGCGCATCCGGTGCCTCCAACTCGGCCAACATGCCCCACTTAAAACGAGTGAGCATACGTTCCTCCATATCCTTCAACTCCACCGGCGGTCGGTCGCTGGTCATGATTATCTGCCGTCCATTCAAATGCAAGTGGTTGAAGATATGGAAAAATGTCTCCAAAGTCTTCTCCTTTCCTGAGAATTCCTGTACATCATCCACTATCAGACAATCTATGCTTTGATAGAAGTGAATGAAATCATTCGTCTTGTTGTTTATGCGCGCATCCGAATACTGTACCTGAAACAAATGTGCGGACACATATAGGACACGCTTTTCCGGATGCTTCTGTCTAAGGCGTCCGCCTATGGCATTCACGAGGTGCGTCTTACCGCAACCACTCGGTCCGAAAATAAACAAAGGGTTGAAGGTCTTATTGGCAGGATTGTCGGCAACACTTTGTCCCACGCTACGAGGAAGACGGTTGGAAAGACCTTCGATGAAATTATCAAAAGTCTGTTCTGCATTCAAATACGAATCGAAGTCCGATACCGGCACCTCCGCATGCATGACACCTGGTGCCCTGTTGAGCATTCTGCTGGGAGAAGGTTCGCGCAACATGGCAGCCCTATTGCCTTCCTCACGCACGACTTCGTTCTCTATTATGGCTACCTGATATACCAATTTGGTATCGGTTCCGAAGACATGATACAGCGACAGATATATCAATTGCCTGTAATTCTCTTCCAGATACTCATAGAAGAACTGGCTGGGCACACAAATTGTAACCTCCTTGGTCTCGAAGTCGTAGGACTTAAAACCTACCGGTTCGAACCAAGTGGCAAATTGCTGAGGATTCAGTCTGGAACGTATCAATTCCAGACAACGCTGCCATTGGGCTTGCGGTGTATTCATCAAGCTATATAATTTAGCAACAGTCTATTGGGTTTATATTCTCGTGGTTCTGCTCTTGCGGATATGCGGAGAAAAGTATTACTTGTCCTTACGTCCGAAAACAGAGAAGTGGACATAACGTTTGGGATGGGCCTTGATATCTATCATGAGAGAATCCATGCTTGCAGCCGTGTGGTCCAGCCTATTATACAGGCTGCGGTCGCACATCAATGCCCCCAATGTACCTTCAGGACTACGCATCTGTTCCACCATGGAATTAACATTGGCAATGGTGGTGTTCACACTTGCTATCGTCGGATTCAAGTCTATGCTCTTGAAATTTTCCGTTATAGCCAGCACGTTCTCTCCCACCTTATTATATGTACGGGCAAGCTGAGGCAAATCCTTACCCACTACAGTATTCAAGTATTTCGTGGTGCGAGTGAGATCCGCAGTAACCTGCTCCACATTTGCCAATATCATGGGAAGACGAGGGTCACCGGTCAAACGGTTCAAGGATGTCACCAGCGTATCCACTTTATCTATTATTTCCGTAATCTGCGGAATCATGCCAGCGGCCTGTCCCATCAACCCACTCATGTCATTACCTGGGATTGTATCCCCGACAGCATAAACTTTGTCGCCATCCCTTGCAGGAATAATGTTGACAGTGCACCCGCCCATCAAGCTTGTTTCCAATGTGATATCAGTACCATGACGCAACACCAAACGTGGGTCCACGCTCATTTCCACCAATATATTACCCGGATTATTGTAGTCATAGAGAATGTCAGACACTATGCCTACCTCAAAGCCGTCAACATACACCTGACTGCTTTTGGTCAAGCCCTTGGCATTGGAAAAACGAACATAATACCCCTTGTTGGTATTGAACAAAGACTTTCCTTTTAGGAAATTGATACCCAAAAACAAAGCTACCAGGGCAGCGATGCCCATTAGTCCTATTCTATATTCCTTTTTCATAGTTTCCCCCTGTATAAATTATCTTCACTTATCTCTTTTTATAGTAAGCCTTGAAAGCATTGTAAATGCTCTGCGCCAACTGTGTCTGTCCTGAAGACGAGGCCAAGTATCTCTCCTCCTCTCTATTGTTTATGAAGCCAAGCTCTATCAACACGCTGGGCATGCACACTTCCCTCAGCACCAGGAATCCTGCTTGATGTACGCCTTTGTCGACACGTTTGGCTGTTGATGCAAACTGTTTCTGCACCAAACGTGCAAACTTCACGCTTGACTCCATATTACGGTCCTGCATCAATTCAAATATGATATAGGATTCGCTGCTATTGGGATCAAAACCTTCATATTTCTGTTTATAATTGGCTTCCAGAGTGATTACGGAATTCTCTCTCTTGGCCACAGCCAGATTATCTGCCACACGATGCATACCCAAGGTAAAAGTCTCGGTACCTCGCGCCGAAGTACCTTTCGTACCGGCCGCCGTACTGTTAGTATGTATGGAAATGAACAAATCCGCCTTTGCTTTTACTGCTATATTGGCCCTGCGTCCCAACTCCACAAAGACATCAGTACTGCGAGTATACAGCACTTTTACCTCCGGGTGGTTCTTACGTATCATGTTTCCAAGAGCCAAAGCCACCTTCAAGTTTATATCCTTTTCCTTGGCTTTCAATCCAATAGCCCCGATATCCCTGCCACCGTGCCCGGGATCTATTACCACCGTATATGCCAGCATGTGTACACAACACATCAGCAAAACTGTTATGGACAAGAGACGGTTCATGACATATCAAGCATTATACGTGGACAAAGATAACCATTTTTAGTGAAAAACGATATTGGAGCCATGCATCTTTTCATGATAGATAACAAATAAACATTCAGCAGTTCCAGAGTTTTACGTTTTTTTTATACATTTGTCCCGAATACAGATATACATAAAAATAAAACAATTCAGTGTCATCATGAAGCACATTATCCCAATCGTAATGGCTCTTATGTTGCCTTGTGCATCCATAAGTGCCCAAAACACCCGAAGCATCCAGGATGCTATCAGGTACATCATCATGAAGGACGGCCAGGTAGTGGCCATTCCCGAAAAGCATATTCTCTCAGAGCAGGAGAACAACGGGACATGTATCCTCACCCTTGAGGGCGACACGACTTTCACCTATGGCCGTAACAACGTGTCGCAAGTCACAAACACCTATATACCATCCAAGGCAGAAGTACTATCCTTCAGCTTCACCCACGATGTCAACGACCAAGTCTACAAGGACGTGACAGCCACAGTTACGGAGAAAGACGACAGCATCTTCATCAATGCCGAGGTACCCGTAATAGGCAAGCGTCTGCGCCCCAGTTTTACCTTGACAGACGGCGCCACCCTGTGGGTAGGCGACAAGCAACAGGTGAGCGGACAAAGCAGCCAACGTTTCACTGAACCCATAAACTACACATTGGCCCAGCCCAAGCATTGGATATATGACTACCAACTCATCATCAACGAGCCTGAAAACCAAGACAAGTGGAGCTTGAACCAGATTGACATTGCCGACAAGGCCTCCACCAATGCCCCCAGCAATTACGGCGAGGACATTTCCAACCT
The DNA here is from genome assembly GCA_023665805.1 of Bacteroides sp. Classification (GTDB taxonomy): domain Bacteria; phylum Bacteroidota; class Bacteroidia; order Bacteroidales; family Bacteroidaceae; genus Physcousia. The sequence goes on along the minus strand of JAMPDJ010000020.1, from coordinate 12,485 downwards.
ATGGGACAACAACACTTACACTTTCTACCACTCAACATGGGGTACCGGAGAATACCAGAAGCTCAACTGGGTCGAAGGCGGAACATGGGGTGACGGCATCACGGAATGGCCTTACATAGAAATTGAATTGCCCGAGGACATGAGTGCCTTATGCTTTGAGTACACCACATCCGACCAAAACAACCGCTTTCCTTTGGGATGGAACGTCACAGCCAAGAACAGCGAAACCGGCAAGTGGGAAAACCTCGGCACACTCAGTCAAATGGAAGACAACCTGCCCACAACCACTTTGACGGAATACCAATCTCCCGTGTATGACTTTGGCGAGAAACACTACACTGCAGTGCGCATAGAATTGACCAAAGCATCACATAAGAATTACATGGTCTTGTCCGAACTCAAGGCATATAGCTGTATACCACAAGAACTTGAAGCCAACGAAACTGTCATCAAGGGATTCAAACCCTTTGGCCGCCCATGCCAAGTGAGCGTCAAGTATCTTACGGATTATTCCACCGGCGAATACCAGGTGCCGGCTATTTACCTCACCTTTGGTGATGGCACTACATGGAATTCCACACAATGGATAGGCCAGACCCTGTCCGACGGCACCAACACCAAGGAAAACTGGATAGACAATTGCACATTCCGTCTGGACGGAGCCGGCATCTGGCCCGACATAGATACAGTCGAAGGCTGTCAGATTCGCGGACGCGGCAATAGCTCCTGGTCTTGGACTTATGCCAGCAAAAACCCCTACCGCATCAAGTTCCCTAAGAAACAGAAACAATCCCCTTTCAACCTCATCAAAGACCGCCAGTGGGTGTTTATTTCCAACAAGCAGAGCGGTTCAATGACCACAAACGCCATAGCACAGAAGATTGCCGCAATGGTGGACGCGGAGGCTTTGTGCCACATGATTCCTGTGGAAATGTACATCAATGGGCACTATCGTGGTTCATACTGCTTCACCGAGAAGATAAAAATCTCGGACAATAGCGTAGCCGTCGACGACACCAAGGGTGCCTTGCTGGAATTGGACGACTACTACGACGAGGATTTCAAGTTCAACGACAACACCTACATCCTACCGGTGAATGTCAAGGACCCGGACTTCACAGAGGAAGACCCCGACCGTGTCGTAACATTCACTGACATACAGAATTCTTTCAACAGTCTCACTGCCACCTTGAAAGCGGGCGGTAACATTGCCGGATACCTCGACATGGAATCATGGGCAAAATTCTGGTTGGTAAACGATCTGGTACGCAACGTGGAAACATACCATCCCAAAAGCTGCTATCTGTTCAATCCGGACCTTACCAATCAGGATGAGAGAAGCCTGTGGAAGATGGGCCCCGCATGGGACTTCGACTGGGCATTCGGATACGAAGAGACAAAGGACTACTTCATCTACGGTGCCGACATGGACATCTACAGTGCAATCACATCCTACAAGGCAGGAGCGCTCTTTTACGACGCCATACGCAACAGCAAGGCAGGAAAGCGCGCCTACTACAAGGAGTGGCTCAACTTCATGGCCGAGGACCGATTGCAGGAACTGACAGAATATATTGATGACTACACTGCATTTGTCCTGCCCAGCATACAGCACAACAACGATGCCGTCATTCTGGAGAAGGACAAACATGACTATCAGGTTCTGGCAGAAAAAAGCAAGCAATGGTTGAAGACCCGCGCCAACTACATCTTCAACAATCTGGAGAAATTTGACATGGAACCCGATGTCGTCAATCCCGAGGACTATGGCCAGCCCAACAACATAGAGGATGCGGCAGCCGACACCGAAGACATCAACCGCCCAGTGGACGTGTACACAATAGGCGGTATCCTGCTACGCCGCCAGGTTCCATACCTGCAAAGCACCAACGGCCTGACTCCCGGCATGTACGTTATCGGAGGCAAGACCGTCATCATCAGATAAAAGACAATACATACACACTTCTTAAACGCAAGTACCCGGAAGAAACCACAATATCTTCCGGGTACTTTTTTATTCACTGCAAAATCACTATTCGGAAAGAAATCCAAGCCCCCCCCTGCGGAACAGTATCGCATATGCGCGAATTCAAGGGTGAGGATTCACGAATTCACAGGCACGACATCACGATGTCAGACCGGCATATTCGCGAATTATCAACGTCCTTTCTCTCAACATACGTCTGACTTTAGCGCAACTTGTCCCGAAGGAAACGTCCTGTGTAGCTCTCGGAACACTGCGCCACCTCCTCAGGCGTGCCACATGCCACCAGATTGCCACCGGCCTCGCCACCCTCAGGACCAATGTCCAGAATATAGTCGGCGCACTTGATTACATCCAGATTGTGCTCAATGACGACCAGCGTATGTCCCTTCTGCAGAAGCGAGCTGAAAGCGGAAAGAAGCTTCTTGATGTCATGAAAATGCAGACCAGTGGTAGGTTCATCGAATATGAACATCGTAGGCTCCTGCTTGTCCATGCCAAGATAATAAGCCAACTTTACGCGCTGGTTCTCACCGCCGGACAGGGTACTGCTGGACTGTCCCAACTTGATGTACCCGAGACCTACATTCTGCAACGGTGTCAGGAGACGCACAATCTTCTTCTCTCCCCACTCGGTGAAAAACTCTATGGCCTGGTTGATTGTCATTTCCAAGATGTCGTAGACATTCTTTTCGTGGAAACGGACCTCCAGTATATCCTGCTTGAAACGCTTGCCATGGCAGGATTCGCATTGCAGGACCAAATCGGCCATGAACTGCATCTCCACGGTCACGGTGCCCTCACCGTTGCATTCCTCGCAACGCCCGCCGTTGGCATTGAAACTGAAATAAGCTGCAGTGAAGCCCATCTGCTGGGACAAGGCCTGTCGCGCAAAGAGTTTGCGTATTTCGTCCCAGGCCTTGACATAAGTTACCGGATTTGAACGAGAACTTTTTCCTATGGGATTCTGGTCCACGAACTCTATGGCTCTGACGGCCGAAAAATCGCCCTTAAGGGCAGCGAACTCACCCGGCCGCTCTCCGGCCTCACCAAGCTGTCGCACAATGGCGTTATACAGGATGTCGCGCACCAGACTGGACTTGCCAGAACCGGACACTCCCGTCACGCAGGTCATGACGTTCAAGGGGAAACGTACCGTGATGCCCTTGAGGTTGTTGGCTCTCGCACCGCAAACTTCTATATACCGGTTCCATCGGCGACGGCCATCCGGCACGGGAATGGTATCCTGTCCGGACAGAAAAGCCAAAGTATGTGAAGCCACGCCATCAGGAATGTTCCCCACGGCCGGAGCAGGTCCGCTGAAGACAACCTCACCTCCCAAACGTCCAGCATCAGGACCTATGTCTATAATCCAGTCGGCAGCACGCATTATTTCCTCGTCATGCTCCACCACTATCACGGTATTGCCGAGACTCTTCAATTGCAGCAATACCTTTATCAAACGCTCCGTGTCGCGAGAGTGCAGTCCTATGGACGGTTCATCCAAGATATAGAGACTACCCACCAGGGCCGACCCGAGTGAAGTGGCAAGATTGATACGTTGCGACTCGCCACCGGAAAGGGAATTGGACAACCTGTTGAGAGTAAGGTACGGCAGTCCCACATCAATCAGGAAATGCAGACGAGAACGTATCTCCACCAACAGACGAGATGCAATTCTGAGTTCGTTGTCGTCAAGCCAAGTCTCCATCTCATCGTCAAACCATGCCGACAACTTGGATACCGGCCATTCCACCAATTCCGTTATGGTCTTTCCGGCAACACGGACATAGCCGGCCTCCGGTTTGAGCCTACGGCCCATGCACTTGGGACAGGTGGTCTTGCCACGGTAACGTGCCAGCATCACGCGATTCTGTATCTTGTATTGTCCGGCCCTCAGCATATCGAAGAATGCGTCTATGGACACCAGCCCCCACTCCTTTTCCTCCGGGGCAAGCGTCCATCCGGCAGCCGTGCGATTATCCGGCTTACCATGCCAAAGCCAATCCTTCTCAGCCTGTGAAAGCTTGTAATAAGGCTTATGCACGGGAAAACCACGCTCGGAATTAAAACAAATGAACCATGTCTTCCATTCGCTCATCTTCTCACCCCTCCAGCATTGCACGCAACCATCATAGAGTGACAATGACGTGTCTTGTATGACCAGATGTTCGTCTATGCCCATTACCTTGCCGAAACCCTCGCACTCGGGACATGCACCAACCGGAGAATTAAAGGCGAAAAGGCGATCGGTGGGTTCCTGGAACTGCATGCCGTCGGCCTCGAAACGCGAGTTGAACTTGTGCAATATGCCAGCGGGATAGAAACGGAGCATCATCTCTCCTCCACCCTCATAGAAAGCCGTCTCCACACTGTCCGTCAAACGGGAAATGCTATCGTTGTCGTCCCTTACGGACAGACGGTCTATTACAAGATAAAGTTCGTCTGTACCCATCCGACTGCAGGAAGACAGGCATTCCTCTATGGTGGTGATTTGCCCGTTTTGCTCTATCCTCACGAAACCTTGTTGCAGATACTTCTTCAAAAGTTCCTCCATGCCCGTATCACTACCGGCGTCACGGCGCAGTGGCGCCATCACGGCGAATCGGGTACCGATGCTATAAGACAGGGCACATGCTATTACATCGGCCACACCCTGCTTCTTCACCTCGTCGCCACTGACGGGACTGAATGTGTGTCCCACACGGGCAAAGAGCATGCGCATGTACTCGTAGATTTCGGTACTCGTACCCACAGTGGAACGAGGGTTGCGGCTGTTGACCTTCTGCTCTATGGCTATGGCAGGAGGAATGCCCTTGATGTAGTCGCACTCAGGCTTGACCATACGACCAAGAAACTGGCGTGCATAGCTCGAAAGACTTTCAACATAACGACGTTGTCCCTCGGCGTAGAGGGTATCAAAGGCCAAGCTTGATTTGCCTGACCCGGAAACTCCCGTAACTACAATCAACTTGTCACGCGGAATTTCTATATCTATATTCTTCAGGTTGTTTACCCTGGCTCCTGTGATTTGTATGCTGTCCATAGGTGTAGCCCTTAAGGGGATGTGCGGATTGGTGTATTGTCGGATTGCCGGGGCGGAAATACCGCCCCGGCAATCCGTATGGCACTAATTTTCAGATAAACGGAAAAAGAGTCGGTACCTCAGAGTTTTATCTTCCTACCCTTGCTCTCGTTGTGCATGTGATCCAAAGCGGTAACCACGTACACGTGTCCAGGAGCATCGGCAGGCAAGTTATAGAAAGTATTACGAGTGACGGCCACCAGGTGAGCGGCATCGTCCAAATCTATTTCCTCCCCCTTGCGGAAACGGTACACGGCGTACCACGCGGCAACGTCCAAAGGAGCCTTGGCCTTGGGAGCCGTCCACATGAGAGTCGGGCCGTCGCTGGTGGCTATGATGTCCGGACGACGTATCTTCTTCGGAGGCTTCTGGTCTATCCATGGCATCAGCGGGGCCAATGCAGGATGCTTGTGGTAATTCTGCTTCAGCATGGTGCCGTAGTTGCCCACATTGTCCACAACCGCCTTGGCATACCACTGGCAACTGCCCTCCACTCCATACAAAGTACGCTGCAGAGTATATTTGGCGTTCATCTGATGGGTATTGGGATTACGAAGGTCCGGATACTTGACCGTCCTCTCCACGTCCTGGCCTATGTACAGGTGACGTGCTCCTGCATTGTCGCTCCACCAACGGATGAGCGTCTCATAATCGGCAGTAGGGTGTCCTATCTGCCAATATATCTGAGGGATATTGTAATCCACCCACCCCTGGCGTACCCATTCCAACACATCGGCATACAAATCGTCATAATTTTGCAGGCCATTGGTCTCGGAACCACGAGGGTCATTACGCTTGTTGCGGTAGATGCCAAAGGGGCTTACCCCAAACTTGCACCAAGGCTTCACCGCCTTGACCGTCTCGTTCAACTGCTTGACAAACTTGTTGACATTACTTCTGCGCCAGTCTCCACGCGACATGCCATTGCCGTAACGGGCATAGGTGGCATCGTCCGGAATAGGCAGACCGCCGGCAGGATAGGGGTAGAAATAGTCATCGATATGCAACCCGTCCACATCATAACGGGAAACAATGTCGCGTGCAACCTCGCAAATATAATCACGATTCTCCTGCAGCCCTGGATCAAAGACTATGAGGCCGTCATAGTGGAAAAAACGTTCGGGATGCCGAAGATACGGATGATTCGATGCCAAAGCATTGGTACCTTTGGTCTTGGCACGGAACGGATTGATCCAGGCATGGCATTCCATACCCCGACGGTGGCACTCCTCCACCATCCATGCCAAGGGGTCCCAAAATGGTTCCGGGACACGTCCCTGCTCTGCTGTCAGATAACGGCTCCACGGTTCGTAAGGACTACGATAGAGGGCATCGGCTTCGGCACGAACTTGAAACATGACGGCATTGATGCCACAACGCTTCAACTCATCCAACTGACGGACAAGGGTACTCTGCATGGCATCACGCCCCATGCCGGTCCACTGATTGTTGACACACTGAATCCAAGCACCTCGAAACTCGCGTTTGGGTGGAATGGCCGCACTTCTATACGCGGACTTCTTTTTGTGGGTGCCGGAAGTCTCTGCCATGCCGACAGTGACCACCAACAAAGTTGCTAATATAATAAGGTATCTCATCAAGAGTACAAAATTAGACAAAAAGCATGATACCGGGTACATGGCACTGATTTTTAGTGTCAAAAAAGCACAAGTACAGCATTTTACCACGAACTGCGCAACGAGTTAGTGATTATTTTTGTAAATTTGCAGTCAATATGGACTATTAAACAGCAAGATATATGGAAAACCGTTATATTACCGTACAATACAAGCTCTATGCTCCCATGGGCGAGGAGCAAAAGGTGGAGATGATAGAAGAGACACGTCCCGACATCCCGTTCCAGTTCATCAGTGGAATGAACATGGTGCTGAACGCCCTGGAACAGTATCTCTACCCTCTGTCCGCAGGCGAACCTTTCAAGATTACACTCAGCGAAGACGAGGCTTACGGACCCTATATTCCGGAGGGAGTGCAGGAGGTTCCGGTGGAGGCTTTTTTCATCGATGGCAAATTGGACAAGGAAACCATTTACGAGGGTGCCGTCGTGCCATTGATGAACAGTGAAGGCGAACGTTTCAATGGTACCGTAGCCGAGATAAAGGACAAAGTCGTCGTGGTCGACCTCAACCATCCTCTTGCCGGCAAAACACTGACATTTGAGGGCAGTGTAGTAGAAAACCGTCCTGCCACCAACAAAGAAATAGAAGAATACCTTAACAGCCAGGGCGGTTGCGGGTGTTGTGGAGGCTGTGGCGGAGGTAGCTGCGAGAGCAGTTGCGGCGAAGGCGGTTGCTGCGGCGGTTGCAGCTGATCAACCATCGCCACGATAAGACCAGGATATGCATCAAAACGAACATGTGAACCGTATTGGCATGACCAAGGAATACCAGAAACAGGTCAATTCCGTTCACTCACGCATAACCCCATAAAAAAAATACGCAGTGAATACTTTTGGCAACATATTCCGTCTCACCACCTTTGGCGAAAGCCACGGTGGCGGCATAGGCGGCGTGGTGGATGGCATGCCAGCCGGAATAGAGGTGGATATAGATTTCATTCAAAACGAACTGGCACGCAGGCGTCCCGGACAGAGCCGCCTGACCACAGCACGCAAGGAAGAGGACAAGGTTGAAATACTAAGCGGTGTTTTCGAGGGGCGGACCACTGGGTGTCCCATAGGTTTCTTGGTAAGAAATACCAATCAGCACAGTTCCGACTACGAGAACATGCGACATCTCTTTCGTCCGTCGCATGCCGACTATACCTACACCTCCAAGTATGGCATACGCGACCATCGAGGCGGCGGACGCTCCTCAGCACGCGAAACCATAAGTCGCGTGGTGGGTGGTGCCTTTGCCATGCTGGCATTGCGCCAATTAGGCATCTGCATACAGGCCTATACGTCGCAGGTGGGAGACATTGTCCTGCCAGGCACATACAAGGATTACGACCTGGCACGTACCGAGGACAATCCTGTACGTTGCCCGGATGAACCCACAGCCAGGAAAATGTCAGACCTCATCATGCAGGTCAAGGCCGAGGGCGACACGATAGGCGGTGTCATTTCCTGCGTGATAAGACATTGCCCCGTCGGACTGGGCGAACCTGCCTTTGACAAACTGCATACGGCCTTGGGGGCAGCCATGCTGAGCATAAACGCCGTCAAGGGCTTCGAATACGGCATGGGGTTCTCGGGGATGAATCTTCGCGGCAGCCAGCAGAACGACATCTTCGTACCAGACAGTCATGGCGGAATCACCACACTGACCAACAACAGCGGAGGCATACAAGGTGGCATATCCAACGGACAAGACATTTTCTTCCGTGTAGCCTTCAAGCCTGTGGCCACCATACTGACAGAGCAATCCACCGTCACCGAAGACGGCCAACCAGCCAAACTCACCGCAAGGGGCAGGCATGACGCCTGCGTACTGCCACGCGCAGTCCCCGTAGTGGAAGCCATGGCGGCCATGACGATTTTGGATTATTACCTGATGAACCGCACCAGCAGACTTTGAATCATACGGGAAACCACCAATTGAGAAACAAATCCCATAGCATGATTGTAGACGCACAAGCTCTGAGGAACCTGGCTGATGACCCGGATGCACTGCTCCTTTATCTGAAGTCCTTAAGCAATTCCCAGTTCAGACGTGCAAGCGCGGAATTAGGGGAGCACGTCCTTGTGGAAGTAGGCACCGATTGCTTTTGGTCGGTATTCCAAACCCTGTTTCGTGACAACCGCAAAGCATACCTCGGCACGCTGCTGAAAGCCTTGGCTACAAGGATAGCCAACGAAAACACATCATCGAATACCATCACCGCTGAGACAGATGCTTTCGATAACGAAGACTTTGCCGCGTTATGCAATGAAATGAACGAGACAGACCGCAAGAAACTCCTTCTCTCCATCCTGCCACACCTCCATTCCCCCGCATTGGCAGAACGTTTTTTTCACCAGTGCGGCCTCACGGAAAGCTCCACCTGGATACCATTCCTTCTACAGGTAAGAACTGCGCCATGCGCATTCCTTCTATTAAAGTCCCTGCGCTACGTGGAACACGACCGTGCCCTGCTAATCCGCACCTGCCATTTCTTGATAAAAAACGGTGACTGTATCAGCTTCAATCTTGCATCGCTCATGCGCGCCTCTTTCGGTCTGGAAGAAGTCAAAGGCACATTTTCTCTCAATCTCAAACCCTATCAACTGAATCGTTTAGAACAGAACTACGATGCCTTCCTAAGTGTAATACGTTTCTAAGTCACAACTGTCCGCACTCAGGAAAACTTTTTCTTTGGCTGCTTGCTCATTTTGTAAGATACACGGAGCATGGCGTAGGAAGGCAGGGAGTTTACCCAAGTCTCGGTGAGTCCCTGTGCATTGATTTGGCGATACACATTGCTCAGACCTTGAAATATGTCAAAACCGTCAAGCGCAAAACCCAGCCTGCCCTTGAGCAACGATGTGGAGAGACGGGCATTCATCACAAAGCGCACGTCGTTCATACTCTTGTCGCTGTAGCCCATACGATGGAAGAGCGTAAGGTCGGTAGAGAAACTAAAACCACCGGGTAGTGGAATCTGGGCCGTGGCTCCGTAGTTGAGGTCCACACTGTTTACAGTAGCAAAGCCGCTGCGTTGGGATGTGGCATGGAGGTAACGTGCCGTGGAATTGATTCCAACGAGATAGTCCTTGAAACGCAGGTCAAGTTTGAGCGTTTCACGCAGCGAGAGATTGCGCACAGTGGAGCGCACGGTGACGTAGTCCACGCTGTTGAGATAGTCCAGAGCGGTGCTCGTTGAGAAGATGTGCTGTTTCCTTTTGTCCACAGTACGGTTGTAGTCCAAGGAGCCGCCTGTGCTCCAGTTGCCATCGACATTGCGCGGCATGAAGGTGCGCACACCGGTGGCCTCGTCATAGTCCATGGCATGGGCTATGGCCCGTTGCGTCAGGCGATAGTACATGTTGATACTTCCTTGAGAACCTTTCTTTCTATTGCGGAATGAACGCCTGAGATAAGTTTTGTGGCCGATGCCGGCCTTAAGGTCGGGATTGCCTCGGAAGATATTAAGCGGATTGACATCATCTGTATATGTCTGCTGGCTCAGAAGGTCGGGCTCGGCGTAGCCAAGGCTGTAGCCTACGCGGAAATCATCAAAGCCATAGGAGACCTCTGGAGTAAAGCGAACAACAGAACGACGAGGACTGACATCAAGTGTGCCACGCCGATAATCCAGGCGATCCACGCGCCACTGCATTTCCGGCTTTATCATAATGCTCTGGCTCGGAAGTTTGCCGCCCAACCAGATGAATGCCGACGTACCGACCGTCATAACCAACTGATTGCTTCGTTCGTCGTAGGTATTGGCGGCATCAATGGTCCGGGTCAAGGCTTCGGTGGTGGATGGAAGGCGGCCGAACTCCGGTGCATCGTCTTCAAGCAAGTCAAGGCGATAGAGTGAACGTTCGGTATTGCGATAGACCTCGCTTAATTTAAGGTAAGGCTCCACAGACAAGGCATCGCCTCTATAATTGTAATCCACACTGACATTGCCCCAAGCGGAGAAGTAGGGTGTGCGCTCGTAGCGGTGGCGCACATCGTCGGGAGCAGTCCCGCCGGCATAGCGCAGGCGATAGTCAGAGAAAGCCGTGGCACGTCGATGCTCCACGTTGATATCAGCGGAGAGGTTGATGTAGTCCGGCGTGTGCGGTACCTGGATATAGCTGTTGAGACTCGTGGCGGCCGTCCATACATTGCTGCGACTTAGACCACGGTTGCGGGCATCGTTCAAGCGAAGATGCTCCAAGCGGTTGCTGCCAAGGTTCATGAAGATGCTGTCCAGCGAAGCACCGCGATAGGCATCCATCGGGTCGGTCTTGAAGGTGGCGGCGCGAGCGTCATTTTCGTTTTTCGCATACTCGTAAGTGGCACTGGCAGAAAGCGTCATGTAACCGCCGGGCTTGCGATAATCAAAACTGTGCTGCGTGGTGGCGCTGATGTTCTTCCGTGTGCTGCGGTTGCCTAAGCGGGTGAAGTTGCTGCCCTCGGCAAGGAAAATCTCGCTTGAGGTCAGTTGCTCGCTGTCTGTGTTGCGATGGAAGAACTTGGCATTACCGGTATACTTCCAGATATTCTTCTTGTCCTTCACCAGTGCCTCAAGGCCGGCAGTCTGCATCTCTGTGCGTCCGCCGGCCACTCCCTGTGCGTTCCACTCGCCAGAAGTACCTGGTTCCCGCGTATCATTGGTATTGTTGGCATTGCCATACAGGGCAAGACGTGAATGGTCGCTGAACCGGAGGCCGAAGATACGCCCGAGATAACGTTCCTTCAGGCCATAGCCCACCTCGGCATTGGCCACCCATCCGACGGAGTACTCACGCTTAAGGTTCACATCCACCACAAGTGGCAGGTCATCCTTGGAACGTTCCCTGGTGATATAACTGTAAGCGTGTTCCTTGCGGTAAACCTTCACCTTGTCCACCATGTAGCCTGGCAGGTTTTCAAGGGCCACACGTGGGTCACCTTTGAAAAAGTTCTCTCCGTTGACGAGCAGGCTGCTCACGTATTGCCCGTTTACTTTAATCTGTCCGCCTTGCAATTCAAAACCCGGAAGGAGTTTCAGCAGGCCATCAAGCATGGAACCCTCAGCCAACTGAAAAGCATCAGCATTGTAGACAACCGTGTCTCCCTTTACAACCATACGAATCTTTGAAGCGGTCACCGTAACTTCTTTCAGGTCCCGTTCCATGCTCCCTCTGGCTTTTTTTTTAACAATACATCGTTCAGTTGTACCCTTGTCTCTCGGCCTCCTACTTTCTGTGTAAAAGCGAGGCACTGTGCCTCGTATCCAGGTTTTGTGTAGCGGAAGATGAGTTTCTGCTTGCGGTGAAAAGTCAGATTGCTGGCCATACTATGGATGTTGCAGCGGAAACCGTCAACCTGTCCGGGTGAGTCAAGCGACTTCATTGTTGCCAAGACCGAGCTGTCCGGCCGCAAAACCTCAATACGTACGTCCTTCAGCATCTCATGTGTAAAACTGTCCACAACACGTCCGTATATCCATATGCTGTCTTGCCATGTTTGGGCTGCTACTTGCTGCACCAACAGGCCACACGTAAGGAAGACAAAGCTCAATACTATTTTATTCATGGTGAGTTTGTGTTTGATTGTTCAAGAATGCAACTCTTTCTCCAATGAGGATTTGGTTATTAACTATAAATAACAGAGAAGCCACCTTTGTCTGTCCAATAGCAATAACATGAATGGCTTCGGAGCAAAGCCATTCGGCAAGAAGCGTATTCAATTTAAAAAGTTTAATCTCCATTATATCAATTATTAAATATAACTGATTCCGAGTGCAAATATACATACTTTTATTTACCCCCCCCCAAAA
>JAMPDJ010000001.1 GCA_023665805.1 Bacteroides sp. | reverse complement strand
CCTTCGACAAAACGGTTGCAATACGAACGAACATAAAGGCAAAACGGATTGGAAAGCTAATGACCGATTCGGGTTAAAGCAAAGTCTATTCGCTGTGCCTGATGCAGCAATGTGTGGCATGAATGGGGGGCTATGAGTTACGTATCCGGTTGGCTTTATGGACGTCCATGACAAAGTATCTTGCCATGATATGTCATTTGATCAGCAACTCCTCGAAATCATCATCATCACCATTGAAGACGTTGCAATCCACCGGTCCGCGGATGCCGTCCAGTTTGCCGCAGTCGGTATGCTGCCAAAAGTTCCATGTTATATCCGCAGCAGGTTGGGACACGTAATAGTGCGCCATCCAAAATGGATATGCGTCAAAGCACCGGTCATCCAATATATCGCGGCGGAAACGGTAACTGCTGTAGATAATGGGCTTTACTCCATAGTGCCGCTCCACTTCATTCAGCCACTCTATGGCCATTCGCTGTATTGCCGCCTTGCTTTTATATGCTGCCAACCACTTGCGTTCGTCCTCTATGTCCAAAACAGGCGGCAGGTCTCCGGGACCAAGACTGACACATGAGATGAAAAACCGCGCTTGTTCCTTGGCAGGTACATCAGGTGTAAGAAAGTGATAAGCTCCTCTTATCAGTCCATTTGAACCCGCTTGATTGAAGTTATCGTCGAAGTACCTGTCTTTTAGGTTGACACCCTCAGTGGCCTTTATTATTACAAAGGTAACAGGGTCTGTGCCCATGTTGGTCCGGCATAACCGATACCAATTGATACGCTCCTGGTAATGGCTGATGTCTATTCCACGAATGGTATAGGCCGGTGGGTAGGTCGTCTCGCCATAGATGGCTTTCCATTGGAAACTGTAGGGGTTTACAAAAAAATGGTATAAAAAGAAACAGTACAGAGCCACCATGGCTATGCCGCACGCTATGCCCCACCACACATGCACGCGTTGCAGATTAAGAAAAGTCCCACCGGCCTTTCCACGTTTGGAGCGGGAAGGGTTACGGTGGGACTTTTTATTCTTTCTCGTCTGGCGAGGCATTGTCAATTATTTGGCTTGCTCCAGAGCGAGAGTCTTGGTACATTGGTCGCATACCTCTGTTGGTCCCCAATACTGGATGGGGCCGGGATATACATAGGCTGTCTGCTTGGCCCACTCCTCACGATGAGCGGCGAAGAACTTGAATGGAGCACCGTCCAGTTCCACCAATGCCTTGCGTATAACGGGCTTGTCGGCACCGTTGCGGCGTTCTATGTTCATCATCATGGTGATGGGCACACCACCGGCAATCCACTCGGCTGCGGGAGCCGTGGTGTTCTTGATTACGCTCATGTAACCGGTCTTGCCATTGGCAATCAGGCGGCTGGCATTGTAACCGAGACTGTAGCAGTAGTCGGCATCATAGTTGGATGGAGCTGCGCAACGGCCTTCGTAACCGAAGAAATGATGCTGGGCACTGAACTTGCCACAGTACTTGCCCTCGTTCTTCCATGAGGCAAGTTTGCTGGCAACCATACGGCTTAGCAGCTTTTCCGTCTCGATGAGAGAAACCTGCACATTGCCATGAGGATCGCGATCCAGACACAGTTGGCGTGCAACGTCTGCCGGCAAAGACTCCAATATGGCCAGGTTCTCGGGAGCGATATTGCCCTTGACAAAGGCAATCTGCTCTTCAGCATTGTCAAACTCGCGAGACTCGCCTGTTGCCGGATCAGTGAGAACTTCGTTAAGCTGGGCTATGAGCTTCTTGATAGCAGGAATGAACTCTATCAAGCCCTCTGGAATGAGAACGGTACCGAAGTTGTTACCATCGGCAGCACGGTCAGCCACAATCTGAGCGATGTATGTAACAACATCATCCAAGGACATTTCTTTCTGCTCTACCTCCTCTGAGACAAGACAGATGTTGGGCTGGGTTTCCAGAGCACACTCCAGTGCGATGTGAGATGCACTGCGACCCATCAGCTTGATGAAGTGCCAGTATTTGCGGGCACTGTTACAGTCGCGCTGTATGTTGCCGATAAGTTCGGAATAGGTCTTACAGGCAGTATCGAAACCGAAAGATGTCTCAATCTGCTCATTCTTCAAGTCACCGTCAATGGTCTTGGGGCAACCTATAACCTGCACACCGTATTTCTTGGCAGCATAGTATTCGGCCAGAACGCAAGCATTGGTGTTGGAATCATCACCACCGATGATAACCAAAGCCTGGACATTCAATTGGCGGAGAATCTCGATACCGGACTCGAACTGGCTCTCTTTTTCCAACTTTGTACGACCTGATCCTATGATGTCGAAACCACCTGTATTGCGGTATTCGTCTATCAGCTCGTCCGTGAACTCAATGTACTTGTGGTCTACCAAACCGCCAGGTCCCATCAGGAAACCATAAAGCTTGTTGTCCTTGTTCAAGGATTTGACACCATCGTACAAACCGCTGATTACGTTGTGACCACCGGGAGCCTGGCCGCCGGACAGAATGATACCGACATTTACAGACTTGTGGTTCTCGTTCTCTGAAGCTACAAATTCCACTACGGGCATGCCATAGGTGTTGGGGAACAGGGCCTTGATTTCGGCCTGGTTGCCTACACTCTGCGTAGCTGCTCCCTCCTTGGCCTCAACGGCACCTTGGAGAGCCTTGGGAAGCTTGGGCTGATAGGCTGCCCTTGCTATCTGCAATGCACTTTTTTCCATTGTTGTTTAGATGTTAAAAATATGTTAAGCATAATGTGATAGCAAAGTTATACATAATTTATTTACGGCGTTGTGACAAGGCAAGGCAAATGTGCAAAAAAACACAAAAAAAGAACGAAAAGAAAGGATATGTTTGTGTATGTCCGATGAAATATATACCTTAGCATCTCCAAAAAAGCACATGGTTGTGCTGATTGGTATCGAATGCCATCCATCTAACTTCAAATATATCTTAATACAACAATGAAACGTCGTGAACTAAAAAAGTGCGTCAACAATCTATGTGGAGAACTCTTTGCCGAGTGCATAGCATTATACCATTATGAAAAGGTAGACAAGGCTGCCGTGTCGAATGTAATGGAAAGCATCCTGATGATGCAAGCAGACATAGTCAGCCGTATCTCGCACGTAGAGCCTGGAGCATGCAAGCCTTTCTTTAGAAAATTACGAGACGATTTGACCGGCAGGACGAATGAAATCATAGACGACATACAGGCCTTGGCGTAAGTCTGCGCATGGGTCGTATTAGTCTGTGTGCCATTGCTGTCAGACACAAAGGGAAGATGGCAAGACCGGAGGGTGGACGACATCTTTCATCCGAAAACTTTAGATTCTGATGCAACGATTATTTGTTTACATTGTTTTCTGCGTATTCATGACGTCTGGTACGTATGCACAATCCGCCACAAGCATAAAACGTAAACTCAATACTTATTTTGCCGCTTACCAAAATCCTGCATACAGTTGCAAGGAAAAGGCAAGGGTGGAGAAGTTCTACATACGCTCGGAGAAAAAAGAAGTCGAAATAGTTGCCACTGAGGTTTTTCTCGGGCAACCTTTCACTACTGAAGTGGTGAGCCGCATATACAACGAAGTAAGGCAATACTTGCCACAGGCATATCGTAATTGGAAAGTCATCATCAGCGTGAATGGTTACCCCATAGAACAGATGGTGCCTGCTGAGATGTTGCCGTATCCAGACGCACGAAGGTATTGGGGAAAGACAGAATACAAGGATAACGCATGGACTTTCCCGTTGAGCCGTCCGTTTACCATAACAAACGGTTTGCAAGACAGGCATATGGCCGTATGGGCAAGCCATGGGCGGTATTATGACTTCAAGAAAGACCAGTGGAGATGGCAAAGGCCAGGACTGTTTGGTACGTGCGAAGACATATTGACCCCAAGCATCGCTACGGCGTTTCTCATGCCAATGTTGGAGAATGCAGGAGCCGTAGTGTTTTCTCCACGTGAAAGAGATACCCAAGTCAATGAAGTGATTGTAGACAACGATCGCCCACAGGCCGGGGGGGCTTATCGTGAGGATAGCGGGCCAAGGAAATGGACGGATGCAGGTGTAGGTTTTGCACATTTGAGAGACACTTATCGCGACATGCAGAATCCATTTGACGAGGGCACGGCACGGAAAGCGAATGCCCAAACCGAGGAGTCTATGGTATCGTCCATCACATGGACACCAAACATTCCGGAAAGTGGTGAGTATGCGGTATATGTATCCTACAAGACCTTGCCGACGAGCGTTCCTGATGCCGTGTACACCATTCGTCATCAGGGTGTCAGTACTCAGGTGAGAGTAAATCAGCGGATGGGAGGTGGAACATGGGTCTATTTGGGAACGTTCTCCTTCGACAAAGGGCAAAGTCTGGATGGCAGTGTGCATTTGAGCAACCGCAGTGACTATCGCGGACACATTACGGCAGACGCGGTGCGATTTGGCGGTGGCATGGGAAATATAGAGCGCGGAGATCCTTTTGACAAATTTCAGTCAACCAGCGGTCTGCCACGTTATTTGGAAGGCGCAAGGTATTACATGCAATGGGCTGGTATGCCGTACAGAGTGTACAGCACCAAAGAGAGCAGTAATGACTATGCCGACGACATCAATGCCAGGGGATATGGTGTGAATCATGTTGCTTGTGGCAGCATATTCGTGCCAAACGACACATTGACAGGACTGCGTGTACCACTGGAATTGTCCATAGGCCTGCATACCGATGCCGGATTGCGCGACAATATGGACCTCATTGGTACTTTGGGCATATACACCACGCAGTTCTACGACAAGAAGCTGTCAACCGGACTGTCACGCCTTTGCAGCAGAGACCTGGCGGATGCCATGCTGTCACAGGTACACAAGGACATGTCATTCCATTTAGGCAATTGGAACAGGCGGTCGCTTTTTGACAGGAATTACTCGGAAAGCCGTGAACCTCAGGTTCCGTCAATGATACTGGAGATGCTGTCTCACCAGAACTATGCCGACATGCTGGTGGCTCATGATCCTTATTGCAAGTTCTTGCTGGCAAGGGCCGTGTACAAGACCATACTGCGCCACAATGCTGCCATGCACCAACGCAAGGCTCCTACGGTACAACCGTTGCCAGTACAGAATGTTGCCGCTGTGACCAATATACAAAATAAGCACATCACCCTGTCTTGGACTCCGCAGAATGACCCGTTGGAAGAAAGTGCCAAACCAACTTCCTATATCATATACGTAAGGCAGAACGATCGCGGATGGGACAATGGGACTGTAGTGAATGCCAACAGGGTGAACATAGCAGCCGTTCCTGGCGTAATGTACAGGTTCCGCATAGCCGCTCTCAACGATGGCGGCAGCAGCATGCCAAGCGAGGAAGTATGTGCAAGAGTGCCTTATAACAGAAACGCTCAGTCCATACTCATAGTAAACGGTTTTGAACGCGTGGCAGCGGCCCAAGCAGTGGATATGGATACACTGAGGGGCTTTAACATGAAACAGGATCCCGGGGTGGCATACATGAAGAACATCAGCATCTATGACCTCAACGGCATGCCTGTGGCAGGAAACACATTCGACTATCCCGCATTGCATGCCAAAGATTTGTTGCTGGCTGACGAGGACTACACCGCGCATCGAGATATTGCCGTGTCGTCCTGTATGGCATCGGCATTGCCACAGATAGCAACCGGGCATTATTGTATGATTGACCTTATATTGGGCGCACAACGTTTCGATGGCTATTCCCACCGCGTATACCAGACGTTTCCGGCATATCTGCAGCAGAAATTGACGGACTATGCATCGAAGGGAGGCAACATCATGATTAGCGGAGCATATGTTGGAGAAGACTTGCGGACTGACGAGCAACAAGGTTTTGCCCGCCGCATACTTAAATACACGTATGACGGGAATGTGCACACGGACAGTATGGCTGTAACCGGCATGGGAACAGAATTCAGACTCATCTCATATCTTAATCCGAACATGTACACAACTGCAAGGGTAAACGCCTTGCAACCAGTGGATGGAGCATTCGCCACCCTGCTGATGAACGAAAGCAATACCACCTGCGTGCCAGGGACAACATTGGCGGAAGATGGAAGCGAGATGCCTGTACAGGTTCCTCATGTCTCCATAAGGCATGTGCCCGGTGCCGTGGCATACCAAGGAAGCGATTACCACTGCATAACGTTTGGGTTCCTTCTGGAAATGATAGAAGACAAAGAAATACGAAGAGCTATTATTAACGCATCATATCAATTCTTATGTACAAGAAAATAATATGTAATATGAAAGGTAGTCGTACGATGACTATCTCAGAAGAGAATTTGGCAACAATAGAGAAGTATTCCCTGTTCAACGACCTGCTGGACAGCAACGGCATAGTGGACGCGAGCACACTGGAGAAGTTGCAATTGAATGTGCGTGCCCTCTTGGAACGCACCAATGGCTCTCCTGAACTTGTGACTTTGGCTCATGATGTCATATTTCATGAAAACATGAAGGCTTTGGGTCTGCATCAGCTTATCTTGTTGTATCTGGAGTGGGAGAAAGAAAAGATTGCTGCCAATGTACCAACTGAGTGACTGGTTGCCTACGACGCGCAAGGAAATGGACCTTCGCGGATGGGACAGGGCTGACGTAATCTTGTTTTCCGGAGACGCTTACGTGGATCACCCATCGTTCGGAGTGGCTGTGGTGGGGCGTCTGTTGGAGAGTGTAGGATTGCGTGTATGCATTGTTCCTCAACCGGATTGGCACGGAGACCTCAGGGACTTCAAGCGTCTGGGGCGCCCCAGGCTATTCTTCGGTATAAGCCCTGGATGCATGGACTCCATGGTGAACAAATACACTGCAGCCCGTCGTCTGCGCAGTGAAGATGCATATTCCCCCGATGGGAGACATGACATGAGACCGGAGTATCCGACCATCGTCTACACCGACTGTTTGAGAAAGCTGTTTCCTGATGTCCCAGTGGTACTTGGAGGAATAGAAGCCTCGCTACGCCGGGTTGCACACTACGACTATTGGCAAGATTGCATCCGGCCCTCCATACTGATAGACACCAAGGCCGATATGATTACATATGGCATGGGAGAAAAAGTCTGCATGGAATTGGTCAAGCGTTTGGAAACATTCGTGGAATCATACGACGACAGTTTGGAATATGACAACCAGACTGGCGAGGCCTTGATGACATGCAAGGCATTCAGACGGGCCGTAGTGGAACAGAATCCCCTGCCGCAGACAGTGGTGCTGGATGATGAAGTGCAGATACAGGATGATGACATTCTATTGCATCCTTACGAAGATTGTCTTCGCAATCCAATACTACATGCAGAAAACTTCAAGCATGTGGAAGAGGAGAGCAATAAGATAAGGGCTTCAAGACTGATACAAAAAACCGGGCAGACCTATGTCGTTGTCAACCCTCCTTATCCGCCTCTAAGCACAGAAGAGTTGGATCGAAGTTTTGACCTGCCATACACAAGACTGCCACATCCCAAATACAAAGGAAAACGTATCCCTGCATACGAGATGATAAAGTTCTCGGTAAATATGCATAGGGGATGCTTCGGAGGGTGTGCATTCTGCACAATATCTGCACATCAGGGCAAGTTTATCATGAACCGTTCGCTCGAAAGCATCTTGCGAGAAGTGGAACAGATAACCCGTATGCCGGATTTCCGTGGTACCATCAGCGATTTAGGAGGTCCCAGTGCCAATATGTACATGATGCATGGCAAGAACATAAAGGCATGCCAGGTATGTGCCCGTCCCTCATGTCTGCATCCGCATATCTGCCCTAATCTCAATGGCGACCACCGTCCGCTGCTTGAAATATATCGTGCAGTGGATGGCATTCCGGGGATAAAGCACAGCTACATCGGAAGCGGCGTCCGATATGACATGCTTCTGCATGATTGGAAGAGCGAAGACATGAATAAAGCCGCACGGGAATACACGCATGAACTAATCGCCCGCCATGTGTCAGGACGTTTGAAGGTAGCACCGGAACATACAGAAAATCATGTGCTGGATGTGATGAGGAAACCCTCCTTTGCACAGTTCCACAAGTTCAAGAGCATCTTTGACCGAATAAATAGAGACGAAGGGCTGCGGCAACAAATCATACCATATTTCATTTCCTCGCATCCTGGATGCGAAACAAAGGATATGGCAAGACTTGCCCAGGAGACAAGGTCTATGGGACTGGACACGGATCAAGTACAGGATTTCACCCCTACCCCACTGACCTTGGCCACCACGATTTTTGCCACCGGGTTCCATCCCTACACGTTGGAACCCGTGTTCTGTGAACATGATCCGGAGAAAAAGCGGTATCAAAAGTCTTTCTTCTTCGAAAAGAATATCGGTCAACAAGACGCATACCACACACGCAAAGCGGATGGCAGACACGGCATTGTCAGCACAAATAAGCGCAGGCATAAAAAATAAAATTTATCAACAATAGAGAGTATAAATGCTGATGTCGCATGTATTCATTTACAACATCAGCACAATAACAAACAGCTAAACATCAAGAAAAAAATGGAATGGTTTGAATGTAAAGTACAATACGACAAAACATTAGAGAATGGACTTATAAAGTCCACAAAGGAGTCATACCTCGTGGATGCCCTCAGTTTCACAGAAGCAGAGGAGTCCATCACCAAGGAGATAGAACCTTTTATGAGCGGAGAGTTCATCGTGAGCGACATCAAGCGCGCACGTATAGCCGAACTTTTTGAGAACGAAGACCTCAATGCGGACAGATGGTACAAGGTAAAGGTCGGATTTATTTCCATTGACGAGAAGAGTGAGAAGGAGAAAATCGTCACCCAAACGGACCTTGTCCAAGCTACAGACTTGAAGAATGCCATAGAAACCCTTGAAAAAGGAATGAAAGGCACGTTGGGCGACTATAAGATAATCAGCGTGGCGGAAACTCCCCTGCTTGATGTCTTCCGTCATAAAGTAGAAGAACAATGATAGGTCAAAGAATAAAACTAATGCGTACCTCACTGCCTGCAGATGTGAATCTGTGTGCAGTGAGCAAGTACCATCCAGCAGAGGCTATACAGGAAGCATACGATGCCGGACAGCGCATATTCGGAGAAAGCCATGTGCAGGAGTTACAGCAAAAACATTCGGTATTACCTCCCGACATAGAATGGCATTTCATAGGACACCTACAGACCAACAAGGTGAAATACATCGCCTCCTACATCAGTATGATACATTCAGTAGACAGTCCACGCCTGCTCAACGAAATAAACAAGCATGCTTTGCTCAATAACCGCAAGATTCCATGTCTCCTACAGTTACATGTGGCACAGGAGGAAACAAAATTCGGTTTCGCTCCAGACGAATGCCTGGAATATCTGAGGAGCAAAGAATACGCAACCCTTGCAGGAATAAAAATCGCAGGTATAATGTGCATGGCAACCAACACTGATGACGAGGCAAGAGTACGTGTGGATTTCCATACTGCAAATCAGTTTTTCCAGCAATGCATTGCAGAGTTTCCTGATTTGTCTCCCGACATGACCATACGTTCGTGGGGCATGAGCGAGGATTATAAAATAGCCATTGAGGAAGGAAGCAACATGGTACGCATCGGAAGTCGCATTTTCGGTCCAAGAATGTAGCAACGCATCAATCGCTATCAACTCATGACTATCATGGCACACATGGTAAAGTTGATGGCAATGTAACATACATTGAAAGTGATTTTCCTCATAAAAATGTATATCTATATGGCAAAAACGACGATATAACACATCTTTCATGCACAAAAGCTTGCATAATGTGCATGGTATATGTATCTTTGCGATATAATATAAAGTCGTAATCATCAAAAGCTATTTGCAGAGATATGTTATTACCGGAAAGTTTCAATGAGGCATTGGCCCAAAGCGTGAAGGAAAATTGGAATCGCAATTCCATGAGCGATTACAATGAAACAACCTTCCAATATAAGGATGTGGCACGAAATATAGCCAAGTTGCACATCTTGTTTGCACAAACAGGCATACGCCCCGGTGATAAGATAGCATTGTGCGGACGTAATCAGGCACGTTGGGGAATCGCTTTCCTTGCAACCCTGACCTACGGTGCAGTGGCAGTACCAATTTTGCATGACTTCCATTCAGAACAAATTCACCAGATAGTCAACCACTCCGAAGCAAGCCTCCTGTTCGTAGGTGAACACATATGGAGAAAGATAAACCCGGAGGAAATGCCAAATCTGAAGGGTATTTTATGTAACGAAGAATACGAAGTCCTGTTCTCACGCGATAAAGTCTTGAATGAAACCAGGACACATCTCAACAAGCTCTTCGGGGAAAAATACCCAGATAGTTTCCGCCCGGAACACGTATGTTATCATAAGGACAGGCGTGAAGAACTGGCTCTGATAAATTATACATCTGGCACAACCAGCAATTCCAAAGGTGTGATGATACCTTATCGCGCTATTTGGAGTAACACGCAGTTCGGATGTGAGGTGCTTGCCGATATATTGGTTCCTGGCGAACAAGTATTGTCCATGCTTCCAATGGCGCACATGTATGGCATGGCCTTTGAGTTCCTGTATGAATTCACTATGGGTATACACATCAGTTTCCTGACCAAGATGCCCACACCGGCCATATTGCTGAAGGCTTTGGCCGACATCAAACCGCGCATCATCATATGTGTACCTTTGATTTTGGAGAAAATAGTAAGAAAGGCTATTTTACCCAAGATAAAAGACCCCAAGATTCGCCTGCTTATGAATATCCCAATTCTTGGTGACCAAATCAAGAAGCGCATCTGCCAAGGCATGCAGACTGCCTTGGGGGGAAATTTCTATGAGGTCATTGTAGGTGGTGCTGCAATTAACGCAGAAATCGAAGCGTTGCTAAAAGACATCGGCTTCAACTACACAGTAGGATATGGAGCTACCGAGTGCGCTCCCATATTGGCTTATGAGGACTGGCAACTATTCGCCAAGGGGTCATGTGGAAAGGCAGCACCAAGAATGACACTCAAGATTGCCAGTCAAGATCCGCAAAACGTGCCAGGAGAGATTTTGGCCAAAGGCGATAATGTGATGCTCGGATACTATAAGAATCCCGAAGCCACAGCAGAGACTATAGTTGACGGCTGGTACCATACTGGAGATCTTGGAATTATCGATGCAGAAGGCAACGTATTTATCAAGGGGCGTTGCAAAAACATGCTTCTTGGTGCCAACGGGCAAAACATTTATCCGGAAGAAATAGAAGATAAACTCAATAGTCTTCCCTTGGTGCAAGAATGTGTTGTAATACAAAAAGGAGAGAAGTTGTATGCCCTCGTATATCCTGATATGGAGCAGGCTGAAGCACTTAATTTAGGTCAAGATGAACTGAAAAATATTATGGAGCAGAACCGTAAGGATCTGAATACGCAAATTCCTGCATATGAACAAATCTGTGGTATACGGATAATGGAACAGGAGTTCGAAAAGACACCCAAGCGCTCCATTAAACGTTTCCTGTATATGGATGTGGAAGTGTAAACTGGCATAAAAATAGTAACAATGATTATTCAAACATCATTCAACCATAATCTTGAAGAGAGTATCCGACAACATTGGAACCTTCCAGCTCTATCCGACTATGGACAGCAAACGTTCCGTTATAGAGATGTAGCCGAAGAGATTGCCAAATTGCATATTCTTTTTGCCAAGACAGGCATACAAAAAGGGGATAAAATTGCCATCTGCAGTCGCAACATGAGCCGTTGGGGAATTGTCTTCCTGGCTACACTTACATATGGCGCCGTGGCAGTGCCCATATTGCATGAGTTCCATCCGGAACAGATTCAGCATGTGATCAATCACAGTGAATCCAGATTGTTGTTTGTTGGCGACATTGTATGGAATAAGCTTGACATACAGGATATGCCTCATCTGGAAGGTGTCGTACGTATAACTGATATGGTATTACTCTCGTCAAGCAACAAGGAAATAGAGCACACCATAACAAACATGAATCGTTGCTTCGGAGAGCGATACCCCTCACATTTCAATTCTGAAAACATACATTATCACGAAGACCAACCAGAAGAGCTGGCTCTCATCAACTACACCTCAGGAACAACGTCAAATTCCAAAGGTGTGATGATTCCATATAGGGCTTTGGTTGGAAATATGTTATGTGCGTACGATTTGTTTGGCACACATGCCAAGGCTGGCGACACGGTTCTGTCAATGCTGCCAATGGCGCACACTTTCGGCATGTCATTTGAATTTCTGTATGAATTTATCATCGGTGTACATGTCCATTTCTTGACAAAGATGCCTACACCAAGCATTTTGCTAAAAGCACTGGCAGACATTCGCCCTGTGGCATTGATATGCGTACCCCTTATAATAGAAAAGGTAGTGAGAAAAGCAATTATGCAGAAAATCAGCGACCCCAAGGTCTGTCTATTACTTAAGACGCCAATCATAGGTCGCAAAATAAAAAATAAAATCTGCCAAGGATTGCGTAATGCCTTTGGCGGCAACTTCTACGAGGTAGTAATAGGCGGTGCCGCCATGAATCAAGAGGTGGAAAGTTTGTTGCATGACATCGGTTTTAACTTTACCATAGGATACGGAGCCACAGAATGTGCACCATTGATTTCATGTGAAGATTGGAAAGACTTTGTTCCTGGCAGTTGCGGTAAAGCCATGAAATGTATGGAGGTAAAAATCAACAGCATCAATCCACATGATGTTCCAGGAGAAATACTCGTAAAAGGTCAAAACGTCATGTTGGGCTACTACAAGAATCCTGAAGAAACAGCAGAGACATTGCGTGATGGATGGTATCATACCGGAGACCTTGGGATAATAGACTCCAATGGCAACATTTTTATCAAAGGCCGTATCAAGAACCTATTGCTCTCAAGCAATGGCCAGAGTATATATCCAGAAGGTATTGAGGATAAGCTGAATAACCTGCCATTAGTGCAAGAATGCGTGATAGTTCAGCGCGATGGAAAACTGTATGGGTTAGTTTATCCTGACCAAGATTTGCTTAAGAAACAAAACATATCTCAGACTGAATTGGAAAAGACGATGGATGAAAATTGTAAAACACTGAACTCACAGCTTTCCGCTTACGAGCAAATAGCAGGTATAATACTTCGCACAGAAGAATTTGAAAAGACCCCGAAGCGTTCCATCAAACGATACTTGTACTCCTAATATTTATATAAGTGTCAGAATGTTATAGGCCATATTTGTGGCCAACATTCATATCCACGAATGCCCAAGGAAACATTACAGACATTAACAGAAATAAGAATAGAACATTTCGACTTAATGAAAAGAACACGTAATTTTTGTATCATAGCACATATCGACCATGGCAAAAGCACCTTGGCCGATAGACTTTTGGAAATAACAGAGACTATCAAGGCCACACATGGCCAGATGCTGGATGACATGGATTTGGAACAGGAACGAGGCATCACCATCAAGAGCCATGCCATTCAGATGGAATACGACTATCACAGAGATGATGCCACCAGTCCTCTGCCAGTCAAGGAAGACATCACGGATGGTAGATACATTCTGAATCTCATTGATACTCCGGGACATGTGGATTTCAGTTACGAGGTTTCACGTTCCATTGCAGCCTGCGAGGGGGCGTTACTGGTGGTGGATGCCACCCAGGGCGTACAGGCACAGACCATTAGCAATCTGTATATGGCCATAGAGCAGGATTTGGAAATAATTCCTGTCATAAACAAATGCGACATGCCCAATGCCATGCCTGATGAAGTGGAAGACGAAATAATAGAACTGATAGGTTGCAAACGCGAGGAGATTTTGCGCGCAAGCGGAAAGACCGGAGAGGGCGTACCGGAGATATTGCGTGCGGTAGTAGAACGCATACCATGTCCACAAGGCAATGCGGATGCTCCGCTTCAAGCACTTATTTTTGATAGTGTATTTAACTCTTTCCGGGGTATTATAGCCTATTTCAAAATTGTCAGTGGCAGTATAAAAACAGGGGAAATGGTAAAATTCATGAACACCGGTCGCGAATACAAGGCTGACGAAATCGGTATTCTGAAGATGAACCTCTCTCCTCGTTCAGAATTGTCCTGCGGCGATGTGGGATACATCGTATCCGGTATCAAAACCGCCACCGAGGTAAAGGTGGGTGATACCATAACGAGTGTAGAACGTCCAGCCTCTGATGCTATCGCCGGGTTCGAGGAAGTCAAACCGATGGTGTTTGCCGGTCTATATCCCATTGAAACGGAGGATTTTGAAAATCTGCGTGCATCATTGGAAAAGTTACAGCTAAATGATGCTTCACTCACATTCACTCCCGAAAGTTCTGTTGCGTTGGGATTTGGATTCCGCTGCGGATTCCTGGGATTACTGCATATGGAAATAGTACAAGAGCGTTTGGACCGTGAATTCAATATGGATGTCATCACCACTGTACCCAACGTCAGTTATCTGGTTTATGACAAACATGGTAATGTCAAGGAAGTGCACAATCCTGCAGGTATGCCTGACAGTACACTTATCGAACGTATTGAAGAACCTTTCATTCATGCCACAGTCATTACCAGGACAGATTACATAGGTAATATCATGACGTTGTGCTTAGGCAAACGTGGTGAGCTTTTGAAACAAGACTATATCTCCGGCAACCGTGTGGAACTGCAATACGCCATGCCACTTGGTGAGATAGTTATTGACTTCTATGACAAATTGAAATCCATTTCCAAGGGTTATGCATCGTTCGATTATCATCAATCTGGTTTCCGTACTTCCAAACTTGTCAAGTTGGACATATTGCTCAATGGTGAACCTGTAGATGCCCTTAGCACACTCACTCATTTTGACAATGCAGAGACATTTGGTCGCCGGATGTGTGAAAAACTCAAAGAATTGCTTCCGCGTCAACAATACGACATTGCAATACAAGCAGCTATCGGTGCAAAAATCATTGCCAGAGAAACAGTCAAGCAACTCCGTAAGGATGTGCTGGCCAAATGTTACGGTGGTGACGTAAGCCGTAAGCGCAAGCTATTGGAAAAGCAGAAAAAAGGTAAAAAACGCATGAAACAGATTGGTAACGTACAAGTACCGCAAAAGGCTTTCCTCGCTGTTCTGAAATTGGATTAAAAGAACTCTATGTGCTAATTTCCGTACAGAAGGAGGGCTATTCCTAAGCCCAATGAAAAACACAACATAAGACGCTATTATAATTATGGACTATAGAAGAGATGTCGCAAGAGAGATTGCACGAAAATATTGTCGATTGGAGCCTCACAGCATAGAGGTTCTGGCCAGTATGCTTATCCCATTAAAATATCTCCGCGGAGACGTAGTACTCAGTGAAGGCGAAGAATGCACCTGCATGTATTACGTAGAACGTGGCATGGTGCGTCAATACTATTACAAGAATGGTAAGGATGTCACAGAACATTTTTCTTTTGAGGGACGTATCGTCATGTGCATAGAATCATTATTGAGGCATGTTCCCAGTCAAATAATCATTGAGGCTCTTGAAACCACACACCTCTTTGCATTGCCTCGTAAACAACTGCTGGAATCAATTGAAACGTGCCCCGAATTGGGTATTCTTTATCGTAAAATAACTGAACATGCACTTATAAGTTCACAGCATCATGCAGATTCGCAACGTTTCGAGAATGCTCAAGAACGCTATGAGCGCCTCCTGCGTGAGAAACCTGAAATCATACTCCGCGCACCAATGATTCATGTTGCCTCATTCTTGCAGATGACACCGGAAACGTTATCCAGAGTACGTGCCCAACACGAGAAACATGGAAAATAATCACACGCAATATCTCCTCTCATCCATAAGTAAGTTTTTTGGGTGGATGAGAGGAGTTTTTTTTGGATACAACCATTATTATTTCTATCTTTGTTAGCGGAAGCGTGGCAAAACAGCTTTTTTTCAAACACAATCGTATATAATTAACCTAACAACAAACTTATATTATGAGCAAGCATCCAAAGATTGGAATTCGTCCAACAATTGATGGCCGCCAAGGTGGTGTCCGTGAAAGTCTTGAAGAAAAAACCATGAGCTTGGCCAAGGCAGTTGCAGAACTTATCAGTGCCAATGTCAGATATTCTGATGGTGCCCCTGTGGAATGTGTCATCGCGGACGGTACCATTGGTCGTGTTGCCGAAACCGCAGCATGTCAAGCCAAATTTGAACGTGAAGGTGTAGGTGCCACAATTTCTGTTACTTCATGCTGGTGCTATGGCTCCGAGACAATGGACATGCATCCGTATTGGCCAAAAGCCGTGTGGGGATTTAACGGAACAGAACGTCCGGGAGCAGTGTATTTGGCTGCCGTGTTGGCAGGACACGCTCAAAAAGGACTTCCCGCCTTTGGAATATATGGCCACGACGTGCAGGATTTGGCCGACAACACCATACCCTCCGATGTAGCCGAGAAGATTCTCCGCTGGGCACGTGCGGCTGTAGCCGTGGCCTCAATGCGTGGCGAAAGTTATCTGTCCATAGGCAGCCAATGCATGGGCATTGCCGGAAGTATCGTAAATCAGGAGTTCTTCCAAGAGTATCTCGGCATGCGCAACGAAAGCGTCGACGAGACAGAAATACTACGCCGCATGGATGAGGGCATTTATGACCGAGAAGAGTATGCCCAAGCCATGGCATGGACCGAGAAGTATTGCAAGGTCAATGAAGGTTGGGACAAGAATCGTCCGGAGAAGGCAAAAGACCGTGCCGCCAAGGATACCGACTGGGAATTCGTGGTGAAAATGACGCTCATCATACGTGACCTCATGCGTGGCAATGCCAAATTGCGTGAGATGGGGTTCTTGGAGGAAGCTATCGGACACAATGCCATTGCGGCCGGTTTTCAAGGTCAACGCCAATGGACCGACTGGAAACCCAACGGTGACTTCACCGAGGCATTGCTATGTAGTACCTTTGATTGGAACGGTATACGCGAGGCTTTTGTTCTGGCAACCGAAAATGACTCCTGCAATGGTGTTGCAATGTTGTTTGGCAAATTGCTGAACGGTTGCGGACAAATATTTTCTGATGTTCGTACATATTGGAGTCCTGATGCAGTCAAGCGTGTCACTGGCAAGGAACTCACCGGCCTGGCTTCCGGTGGCATGATACATTTGATAAACTCAGGTGCCACTACGTTGGATGCCACAGGTGCCAGCACCAATGCAGCAGGTGAACCTTGCATGAAGCCATGTTGGGAAATGACCGAAGCAGATGCCAAAGCATGCTTGAAGAATACCAGTTGGATGCCTGCTGACAGAGACTATTTCCGTGGTGGAGGTTTCTCTTCTCACTTCCTGTCCAAAGGTGGCATGCCAGTGACCATGTCACGTCTGAATATCATTAAGGGGCTGGGACCTGTCTTGCAGATTGCCGAAGGATGGACGGCAGATGTTGACCCAGAGATACACGATATTCTTAACAAACGTACAGATCCGACATGGCCAACAACGTGGTTCGTCCCCCGTTTGGATGAGACCAAAGCTCCATTCAAAGACGTATATTCCGTAATGAACAACTGGGGAGCCAACCATGGTGCAATCAGCTATGGACACATCGGTGCAGACCTTATTACCCTGGCATCCATGCTCCGTATACCTGTATGCATGCACAATGTCCCAGAAGACAAGATCTTCCGCCCGGCAGCATGGAATGCTTTCGGAATGGACAAGGAAGGTGCCGATTACAGAGCATGTCAGAATTATGGACCTATTTATAAATAGGCAGTGACATAAACATGGGTTAAAGGAACAGAATGCATCACATGTCAAGGTTCTTTTAGCCCATGTTGCTCATTAGCCCCAAGAAGTTGCTTGGATGTCTCCGGAATATCGATGGAATAGAATACATATGTTCACTTTTATGACGAAAGGATGGAAGACACGTTCCACAGCTTATGATACCGCTTTTGTTTAACCTTTAATATACAAGTATACGATGATTCAGCGCTTTATACTTAACGAAACATCATATTTCGGTCCTGGTGCACGACAGGTGCTACCACAAGAAATCTCGCGCTTAGGACTCAATAAGGCATTTGTTGCCACAGACAAGGATTTGCTGAAATTCGGTGTGGCCGACAAGGTGCTTACCGTACTGGATGCTGCCGGTATTCCTTATGAGATATTCAGCGAAATCAAACCCAATCCAACTGTAGCCAATGTAAAGGCAGGCGTGGCGACATTTGCACAATCCGGTGCAGACTTCATCATTGCCATAGGTGGTGGTTCTTCCATGGACACAGCAAAGGCTGTTGGTATTATCACCAACAACCCTGAGTTTTCTGATGTGGTATCCTTGGAAGGTGTTGCCAATACCAAGAGGAAATCCGTACCCATCATTGCATTGCCCACTACGGCGGGGACAGCCGCCGAGGTGACTATCAACTATGTCATCACGGACGAGACTAATGCAAAGAAAATGGTGTGCGTGGACCCCAACGACATTCCTGTGATGGCCATTGTGGATGCAGAACTTATGTACACTCTCCCCCGCAGTCTTACAGCGGCCACAGGCATGGACGCACTCACACACGCAATTGAGGGTCTTATTACCAAAGGAGCCTGGGAAATGAGCGATATGTTTGAATTGAAGGCCATAGAGATGATTTCACGTCATTTGGAGACGGCCGTCAATGAACCACAGAATGCCGAGGCACGCAATGGCATGGCGGTAGCCCAGTATATTGCAGGTATGGCTTTCTCCAATGTCGGATTAGGCGTGGTTCATGGTATGGCACATCCGATGGGTGCCATCTTCGACATCCCACACGGTGTGGCAAACGCATTGTTGTTGCCTACTATCATGGAATTCAATATGCCAGCAGCTATTGACAAATACGTGCAAATCGCCAAGGCCATGGATGTTTACTCCAAGGACATGACCAAGGAAGAGGCTGCGCAGGCAGCCGTAGATGCCGTACGTGCTTTGGCTATACGCGTAGGTATTCCACAGCATCTCACCGAACTGGGCATCACTTCAGAGGACATAGATCGTCTTGCTACTGCAGCTGCAGCCGATGTATGTACCCCTGGTAATCCACGCTTTGTAGACAAGGACATCATCAAGAGATTGTATGAGAAGGTACTGTAAGTACTTTGTTCTCCATAACCTATAAAACATTAAATAACAAGCGCAACTTATGATTACAAACCTTCATATAGAGGAATTTCTAAAGCAGGCTCACCGTGTGGGTGATGCCGGACTTACAGTATGTAGCAGTGGCAACATCTCATGGCGCATAGGTGAAGAAGCTCTCGTTTCCGGTACCGGATCTTGGGTTCCATCCTTGGAAAAGGAGAAAATTTCCCGTTGTGTAGTAGCCACAGGAGAGGTGCTCAACGGTGTAAAGCCGTCCATGGAAAGCGGCTTCCATTTGGGCGTATTACGTGCTCGTCCGGATGTGAATGTGGTACTTCACTTTCAGTCTCCTTATGCAACATCAGTTTCTTGCATGAAGAAGAAGCCCGTAAATTTCAATGTCACCGCTGAAGTCCCCTGTCATGTAGGGCGCGAGATTCCAATCATTCCTTATCTTCGTCCCGGTTCCCCAGAACTGGCAAAGTCTGTCGTGGAAGCCATGCAGGAGCATAACTCCATACTGCTTACCAATCATGGTCAAGTTGTGTGCGGCAAAGATTTCAACCAGGCTTTCGAGCGTGCAATGTTTTTTGAGATGGCCTGTCGTATCATCATTCAAAGCGGAGGCGACTACTCCGTGCTCACTCCGCAAGAGATAGAGGACCTCGATGTTTATGTATTGGGCAAAAAGACTCCATTACAAAAGTAATCTCGAAATAGCAATAATACCGTACACCCAGTATCATGGATCAACCACGCCTAAGAGATGGGCATTTGCTTGCATCCCGGCATGGTTCCATGATACATCATATATAACTTTATACCATGAATAAAGTATATCTTGCCGCAGATTTTGGAGGAGGCAGCGGTCGCGTGATAGCCGGATGGCTGGACAATGGCCATTTGGTTATGGAAGAGATACACCGTTTCGGCAACAGGCAAGTTCGCTTGGGCAAGCATATCCATTGGGATTTTCCGTCATTGTTCGAGGACATGAAGGAGGGCATCAAAAAAGCTGCCCAAAGAGGATATAAAATAGAAAGCATCGGCATTGACACATGGGGAGTGGATTTCGGTCTTATCGACCGCGACGGAGAACTAATGGGTAATCCTGTCTGCTATCGAGACTCACGCACAGACGGCATGATTGACCGCCTATTTGCCATTCTCGATCCAACGGAGCATTATGCGACTACCGGCATACAGGTGATGGAGATAAACACCCTGTCGCAGCTTTTGAGCATGAAAGACAGTGCGCAGCTTAAATCAGCAGCACGCCTACTCTTCATGCCGGATCTTTTCAGCTATTTCCTCACTGGCAAGGCAAACAACGAGTATTGTATTGCCTCCACTTCTGAACTGCTGGATGCCAAACGCAGGAATTGGTCCATGGAGACGATACGTGCCCTCGGATTGCCCGAGCACATCTTCGGTGAAATAGTCATGCCAGGAACAGTACGTGGAATAGTACGTGATGACATAGCCCGCGAAGTCGGTTTGGAAGGAGTAAAGGTAATTGCCGTAGGCTCTCATGACACGGCCTCGGCCGTGGCTGCGGTGCCTGCCATGGAAGGCGACGGCCCAGTGGCATTCCTAAGTTCAGGCACATGGTCGCTTTTGGGCATAGAGGTTCCGGAACCCATTCTGTTAGAAAAAGCCCGTCAGGCTCAGTTTACCAACGAGGGCGGTGTTGGCGGACGTATACGCTTCCTGCAGAACATTACCGGCCTGTGGATTTTACAACGACTTATGTCAGAATGGAAGGCACGCGGTGAAGAGCAGACATTTGCACAACTGCTGCCCGAAGCAGAGAAGGCCAATATATCCACCATCATAGCTGTAGCGGATTCCGCCTTCATGAACCCGCCATCAATGGAAAAGGCCATATGCGACTATTGCCATCAGACCAACCAACGCGAGCCACGAACAAAAGCAGAATACGTTCATTGCCTTTTCCGTTCCTTGGCTGCAAAATACAAAGAAGCCATAAATGGAGTAAACGACCTGTTGACAGAGAAGCCTAAACGTCTGCACATCATAGGCGGTGGTTCGCAAAACGACCTTCTAAACCAGTTTACGGCTGATGCCTTGGGCATACCAGTATGGGCAGGCCCGGTGGAAGCTACGGCCATGGGTAACATTCTGGTGCAAGCCATGGCAGCTGGCGAGGTGTCCAACTTGGCCGAAATTCGTCAGATAGTACGCCATAGCGTTTCTCCCAAGATATTTGAACCTAAACAACCTTAATTACCTTAAACTAACTATATTTTATGGAAAAATCCAACAATGGTTACCCCGTACAGCAATATCACGTACCCGTCAAACGATATTGCCAGACACTGGATCTTCGCGACAATCCAGAACTGATAGCAGAATATCGTCGTAGGCACAGTAAAGAGCATGCTTGGAAGGAAATACTGCAAGGCATACGCGAAGTTGGCATACTGGAAATGGAAATATACATTCTTGGCACACGATTGTTCATGATAGTGGAAACGCCGCTTGACTTTGAGTGGGACACTGCCATGGCACGCTTGGCCACACTTCCCCGTCAGTCTGAATGGGAAGACTACATGGCGGAGTTTCAATTGGTAAAAGCCGGAATGTCTTCGGCAGAGAAATGGCAACTCATGGAACGCATGTTTCATTTATACTAATCCCCCTACCATATAAAACTATGCAATCACGACTTGTAGAAAGAAAGTATCTCATTACATTCATACTCATCACATTCCTCTTTGCCCTTTGGGGATTTGCCAACGACATCACCAATCCTATGGTGGCAGCGTTCCAAACAGTCATGGAATTGTCTGCCTTTGAAGCATCATGGGTACAGTGCGCTTTCTATGGAGGTTACGCAACAATGGCTGTGCCAGCGGCACTGTTCATACGCAGATTCAGCTACAAGAGCGGCATACTACTTGGATTGGGGCTTTATGCCATAGGCGCATTCCTTTTCATACCGGCGGCATCCATGCAGAACTTTCTGTTCTTCTGTCTGTCGTTGTATATTCTCACCTTTGGACTTGCTTTCCTGGAAACCACGGCCAATCCGTTTATCCTGTCCCTGGGTTCCAAGGACACCTCCACCAGGCGTCTAAATCTGGCCCAGGCCTTCAATCCGCTTGGTTCCCTGTCCGGCATGGCAGTAGCCTCCCTCGTTGTGCTGCCATCCCTTCTGTCCGACGTGCGAGATGCCACAGGAAAGACGATCTTTGCATCACTCAGCGAAACCGAGAAAGCCAACATACGCATACATGATTTGGAGGTCATCCGCAACCCATATGTAATCTTAGGCATCGTGGTACTGGCCATGTTCCTTGTTATCGCATTTAGGAAAATGCCACAGGCTTCTGTCCAAATAAAAAATGTTTCTGCCAAAACCACTCTCAATCACCTATGGCATAACAGCATATATCGAGAAGGAGTGGTTGCACAGATGTTTTACGTTGCTGCACAAATAATGGTATGGACCTTTATCATCCAATACGCAGATAACCTCGGTATCAACAAAGCCACAGCCCAAAACTACAATATATTTGCCATGGTAATGTTCTTGTGCGGACGTTTCATTAGCACTTTCCTCATGAAATACCTCAATTCTCGCCTCTTGTTGACCATCTTCGGTATCGGCGCAGCACTGTGTACCGTTGGTGCAATACTGATTGTCGGTGAATACGGACTCTATTGTCTGGTTGCCATATCGGCCTTTATGTCGCTCATGTTTCCTACCATTTACGGTATCGCATTGGAGAACGTGAACAGCGAGGATACTTCTCTTGGGGCGGCATTTCTGGTAATGGCAATTGTAGGCGGAGCAATCATGCCTCCACTGCAAGGAAAAATCATAGACATGCAGACCGTAGCCGGACATCCGGCCGTGAACGTTTCCTTCGTTCTCCCGCTTATATGTTTCTGCATCATCACTGTATATGGCATAAGATCATATCATAAGTTGACAGGAAAGGAATTATAACGATTCAGATTTTTGCGTCAAATCATCTGATAAGGAGAGGTTTATCCACACGTATGTCTCCCTCACCGAACGGAGACTGATGACATGGATAAATCTCTCCTTTTTCAAGTACAGGCATAATTGTTGATTTTGTTTATGGCCATTTTACATTGCAATTGCCAATAGTTTTCATAACTTTGCATTTGCAATGTCCTTGTACCAATCTCTGCCATCTCTAACAGGCAACAGAGACAACGGTTCCAGGCAATAACAATAAATATAATTCATGTCAACTATGAACAAAACTTTTTCCAAGTCAATTGCTTTGGCTGCTGTACTTATAATTGGCAGCCCCGCCTACGCACAATTCAACCTGAACAAGGCAGTTGGTGGAGCCGTGAAGGCCGCCAAAGCCTTTACACTCACTGACGAACAAATGGCAACCTATGTCAAGGAATCAGTGGAGTGGATGGACAAGAACAATCCCGTACTTCCCGAAGACGATCCTTATACGCAACGTTTGAGACGCTTGACTGACGGTATTACCGATGCTGACGGCATACCACTGAATTTCAAGGTATATCATGTAGTAGACATCAATGCCTTTGCCTGTCCGGATGGTAGCGTGCGTGTATTCTCGGCACTGATGGATATCATGGACGATGACGAGTTGTTAGGAATTATAGGCCATGAGATTGGACACGTGCTGAAACGTCATTCCAAGAATGCATTTAAGAACGAACTGCTTACCGGTGCTCTCAAGGATGTTGTTGCTTCTACCGGTGGCAAAGCCGCTACCTTGACCGAATCACAGCTTACCACCTTGGGCACTTCGCTTATGAGTGCAAAGTTCTCGCAGAAACAAGAGAATGAAGCCGACAACTGCGGTTACGATTTCCTGGTCTCTAAGGGAAAAAATCCTTGGGGCATGGTAATGTCCTTTGAGAAGTTGATGAATCTTGAAGGCGGAAGCACGACAAAGCGTAGCTATATCGAAAAGATGTTCTCCTCACATCCAGACACGCAGAAGCGCATAGAACGTATGACCAAACGTTGTATTGCAGACGGCATTGCACGTCCGGCATCTCTCGAAGCAGCAGAATAATCCCCTACCCTTGGTGATGGAGTGTAATACACGACCATCATAACGAGAAGAGACCTCAAGGACATAAATAGTCCTTGAGGTCTCTTCTCGTTTTATGCTGGCATCACTATCGCCTTGTATCTCATTACACTTCTATGTAATGAGATACAAGGCGACCAAGCGACATCAGTCGGAAGTTATATTGGCTTTCTCCAAGCCGTATCCCTTTTTCCTGTCTTCAATCAGCAACAGAATGGAAATGACAATGGCTACGGCACCAAAAGCTGCAAATATGGTCATGGACTCAGTGTAGTCGATAAAGCCTGTGTCCATACTTGTGTTCTTCTCATTGACGGAACCAATCCACATGGGCACCATGGCGAGGCCTATGTTCTGGATATAGAAAATGACGGCATAGGCAGTGCCCAGCAACCTCATTGGGATAATCTTGGGAACGGATGGCCACATGGCAGATGGTACGAGACCGAAAGCAATACCAAGCACAATCATGGCACCTATGGCCAACACCACGCTGCTTACAGGCATGGCAAAGGTAAAGTGCACCATTGTAAGAAGCACGGAACCTATTATCATGAGTGTGGCACCATGTCCCTTCCGGTCGTATATACCACCGAAAAACGGAGTGAGGAAAATGGTTCCGAATGGCAGCATGGCAGGAATAAGTCCAGCCAGTTCGGAATCCACTCCGTACTTGAAGACCATCAGTTTGGTGGCGAACTTGAGGAACGGGAATACACCGGCATAGAACATCAGGCAGAGAAGTGTTATGTACCAGAATCCACGGTTGGTAAACAGCATGCCAAGGTCCGAGAACTTGAAACCGTCATCCTCGCTCTTAGTTTCGGGCGAAGCAGAGACGGCCCCGTCTTCCTTCTTGTCCATCACGTTATAAACCAGGAATGATATCATGCCTATACAAAGACAGGCCGCTCCCAGTCCTACAGATGCACTTACACCTCCGAGAGCCTTGGCCATTGGCAGTGACGCGGCCAAAGCCATGGCTGTGCCGATACGTGCCAAGGCAACCTGCAAACCCATGGCCAAAGCCAATTCGTGGCCGGTAAACCACTTCACAATGACCTTGCTCACCGTAATGCCCGCAATTTCACATCCTACCCCATATATTGCAAAACCAAGTCCTGCATAAGCAACCTGTGCCTGCACGTCTCCTCCGAATGGAACCCAGATGGTGGCATCGCCAAAATCACTTGACACGGCCCAGTACTTAATGAGTGCACCGAAGAACATCATTGATGTGGACAGCATGCCGGTGAAGCGGATTCCGAACTTGTCCAATATGATACCTCCGAAGAAAAGAAGTAGAAGATAGACGTTCATCAACCCATAGGCACCAGAGAACCAACCATATTCGGAAGAGTTCCACCCGAGACCCATGCCATCTTCCGTGCCTTTGGCTGCTGTGAGCAGTGGTTCCAACGGTGACATTACGTCAGTAAAAAAGTAGCCGAACATCATCGTCACTGACACGATGATGAGGGCAGTCCAGCGCATGGCCGGAGAATCGCTTAATCTTTGTCGTTTCATTTAGGTTATGTTTGTTAAATCATTATGCGTTCTGTGTTCTGCGGTCCTTCAACCATTTGTCCAGCCAGCCAAAGAAAGTGCGTTGCCACAGGATGGCATTCTGTGGACGCAATACCCAATGGTTTTCATCCGGGAACAGCAACAGTTGTGCCGGGACACCACGTAGACGGGCTGCGGTGAATGCGCTCTCGGCCTGAGTATATTCTATGCGGAAATCTTTTTGTCCGTGAATACACAGAATTGGCGTATCCCACCGGTCGACATAGAGGTGCGGTGAAGTCTCGAATACCTTGGCACGCTTGCCATTGGCATCCTTATACCACGGTGCCTGCCCCATGTCCCAATTGGGAAACCACAATTCCTCAGTCTCCACATACTGCTGCTGGGTGTTAAAGATACCATCATGAGCAATGAATGCCTTGAATCTCTTGTCGTGGTTGCCAGCAAGCCAATACACGCTGTATCCTCCAAAGCTGGCACCTACTGCACCCAATCGGTCTGCATCCACCCAAGGTTCCAGGGCAATGTCGTCTATGGCAGACAGATAGTCCTGCATGCACTGTCCGGAATAGTCGCCGGAAATCTGTTCGAGCCACTCCATGCCAAAGCCCGGCAGGCCACGACGGTTGGGAGCAATGACAATATACCCCTGTGCTGCCATCACCTGGAAATTCCAACGGTAACTCCAGAATTGGCTCACGGGAGACTGCGGGCCACCCTCACAAAAGAGCAAAGTTGGATACTTCTTGGCAGGATCGAAGTCAGGCGGCAGTATTACCCATGCCAACATGTCCTTGTTGTCAGTAGTCTTTATCCATCTCTCCCGCACGTCACCGAACTTGAAGTGTGCATAGAAGGCTTCATTCTCATGGGTAAGCTGTTGTGTCTGCCCGTTGGCAATCGTCACGAGAAACACCTCGTCAGCGCGGCTCATGGAGTGGCGTTTGGCTAGGAGCTGACGGCCATTAGGGTGTACGCCAAGCAACGTGTAGTCTGCCACATCATCTGTAATTGCCTTGACCTCGCCATGCAGATTGGTGGAATACAGGTTGGTGCGTCCATGCCACACGGCAGAGAAGTAGAGGGTGCTGTTGTCGCCTGCCCATGCGAATTCGTTGACACCGGTCTCCAATGACTCGGTGACATAAGACTTCTTGCCTGTAGCAAACTCATAAATACACAAGCGGGTACGGTCACTCTCGTACCCGTCACGTTCCATGCTGCTCCATGCTATGTATCTGCCATCGGGAGAGAATTGAGGATTCTGGTCATAACCGGCATTCACATCCTCTGCGAAACGGTTGACAGCCTGATGCTGCAATGAACGTGTGGGGTCGCAGGCCGGACGGACATAACCTTTAGGCTTGCACAGATTGGTGGTGGCACCACTCTCGAGGTCGTACAGATATATGTCGCTGTCCGTACTTATGGCATAGTCCACACCGGACAGCTTGCGGCATGTGTAGGCTATATGTTTGCTGTCGGGACTCCATGCCAGCTGCTCCACTCCTCCGAATGGCAGCATGGGGCACTCGTATGGTTCACCTTCAAGTAAATCTTTAGCCTCTCCCACTCTATTGCCATAGAAATCAGCCACAAATGGATGTGGAACGCTACGGTTGTAGTGGTCCCAGTGCTTGTACATAAGATCATTGGCCACAATACCTGTAGATTGCATAAGATCGGCTTCTCTACGCTGTATGGCAGTTTCGTGGTCTATGGCCTTGATGATTATGACCTTTTTGCCACATGGCGAGAACAGGTAGTCCTGCACTTCACCGGAGGTTTCAAAAGAAATCTGGCAACGGTCGGTACCATCTGCATTCATCATCCACAGTTGCATGGTACCCGAATCTCCTGCTCCGGGAGCAAGATACGCCACCTTGCCGGTACCGGGGATGAAAGATGGGGAAATCTCTGAACCAGCCGAAGTAGTCAGCAGACACGGTTCGCCTTGTCCGTCGGCCGCGGAGGCATAAATGACGGAACGGCTGCGATTTTGCTCCACACTGTAGTAAGTGACACCATAAATGGCCTCCTTTGCATCTGCCGAAATATGATAGGCACCTATACGCCCCATCTTCCACATGACCTCCGGAGTGAAACAGCGAGCCGAATCGGCAAATTCCGTGGTCTTGCCTATCAGATTGTCCTGTATGACATCGTTGGTGCCTTTGGGTGCGCAAGCAGCAAGAGAACACGACATGATAGTTACAGTTAATAGTTTGTTCATGTATTTATATAAATAATGTGTATGTAATAATGCCGAAACGTATTATAAAATACAAGCCCCGAAGACTTGGTGACGTGGCACAGACCTGCATGGGGCCATGCGTTATGTACACTGAATCTCCGGGGCTTATATCAATATCTGTTATTAGTGATTTTTTCTATCCGCCTCATAGACCATCCGAGAGGTGGCGGTGCCATGCATTAACGTTGGTTTTTCTTCTGCTGTTCCTCCATTTGCTTTTGCAAAGCCGCCAGACGGGCAGCCATGCCACCGGGCTTCTTGGAGTCATTCTTGTGCTTGGCACGATATTCCTCCAAGCGGGCAAGCAGCTTCTTGTCATCTGTAGTCTTGCGCAGGAACCACATTATGAGGATGCTGGTAAGGCCTGAAAGGAAGTAATAGTAACACAGGCCGCTGGAATAATTGTTGAACATAAAGAAAAACATCAGCGGCATGAAGTACATCATATATTGCATCATCTTCATCTGCTGAGCCTGTTCACCTGACAGCTGGCTCTGTTGCTGGCGCATGGAAATCCATGTGTTGACAATGTTGGTGGCGCAGAACAGCAGACAAAAGATGCTCAAGTGGTCGCCTATAAGCCAAAGGTCCGTATTCCAGCTGAGCAATGAGTCATAGGCCGACAGGTCGTCCGCCCACAGAAAACGTTCACCGCGCAGCTCTATGGCATTGGGAACAAAGTTGAATAACGCTATCCAGATGGGCATCTGCATGAGCATGGGCAGGCATCCACCCATGGGGCTGACTCCGTACTCGCGGTAGAGCTGCATCATCTCGGCCTGCTTCTTCATGGCATCTTCTTGTTTGGGATACTTGGCATTGAGTGCATCCACCTGTGGTTTGAGCACCCTCATGCGGGCACCGCTGAGATAACTCTTGCGGGTAGTGGGATAGACCGCAGCCTTCACTATGAGCGTAAGTAGCAGGAGCACTATGCCCATGTTCATACCAAAACCAGACAGGAAGTCAAACAATGGCAGGATAAACCAACGGTTGATTATACGCACCAGGGGCCATCCGAGATACACGAGGTCTTCCAGTTCCAGGTCCCTGTCTGCCGCAATGATGTTGTCGTGTTCCTTAAGGACGTGGAAGTCGTTGGGACCAAGATAAAGGTTCAGTTCGGTTACTTCTGCACCACTGGGGTCGAAAGCGCAGTCCATGTTGGCCGAGTACTTCTTCAGGTCGCCGGAACCCTTTTGACATGGGACGCTCTTGAACAGGGCATTGCCAAAGCTGTCAGGCGCGACAAGCACGCAACTGAAGAACTGATTCTTGAAGGCTACCCACTTCACCGGCAATTCGGCATTTTCGCTCTCCTCTTTGGTTTCTGAAAGCTTTTCGGTATCACCGTCCGTTTCCTTATAAGTTAGAGTGGAATACTGCTGCTCGAAAGCAAATCCCTTCTCCTGCTGTGCGGCTGTACTCTGCCAGTCTACACTTATACTACGTGTGGAAGGATGCAACACTGCATCCATGCCGCATGCCTGAATACCTATTTTCACCACATAACTGTTGGGCACCAGAGTGTAATTTATGTCCAGATGAGATTCTCCGTTGCCCAAACGCATAGTCACCGTAGTGTCCGTACGGTTGATTGCCTTGAAAGTATAGTCACGGGTACTTATGTTCTCTCCCTTGCCGGCCAGGGTATAACCAAGAAAGTTAAGTCCGTTGCGGAGCAAAAGGACGTTATCTTTTTGCTGGTTCCTGTACTGGGTAAGTTCGGCACTCTGTATGCTGCCACCACGTGTGTTCAGAGCGAGATTGAGCAGACCGTTGCCAAGAACTATCTCCTCGCCTGCCGTATTCCGTGACTCAAAAAACAGTGATGTGCTGTCCTGAGCTTTAGTCAACAATTCCAGCGTTTTCCTCTCTTCTTCCTGTCGTGCATCCTGCAATTGCTGTGCCTGCATTATGCTGTCCTGACGTGCAACCTCCTTCATTTGAGCTATTTCCTCTGCCGAAGGCTGGCTGTACCAGCTGAAGCCGATGAGCACAATGGCAATGAGCACAAAGCCCGTAATAGTGTTTTTATCCATAAATAGTGTGTGTTTATTATTCATATAAATACGCATACAAAGGTACGAAGAAGCAGGCGAATGTGCAAACAAAACATGTTATAATTTAGTTTGACCCTGTTGCGATGAACATAAATACCTCGTATTCATGCCGGTATTTGTAAATATTGACATGCCGTATTTTTTTTTTGGGGGGGGCGTTTTGACGTTCCCGTGAGAGACAGACTGAGTATTCGCGAATTCACACCATAGAATTCACGAATTCATGTGCATGAATTCGTGAATGTGAAAGTGCGGATACGTGAGTACGCGATAGCATGCTCGCATGGGAAAACACATAATAATGTGGAAATATACCTCCTTAGTTGATTTTCGATACCGGCAAGGCAGGCAAAGTAAAAATAATGTTATAACTTTGTACTTGATACGTATTGTAGCAACACTACCATAATCTCTTTTGAAGTAGACCATCAACCATGTATAAAGCATATATACCGTTCTTGGCTTTGGCCTTATCTGCCATATCCGTGTATGCTCACGGACAGTATGACAGCACAGGATACTATGGCGAAACGACATCGAGGACAGACAGTGCCGAATTGTCTAAGCGCATAGTATGGCGATATGGAATTGATTCCACGGCATACAGATATGGCCAAAAGATGACGGAACTGATACGGACACGCCAGACACGCCTATTGACACCGGCATCTCCCAAGCATCCGGATGCTTACTGCCTCCGGATGGCCTTGCCGCCAACATTCTACTCCTCTTCGATTTTGCAGCAGTTTTCAACTTCCCTGGATGCAGCTCCCGAGGACGTGCATCTTGTAAGTATGTATTTGGTAAACGATGCCTTTGCCAACATGTATGTCAACAGGCCGGGGTTGGTGGTCCAGACTGACTCCAACATCAAACAGGCCGGCACACTCAGGAAAGACGTACAGCAACCTCTGACATCGGACACGAAACTATCCGACAAGGTGGTGACTGTGAATCTTGACAAGGAACTGGATGAAAACGTGGAACTGGTCACACGCAAACCTAATTTCTGGAAATTTCCCGGCTCTGGCTCCTTGCAGTTTACCCAAAACTATTTTTCTGAAAATTGGCACAAGGGCGGTGACAACAATTATGCCATGCAGGGATTCCTGACCCTGAACGCCAACTACGACAACAAGCAGAAGATACAGTGGGAGAACAAACTGGAAGCCCAGCTTGGTTTTCAGACGACAAGCAAATCGGACAAGTACCATTCCATGAAACCCACAAATAACCTGTTGCGCCTTACCACCAAACTGGGATACAAGGCTTACAAGACCTTGTATTACACTACGCAAGTGCAGGTATCCACGCAGATAGTTCCTGCTTACGACGATAATACCAATAACCTGAGAACGGCCATATTCTCCCCCATGGACATGACCGTGTCCGTCGGTCTTGATTACAAGTTCGCGACAAAGAACAATAAATTCAACGGTAATGCTTATCTGGCTCCGTGCGCTTACAATATGCGATATGTCAAGCATGACGAACTGGTAACACGATACGGTGTGGAGCAGGGCAAGCATGCTTATCACAAGTTCGGCCCCAATATCACGGTGAATTACAATTGGCAGATAGCCAAGAATATCTCCTGGAACAGCCGAATATATTGGATAAGCAACTTTGAATACACCAATATCGAGTGGGAAAATACATTCAAATTCGCCATCAACAAGTATTTGAACGCGACATTGTTCGCCAATCCCAAATTTGACGACAGCAGTCCCTCCTACAAAGGTGATCATGGGTATCTCATGATGCGTGAATGGTTCTCGCTTGGTCTCGGCTATAACTGGTAATCAAACCTGCAATTCAATATCTAC
Source organism: Bacteroides sp. (assembly GCA_023665805.1). Classification (GTDB taxonomy): domain Bacteria; phylum Bacteroidota; class Bacteroidia; order Bacteroidales; family Bacteroidaceae; genus Physcousia. The sequence continues at coordinate 231,485 of JAMPDJ010000001.1, read as the reverse complement.
AGACATTATGGTCATTAAAACCGCGGAATATCTCATATCCAGTGCGCGCGTGGAACAGTGTCCGGCCACCGGCCTGCCGGAGTATGCTTTCATAGGCAGAAGCAACGTAGGTAAAAGTTCATTGATAAATATGCTCACCGGCAACGGCAAACTTGCCAAAACGTCTGCCACGCCCGGTAAGACAGTATTGATAAACCACTTCCTGATAAACAAGCCTGCTGACGGGAAACAACAGTCATCGGCGGCAAACCGTCCATGGTACCTTGTGGATTTGCCGGGATACGGTTATGCCAAACGTGGCAAGAAAGCCCAGAAAGAGTTCGAACAGATGATCAGCTCCTACATCTTGAGGCGTGAACAAATGTCCGTGCTGTTCTTGCTGGTAGACGCGCGTCATGAACCACAGAAAATAGACCTTGAATTCATAGAATGGCTTGGTGAGAACGGCATTCCGTTTGCCATTGTATTCACCAAGGCGGACAAGATAAGCAAAAGACGCCTTGCCGATAATGTGCAACATTACTTGAAGGAACTTTCCGAACAATGGGAAGAACTGCCTCCTTATTTCATTACCAGCAGCGAAACCCGTATGGGGCGCGAGGAGATTCTGCAGTATATCGGCGAAGTGAATGAGATGGTATTGAACAACGATTCTCCGGATAACTGAGTCTCATTTGCATCTCTTTATGGCAGCCGTCATCTCCATCCAACCTTCCATCCAAAAAGATGACGGCGGGTCTACATGGACCGGAATCATAGCAGGCTCCTGTTCAGAATCTTGTCTTTTATCTTCTCCTTCCCCACATGGATGAAACCTTGGATATAGGTATCAGTTCGAGAACAATCTCCAATGAGGCTTAATTTCAGCCTCTGCATTCCTGTTTCAGTGACAACGCCCTCCACGATGAAAGACATACTACCTCCTGTGGTGTTTTGGCATCCTGGAACTGCTGCAGGAAGCTGATGAGCTGCGAAAGAGGGCCATTGACCAGTCCTATGATGGCCGAAATGCTCATCAGCATGCCAAGGGTAAGGTTTCCGTCCACCACTTCGGCAGCTATCCAGCAGGTGATGAAGATGTTGCGCAGCTGTCCTATCAGCGTGAACCCGGAGTTCTGTATCTGCCCAAGCTTAAGCATCTTCACGTTCATGCGGTAACTGCGTTCCTGCAAGGCACGCCACTCGTTCAGCTTGTAATCCTCGTATGCATTCAGTTTGATGTCCGTGATGCCTGACATCAGTTCATACTGCTTGTTCTGGTTTTCGGAATTGATTTTGAACTGTTCATAGTCCATGGCCTTGCGATGGTGAAAGAAATAAGTCATCCATATCGTACTCAACCCCGTCAGCAACAGGTACGCACACAAGATAACCGGACTGTACCATCCGATGATGGCAAGATAAAAAGGCGCGGATATTATAGAGAAGAGTGTCTGCAGCGTGCTGTAAGTCATAAAGCCCTGTAGACGTCCGTGGTCGCCCAGACGCTGTTGATAGTCCCCCACGCTCTTTGTGTCAAAGAAAGTCATCGGAAGCTTCAACAGTTTGGTCAGATAATCGCCGAGCACGTTTATATTGATACGCGTACTCATGTACAGACTTACGTGGCTGCTGATAAGCCCCATGAGAAATGTGCCGATGAAAACAAATACCTGAGCCAAGAGGATATTCAGTATAAGTCCCATGTCGCGCATGCCGATACCGTCGTCCACCATGGCTTGCGTTAGGAATGGCGTAACGAGCGACAACAGCATGCCGAATGTCGATTGCGACAGCTCCCAACGGAACGGCCACACATATTTCCGAGCAAAACGCAGCAGGCTGTGCTTTTCCTTGACTGCACGCTTCTCGAAGAACTGGCTATGCAATACCTCCATTCTCCCGTCCATGTGCTTTTACGGATGTCATACAGCACCACGAAATGATTCTGCTCCCAATGCAGGATGGCTGGCAGCGGGCACTTGTCGCGCAGCTGTTCAAGGGTCATCTCAAAGGTGGCACTCTCCATGCCTATTTCCTTGAGAGCATCGCGTATGCCGGCCACGCTCACACCCTCGCGTGTCAGATGGGAAAGCGAACGAAGGTATGACAAAGGATAGTCCTTGCCGTAAGCCGATGCAACCATGCGGATACACGCAGGGCCACAGTCCATCTGGTCGAACTGCCGGGTGAACTTCATGCTGATCAACTTTTCTTCTTCGGCTGTTTGTGAAATTTGTATATCACACGCAACATGCCGTAGCGTGGTATAACGTTACGCCACGTTTCGGTTGTTCCCTGTGCGTTTACCGTGTATGTTATATTAGAGAGTTGTCCCAGAATGTCGTATCCTATGAGCGAGAAGACAAGGTTCCCGTGGACAATGCTCTTTGACAACTGCGCTTTCCATACCAAATCGCCCTTAGTCATTGCCTCGTAGACATATCCGAAACGTTTGAAGTATGTCAGATCTGTAGCCAATTGCAGATTCCAAGGCATTGTGATATTGCCATTCACGCCTATATTGAAGTCTGCGGCATTGATGGTCTGGAAATTCTCACGCTTGCTCTCTGCATGATTCCACGCTATCTGTGTCTTTGCCTCTACGCGTATTTTCTTACGGCTGTATTCTACCCTGACAGGTAATGAAAGATAGTTGGTTCTTACCGTGTTACGCTGTGGACTTTGTGATTCTGTACCTATCAAGTCTACATTATTGTAAAAATTCTCATTCAACGATGCTCTCAGCATGAAGCCTTTGCTACCTAACTGTTTGTACCAGTCGAAATAAATCATAGCATTCCAGTTGCCATTGACATTTTCCGGTTTGAATGTGCGCACCCCTGTTGTCGCATTGTATGTCTGTGCCATGGCCAATGCATTACGGTACACATGTACGTCTGCTATTGCCGACAATCCCATTTTGTGTTTTGAAATCCATTGTCCCGGGCGGTAAAAGAATCTTGCCCTGAACACATCTGTGTTGCGCAAGTCAGGGTTTCCTTCGTTGATGTTAAGCGGGTCGCTGTCAAAACGTAATCCCATGAGCGAGAACATCGAGGGCAATTGTTGTCTATAGCTCAATTGTAGTTCGAGTTCGTTGCTCATGCCCGGTGTATTGCGCAGCACTTCCAGTTCAAGCGATGGCAGCCATGACGTGCGGATGTCACGTCTCAGTATCACACCGTCATAGTTCCAGAGTTCTCTTTGCATTGTCAATCCTGCGTTCCAAGTAAAGCGGAAACGCGCATATTTTTATCATCTCTATAGATATTGTTATCATAACGTCCGTTAAATGAAACCGCAACGCAATGTTTCTCATCTTCTGTCAGATAGCTGTTGTCCTTGTCCAATGCGCTCATCAGTACATCCTGTGTCGATGGAAGTGTCCCTATTTCCGCATCCGCCATTTCTTTTATCCAATCAAGACGATACAGTGAGTTTTCCTTCTTGTCGTGCGAATAGTTATAATCTATACATGTCGTTGCCAGCCATTCATATGCCTTGTCAAACGGAGTTGTGATACTAATACCCGCGTTTGCATCTATGTGTTTGGCCGGTCGGGCATAGTAGCGGTGACGCAGATCGTTTTGCCCGGTGTACTCCAGATTATAGAGGCTGAAGCTATTGCTTTGGATGTGATTGCCATTTACACCGGCAGTGAATATCATGTAGTTTGGTGAATGTGGGATGAAATAAAACACTTCGCTTGTCAGTCCCCCGTCAGTATTAGTGGTATTACTCCGCTGCTTGTCCTGTAACTTGTTTATCCCAAATCGGTCATTAGATTTCCAATCCGTTTTGCCTTTATGTTCGTTCGTATTGCGACCGTTTGGTCGAAGGCATAGCGAGCTATGGCGAGACCAAACGGGAAGCAAGACGGCGAAGAGAAGGGCAAAACGGAGGAAAAGGCAATTAAATCATCTGATTTATACAAATTGACGTTCTAATGACCGATTTGGGTTAAACGTGATAGCCACCATGGACAATAATAACAATAAACGAAATGCGGATGTTGCCTTCATGGGCGATTTGTATTGGTTCTGTAATGTATATTTGCAAAATCCAGGAGTTGCAATGCCATAGTCAATGACAGCAATAATATACCGAATGAATTGCAAACATATATAAAAACGCAACGTTTCCACACCTGCGGGTATGGAAACGTTGCGTTATCTATGCTCCAGCAACACCACATTCTCCACATGTTGTGTATGCGGGAACATGTCAACCGGCTGGATATGAGTGATACGGTACTGGGTAGCAAGCAATTGCAAGTCACGCGCCTGTGTGGCAGGGTTGCAACTGACGTACACTATGCGGTCGGGGTTGGCACTAAGGATAGTGGTCACTACGTCTTCATGCATACCGGCACGTGGAGGGTCGGTAATGATGACATCCGGACGGCCATGTTTTTCAATAAAATCACGGTTAAGTATATCTTTCATGTCACCAGCATAGAATTCAGTATTGGCAATACCGTTAAGTCCGGAATTGACCTTGGCATCCTCTATGGCTTCCGGCACATACTCTATGCCAATGACCTTGCGTGCCTTCCCGGCTACAAAATTGGCGATAGTGCCGGTGCCGGTATAGAGGTCATAGACGAGTTCATTTCCGGTAAGACCTGCCAAGTGCCTTGCCACCTTATATAATATATATGCCTGCCTGGTGTTGGTCTGATAAAAGCTCTTGGGACCGACCTTGAAGCGAAGATTTTCCATGTGCAGGAAAATATGGTCGGTACCGGCATAAGTGTGTACAGGCAAATCTCCGAATGTATCGTTGAACTTCTCGTTGTTTACCCACAGGAGCGATGTTATTTCCGGATAACTTGCATGAATCCACTCCATCAATGCCATTGCCTGCATGCGGTCACTTTCGGTCTTTATGCAAAATTGAACCAATAGCATCAGCTCTCCACTGTTACTCAGACGTATCATAATGCTACGCATAAGTCCGACATGCTCGCGTGCGTCATGGAACGACAGCCCTTCTCGGTAGCAATAGTCACGAATACCGTTTCTGATACGATTGTTCACGGAGTCCATCAAATGGCATTCCTGGATAGGCAATATCTTGTCGAAAGCACCTCCTGCATGAAAGCCAACCGCCCCAGGCGCGTCCTCGGGAACATCAACAACAGTCGGGGCCAACCCCTCGGGATGCTGGTCGGGGAATACTTTCCATGTTTTATTGGCAAAACTGAATTCCAATTTATTGCGGTATGCTTCGGTTTGTTCGGAACCGATAATAGGGGTGCATTCCGGCAATTCCAACTTGCCTATACGTTCCAGATTGTCCATCACTTGGCGTTGTTTCCACTTGATTTGCTCCTCGTATGACAAACACTGCCATTTGCATCCGCCACATACGCCATAATGCGGACACACGGGCTGGGTTCGTAATGAACTTTGCTTGTGAAAACGCAACACTGTTCCCTCCATGAAGTGATGCTTTTTGCGTGTCACCCTCACGTCAACAACATCCCCCGGAACGGCATACGGCACGAACAACACAACATTCTCCACCCGAGCCACTGCCTTGCCCTCGGCAGCTATACCGGTTATCTCTATTCCCTCCAATACGGGAAGTTCCTTCTTTCTTCTACTCATTTCTTAATCATATTTGCTACAAAATTACTCTTTTTTGTTGAATAAATCAATGAATGCCATATCCTTTTCAATATAATTCCTTATATTTGCATATCAACAAAATCGATTAACCTTTAAACAATAACCCAAAACAATGGAACAGAAAAGAGTTTACACCTTCGGCAACGGAAAGGCTGAAGGCAAGGCAGACATGAGAAATCTGCTCGGCGGTAAAGGTGCGAACCTCGCCGAAATGAATCTGATTGGAGTTCCCGTACCTCCGGGCTTTACCATCACCACAGATGTTTGCAATGAATACTATGAAGTCGGCAAGGACAAAGTCGTAGAGTTGCTCAAGGATGACGTGATGAAGGCTGTAGCCAACATCGAGTCACTGATGAACTCCAAGTTCGGCGATGTGGAGAACCCTCTGCTCGTTTCTGTACGCTCCGGTGCCCGTGCATCCATGCCAGGCATGATGGATACTATTCTGAATTTGGGTCTGAACGACGAGGTTGTGGAAGGCATGATTCGCAAGACCGGAAATGCACGCTTTGCTTGGGACTCATACCGCCGTTTCGTGCAGATGTACGGTGACGTGGTTCTCGGCATGAAGCCCGTCAATAAGGATGACATCGATCCGTTTGAGGCCATCATCGAGGAGGTAAAGGAGGCAAAGGGTGTCAAGTTGGACAACGAACTGGAAGTGGAAGACCTTCAGGAATTGGTTAAAAAGTTCAAGGCCGCTGTCAAGAAGCAGACTGGTATGGACTTCCCCAACGATTCATACGAACAGCTTTGGGGCGCCATCTGCGCCGTATTCGACAGCTGGATGAACGACCGTGCAATACTCTACCGCAAGATGGAAGGCATTCCTGCCGAATGGGGTACTGCCGTGAACGTTCAGGCAATGGTGTTCGGCAATATGGGCGACACCTCAGCCACTGGAGTATGCTTCAGCCGCGATGCTGGCAACGGCGAAAACCTTTTCAATGGTGAATACCTTATCAATGCACAGGGTGAAGACGTTGTGGCAGGTATACGTACTCCTCAGCAGATTACCAAGATTGGCTCACAGCGTTGGGCAGAACGTGCAGGAATTTCAGAGGAAGAGCGCATTGCCAAATATCCTTCCATGGAGGAGGCCATGCCAGAGATATACAAGGAACTGGACATGCTCCAGAACAAGTTGGAAAACCACTACCGCGACATGCAAGATATGGAGTTCACCGTACAGGAAGGCAAGCTGTGGTTCTTGCAGACACGTAACGGCAAGCGTACCGGTTCTGCCATGGTGAAGATCGCCATGGATCTCGTTCGCGAAGGCTTGATAGACGAAAAGACAGCCCTGTTGCGCTGCGAACCCAACAAGCTGGACGAATTGCTGCATCCCGTATTTGACAAGGCTGCATTGAAGGACGCCAAGGTTCTCACACGTGGTCTGCCGGCATCTCCTGGTGCAGCCACAGGCCGTATCGTGTTCTTTGCCGATGATGCTGCCAAGTGGGCTGCCGACGGACAAAAAGTAGTAATGGTTCGTATAGAAACCTCACCGGAGGACCTCGCAGGCATGGCTGTGGCAGAAGGCATCCTCACTGCGCGTGGTGGCATGACATCACACGCCGCTGTCGTGGCACGCGGTATGGGCAAGTGCTGCGTATCCGGTGCAGGTGCACTGAATATCGATTACAAGGCACGCACTGTGGAGGTTGACGGTGTCAAGTTGAAGGAAGGTGACTATATCTCCCTGAACGGTACCACCGGCGAAATATACAACGGCAAGGTACAGACCAAGGCTGCAGAACTGAGCGGTGACTTTGCCGACTTGATGGCCTTGTGTGAGAAGTATACCAAGTTGGTCGTACGTACCAATGCTGATACTCCTCATGATGCGCAGGTTGCACGCAACTTCGGCGCAGTAGGTATCGGCTTGTGCCGTACCGAGCACATGTTCTTTGAAGCAGAGAAGATTGTGGCGATGCGTGAAATGATTTTGGCCGAGAATGCGGAAGGCCGCAAGGCTGCCTTGGCTAAGTTGCTGCCCTACCAGAAGGCCGACTTCTATGGTATTTTCAAGGCCATGGACGGGTGCCCCGTGAACGTTCGTTTGCTGGATCCTCCTCTGCATGAGTTTGTTCCCCATGATCCAAAGGGACAGGAAGAAATGGCCAAGGCAATGGGAGTGACAGTCCAGTACATAAAACAGCGTGTAGACAGTCTCTGCGAGGCTAACCCAATGCTGGGTCACCGCGGTTGCAGATTGGGCAACACCTATCCCGAAATCACAGAAATGCAAACCCGTGCCATTCTCGGCGCTGCCATTCAGCTAAAGAAAGAAGGTGGCGACCCGCATCCTGAAATCATGGTTCCCTTGACAGGTATTCTGTACGAGTTCGAGGCACAGGAGAAGGTTATCCGCCAGACTGCGGCAGAACTCTTTGCTGAGGAAGGTGTGGAAATCGAATTCAAGGTTGGTACCATGATTGAGATTCCTCGTGCAGCCCTCACTGCCAACCGTATAGCTTCCCGTGCAGAATACTTCTCATTCGGTACCAACGACCTCACCCAAATGACTTTCGGTTATTCTCGTGACGATATCGCCAGCTTCTTGCCTGTATACCTTGAGAAGAAAATCTTGAAGGTAGATCCTTTCCAGGTTTTGGATCAGAACGGTGTGGGCCAGTTGGTAGAAATGGCCGTAGAACGTGGCCGCTCAGTACGTCCCGACTTGAAGTGCGGTATCTGCGGTGAGCATGGTGGAGAGCCGTCATCAGTGAAGTTCTGCCACAAGGTAGGATTGAACTACGTAAGTTGCTCTCCCTTCAGAGTTCCCATCGCACGTCTTGCTGCGGCGCAGGCTGCAATTGAATAAAAATAAGCTATTGGCATAATTCGACAGTATTAGGCTGTAACGCTTTGAGAAATCAGGCGTTACAGCCTAAATTGTTTTATGTAGAGCCTTTTGAATTGATATTAAACCCAAATCGGTCATTAGAACGTCAATTTGTATAAATTATCTGATTTATATTGCCTTTTCCTCCATTTTTGCCCTTCTCTTCGCCGTCTTGCTTCCCGTTTGGTCTTGCCATAGCTCGCTATGACTTCAACAAAACGGTTGCAATACGAACGAACATAAAGGCAAAACGGATTGGAAATCCAATGACCGATTCGGGTTAAAAACGAGAGCAACAATTGTAGCTTAGCATTGCAATAAGGATATCCCGAAACTGGCAAATATGGCATCATTAGCCGGGCAAACACATCAAGAAAGGAGATAATTTATAACTGAAAACGTTAGACATATGCAAAACCATTACCGAGGCCCGTTGGGACAATAGTATTGTCGGGATGGTGATCATGTTATTGTCAAGGGCACGTTCATAGTATTGTCGGGGTACCGACAATACGGAGATAGTATACCCTATTCACACAAGACATGGTCATTGATAAAAAGACGAAATGGATTTGGAGTCAAATAACCAATTGCGGATAAAAATCAGTATTGCGCAACGAAAGTATCATGTTCGCCCAGCATAACAAATGAAATTTTACCTGATATCGCGAATAAACAACGTCTGTTTCTCCTGATTATTTGGCATTTTTTTTGTATTTTTGTCTTGATTAAGCGTAGAGGTGTCTCAAAAACTTATTTACGATGAAAACATTGAAATCCATTGCAAGTACGAGCTTATATCTGTTCATTCTACTGTTGGTGTCATGCAACAGCGACAGGACTTCAAGAATCGAAGACTTCGACCTGACGTTATACGCCCCGGAATATGCATCGGGGTTCGACATCAAAGGTGCGGACGGACGAACAAGCACTTTGATTACTGTGTCCAATCCTTGGCAGGGTGCCGACAGCATAACCACACAGCTGTTCATAGCACGCAACGGAGAAGTGGTTCCTGAAGGATTTGACGGTCAGGTACTCAATGGGGATGCCAGGCGTATAGTGGCCATGTCCTCGACACACGTGGCCATGCTTGATGCGGTGGACGCCACCGACATGGTGGTAGGGGTATCGGGGCTTGACCACATATCGAACCCTAACATACAGGCAAGACGTGACAACGTGGGAGACGTGGGTTACGAGGGTAACATCAACTATGAACTGCTTCTGGCACAGGAGCCTGACATAGTGTTGCTATACGGAGTGAACGGAGCAAGTTCCATGGAAAGGAAACTGACGGAGCTGGGCATACCTTACATCTATATAGGAGACTATCTCGAGGAATCGCCTCTCGGCAAGGCGGAATGGATGGTGGCAGTCTCAGAAGTGGCAGGCAGGCGCGAGGACGGAGAAAAGGCTTTTGCCGAAATACCGGTAAGATACAATGCCCTCAAACAGAAGGTGGCCGACAACGTCCTTGACGCTCCTTCGGTCATGCTCAATACACCATACGGCGATTCATGGTTCATGCCATCCGTGGGGAACTATGCCGTGCAACTTATAACAGATGCCGGAGGCAGCTACATATATCAGAAGAATACGGGAAACAAGTCCATGCCCATTGACATGGAGGAGGCGTATATGCTGACCTCACAGGCGGACATGTGGCTCAATGTGGGCAGAGCCAATTCCCTTGACGACCTCGGAGCATCATGTCCCAGATTTACCGACACGCGTTGTTTCCGTAACGGACATGTCTACAATAACAATCTCCGCACCAATGCCGCCGGTGGCAATGACTACTATGAATCGGCCATAGTGTATCCCGACATACTGCTGCGCGACCTTGTGAAGATATTCCATCCCGAACTGGTAGAAGAGGATTTTGTGTATTACAAGCAACTGAAATAAGCCGGTCGCGCAAAACAGACTCAAGATGCATTCACGCACATCCATCATGTTTGCCATACTGGCTATCCTCGTGATAGCATTGTTCGTGCTGGACCTGGCGGTGGGAGCTGTATCCGTGCCGTTACGTGACGTGTGGAACGCCCTGACTGGCGGTGAATGTCCGCCGGGTACGGCAAAAATCATCATCAGCATCCGTCTCGTAAAGGCGATAGTGGCTCTGCTGGCAGGAGCAGCTCTCTCGGTAAGCGGGCTGCAGATGCAAACCCTTTTCCGCAATCCGCTTGCAGGACCATACGTCCTTGGCATAAGCTCTGGCGCAAGCCTCGGTGTGGCGTTATTCATTCTCGGCGCACCACTGTTCGGACTGCCGGCCACCTTCGCCTCGCTCGGCATAGCCGGGGCGGCATGGACCGGAGCAGCTTCAGTACTGGTTATTATCGCAGCCGTGGGACACCGTATCAAGGACATCATGGTAATACTTATACTCGGCATGATGTTCTCGTCGGGCGTTGGGGCAATAGTACAGATATTGCAATATCTCAGCAACGAGGAATCGCTGAAGGCTTTCGTGATATGGACAATGGGCTCGCTTGGCGACGTGACACACTCGCAGCTCCATATCCTTGTTCCTGCCATTGCTGCCGGATTGCTTCTTGCCGTAATTGCCATCAAACCCCTGAACCTGTTGCTCTTCGGCGAGGAGTATGCCGTGACCATGGGGCTGAACCTGCGTAGTTCACGCGGACTGCTTTTCCTTTCCACCACCTTGCTTGCAGGAACCGTCACCGCATTCTGCGGCCCGATAGGATTCATAGGACTTGCCATGCCGCATGTCACACGCATGCTGTTCGACAACAGCGACCATCGCGTACTTATTCCCGGAACGATATTGACGGGTGCCTCGGTATTGCTGCTGTGCGACCTTGTCTCCAAACTGTTCACCCTGCCCGTAAATGCCATCACCGCGTTGCTTGGAATACCAGTGGTGGTGTGGGTGGTGCTTAGCAACAAATCCGTTACGGCATGATACGACTACAGAATTTTTCCATAGGCTACGGTCCACATATCCTGTTCGACAAGACAAGCACATCGTTCAGCAAGGGAGAGCTTACCGCACTTATAGGGCGCAACGGCACAGGCAAATCCACCATGCTCCGTGCCATAGCAGGACTGAACAGACGATATACAGGCGAGATTCTGCTGGACGGCAAACTACTTGCCACCATGCCACGTCCGGAACAGGCAAGGAAGCTTGCCTTTGTGAACACGGAACGCATGCGCATACACAATCTCGTGTGTGAAGATGTAGTGGCGATAGGCCGTGCCCCGTACACCGACTGGATAGGCAGGATGCGACAGGCTGATCGCGAGATAGTAACTGCGGCCATACGTTCGGTAGGCATGGAAAGTTATGCCCGAAGGACAATGGATACCATGAGCGACGGTGAATGCCAGCGCATAATGATTGCCCGTGCTCTGGCACAGGACACGCCGATTATCCTGCTTGACGAACCCACTTCGTTTCTTGACATGCCCAACCGCTACGAACTGGTCTCTCTCCTGCGGTCGCTCGCACACAAACAGGGGAAATGTATATTGTTCTCCACACATGAGCTTGATGTGGCCCTTAGAATGTGCGACTCCATAGCCCTTGTAGACAATGGGATGCTGCATCATCTCCCAGTTCCCGAAATGCTGGCAAGCGGACACATCCAACGTCTGTTCCATACTCCGGACCTTGCAATAGACAAACTCTGCGATTCATTTATCACCGACAACCTGTGATTCAGTTTGAACACCGGCTTCCCCGCTCAAAATCCATATTTTTAGGTATTGTGACAATGTCCAAAAGACATTACCTTTGCCACATAAACTATGGTTAACATGATTGATACAAACAATTTGAGCAATGCACGACAAGTTGCAAGGAAAAAGTACTGGTGGAAGGCTACAGCCTCTTTCCTTTTGGTTCTATTCACAATGCCATTGGGACATGCCATGATGATTATCATGGAGCATGCCCTGCCAGAGACGATGCTGCATTACGCGACATTTGCCATGGGAACCGTCGGCATGTTAATGGTCGTGGCAGGAGTATTTGCCAAAGGAGACACCCGGCAGACGCTGTGGGGACTCTTCGGCGGACTGCTGTTCTGGACAGGCTGGGTCGAGTTCCTGTTCGTGTATTATGCAAACCGCTTCGGCACACAGCCACAGCTTGACCCGATAACGGGCGAAGTGGCAACACGTCCCGAATATCTCATAATGCCGGCATCTTTCGGCTTCTGGATGATGATTATGCTGATGTACCTGTTCTGCACACGCAACGGTTGCAACTTCATAAATTGGTGGCAAAAACTCCTTTTCCGCGGACACAAGGCCGAGATTGCCGCCCGGCCGATGACACGTCACACCAGCATTGTCACTTTCATGGAACTCATGATGATGCTATGGACATCGTACCTGTTACTGATGTTTTGCTATGATGATGTATTCCTTGGAGACCATCATCCGGTAACTTTCCTGGTTGGGCTTTGTTGTCTGACAGGGGCATTCTTCATCTTTGCCAAGCAGTTGCGCATACCTTCATGGGGAGCCAACATACGTATGGCAATTGCCACGGTAATTGTATTTTGGACTCCCGTGGAAATACTGGGACGAATGGATTTCTTCAGCGAGATATGGATTGCCCCGATGGAACATAAGGTTGAGATGTCTCTCATCCTTGCTGCGTTCCTGTTCCTGGCAATCTATATGTGGTATACAGGGTCCAGGAAGAAAAATGCATGACATAAAGAAGTAAGACGGGGAATTATGAATATATGAAAAAGACAACCTGGAGAAAGCATCACAAATGGTTCGGAATCATATTCTGCTTTTTCTTGATAATGTTCTGCCTGTCCGGCATTATACTGAACCACAGGACGCTTGTATCGGGCATAAGTATAGGACGCGAATGGCTGCCGGGACGGTATCGCTATACTTCATGGAACGGCGGTCTGTTGCGCGGTACTACTCCATGTAGAGATGAAGATTCCACCACATGTGTGCTGGTGTATGGAACAGGCGGCATTTGGAAAACAGACAATCAGGCATCCTTATTCTCAGATTTCAACGCGGGGTTGCCAGGCGGTGCTGATTATCGACAGATAAAAAACATTGTACAAACAGCAGACAATAGTCTGTATGCCGTTTCCATATTCGGACTGTATCGGCATGCAAGTGATGCCGAAGGATGGCAGTCTGTATTTCTTCCCAAGGACAATGGGGAACTATTGACAGATGCTGTTTGCATAAATGACACGCTGATTGTTGTCGGCCGTTCGTATATATATATGTCAGTAGCACCATACACGGATTTCAAGAAGATACAGTTGAAACAGCCGGAAGGTTATGGCGGAGAGGTGTCGTTGTTCCGTACCGTATGGATGCTACATAGTGGCGAACTGTTCGGAATGCCTGGAAAAATCATTGTAGATGCGATAGCTGTCATATTGCTCCTGCTATGTGTCACCGGGCTGATGTTTTGGCTGTTGCCAAAATATGCCCGCAGAAAACGTATGAAAGGAAACAATGCAGGCAAAGCCGTGCAAATGGCGCGAATGTCCTTATTGTGGCATGACAAAATAGGGAGGAGCACCATCTTACTGACTGTTTTCATCACCTTAACAGGATGGTGTCTGCGTCCACCGGTAATGATTCCCCTGGCATTGACAAAGGTTCCTGCCGTTCCTGGAACTGCTCTGGACAACTCCAACTCATGGAATGACAAGCTTCGCATTCTCCGGTATGACGATGAGTGTCAAGATTGGCTGCTTTCAACTTCCGAAGGCTTTTTCTCATTAAAAACATTAGACCAAACACCTGCAAGGATAGACCAAGCACCACCAGTCAGCGTCATGGGACTGAATGTACTCGAACATGACGCGTGCGGGAAGTGGCTTTGCGGTTCTTTCAGTGGAATGTATATATGGGACAGACAACAACAGACAATCACGGATTACTTCAACAACGAACCAACAACAAGCATGCCTCGGTCTGCATTCGGCAAACAGAGCATATCGGGATACAGCAAGGATCTGGGCGACAATGCCATTGTTGCTGACTACGGCAAGGGGACAGATGCCATATTGCAACCGACCGAGTTCGATACACTGCCAATGTCTTTATGGAACTTAGCTTTGGAAATACATAGCGGCCGAATATACATGGGTTCCGCAGCCACTTACGTGTTTGTCTTTTTCGTTGGCATTGGTGCAATATGGTGCCTGTGGAGTGGTTGGAAGTTGCGCAAACCAAAATGAAAAGCCTCCAAATATGCCATGTGCGGACAATATGCTCAATAGTTTCCACGTTATATAATATGTGCAACAGCCGAAAACATGAACAATATAATAAACATGAAAAACATCTGCCTCGCATTGTGTCTGCTCATAGCAAGCTGCATGGAAGTTTCCGCACAACAATTGATATCATACAGAAACAAGGCCGAGGGAGGATACAATTTCTGGTTCTATTCCCCGGAAAAACCTACGGAGCAACTTGTACCTATGCGTCCGGATGACAAGGATTTGCAATGGCGCATGCAAATGGATGAGTTCTACCATCCGGCCAAGACATATCATTGGTGGCACAGGACGGAAGGAGACAATGACAATACGGAGCAACAGGAGCTAAAGCCGCTGATAGTGTTTCTGCATGGAGCAAGCCTTTGCGGCACCGACATAAGGAAAGTCCTGCGATACGGCACATTGGATGCCATGGATCGTGGCCTGCAATTGGATGCCTATATACTGGCTCCGCAAAATCCCGGTGGCGCATGGAACCCCGACAAGTTAATCAGCCTGGTGGAATGGGCTTCCCGTACACATCCGAATGTAGACACCACACGAGTGTATGTGTTGGGCATGAGCCTTGGCGGTTATGGTACACTGGATTTCTCGGCAGCCTATCCGCATCGCATAGCTGCAGCCATGGCAATTTGCGGTGGCGCCACAAGCAAGAACATCACAAACCTTCGCGAGTTGCCACTGTGGATACTTCACGGCACAGCCGACGAGGCAGTGCCCATCAACTGCAGCGACCGCGTGGTGGCTGCAATGAAACGAGGAACCAAACCACAGCGTCTCATCTACACCCGGCTAAAAGGTTACAACCACGGACGCCCGGCACGCATATTTTATATGGAAGAGGCGTATGAATGGCTCTTCGAACACCGTCTAACAGATGACGGGCGTCCCGTCAACATGGACATATCCATAGGTACGCACAACATCCCCAATGCCTACCGAAGCCTGCTTGGCCCCGGACACTTACGGTCTTCCGGCACAAGGGAAGTATACGCACTTGGACATATGGCAGCACGGGAACTTGCGATGCAGCAGGACAGCATCATGAGAGCCGACAGCATACGCGTGCAGTCTGCAAGATAAAGCATCACGCCACCATAGGAGGGTGGCAACAGTATCTCATATCGGCATAATATCTGCAAAGCAGCAGTTCGCAATATCCAATGCAAACGTTTGCCTCGTTGGAGTCAATAGGCAACTGTGTCATGTGGTCTGAATACGCTTTTAGTTTCCAATGTTTGAAGCATCAGGCTTCCTTTCCAAGGCCTAAACCACATAATAAGACCATCCCCATGTCAAAACTTATAATAAAGGAACGGCTGCACTTCACTATTGCCAAACTCTATTGCCAACTGCAACACCACCAAGAAAAGCAATGACTTGCACCACCATGGCAGTATGATGAAGTATTCCTGCAAACGATAAAACCACCTTTCGCGTATGCCATGAGCCAGCATTGCAACAAAGACCATTATCACCCACAACGGACGTTGCGACAGAAAGGCAGGTATGCACTCCACATCAAACTCGGTGAATACACGCCGGAAAAACAGCATGGCAGTTGCTATATCGACCGAGCGAAAGAATACCCACGTAAGCAACAGAAAACTCTGAAACAACAACCATGAAGGCACTTTAATCCATAGTCTATGTGCCGGCAAACGGTCAAGAAACAAGTGTCTACACATCTTATGAACCACCAAGGCCAGGCCATGCAGCACGCCCCACAATGCAAACATCATGGTGCTGCCATGCCACAGGCCTGCCACAAACATTGTCAGGAAGTTATTGAAGTACATACGGGCACGCCCCACTCTATTGCCACCCAACGGGATATAGACATAGTCCCTGAACCATGTGGACAAGGAAATGTGCCACCGACGCCAAAATTCGGAAATGTTAAGGGACTGATATGGCAGATTGAAATTCTCGCGGAGACGGAATCCCATCATAGCAGCTATGCCTATGCTCATGTCGCTATATCCCGAAAAATCGCAATAGATTTGTACGCTAAAGCCCAACGCGGCCATCAACAGTTCCACACCATTGTACAATGCCGGCTCTTCAAAGGCCCAATTATTGAACTGGGCAACATAATCAGCCACTACACATTTCTTCAACACCCCAATCATCACCAACCACAAACCGGTATACAGTAGACGAGCATCTATTGGAGCATGTTCGCGCATCTGCTTTAGCATGTTCCCTGCCCTGGTTATTGGTCCGGCAAGTAAAAGTGGAAAGAAACTCAAGTAAAAGAGATACTCCAGAAAATCCATCTTCAACCTCAGTCTGCGCCTATATACATCCACGGCATGGCTGATGGCCTGGAACGTGTAAAATGATATGCCGACAGGCAATACTACGTCGGCCAAGGGACAATTATCCCTCAACAATCTGCCCAACAAGTCTAAACCCAAATGCGCATACTTGAAATACAACAACGGCAACAGGTCCACTATCACAATGAAGCACAACCACCTCTGCCTCAGGATGCCTTTGCATTCGTTCATCCTGCGTACCATACTCCAGCTGAGCAGAGCCGTCAAGGGCAGCAACATGGCCTCAGCCGGATTCATGCGCGTAAAGAAGTACAAGGAGAACAGAGTGACATATAGCATCATCAACGTTCTGCTGGTCTTGTACAGTAAAGCATATATCATCAAAAAGACGATGAAGACGGCATAAAAGGACATCGAGTTGAACAACATGGCTATGACTGTGAGGTTAATGTGGAAAGATAAAACGCTTGTTCCATCGGCGCTGGTATGTGCGGGTAGGCGGTTCCATGACTATGGGATGTGCCGTCATAGGAGAAGACATCCACACGGCAATGCTATCCATCCAACGTGCCGAGGAACCGAATGTCGGATGCATGTTGTCCGATCCCCGCGTATAGGTCAAACGGGTACTGTCGAAATATCGCTTTGTTCCAACAGCCCTCTCTATGGCACCAGTTATGGTAGGATTACGTACCCAACTGGGTGGAGCTATCCACACTGTGGGCAAAGGGTCCAAACAACCTTGTATTTTCTGTATATCATCCATACGCTGCTCCAAATCCCGTGCTCTCAGTTCGTTGCCACCAAGTGATACCACCACATAATCAGGCTGAGCCCATGCGAGCATTCTGTCTATGCTGTCAGATGCCGATGCCCATGCACCAATGGATGAGCCATACCAACAGACACTATACAATTGATGTCCATTCTCCATGGCATAATCCGAAAATCTCATGGACAATCCCTCCACCATGGAGTCGCCAAAAAACAGAATGCGCTTGGATGCAGTGTCCAATGATACCGTATCCGGTTCTTCACAGACAAGATTGCCTGCTGTGGAATTTGCATCCATGGTATCATTGTCTGGCAATAAAGGAAAGTCATCAATACAAGCATCAGGCGCCATGACGTTCCAGCTACGGTTCCACCCAATGACAGACAGCAATCCAGAAGGCCTTTTCACTTTGCTCACGTTCCAGCCATTGAAGACCAGACGATACCCGCTCGAGGAGTAAGCAAGAAGAATCGCCAGTGGTATCAGCAAAACGAGTATAAGGCGCAAGTATTCTTTCATAACACTATTTTTGTGCGGATATAGCCACCCAAGGGGAATTTATCGTCTACAAATATAGTCATAATTCTTAGAAACAGTATGAATTGTAGCTTTTTATAACACATATTACAACAAAAGGCCAGAATACCAACCTGTATGTTGTCAATTATTCATACATTTGTGTACAGGAATGATGCCATGCCTATCACATGTATTCCTAAATTCATGCCATACAAAAACAAAGCAAAACTCCCATTCGGTTTTGCACAAGATTCTAACCTTATATAATATATTAATGCGAAAAGAACTATTTGGAGCAGGCCTCCTGTCATTGGTATTAGGCATGCCGTTGTCGTCGGTAAATGCCGACAACTATGTCATTTATCCCATCCCGCAATCAATAAGCATGAATAGCGGGACGTTGAAACTGACATCACAGGTAGAAGTGATGTATGAAAGCGGAATAGACCAGACTACCCGCAATCGACTGGAATCCCTGTTGGCCCAGCATGGAATAGAAGTTACTACGGATACAGACAATACCTCCTATACAACCATCCGGTTGGGCATTGTGTCCAGTGGCGAGGCGGTGGAAGAACATGCCTTGGAGACTTCGGGACTTAAGACTGCACGTATAATGACAGCCGGCAAGTTCGATCGTCATGCCATCTGCGTGGACAGCCACGGCATCACCATCCTGGGCGAACACACAAATGCCGTATTTTGCGGTCTGGCATCATTGGAACAAATGTTGGAACAAACGCACGACGGTTCTATGGAATATGCCACCATCTATGACCATGCCGACCAACAAAACCGCGGCTTGGTGGAGGGTTACTACGGTTACCCTTACAGCGTGGAAGTCAAGAAAGACCTGATGCGTTATATGATGCGCTATAAGATGAATACCTACATGTACGGTGCCAAGAGCGACCCATACCACTCGCAAATGTGGAAGGATGCATATCCCACAAACATATCAGACGAGCAGGAGAAAAACGGATGGCTCACCCAACAGATGGTAAAGGATATCTCCAAAGTAAGCGAGGAAACCAAGGTGAATTTTATCTGGGCCATACATCCTGGCAATGACTTCATCGGCAGCAGCACGGCCATCAACGACATCATGGGCAAGTTCCAAAAGATGCACGCTTTGGGAGTAAGGCAATTCGGTGTATTTGTGGACGATGTTGGCATTCCTTCCACAGATGCCGATATGAAAAAGAATGCCGACCGCCTGTCGGAACTACAAACTGCCATAGAACAGAAGTGGAATACTTCCAAAGACGTAGCCACAGATACAGTACGCCCACTACATTTTGTTCCGCAAATATATTGCAACAGCTTTGCCAGCAGCACGGAACAGCGTCAGAAATTCATGTCCGCCCTCAGTAAGATTCAATCCTACATCACCGTATATTCTACAGGACAAGGGGTGTGGTCTGTGCCCAACAACAGCCATACCACTACCATCGTGAACGAGTTTGGACGCCCCATGGGATGGTGGTGGAACTATCCCTGCAACGACAATGCCGACGGACAGATATACCCCATGGACATGTATTCCAACTTCGTAGATATGCCGGCCATAGGCAACGGAGAACGCCTGCCTTCAGCACTGAACCAATGTCAAGGCATAGTCGCCAATCCTATGCAACAGGGACAGGTAGCCAAGACATCCCTCTTCTCCATAGCCGATTACGCATGGAACAACACCGCATTCAACAACGAACAAAGTTGGGAGGCAAGTTTTCAGGGACTTATATCGGATGAGGAAGTGCGCCGGGCCTATCACGACATCACGTACTACCTGCGCTGGAACGACCCACAGAGCCTCCAGGCTCTAATAAACGGATACAAGAACTCGTTGGAAGGAGGCACCCCCGATTCTGACGAACTCAGAGCTACAATGCAGAAAATAAAGGCCGACTGTGAACTGGTAATGACGTTGAGAGCCTCTCAGACAAAGAGCGACAATCTACTATATACAGACATTGCACCATGGCTGCAAACCCTGCACACCTATGCCATAGTGACAGAAAAGATGCTTGACATCCTGGATACTCCAACCAATGAAAGGAAATCACAGTGGCTGAATGTAAAAGAGGTTAGCGACAGCCTTGATGCATTGGAACACAGTACACTCTACACGGCCTACGCGTTGGAAGGAATGGGCAACTCCATCAGCGTAAGCAAGCGTCAGGCCCAACTGTCAAGGGTCCACTGGTTCTCTTTCCTCTCTTACCTCAAGGCCAAGGCTATAGATACATATTTTGATGACGCCGATGCCATAACCCAACCCATGGCCATAAGCAATTCACCTTTGCTCAATGCCTCAATAATCGCACAGGATGGAACAATCAAACTGACTATGAATGCAAGTGACTTGGATGTCAACAAGTATGTCGGCATTGCCCTACCCTGTCCTCTCATGATAGAAAGCATCACTATGGCCGACAGGCTCTTGCCATTTGCAAGATATAGCGTGAACGGAAAGGAATGGGAGAAAATAACCTCTGCCGGTGAATTGAGTCAAAAGCACATGGCATACCTTATTTTTCTTAATGAAGACGACCATGGCATCAAGGACTTTGCCCTGAACGAAGGAGATGTCTCCATCTCCTTCCCAACACAAGCACAGGTATCCCAAGTGACACTACCACAAGGCAGCATATACGAGAACCATACCGGAGACATGATGGTCGACGGAGACTACACCACCTACACATGCCTTAACCGGAACCAAGCCCAGGGAGATAATTATACTTTGGATCTCGGCAAATCTACAAGCATACACGACGTACGCCTGTGCTTGGGTCTGACCAATGGCGACCATCCAACTGCATGCATGATACAAGTGTCAAGCAATGGCACGCTATGGACACCCGTCAAGGTAAACGGCACCACGACAACCAGCTGGAACATAGATTTGCCACAGAATGTATACTATAACAATGACATGATCTACTGTGACTTTGATGCCGCAGGCCGTAATGCACGATATATACGCCTTTACTTGAACAAGCCCAATACAGGCAAATGGCTTCGAGTATATGAAATGGAAATCAACCGCCAGTATGCAGAGAATAGTGCCTTGGCCGCATGCACCGACGGTAACGGCAACGAAATAAAGGAACTTACAGACGGCAATGCCATCACCGGTCTACCCGTCAAGACCATATCCCCGCTCACATACTCCTTTAACAGGACAAACGATGTGCGTTCCGTAACGTTCTACGGTTTGCCCAATGGAGTACAAGCAACCATAAGCATCACTACCAACGGCAACGACTGGCAAAACATCGGCACACTGACAGAAGCTTGCCAGACAATAGAACTGCAGACCTATCCCGATGTCCGTGCCGTTCGCCTCGAATGGCAGGGAACCGAATCTCCGGCCATCTTCGAAATAATGCCCGAATACGACCTTTCAACTTCGTCTCTCCCAATTTGGGAGAGCAAGTTGTCAGAGGCCTTTGCAGACTTGAAGGCCAAAGCTCTGAATGCCTTGGACTCCTGCGGACAGAGTGAAAAATTGATTACACGCAACAGTCAATTCAGTTCACCTTATACAGAGAACAAGGAGGGATCGCTCGACAACCTGCTGGATGGAAAACTTAACACTTTCTGGCACTCTGCATGGAGTGGCGGAGGCACAGTACCCGATGGACTGCATTATCTGGAGATAGCCTTGCCGGAAGATACACAGGGAGACGTGATTATGCATTATGGCAGACGAAGCACTGCAGATACACATCAGCTCGTCAGCGCACGCATACAGGGCGTAGTGTCCGGCAGTGGCACATCAGCACAAACAGAGGACATCATAGATCTGGATCTCCCGTATAAGAGCAACACGGAGACATTGATACGCCGATTCAACCTGCCCAAGGCCTATTCCGCAATCCGCCTGCTGGAACTGAGGACCACAGGCACCAACGGCAACAACAGTGCAGGATTCTTCCACGTTGGCGAAATGCAAATATATGGCACCGACAAGTATTATATTATACGTGATGCCCAAGTTGAAGCAGATGCATTGCTTGCAGCCACTGCACCCATGCCTTCAGAGGCTACGGAAAGCGACATGCAAAGACTACAAAATGCATACGAGGCTTTCATGTACAAGGTCTTCGACATTCCTTTGGACATCAATAATATCCAGGACAATGGTGCCTATACCGGCAAAAACAGCATATACGATATGACTGGCCGCAGCATCGCCAAGCCCTCACATGGAGGAGTATATATCATGAACGGCAAGAAGATTATCCTGAAATAACCTTCATTTGTTCTACATAATAGGCAGGAACAGCAACATCCGGCCGTCAATCTGCATCTTTCAACACAGGAAACTTTTCCCGGAATAATCTCAAAGCCTCAATATCCAATTCTGCACCTACACATCCCTCTTCCCCCATGGAGCACTGAGCCACCACGTTGCCATAAGGATTGGTAATAAGCGTGCCTCCCGAATAACTGCACGTGCAGTCCGTGCCTACACGATTCACGGCACACACATAACATTGGTTCTCTATGGCGCGAGCCTTCTGCAATGTCAGCCATGCTTCCATGCGGGATGTGGGCCAATTGGCAACGTATATTATAACATCGTAAGGTTCTACGGCACTATTGCGTGCAAAGACAGGGAAGCGCAGGTCATAGCATATCTGCAAAAGGAAACGCACGCCCCGAAATTCGGCCACAACACGTGCGGTGCCGGCAGTATAATGACGATGTTCCCCACCATATGTGAAGAGATGACGCTTGTCATAAAAGACGCAGTCGCCATCCGGACGCACAAAACAGAAACGATTGTAGTACCTTCCGTCCGTTTCCCTAATGGCAATGCTGCCAGCCACAGCGGCATTTAGTTCCACGGCCATACGCTTCATCCACTTAATCGAAGGGCAAATGCCATCGTTCATGTCCTCGGCAATACCCTTGGGAGAGGATGCAAACCCTGTGGAAAACATCTCCGGCAGAACATAAACATCTCCTGGTGTCATAGCACGCATCAGCACAGCGGCATTACGACGATTGGCCTCAGGATCAGCCCAAATCACGTCCAATTGTATAAGATTTACTTTTAAGCCCATATACTTGCATTATTATGGCCACCCATATTCGTGCAGGCCATTCATTATCATCGTGTAAAGGTATTAAATTATAATCATTTCCCCCATCAATATGGTGTTTAATGTTTGCAGAACAGACAAGAATAGCACAAAATGCATTTGTGCCCTAAACAGTATCAGTACAAGCGTTTCACCACATATCTACTCACGGATGTAGTAGTCATATCAACATCTGTCTATATGACTACTACATTATGAGGTACCTCTTCGATTTTTATGACATCATTGCCTCGCACCTACAGTTAGCAAACAATGGTAGATATGACAAACCAACCATCAATTCACTTGCAACCGCCAATCAGTACTCCTATACATCAATTACATCGTATAGCCACTAAATGGCAAACTTGAAAATGCATCAAAATTTTAATCTATACGTCATTTTACCATACAGCAACATATAATTTATGTATTCAAGAATCCCTTCACCATTTCCACTGTCACCATTTTTGTAGTGGAAATACGATGCGGACAAAGGCCAAACTTTGTAAGTAATCGGTCTTTGAGGACATCTCGTGATTGTTGTACATCACTATTATGGTGAAAATGCCAACCATCAACCTCAATCGTTTGGAGTGGCTGTTTGGTGAGCGAATTGTAGATAAGAAAATCCACATGAGAAAACGGATTTTCTGCGAAAACTTTTTCTTCTTCGCTAAGCAAACTCCAATCGCTAATTAGTCGAGAGAGCGGATAATGACATATTACTTCAGCATTACTCAACCTCAAATCAGCAATAGCTTTTACTAAAATCTCATAAACAAGGTTTTCTGACAGATAGTTCGACATAGAAGGATGGGTTGATTCATACGCTAAACGCTCTGCGGTGTACTGCTTATAGAGCAAATCAAACACGGAATGAAGCTTGCTTTCTTTGACCTCAAAATTATTATATTGTATATAAGCTATAAGCTGGGCAATATTTGACTCTTTTGGTATCTCATTACCATTGGTAACGATGCACAAATGATTCTTGGCACGTGATATGGCAACATTAAGCAAGTTGGCATCATCTGAAAACTCCGTTGGTTTATTATCAACTGTACTTATGATGATGGTATCGCACTCTCTACCTTGATATTTGTGAACCGTACTTGCAGTATTATTCCCTAATGCCTTGTTTGTTTCTTCCGCCTGATAGCGATAGGGAGTAATGATGCCCACGCTATCCATATTCTTACATTCAGGCATAACCTCCTGTATGATGACATCTATCTCCCTCTGATTGAAATGCCCTCTAGCATGATTGCCTTTTGTGGTACGAACAACCTGCAACACATTCTCTTCACCATTGTCGTTGGTCATAGCCACCAGTTCACCATTATAAAAGCGTCGATTACAGAACTCAATAATCTTGGGATGGCAACGGTAATGTTCACGCAACAACGTGACTGGGGCTTCCGTAAATACCTCCGCACATGATTGCAGAAAGCTATGTGTCATAGCGTTGTATTTGTCATCTACATTATAGGTTGTTTGAATGGCATTTAGTGCAAGTGCTTCTTCACGGCTCACCACATTCGGTAATTGCTTGTCATCCCCAACAATCACTACATTCATTGCACACGAGAGTGCCAACGCTCCGGTCTTAATGTCAACTTGCGACGCTTCGTCCATAATCACATAATCAAACACCATATCCTTGCTGATGCAACTCTTGGCGGAATATGTGGTACTGAGTACAACAGGATATTCTTTCAGAAACTCATCGGTTCGGATTTTGATGTCCTCAATAGAGAACTTCTTCCTTTCATTGACTCCATATCGTTGGGCAATCTTACTCTTCAAAATTCGCAAGGATGATGAACGTAACTCTTCTACAGACTGGCTGATATCAATAGACTGAAGCCTTTTGTCAATGACACTCAATGCATGCTCAATTTCTGCCTTGCGAGAGAAATAATAGGCATCCTCCAATCCAGCTATCACTTCGGTCGTTTTTCTATTAAGGAATAAAAACATCTTCATACCCATATAAAATGACCATTTCAAACGCCACCCCCAAAAGGGCTTTTGACCTTTCTCTACTGTCATTTGGTAAAGGTTGAGCAAAGTCATAAGTTTGGCAGATGGTTTACTATGAAGCCAGTTATTATCAGTATTGTTTATGCCCAATAGCGTATTATATTGTATCTCTTTCAGCAGTGCATCATACTCTGTCCTTAATTGAGCTTGACGGAGCTGCCCGTCAAATCCTTGTGACACGTTTTGAAGAGAATCTTTCGCCAATTGATAAATTGTTGAATGTTTTTCTATGCTCCAGCCTGTCATATCTGGGTAATCTGATTGACTGGCAATAAACGTCTCTTTGTTCTTTTTATTACCGAGTTTGGCTACGATAAAACCAAGACCTTTGTCTTCCAGCTTTTCCAACACATTTTCTACAGCTGAATTATTGTTCGATACGACAAGCACAGTTTTTCTCGCCACAAGCAAGTTCGCTATGATATTGAGAATAGTTTGTGTCTTTCCTGTTCCCGGAGGACCTTGTATGATACTAACCTGATGCGTCAAGGCTTTCTCTACCGCAGACTTTTGGCTGGCATTACATCCAAATGGATAATAAACCTGATTGGGCAAGCTGCGAACAACTATCTTTGTTTTATCGCCAAGATATTGCGCCAAAGGTACATTGTCACGCATAGTATCTACCAAGTCATATTGTTTGGAAAGAATATTATCTTCATCCCCTGTCATTAAACCTGTCTCAGCAGCCAATTTACGTAGATAATCCCATGTTGAGCCACCATTCATGTTAATGGGGGTACGAGTGATATAGACATCATTTCCTTCCAAGTTCTCATAATAACCATTGTGATAGGTCACTCGATAGAATGTATAACGGTAATCAGAAAAACGCAACAATTCTGTCACATTGTTGATATGTCTATTTTTTACATACAGTCCTTTTTCTCTAAAATCTATGGTCTCCGGATGAGTAAGATATAGCAGACGAGACTTGTTGTAATTGAACACACGAGGAGATGCAGAAAACCGAACAGTCCAAAGACCGTTTTTGTTCTCGCTGATAGAGGATATTTGCTCGGTGATAAACATCCGTTTATCACCACATCGTTCTAAATCAACTATCATGTATTGCCTTGTGTCCATAATAGAAAAGTAAACAAACTATTATTTCATTTATAAGTTTCTGATACTTTGCTAACATCCGCATTACTGAAGCCTCATATAGAATCTTCATGAAGCAGTGTTTCACTGGGCATGTCTGAGACGGGGTTGCCCAAGGAGTGACAGTGCAAAGTTAATTGATTATTTTGTGATTCATCTCTAATTTAATCATTTTGTGATGCGTCCGGGAGAGCAAGGGTGCTTACCGAGGAACACCCCACCAACGACATAGCTGCGTTCACACAGGAAACCGTTTGAGATCAAGAACCGTCTCTTTCAAGACGATTCCATTGTTTTTATCGTACAGCAATATCTTGCAAATACAACCTTACGAAAGGTATCTCCCGTCCCCGAAGCATATCAAATGCAGGAGCCAAATTGCATCTTCGCGACGATGCAATTTGGCTCCCGTATTGTCGGTGCCGTGCCCATAGTATTGTCCAAACGAATCTTCACGATGAGCACCGGACATGTAAGAATTTTTCCACCAGTCTCTTTAACCCGAATCGGTCATTAGATTTGGGGGTTAACTCAGTTTCTTGTAGCCGTAGCGCGCCTGTTCACCGAGTTGCTCCTCAATGCGGATTAACTGGTTGTACTTGGCCATACGGTCAGTACGGCTAAGAGACCCCGTCTTGATCTGTCCAGAGTTGGTAGCAACGGCAATGTCGGCAATTGTGGTGTCCTCTGTTTCGCCAGAGCGATGGCTTGTTACAGTGGTATAGCCATGGCGGTGAGCCATCTCTATAGCATCAAGTGTCTCAGAAAGCGAACCTATCTGGTTAACCTTAATCAGAATGGAGTTGGCAGCCCCCACTTTTATACCTTTCTCCAGGAATTTCACGTTGGTTACAAACAAATCATCGCCCACAAGTTGGCAGCGGTCACCAATACGTTTGGTAAGTTTCACCCAGTTGTCCCAATCGTTTTCGTCCAATCCATCCTCAATAGAGTCTATCGGATACTTGTCAATAAGCCGCTCCAAATAGTCAATCTGTTCTGTGGCAGAAAGCCTCTTGCCGTTAGGATCCTTTTTCTTGCCGTTCTTAAGCTGACGATAGTCGTAAAACCACTCACCGTCCTCACACACCGCGAACTCGGAGGCAGCACAGTCCATGGCTATTTTCACATCCTTGCCAGGTTCGTAACCGGCAGCCGTGATAGCCTCTATTATGGTGTCGAGAGCATCCTCAATACCATTGAAATCTGGTGCGAAACCACCTTCGTCACCTACCGCTGTAGATAGGCCACGGGCCTTCAGCAACTTGGCAAGACTGTGGAACACCTCGGCTCCCATACGTATGCCCTCCTTTTCGGATGTCGCGCCAACAGGACGAATCATAAATTCCTGAAATGCGATGGGAGCATCGGAATGAGCACCGCCATTGACGATATTCATCATTGGAACAGGCAAAGCGTAGGTGTTGGTACCCCCAAGGTAACGGTAGAGCGGAAGATGCAGATAATTGGCAGCGGCATGGGCTACAGCCAGCGAGACACCAAGAATGGCATTGGCACCAAGATTTTTCTTTGTAGCCGTGCCATCGAGTTCAAGCATGCAGGCATCAATCTTGCGCTGCTCCAATGTACTCATGCCAATTATGGCTGGAGCAATCTTCTCATTCACATTCTCCACAGCTGACTGAACACCTTTTCCCAAGTAACGGGACTTGTCGCCATCACGCAGTTCCAAAGCTTCATTCTCTCCTGTGCTTGCACCACTTGGAACCGACGCACGTCCAATCACTCCACTTTCCAATGTTACTTCAACCTCCACGGTAGGATTACCTCTTGAGTCGAGAATCTCTCTCGCATGTACTTCCTTTATCTTCATAACAGTACCTTTTGTGATAAACAATAGTGACCTATAATTCCTGACGCAAATTTAGCAAAACAGCCGAGACAATATGCCACCTTATACGCAAACGTTTAGATTTTTTTTTCTATTTCAGCACACTATATTGTATTATTTAAGGTATGCATGTGCGTAACTGCAGTATAACGGAACGATATCATCTTCTGTGCCCGACATTCCTTTCACGATCACTTATGATTGCAGCCTTGTTTTCCATGGCCCACGCTATCAGAGCATTGATGTGAGGCAGCAACGACAACATTCTTTCCGTCACCGTATACTCCACACGTGGTGGTACCTCCGGGAACACAGTACGCTTGACATAACCGTCCTCCTCCAGAATACGTAGTGTGGAAGTGAGCATTTTCTGAGAAACATCCGGAATACACCGCTGAAGTTCCTTGAACCTAAGACTGTCCTTGCCAGAGTTGACAATGGCATTAACGACCAACAACGACCATTTGTCACTGATGCGCGACAGTATTCTGCGTATAGGGCAGTCGGGGAAAGGCATCTTAGATGTCATATTATTATCCATGAGGCTGATGGGGAATTGCGATTTTTCTATGTAATAAAAGCAAACAAACCTTGGTAATCTTGTAGTCCGTAAATGGCCATGGTACGGCTTTATCTCGATACAAAGATATGCAAATACTTTGAGACTGCAAACAATGTCAACTAAATTCACCAACTTAAATCTTTGGCGCACAACAATGATTACCCACGCATAACTAACTTATTTACAATCCTATCATTAGACAATTCCGGAAATAGGCTTACCTTTGCACCGCAAATTAGGAAGCTAATTAACGCATAAATAGCAATACATACATGAAGGATGTGTAACATATGCAACACAATATACAAGTGTCATGATTTTTGGACCCTCTCCTTGCCTATATGACAAAAATGTAATAACTTTGCCAAATAGTGGATAAATGCAAAACGGCTCGTTTGGACGGGCACCCACAAGGCCATGATAAAAGATTTCAACAAGACTGCCATAATCACAGTAGAAGGCAATATCAGTTACAGGTCCATGCTTCAGCATATAGACCATTTTGCTTTGCATACGCCCAAGGGAAAGGATACCAAGACAATCATTTTCTCTGAGAACCGCGAGGGGTGGATATATGCATTCTTTTCAGTGTGGAAAAACGGAGGCATAGCCATACCTGTGGATGCTTCGTCAACAGCGCATGATCTGGCTTACATCCTAAAGGACAGTGGATGCCAAAATATGTGGGTGTCTGACGAACGGCAGCCCGTGGCCATGGAAGCTATAGCCATGACTGGTATGCAGATACGTATTCTCAGCATAGACGATCACGAGGATGCCTATGTACCGGAACACGGTCCTGAGGCAGTTGCTCCTACCGGATGGACACGCAAGGACGATGAAACGGCAGTTATAATATACACCTCAGGCACAACGGGCTCGCCCAAGGGAGTAATGCTGAGTTTTGCCAATCTGCTGGCCAACATACGTGGCGTTTCGGATGAGGTGTGTATCTACAATAGCGAACGCCGTGCACTTATCCTGCTCCCATTGCATCATGTCCTGCCACTACAGGGATGCATGATCGCACCGATTCTGCAAGGTGGCGGCGTGGCCATCAGTCCAGGAATGACCGGACCTGAAATCATGGACATATTGTGCCGTGGCAAAGTTAGCATATTCATTGGTGTGCCACGTCTGTGGCAGACGCTATACAACGGCATCATGGGCAAGATAAACGCTCATGCCATCACACGAGGCCTCTTTCGCCTGTGCAGTTGGGCCAAAAGCCCTACGCTATCGCGCATCGTGTTCCGAAGCCTGCATCAGAAGATGGGAGGCCACATACGCTTCTGTGTCTGCGGAGGCGCATCCTTGGATAAGGAAATAGGCCGAGGTCTGGAGACCTTGGGATTGAACCTACTCGAAGGCTATGGCATGACAGAAACTGCCCCTATTATAGCTTTTACACGCCCGGGAGACTACATTCCTGGATGTGTGGGGCTGCCTCTCCCCTCGGTAGAATGTAAGATCATCCCCAGCGAAATGGGCACCACAAAGGATGGACAAGTATTAGTGGGTGAACTATGTGCCAAGGGGCCAAATGTGATGCAGGGGTACTACAATCGGCCAGAAGAAACTGCGGCCATTATAGACAAGGATGGTTTCATACACACAGGAGATTTGGCTCGCTTTGATGAAAAGGGGCGTGTGTACATTACTGGACGATGCAAGGAAATCATCGTACTGTCCAATGGCAAGAATGTACAGCCGTCAGAGATAGAGGCAAAACTGGACCGATACACGGAACGCATACAAGAATCTGCAGTAACACAACGCGGAGACATGCTGTGTGCTATAGTTGTACCTCAAGCAGCATGGGGCAAGAACCTGACTGACAAGCAAGTGGAAGATGTAATCAAACATGAAGTGCTGGAACCGTACAATCGCAGTGTACCACAGTACAAGAAAGTAATGTCTCTGTGCATATTCCGCGGCGAGTTGCCAAGGACAAAACTGGAGAAACTACAGCGTTTCAAGCTCAAAGACATATTGGACGGCCAGCTTTCAGCCGAAAGCCCCAATACAGATGTTACGTCGGAACCCGACAGCGAGGTATACCGCATACTCAAGCAATACATAGAGACAGAGAAGAAAGTCACTATGCATCCATCCGACCACATAGAAACAGGATTGGGAATGGACTCTTTGGATCGTATAGGATTGCAGGTATTCATAGAAAATTCCTTCGGCGTGCAGGTGAATGCTGACAGTCTGACATCATTCCGTAACGTCCATGACCTTGCCAAGCACATCGAGAAAAACAAGACACGCATGGAAATAGAGGAAATAGACTGGAACCGACTGCTATCACAGGCCGACCATCCTTCGGACTATGAAGGAGTGGATGACGACTACAAACGCAGAACTTCACCTCTGATGTGCGTGTGGGCAAAACTCATGCAATGGTTCATCTCGCTATACAATGGAATTGACGTGATTGGACGAGAGAACATTCCTGCAGGCGGCCCATATATCCTGGCTCCCAACCACCAGAGTTTCATGGATGCGCCCATAGCCTTGGCAGGACTGACAGCCAAGCAGATAAAGCATTGTTATTTCTATGCTACGGAAGATCATGTCCAAGGAACTTTGCGTCGCACATTGGCACAGCGTAACAATGTCATCATAATGGAACGGGCAAAACTGAAAGATTCCATATTGGAGATGGCAGCAATGCTAAAGAGAGGATATAACCTGGTAGTATTCCCCGAAGGTACAAGAACACGCACCGGACATGTTGGAGAATTCAAGAAAACATTCGCCATATTAGCGGCAGAGCTGAACGTACCAATAATCCCAGTGCGTATAAGCGGAGCATTTGAAGCTTGGCCACGTGACAAGATGTTTCCGTCGCCTAAACCCGTAAAAGTGGAATACCTGAAGCCAATAGTGCCGGAGGCCGAGCTTGAAGACTATGACACGTTATGTAACCGTGTACGTCAAGCTATCATCGGACAAGAATAATCCATATGCAACACGCAGATAACATCTATGTCAATATACACTAATACATATCGTCATGACAAACGACATTTCCAAAAACATCATCTACATAGGAGCAGATGACCTTGACATCGACATTTTCGAAAGCCAGTACATTGTCCCCGAGGGCATGAGCTACAACAGTTGGGTTATCTTGGATCAGAAGATAGCCATCATGGATACCGTTGATAAATGCAAGGAGGGAAATTGGTTCGCCAATCTCGCTACAGCTCTCAACGGACGTACGCCCGACTATCTTGTTTGCCAGCACATGGAGCCGGACCACTCGGCATTGGTTGGCAAAGCCATGACACAATACCCCACCCTCACATTGGTATGCACGGCATTGACTGTGAAAATGCTGTCGCATTACTTCGATTACACATCATTTGCCGATCGCATCCTGATAGTCAAGGAGGGCGATTCACTGCCCTTGGGCAAGCATACCCTAAACTTCATCGCCGCTCCAATGGTGCACTGGCCCGAAGTGATGATGACATACGAATCCACCGAAAAGATATTATTCGCAGCAGATGGTTTCGGCAAGTTCGGTGCCTTGTGCAACGAGACCGGTGACTGGGCATGCGAAGCACGACGCTACTATTTCAACATCTGCGGCAAATACGGTGTACAGGTACAGAATGTATTGAAGAAAGCTGCCACTTTGGACATAGCCGCCATCATGCCACTGCATGGTCCAACGCTCCAGGGCGAGGCTCTTGCGGAAGCAGTCCGCCTGTATGACATATGGAGCAGATACCATCCCGAGAGCGATGGAGTGCTTGTAGCATATGCCAGCATCCATGGCAACACTGCCGAGGCAGCAAAACAGATGGCTGAAATACTCAAGGCCAAAGGTGCTGCCAAGGTGGTGTTGTGTGACCTTTGCCGCAGTGACATGTCAGAAGCCGTAGAGAACGCGTTCCGCTACCCAAGCATAGTCTGTTGCGCATCATCCTACGATGCCGGACTCTTCCCACCGATGCATGACTTCCTCCATCACCTGCAAATCAAGAACTATCAGCAACGCCGCTTCGGTCTGGTAGAGAACGGGAGTTGGGCTCCGGCAGCAGCCAAAGTAATGCGCAACATGGTGGAGAGCATGAAACAATGCGAGATAATGGAGCCAACCGTCACAATCATGGGCAAAGTAAAAACATGCAATATCACCGAATTAGAGGCGTTGGCTGACGCAATGCTTCAAGGTTGACTTCCCATGCATGTCAAGGCTACACGTCCAAATGACAAAGGGCTTGACATATAAGTGTAATATAACGCCATAGGAGGCAAACATCGATTGCTGGTGTTTGCCTCCTATGTGGTTTATTATGTAAGTTCCATTATAATTGCAATCACAATACTGTCCGAGGATTGCATTCATTTCCTCACGAGAACGCCAATGCCTCACCACACACCTTGTCGTTCACGTTCTTTCCATCCCAAACGAGGTTACCATTTACCCATGTACCGGCTACATGCCAATGGAGAGCATCACCCTCACGAGGCGACCATCCGCACTTGCTCAATACGTGACCGGATGTAATGGTATAAGGTATCTCGGATCTGCGTACAAGAACAAAATCGGCTTTCATACCCTCTTCTATGAAACCACGCTCCCGTATGCCGAAAAGCGTGGCCGGATTGTGGCACATGAGTTGTACAAGACGCTCAATTGACAATACTCCATCGTCCACCATCTCCAACATAGATACTAATGAAAACTGCACCATTGGCATGCCGCTGACTGCGGTACGCGCACCACCTTGTTTCTCTGCCAACAGGTGTGGGGCATGATCGGTACCTATGCACGCGATACGCCCATCTGTCAAGGCCTTGCGCAATGCGTCACGGTCACAAGCCGTCTTAACGGAAGGATTACATTTGATTCTGCCTTGCAATCGTTCATAGTCGGCATCCGTGTACAAGAGATGTGCCACGCAAACCTCTCCGGTGACGTTACCTCCCAGCAATGCCAGTTCTGCCTCGGTGGAAATATGCGCTATATGCAGACGCGCCCCGGTTGCATGTGCCAGTTCTGCAGCCAATGATGAGCTGCGCAGGCAAGCCTCGGCATCGCGTATCTCCGGATGATGAACCATCGAGGGATCATCACCATATAGTTCACGGGCACGTTCCATGTTGGCATTGATCCGTGAGGTGTCCTCGCAGTGTGCCATTATCAACTTTGGGGCACGAGCAAAAAGTTGTTCAAGCATCTCACGCCTGTCTACCAACATATTGCCAGTACTACTGCCCATAAACAATTTCACGCCAGGATATTCATCGGCAGGCATGGCAAGGATTTCATCCATATTATCATTAGTGGCTCCGATAAAGAAGCCGTAATTAACATGCATGCGGCCATGCGCCATCTGCATACGTTCGCGCCAACGGTCCACCGTGGTGGTCTGCGGTATCACGTTGGGCATATCCAGAACAGATGTCACTCCCCCAGCTGCTGCCGCCATGCTTTCGGTATGCATATCGGCCTTGGAAGTCATGCCCGGTTCACGAAAATGAACATGGTCGTCTATCACTCCAGGCAAAAGATAGGCACCATTGGCATCCACCACTTGGCATCCGTCACCATGCAACAGTTCGCTTCCATAGACTACGGACTCTATCCTGTCACCACTAATCAAGAGGGAGCCGACTCGCGACTCCCCATTGTTTACTATAGTTGCATTACTTATCAACGTCTTCATGATTGTCTCCTCTTGAAATTGGTCATACGCAACCTCATCACGCCAAAAAACGCCTCGCTGAATATGCCACCGGACATCTTGCTGGTACCAAGTTCGCGGTTGACAAACACCACTGGCACTTCCTTGATTTTGAAGCCCAATCGCAAGGCAGTGTACTTCATTTCTATCTGGAAAGCATATCCCTTGAATCTTACATCATCCAGAGAGATGGACTCCAGCACCTTGCGTGTCCAACAGACAAATCCTGCTGTTGTGTCGCGCAATTTGATACCCAATACAGTACGCACATACGCAGAAGCATAATAGGACATGAGCACACGTCCTATGGGCCAGTTTACTACATTCACACCGGTAATATAACGACTCCCCACAGACACGTCGTATCCTTCATCGTGACAGGCGGCATACAGGCGTGGCAAATCGGCAGGCGCATGCGAAAAGTCGGCATCCATCTCAAAAATGTAATCGTAACCATGCTCCAAGGCCCACTTGAAGCCACAAATATAGGCCGTGCCCAGTCCCAACTTGCCGCTTCTCTGTATCATGTTCACTCGCCCTTTGAATTCCTCGGACATCAAGACCTTGACTATATCGGCCGTACCATCAGGACTGCCATCGTCTATGACCAGGACATCAAAATCCTTCTCCAGAGATGTCACCGCACGTATGATGGATTCTATGTTTTCCCTTTCATTGTAAGTAGGGATAATAATTACACTGTCACTCATTTGTCTTTGGTTATATTCAAGGGCAAAAATACACTTTTTCCACGTCACGACCAACGGTTTTAAGGATTATTTTGTACTTTTGCATATATGGACATACAGAATATCCAGACACTCATAGGCCGCACTGCCAGAATAAAGGCATTGGGGCGATTGCTCTCTGACCGTAGCTTAAGGGAGATACGGCTGGAGGGACTGTCGGCAAGTTCCGCACCGTTGTATTTTGCCTCTCTTGCCGTCAGGTGTACGGAAGCATTGACGCATCCGTATCTTTTTATAATGGACGACGAGGAGAAGGCAGGCTATTTCTATCACGACCTGACCCAAATCCTGGGTAGCCAAGGTGTGCATTTCCTGCCAAGCAGTTTCCGTCGTGCTGTAAAATATGGTCAACGAGATGCAGGCAGTGAAATCCTGCGCACCGATGCCCTATCGGCCCTGCAACGCGGAGGCAATCTCTTTGTCGTGACCTATCCGGAAGCCATGGCCGAAACAGTAGTGAGCAAGGAGCAACTGCAAAGCCACACCATAAATCTGGAGGTGGGAACCGCACAGGACTTACGCGAACTCCAAAAGACATTGTTGGACCTGGGATTCCGACGCACGGACTATGTCTATGAACCGGGGCAGTTTGCCGTGCGAGGCTCGCTGGTGGACGTGTACAGTTTCTCCTGCGAGAATCCCTATCGCATAGACTTCTTTGGCGATGAGGTGGATAGCATACGCACCTTTGATGTCCAAAGCCAATTGTCCGTAGAACATCTCCATGAGGTTAGCATAGTCCCTGAGATGGGCGGTGCAATCGCTTCACAACGCATCTGCCTACCCGATTTCTTACCAGAAGATACCTTGTTGGTAATGCACAACAGGACCTTTCTCTGTGACGAGATAAAACGTATATGGGAGGATGGTTTCTCCATGGCCGCACGCATAGTAGAAATGGAAGAAGGTGCCGGAAAAAACAAGGATGAACAGAACATGCTGCAAAAAGAAATTGTGCTGACTCCTCCAGACAAGTTCCGACATCGTTTGCTGGACTTCCGCGCAGTGCTGATGGAAACGTCACGCACGGGGCAGGCACACCTGTCCTTCGACATCACACCGCAACCGGTATTTCACAAGAACTTCAATCTGCTTACTCGTGAACTGCTACGTTATATGCATGAGGGCTATGACCTTTACATCCTGGCCGACAGCAGCAAGCAGACCGACCGTCTGGAGTGCATATTCAACGACATGCAGCTGGGTGTCCGCTTCACTCCTATCGACAAAACCCTGCATAGCGGTTTTGTGGACAACGAGCACCACATCGTCCTATTTACCGACCACCAGATATTCGACCGTTTCCACAAGTACAACCTGCGGTCCGATAACGCGCACAAAGGCAAGATAGCCCTGACACTAAAAGAAATACAGCAGTTCCAGCTTGGCGACTACGTCGTGCACATAGACCATGGAGTCGGTCGTTTCGGCGGACTCATCACTATACCCGAGGGTGAGCGCATGGTGGAAAAGATACGAATCAACTATGACGGAGGAGGAGTCATCTACGTGTCCATACACGCACTGCACAAGGTGTCCAAATACAAGGGACAGGATGGCACACCGCCCAAGATTAACAAACTTGGAGGCCGGGCATGGGAGAACCTAAAGGAACGCACTAAAAAACAAATCAAGGATATAGCCCGTGACCTCATACGTCTATATAGCCTTAGACGCCAAGAAAAGGGATTTCAGTTCTCAAAAGACACATACCTGCAAAACGAGCTGGAAGCTTCTTTTCTCTACGAAGACACACCGGATCAGCTGAAGGCTACCCAGGAGGTGAAAGCCGATATGGAACGTTCGCGTCCAATGGACCGTCTGGTGTGTGGCGATGTAGGTTTCGGCAAGACCGAGGTTGCCATACGTGCCGCATTCAAGGCCGCCGTGGATGGAAAACAGGCAGCCGTACTTGTACCAACCACCGTGCTGGCCTATCAGCACTACCGCACCTTCATGTCCAGACTAAAGGACATGCCAGTACGCGTGGACTACCTCTCGCGGGCGCGTTCCGCCAAGGACACCAAGGCACTGCTCAAGGATCTCCATGACGGCAAGATAAACATCATAATAGGCACACACCGCCTTATCAGCAAGTCCGTCAAATTCCAAGACCTCGGCCTGCTGATTATTGACGAGGAACAGAAATTCGGAGTATCCACCAAAGAGAAATTGCGTCAGCTGAAGACCAACGTGGACACACTCACCCTCACAGCCACGCCCATCCCGCGTACCTTGCAATTCTCGCTGATGGGCGCACGAGACCTGAGCGTAATCCAGACACCTCCTCCCAATCGCTATCCAATACAAACACAGGTGTGTACCTTTTCCGGAGAGATAATTGCCGAAGCCGTGGAGTTTGAACTTAGCAGAAACGGTCAGACCTACATCGTCTCCAACCGTATATCCTCATTGCCCGAACTGGAAGCCCTGATACATAAGTACGTGCCCGATGCCCGAGTGGCTACGGGCCATGGACAGATGCCCCCGGAAAAGTTGGAAGAGATTGTCCTGGGATTCGTCAATCACGACTACGACGTACTTATCTCCACCACCATCATAGAGAGCGGTATCGACATTCCTAACGCCAACACCATCATCGTGTGCTCGGCGCAAAACTTCGGCCTCTCCGACCTTCACCAGATGCGTGGCCGTGTCGGCCGCAGCAACCGCAAGGCATTCTGTTACCTGCTGGCTCCTCCCATGTCGGTTCTGAATACCGATGCACGCCGACGCCTGCAGGCTATAGAAACATTCTCCGACCTAGGGAGCGGCATACACATAGCCATGC
Source organism: Bacteroides sp. (assembly GCA_023665805.1). Lineage (GTDB taxonomy): Bacteria > Bacteroidota > Bacteroidia > Bacteroidales > Bacteroidaceae > Physcousia. The sequence continues at coordinate 193,275 of JAMPDJ010000001.1, read as the reverse complement.
AGGATTTGGACATACGCGGTGCCGGCAATCTACTGGGAGCAGAGCAAAGCGGTTTCATAGCCGACCTTGGATACGAGACATACCAGAAGATTCTCTCCGAGGCAGTGAAGGAACTGCACAACGAGGAATTCAAGGAACTGTATGCCGAGGAGTCCGGAACAGACGGCAGGAACAATGCCAAAGCCTCGGAATTTGTGGACGAATGCCAGCTGGAAACGGACCTGCCAGCACACTTGCCGGAATACTACGTCCCCACCAGTAGCGAAAGAATGCTGCTGTACCGCGAATTGGACCAAATGGAACAGGACAGGCAGATAGAGGATTTCTGCACACGACTGACAGACCGCTTTGGACCCATGCCACGCGAAGCCAAAGACCTATGTCAAATGGTACGCCTCCGTCGTCTGGGAAAGGAATTGGGAGCGGAGCGTTTGGTCCTGAAGAACAGTCAATTGCGTTTATATTTCGTGCAATCGGAGCAAAGTCCCTACTACCAAGGCAAAGCCTTTGGGCAAATCGTAGCATACTTCAGTGTGAATGCAGCCAACTGTCAACTGAGCGACCGCAATGGGCACAAGTACCTCAACTTATGTGACATAAAGGATGTTGACACGGCAATCAACGTACTCAACAACATACTATCTATCACCCTATAACAAGAATGTAGGTGCATCAATGACTATTCCCAGGTATCCTGACTTGACTACGGTTGCATTAAGTAGTACGGCAGAAGAATTTACATACGTAGCCACTTGCAGAAACCAGTTTTAAGCCACACTGTTGTCACGCATCCGACCACAATATAGTCGGATGCGTGACAACAGTATAATCGAAGTCAAGAGAATAGTATTCTCAGGATGCCGACAATACGGGATAAGTAAGTTTCGGGAATTAGTTTATATTATAATTTGCTGAGGTCGGGGCTGTTCCCGGATTTACGAAGAGGGAGTTATGTGGTGCCATAATAACTGATGAGTAAGTGCGGGAACAGTTCTGAAATCTCTAAAGGATAGTATAAACTAATTCCCGAAACTTACTTATAAATCGCGATGCTACTGCAATGGCATTTAGAACCATACCGTGTCACAGCCTGTATGACGTGTCCCGGATTGGATTCAAACCCACTATACAATAAATACATTCAGTGGCACTGCCGTTTGTACCTGGCAGTGCCACCGAATATGTTTCTGACGAATATCAATAATAACAAATATGTCAGAACCTTATGCCAACCGTGGCCATGATGCTGTGGCGATCCATGTTTACAGGAATTGGAGCCATTGTGGCATCCGGAGCAATCACCTGGCTGTAGTAAGGATTGAAAGCATAATACTCGCCTCTCTGGTAACGGTATTTATAGGACAGGTCTGCATAGAACCACTTATTACGGTAGCCGGCACCCAAGGTGAAAATATGCACATCGGAAAGATTCATGTAGTCCAAGCCCGTAGGATATGACAAGGCAGCATCGGAATAGAAGGGATCCCATTCGGATTCCGACGAAGTAGTCGATGTTATGAAGTTGTATCCGGCCCTCAAGGCAAGAGACTTACAGGGCTTGAACTCCACACCCGCACGCACTGCATGCTGAGCCTTCAATATCTCTTTGGTCATGTCCAGGAAACCTTCATCGGCCTTAGAGCCTCCATACTGGGCCGGGAACTTCATGGTTGTTCCTGGATAGTTTGCAAACTCGTATTCCACTCCCCATGCAAAATTGGAACCCACAGTACTGCCCATCTGTGCACGTACCTTCCACGGAGTGGTGATGCTGTACTCCAGATAGTTGATATATGACTCAGACTGGTCATAAACATAGTGTGTGTAATACTTTCCCTTGGCCGGATCATAGGCAAACTCCTTAGCCGCGTCATTCCATCCATACTTGGTAGTCAAACTTTGATCGTCCACGTATTTCAAGTTGTACCATGTGGGAGTCTCCACAGTAAGTCCCACACGGAACGTGCTGGAATCAAACGGACGAATGATGGTACCTAACTTGAGATTAAAGCCGTTCCCTGTAACATGCTGTTCGTTTATGTAGCCGAAATCGTGAATGTCGCCATTGGTGGCTGTACGTTGCTCCCAATAGTCTGTACCGCGATGATAATCCAGATTATCCACTCCGACAGTGATACCGAAGAAATACCTGTCAGACATGTTCATGCTGAGATTGAACTCGTATGCGCTGAGCGACCCACGAGTAACCTGCAACGTGCTATTTGGATCGCTGGGGTCCTTGACAACGTCCACACGCTTGTCATCTTTGAAATTCCAAGGGAACAATCCACAATCGTCAGCGAGGCCATAAAGGGTATTATAGTAAGTGTCGGATTGACCATAAAGCAGGTTTCTATTATCAAACGCTTCGCTTGCCAACGCGTCCAACTGATCTGCCCATGAGGCGGCTGTCAGTACTTTGCCGTAGAAACTGTTGTCATAGGATGCCTTTTTCTGATAATTGAAGCCAAAATTCAACGTACGCACACGGCCAGGCAACTTGAATGATGCCACTGCCCCAATCTGGTCAAACTGAGCAAACGTACCTTTTGCCATGCCACGAGCACTGTTGTTGCCCAGCCATGCCGCCCCGGCTGTAAGAGACATCTCGTTTTTGGAAATCAAGCCAATACCGGCTGGATTACTACTGATAGTAGAGATATCGGCCCCCAACGCACCCATGGCACCTCCCATACCCACAAAACGAGCCGTACCGAAGATATCCGAGGTATTGACTATGTTATTATTGAGATATGGATCCTGTGCCGCAACAGTCAGGCTGAAGAGCGGCAGGGCCATCAACATCACTTTCTTCATAATCTGATAATGTGTAAAGGGTTATTGTATCTATTTATTATCGGCCACGACCGCCACTGCGGCTACCCATTGAACGTCCGCCACCGCTTCCAACGCCTCCACTGCTGCGAGGGAAAGAAGAGCCAGTGCCCATGCGGGAAGACGAATGATTGGAGGAGCGGTCTGTGCCACGACGTTCAACACGGTCCGTATTACGAGTGGAAACACTGTTCGGAGTGTTTGTCACACGGCTGGGAGTACGGCTGCCTGCACGCTCTGATGCACGATTATAACGATCAACCGAGCGTTGATTGAGGCGTGAATCGCGGTCGGCACGTACATTTGTACTATTTCTTATGCCATTTCTATCGCCACTGGTAGCATAACGTCCATACTCACCAATACGGGTACTTCGATTCATTATACGAGTACGGCCATAGTCACGATTGCGAACAGTGGAATAGCGAGGTCTGTAACCACCTCCCCAATGCGAAGGATAGGGAGTATGCCATCCGTGCCAATAGGGATGCCAGTAACTGCCCCAATGACCTATGCCCCAGCCAACAGAACACCATCCTCCGTAGTAGTAAGGACGATACCAAGGGTCGCAATACCATGGATCCCAGTACCACGGATCATATACGGATGAAATACAACCCCAGTACCATGGCTCAAAGAAATGGCGGCCATGGAAACGTGCCAGACGAACCCCGAAGTAATAATCCATGTCCTCACCATCGCCAAAACCTTGGAGATAACCCTCACTGTATCCGAGGTCATAGAGATTCTGAGAGGACAACTCGTAGGTACGTGCCTGACGTGTGTCAGAATCCTCTTCTTCCACATGTGAATCAGCAGTATATTGACTGCCGCGACGATTATATTCGTCCACATCACGCTCTCGGTACCCGGTCAACTTGGGTGTTACAGGAGCAACATTGGCTTGTTCCTCCGGAGCCTCGTCATCATATATTACCTCTACCTTTCGAGTGGTTTGCTCTTTTTTAGCCTTCTTCGGACTGAAATACATGTCGTCTTCCTGAGCCATGACAAAGGAAGAGGAGGTAAACATAAGCATGCTCAACAATATGGTCAAATGTTTCATAGCGCGATATTGTTTAAGTTATTAACGTATCTGTATGGCAAAGATAACATTTTATCCTGTTTGACAAAATAGGCAATCCCCTATTGCACAGTATGTTTTTCCTTTTTTAACAATAATACAGCCCATTCTTGGTCTTCTGACTGACGGCATAACGAAAAACCAAAACGGTTGGCTTCGGCAACAAGCATAGGAACATCAGTTACATAAAAACCACTCAACAGGAGTTCGCCACCCGGTTCTATGCTCTCAGCAAACAGGGGCATGTCGTTCAACAAGATATTTCGATTGATATTGGCTATAAGAAGGGATACTTGTGGAAAAGCAGTCGAATGGCATGACAGCGACTTGTCATGATATTGGTTAGACCGAGACAAGACACTGCTGTCTCCCAGCAACACCCGCACGCCATCGGTTATGCCATTTAATGCCAGATTATCCATGGCATTACGGACGCTCCACTCATCTATGTCATATGCCATGACATCCTTTGCACCCAACATGTGACAGAAGATTGCCAAGATGCCAGTACCTGTACCGGCATCGATGACACTACGTCCATGCATAGGCATGGAAAGCAACTGGCGAAGTATCATGCGTGTAGTCTCATGACTGCCTGTGCCGAATGCCTGACACGGACTAATACAAATGTCGAATTGAGCCTCAGGCACGTCAAGGTGCATAGTATCATGTATGGTGACAAGAGCATGTGGCGTGACAGGATGTACTGTTGCATCATCGTAGATCACAATAGGCTTGAACCCGTCTTCTTCCCAACGTTTGTTCCAATTTTCATCAGGAGCCTCAGCTATCCGATACTGTATAATGGTACCAGAAAAGGGAATAGCAGCAATTGCTCTGGCCAAACCCTCTGGGGAATACTGTTGTTGCTGTATCCAAGCCACCAGACAATTGCCAGATGGTTCAAAGGCCTCGAAACCTTCATCAGCAAGCAGTGCGCAGAGGACATCTGCTACGTCACTGCTATAAGGAGTAATATCAAATGTGACTTCAAAGTATTTCATAACAAGTAAGTAGCTGGAATTAGTTTATATTGTTATTTGAGGTTATCGGGACGAATGTCAATCTCACGAAGATGGAGTTATGGGAGTCTATAATGACTGACGAGTAAGAACGAGAATTGGCTTGAGAATCTTGAAGAATGGTATAAACTAATTCTCGATGCTTACTTAAAATCTATTGCATATCATCACTCAAACATGATGCTACGTGCAGGGTGAATACGGCTAATGACATAAGTCGGAGCCACCAGAACCAGCACACACAGGACAAACGTGACCATATTTACGGCAATTATGCCCAACCATGGAAAATATACAGGAACCTGTGCTATATAGTAACTCTGTGGATCCAAGGATACGATGCCGGTGCTATACTGCAGAAGCAACAATACTAAGGCCAAGGCATTACCCCAAAGCATTCCGCGCAACACTATCATGGCAGCGAAATAGAGGAATATACGGCGCAGCAATCCATTGGTGGTTCCCATGGATTTCATGATGCCTATGAAACGGGTACGCTCAAGGATAATGACAAGCAGACCGCTGACCATCGTGACACCGGCCACGCATATCATCAATATCAATATGGCACCGACATTGGTATCCAATAGAGTAAGCCATGAAAACATCTGAGGATACAATTCGCCTACTTGCGGAGTGGCGTAATACTGTCGGTAGGCATCTTCACGCGTGCCAAACATGGAGGCAAGACGTGAAGATACCGAATCCACATGAGAATAATCGTCTACTCTTATTTCAGCACCACTGTATTGGTCTGTATGAAATCCAGCAAGCTTTTGTGTCAGACGGGCGTCGGCATAGCACATACGAGAATCTATATCAGACAGGTGTGTCTGAAAGATGCCAGATACCGTCAATCGACGTACACGCAGATTGTCGTCAAAGAAATAGGCATAAACCCTCTGTCCAACATGCAAACCAAGGACAGAGGCCAATTGCGCAGATAACAGAATGCTGTCAGACGCAGCCGTATTACCTTTCTTGCCAAACACAGGTATGTGACCATCGACAAGGCACGATGACAAATAAGAGGAATCAAAGGCATCGTCCACACCGCGAAACATGACACCGCGAAACACATCCTCGGTCTTGAGCATTCCTGGACATAACGCAAAACGTTGGACACTTTCCACATAAGGTAGCGTGGCAACAGCATTCCTGACGGAATCGGTTATCTGTATTGGCAAAGTTTGACTGCGATACAACGTTTGTCCGTTAACAACCTGCACGTGCCCCACCAAGGATGCCACCTTGGCCTTAATCTCGCGTTGAAAGCCGCAGGAAACACAAATACTGACAATCATGACCAATATACCAACGGCCACCCCTGCAGTGGCTATGCGTATGGCCGAAGAGGATACGTGTCCAGTATGGTCTCCACGAAATAATCTATTGGCTATGAATAGCATATCCAAGATATCTACCCTTTATGTTCATTTTGTTATTCCGTACGACCTGGATATGCTTCCAATGCCTTGCGAAGGACAAAGAGTGCACGTACCAAGTCTTCTTTCTTCAGGACATATGCCAAACGTACTTGATTTCGTCCTGCACCGGGAGTTGTGTAGAAACCGGAGGCCGGAGCCATCATGACAGTCTCGCCTTCCCACTGGAATTCACTCAGGCACCATGCGCAGAACTTGTCGGCATCATCCACAGGCAGCTTGGCTACCGTATAGAAAGCCCCCATGGGAATGGGACTATACACCCCTGGAATACGATTGAGTCCGTCAATCAAACATTTACGTCTTTCAACATACTCATCATAGACCTCACGGGTATACTCCTGAGGCTCGTCCAACGATGCCTCAGCAGCAATCTGACCTATAAGTGGAGGACTTAGACGTGCTTGGCAGAACTTCATCACGGCCTTGCGCACATCCACATTCTTGGTAATGAGGGCACCTATGCGTATTCCGCACTCTGAATATCTCTTGGATACAGAATCAATAAGCACTACATTATCTTCGATTCCTTCCAGATGGCATGCGGAAATGTACGGTGAACCTGTGTATATGAACTCGCGATACACTTCATCAGAGAAAAGGTACAAGTCATACTTCTTCACCAAATCGCGTATTTGGTTCATCTCGCGCCTTGTATAGAGATATCCTGTAGGATTATTGGGATTGCATATTAGAATAGCACGGGTGCGCTCGTTGATCAATTCCTCAAACTTCTCAACCTTAGGCAAGGAAAAACCTTCCTCGATAGTAGTGGAGACAGTACGGATGCGTGCACCTGCAGAGATGGCAAACGCCATATAGTTGGCGTATGCAGGTTCAGGTACAATGATTTCATCTCCCGGATTCAGGCATGCCAAGAAAGAAAACAGCACAGCTTCCGAACCGCCGGATGTAATGATTATGTCATCCGGTGTGAGGTTGATGTTGTAAGAGGCATAATATCCGACCAACTTCTTGCGATAGCTCAGATATCCCTGTGACGGGCTATATTCCAATATCTTGCGGTCGATGTTACGTATGGCCTGCAATGCCGCGTGAGGAGTGGGTAAATCAGGTTGGCCTATGTTCAGATGGTAAACATGAATACCTCGCTTTTTGGCATCATCAGCCAATGGAGCAAGTTTCCTGATTGGAGATTCTGGCATCTCTTGACCTCTAACAGATATTTGTGGCATATTATGAACTTTGTGTTATATAATGGTTGTATTATAATATCTCGTTATAACGATATGATCATTTTGAAGTTTTATCTGTACTAATGCTCATTACTGATGTGGGCAAAGAAATAATAGTTCCAATATGTGGACGGGTAAGATTCCACGCAAATCTTTCGCTGGAACATTGGATTCTCATGGGCCGAATACCTTAATTGACTGTAATCACGATAAATTCTATCTATCACAGTATCCGACATGAGACATGTCGATACAGAATCCAAGGCATGATACACCGACAAAGCCTCCTTGTAATGTATGGGCAGTGTTTCTACTTGAGAATAAAACCTCGGCAACACCTTGGCAAAAGATGGCAAGTCCTTGTCCAACAGCAAAGCACATAAATAATAGTCTATGAGCGGACGCACTCTAAGACTGTCATCATGCGTGGCCGCAGAGTCCTGCAAGACAGATATCCTCCTCTCAACAGCTTTTTGCAGAAACGCTGTCACATCACCGTTAAAATTTACCGGAACAGCCTGCAGATGATTATACACCAATCGCGGAGTATGATATATAAGAGCTGACGGGGTTGAATCCGGCAACAGGCTACGGCTGCCATTCAGTCCGCGAATGGAAAATAGTTTTTCGGCCATGTACCCTTGCTTGCTCAAACTTAGGGCACGAAGGGATGTAATTGTATTATTTGTGGTGGTTTCTCCGGCAGGAATGGTATTGGCCACCGTGTAATCTTGACGGTGTATGGTCTGAGCCAAAGGCTGTTGCAGATGCAATTGCCTGTCTGTATTGGTCAATAGCATGCAGAATATCATGCCAATACATGCCTGCAGGACATTACCTCCAAGGTAGTTGAACAGCGGAGCATGCTCTCCCCTATCCTCATGATACATCCGACTATAGAAGATGGCGGCAATAGAAACAAGCAGAAGCAGTATAGCCAGAAAGATAGGGATGTGATTTTCAACGGCATCCACCGATGAAGGGCATATCCCCGTAATCAATCCCAACACAACGTATGACGGAAGAAAAGCTATTCCTTTCATACAAATCGGAAAGTGCAAGGAATGCAGCAGGAACAAGGCTGGAATAACACAAAGTAACGTACTCAATAAAGCGGCCGTCCATATGGCAGACGCAGTGTCGTAGACCACATCCGTAGTGCATCCGTTAGCTACGAAATTAGCCAACGCCACCATGTGGGACTGATGCCTTATGAACAGTGATATGGAATATGTGACAAATAGCATGAAACAAATCACTGTGATCATGCTTGCCATACGCTGCGTGCTACGATAATGATACTTCATCTCCTTTCCAATTCCACAATAACAGAGCAAAACGATTCTAACCGAAAGTCATGCTAAAGGTTGTCTATATGCGAACAATATCCACACGGGCCGACTTGGTGCAAGTTCAAGCAGTTCCGTGCGGATACATTAGTTGTTACTTTGTCAATACTATATAATCTATCTTAGCCAGTCTTTGTAAAGACACATACAAATGATATTTATGCGTTTCTTATCGTATCAATAATAACTACAGAATTCGGCAGTCAGTCCCTAATCATTTTCAGCACACATGCACTGCGGGCAGGCAGATACAACTTAAGCCAGCCTTTGCCATCCTTTGCCAATTCACGATCATAGATAGTCAAATGCTTGAGGCTGTCATCATTAAAGCCCTTACCGCCAAACTTAACATCATCCGTATTTAACAGATACTGATATGTGCCGGCCTTCACCATGAAACCATAATCGGTATAGCTGCGGAATGGACTGAAATTAAAGAAGAACAGCAACTCGCCACGCTGATAGGCAAATACCTGATCACCATCGTTGTGCCATATCTCCGTGACGCTGGTCTTCTGGATGTCCTTCTCACTCTTCACTACGGACAGCATGGCACGATCAAAGTCACCCAACAGATGGAAGCACAAATCCTTGTTGTCAACCAAGTTCCATTGACGGCGAGCATACTTGTGGCTCCATCCATTGCCCTCACGAGGGAAATCTATCCATTCGGGATGTCCGAACTCGTTACCCATGAAATTGAGATAACCACCGTTGATGGTACTACAGGTGAGCAGACGTATCATTTTATGCAAAGCTATGCCACGCTCCACGATGTAGTTCTCATCGCCCTTCTTGAAGTGCCAATACATATCAGCATCCACCAAACGGAAGATGATGGTCTTGTCACCCACCAAGGCTTGGTCGTGACTTTCACAATAACTGATGGTCTTCTCATCGGCACGGCGGTTGGTGGTTTCCCACAACAAACTGCTGGGTTTCCAGTCTTCATCGCGCAACTCCTTGATTATCTTTATCCAATAATCAGGGATATTCATAGCCATACGATAGTTGAAACCATAGCCACCAGCCTCAAACGGGGCAGCCAATCCAGGCATGCCACTGACTTCTTCGGCAATGGTAATTGCCTTACGGTTTACTTGATGTATCAAGCAGTTGGCCAATGTCAGATATACTATGGCATTATCATCCTGACTACCATTATAGTAGTCGCCATAACCATTGAATGACTGGCCAAGGCCATGGCTATAGTAAAGCATGGAGGTGACACCGTCGAAACGGAAACCGTCAAAATGGTACTCATCCAACCAATACTTGCAATTACTCAGCAAGAAGTGCAGCACTTCATTCTTCCCATAATCAAAGCACAAGCTATCCCAGGCAGGATGTTCCCTGCGGTCACCTTGATAGAAATACTGGAAAGGGTCCCCAGCAAAATTGCCCAATCCTTCCACTTCATTCTTCACTGCATGACTATGTACAATGTCCATGATTACGGCTATGCCCATGCCATGAGCCTCGTCTATCAAGGCTTTCAATTCCTCAGGAGTCCCAAAACGACTACTGGCTGCGAAGAAACTGCTGACATGATAACCGAAGCTTCCATAATAGGGATGCTCCTGAATGGCCATTATCTGTATGCAGTTATATCCGGCCTTATGCACACGAGGCAAGATATTCTGCCGAAACTCCTCATACGTACCGACTTTCTCTGCATCCTGACTCATCCCGATATGGCACTCGTAGATGAGCAACGGACTGGTGTTGGGTTTGAACTTGGTGTGCTTCCATTCGAATTTCTGCTCAGGCAACCACACTTGGGCTGAAAAAATCTTGGTTTCCTCGTCCTGGACGACACGTTGTGCCCATGCAGGAATACGCTCTCCCTGACCACCTTCCCAATGCACACTCAGCTTATAGAAATCACCATGAGCAAAAGTCCTCTCTGGTAAAACCAACTCCCAGTTTCCAGTATCCTTTATTCTCTTAAACGCGAAATGCCCATCTTCTTTCCAACCATTGAAATCTCCTATCAAGTAAATAGCCGTGGCATTTGGTGCCCATTCACGGATTACCCAGTTCTTGCCATCCTTGTGCAAACCAAAGTACAAATAACCCGTTGCAAAATCTGCCAAAGTGGAAGTGCCGTTATCCGTAAGCTCTGCTATCTTGTTTATGGCCGACTGATGACGTCCGTTGATAGCCTCGGCATATTCTGCCAAATACTTATCATTCTTAATCAAACGAAGAGTCGTGGAAGTTGTCGTTCCTGTCAAATCTGTTTTTTTTGCACAGGATTTTCTGGCACACGCCTTTTTGACAGTTGTTGTGTTTTTTACGGTTGTAGATGCCTTGGCGACATCGGTCTTCTTGGTTGCCATATTTATAATATGTTGATATGTATTTATCTAAAAGTAAGGCTATCAGGCCAACGCAGTCTCGTCATTTATGCACCATCTCCCCTCTACGGAACTCACCTTCGTAACGTTTGCCATCCTTATCCTCCTGGATGCCGTGCCCATCTTTCAGACCGGCATGAAACTCCCCTTTGTATTTTGTGCCATCAGCCTGACGCAGTATTCCATTGCCCTCCATGACTCCGTTTTCCCAATCTCCATCATACACGTCGCCACCGGAAGAAGTATATTTGCCTTTGCCATGTTGCTTGTTATTCTTCCAATATCCGGTATACACGGCTCCGTTCTGCCACGTGAAAGTACCAAAACCACTTTGGTCTCCTTCCAAGAAACTCCCAACATACTTGTCACCGTTCTTGAAGGTAAAAATACCTTCGCCTGTACGCTGTCCATTGACATAAGCCCCTTCATAGACATCACCATCCTCGAAAACATAGATGCCATGACCATGCTGCTCATCATTACGCCACTCACCGGTATACTTGTCACCTGTAGCATAGACAAAGGTTCCGTGACCGTTTTTTTTGTTCTCGGACCATTGCCCTTCGTATCTGTTGCCATCAGCCCAGTCGAAGACACCCTCCCCGTCTTTCATGTCATTCTTCCAAGAGCCGACATATGACGCTCCGTTGCTATAAGTATAGGTGCCTTTACCATCACGAAGATCATTCTGCCAATTGCCAACGTACAAGTCTCCGTTGTAATAGTACATCTTGCCGTTGCCGTGCTGATAATCCCTGAACCAAAGACCCTCATAACGGTTGTTGTTGATGAAATAATAAGTACCCAAACCATGTTGCTGGTTTTGGAACCAGTCTCCTTCGTACTTTTCACCGTCCGAAAAAACATACACGCCATGTCCATGGCGCATGCCCTTGTGATATAGACCTTCGTGCCTGTCGCCATTTTTGAATTGGGTAACGCCCTTTCCTTCAGGCATTCCCTTGACCAGCTCTCCCTGATAGATGGCACCATCAGGAAACTCATAGGAACCTATACGTATTTTCTGGGCATAAGACATATTTGCAGACAGCAAAAAAAACATGACCGCACTACAAATATATCGTATAGTTATATTATTATATCGCAATGTACCTTATTTATATTATATTGTCGTGCACAAAGATAAGCAAAATAATTATTTTATGCAAATGTTTTACTCTTTTTCGATACCGGCAATCGGCCAATTCCCGCATATGGAATGCGTTGCACATAAAATGAAGTTCCCGAAATATAACGGCAAAACAAAAAAAATGGCCACCACCATGGTTGACACACGGAGATGGCCATTTTGCTATTGGCTAAAAACCTTACGGATTAGTCATAGAGGCTTCGGCACTCGTACTGTCAGCCCGGGCTTCGGCCATGGCAGCCGCTTCCTGAGCCTCCAGCCATGCAGAAGAGATTTCCTGTGGAATCTCGAACTTCTCTTCCGAATCATACCCCAAAGTCTTGTCAGCATAAACTTTTTTAAGGAACATGGCCACCACCGGCAATGCAGCCGATGCCCCTTGGCCATATGTCATGGAAGCGAAATGAACATCACGTTCATCACCGCCTACCCAAGCACCGAAAGCCAGACTTGGCGTATAACCCACGAACCATCCATCAGTATTATCGTTGGTAGTTCCTGTTTTGCCTCCCATGGGAGCACGCACACCATAACGGAAGCGCATACGAGACCCCGTACCACCGTCCATCACGCCACGCATGAGTTCCACCATTTTCCATGCAGCGTCACTGCTGATGACATGCTGGATTTGCGGGACGAACGACGCCAGGACATTACCCTCGGAGTCTTCTATTCGCGTGACAAAACGCGGTGCACGGCGCATACCAGCATTGGCAAAAGTCGTATAAGCACTGACCATTTCCAGCACGCTTATTTCACAGGCACCAAGACAAAGCGACATTGTAGGCTCTATCTCGCGGTTCAACACACCGAACTCATGTATAAGGCTTACGAGCAACTCCGGACTAAGCTGACTCATCAGCCAAGCCGAAATCCAGTTATTGGACTGTGCCAGTCCCCACTTCAACGTCACCATCTCACCATACCTGCTCCGACTGCCATTACGCGGAGTCCAAGTCTTGTCTCCCACTTGATATGTGACCTGTTCGTTGGGAGCCAAATCGTAAGGACTGTAACCGCTCTCCATGGCCAGGGCATACAGGAACGGCTTGATAGTAGAACCTACCTGACGCCTGCCTCTGCCGGCCATATCATAACGGAAATGCGAATAATTGATGTCACCTACATAGGCCTTGACATCGCCTGTCTCGGTCTCCATGCACACGAACCCGGCATGCAGGAATCCCTTGTAATACTTCAAGGAATCCAATGGAGTCATGAGCGTATCCACATCTCCATCCGGAGAGTAAACGGTCATCTCCGTCGGAGTTTCGAACGCCTTGTCTATTTCCTTATCTGAAAATCCTGCAGCACGCATTGTAACAAAACGGGCACTCTGCCGCTTGGCTCGTTGTATGTCTGCCGCCACTTTGGATGCGGAAAGCCCTCTGTAATATGGACGTCTGGGATTGTTCTTCTGCTCTTTTTCAAAAGCAGGCTGCAGATAGCCAACTACATGCTCTTGTATGCTCTTTTCGGCATATCGCTGCATGCGACTGTCCAAGGTAGCATATATTTTCAGACCATCGGTGTACAGATTGTAGTTTCTCCCGTCCTTGTTGACGTGTTTGTTGCACCAGCCGTACAAAGGGTCGTCCTCCCAAGCCAAGGAATCCTCGTAATATCGCTGGTACTGCCAATCTTCGTATTTACTGCGGTCAGGACGCTTGGCCATCAGGACTTGGCGCAAATGTTCACGGGCATACATTCCCATGCCACTACGGTGATCCACACGGTGGAAGTTCAAGACCAAAGGCAATTGCCTTATACTGTCGGCTTGGGATTCTGATATATAGCCCGAGCGCGCCATCTGGCTCAGAACCACATTGCGACGTTCGCGAGCACGTTCCGGAACACGCACAGGATTGAAGTAGGAAGGATTCTTGCACATTCCCACCAAGGTAGCGCATTCCTCTATGGACAGTGCCTGAGGCTCCTTGCCGAAATACGTGCGCGATGCCGTCTTTATACCTACAGCGTTATGCAGAAAATCAAAATAGTTGAGGTACATCGTAATGATTTCCTCCTTGGTATAATGACGCTCCAAACGCAAGGCTATCATCCACTCTATGGGTTTCTGGAACATGCGTTCCATGGTACTGCCGGCGCGTTCACTGTACAATTGCTTGGCCAACTGCTGGGTAATGGTCGAACCACCGCCAGCACTTTTCTGTCTCAACAGTCCGCGCTTGACTATGGCACGGAAGAGAGCCTTGAAGTCTATGCCGGCATGTTCGTGGAAACGCTCATCCTCGGTAGCTATCAGTGCCTGTACCATAGCCGAGGCTATGGAGTCATATTCCGTGAAAATGCGATTGGTGGCACCATAGCTATAAATGCCCAATAGTTTATTGTCGGCTGTAAGCACCTGGCTGGCATACTTGTCCACAGGATTGGACAACTGATCCATGTCAGGCATGTATCCGACACGTCCTTCATGTATGGCCCAAAAGGTCCATACAGCCCCTCCGGTTCCGGCAATGAGCAACAACCACAATAAGATGAATATCGCCTTCCTCATGATGTCATGTATGTCAATTAAGGTGTCATTCCACTATACGGACATCCGTCCGTTCAACGTCTCTGTTGCAATAGCAGCACCTGATGATGTCCTTGTCAGTAGACACGGAACGGAAACGAGTGCGCATAGGCTCATTGTTGGTGATACACTTGGGGTTAGGGCAACGTACAATGCCAATCAACTCGTCAGGCATTGCCAAAGGACGCTTCTCTATGATTTCATAGTCCTTTATCACACATAGCGTGATATCAGGGGCAATGACCGACAGCTGATCCAGCTCTTCGTCCGTGAAATACTTATCGGCAATCTTTATGATACTCTTTCTCCCCATGGCAGCACTCTTGAGATTAAAGCCTATGGTAATGGCATTGCCCATCTTGTCCAAGTGCAACATGCTCACGACATCAAAGAGCCTTTCGCTGGGTATATGGTCCAACACAGTGCCGTTCTCTATGGCGGCCACCATCATTTCCTTCTTGTTCATGGAATAGTATTCGTATATGTTCTTAAATTCAAATGGACAAGCAGCAACGCAAGACGACCTTCCCACGTGCTCATGCGTCCGTATGATGTATAATTAAGGATAGGCATGCACATGCCATACAGCATGCATACATGCGGCTAACGGTATATGGTATCGTCTTTCATCACATCGTCCAAAGTAATGCCAAGCACATCGCATATCAAGGCCTGACGGGCATAGAGACCGTTCTGCGCCTGTTGGAAATAATAGGCATAAGGAGTATCGTCTATCGAGTATTCTATCTCGTTCACACGTGGCAGCGGATGCAGTATCTTCATGTTCTCGCGCGCCTTGACCAACATGTCTTTCTTCAGCAGGTAGCGATCCTTGACGCGTTCATATTCGACAAGGTCAGCAAAACGCTCCTTCTGCACACGAGTCATATACAGTATATCCGCTCCACTGATGGTGTCGGCGTCAAAATCCTGGTGCTCCACGTAACGTATACCCTGCTCTTCGCAATACCTTTTGTAGACCACAGGCATAGCCAGCTCGTCCGGAGCGATGAAGTGGAACGTGGGGTTAAAGTGGCGCATGGCCATGAGCAAAGAGTGTACGGTACGGCCATACTTGAGGTCTCCCACCATATAGATGTTGAGGTTGTCCAATGTGCCCTGGGTCTGATAAATGGTATACAAGTCCAGCATCGTCTGTGAAGGATGCTGGTTGGCTCCGTCACCGGCATTGACTATAGGTACCGGGGCCACCTCGCTGGCATAGAGGGCGGCTCCTTCCAGATAGTGACGCATGACTATGACATCAGCATAATTTGATACCATCATGATAGTGTCCTTCAACGTCTCGCCTTTCGTACCACTGGTAACCTTTGGGTCGGCAAAGCCTATAACCCGTGCGCCCAAACGGTTGGCGGCAGTTTCAAAACTCAGTCG
Source organism: Bacteroides sp. (assembly GCA_023665805.1). GTDB lineage: Bacteria > Bacteroidota > Bacteroidia > Bacteroidales > Bacteroidaceae > Physcousia. The sequence continues at coordinate 176,900 of JAMPDJ010000001.1, read as the reverse complement.
TGTACGTGTAGAAGGCTCAAAAAACAATGTGGCTACAACCCTGCCCGCCAATAACCTGCGATTGGGGTGTCGTTCAAATTCCTGAGCCATCCGTATCAAATACTCTATTTTCTCTCTGGAATGACCGGCAATGGTCACAAGACTCCTATTCTTCATGTTCGAATATCTTATGCTTTTTCATGCCAAAGATACAACTTAATATACAAATAATACGCCCACACGGAACCTTATTTGTCATAAATGGCACAAATGCAAGAAAAAATGTATGCCACCGTGAACCTATGCCAAAGTTTTTTTATTATTTTGTCGGCGACAGAAAGTCCGGACACACACATACCCGGCTGCCAACAGGTGAAATACCTCAAAACGTTTAATTACTATGGACACAACAGTTTTTGACCTCATCAATGAGGAGCGCGCAAGGCAAACGCGCGGCATCGAGCTGATCGCAAGTGAGAATTTCGTCTCTGACCAAGTCATGCAGGCTATGGGAAGCGTACTTACAAACAAGTATGCCGAGGGATATCCAGGCAAGCGCTACTATGGTGGTTGCCAAGTAGTGGACAAGGTTGAACAGTTGGCCATCGACAGGGTATGCCGGCTATTCGATGCGGAATACGCCAATGTGCAACCACACTCAGGTGCCCAGGCCAATGCCGCCGTATTCCTGGCTTGCCTTAATCTGGGAGACACATTCATGGGGCTGAATCTGGACCACGGAGGACATCTTTCACACGGTTCGGCCGTAAATACATCCGGCATAAACTACAGACCCGTCGGATACAATCTCGACAAGAAGACAGGACGTGTGGATTATGATGAAATGGAACAACTGGCTCTGCAGCACAAGCCCAAATTGATTATCGGAGGCGGTTCGGCCTACAGTCGCGAATGGGACTATCGCCGTATGCGCGAAATAGCAGACAAAGTAGGTGCACTGCTGATGATAGACATGGCACATCCAGCAGGATTGATTGCCGCAGGTCTGCTGGACAATCCGGTAAAGTACGCCCATATAGTGACATCCACAACGCACAAGACTTTGCGTGGTCCCCGTGGCGGCATCATACTTATGGGCAAGGACTTCCCCAATCCATGGGGCAAGAAGACACCCAAAGGAGAGACAAAAATGATGTCGGCTCTGCTCAACAGTGCTGTTTTTCCGGGTACACAAGGGGGGCCACTGGAGCACGTCATAGCGGCCAAGGCCGTAGCTTTCGGTGAGGCATTGGACCCCAAGTTCCGCGAATATGCCCTTCAAGTAAAGAAGAATGCCGACCGCCTGTCAGAGGAATTGCAAAAACGTGGTTTCTACATAGTAAGCGGAGGGACCGACAACCACTCCATGCTGGTAGACTTGCGTACAAAGTACCCGGAACTTACCGGCAAAGTGGCCGAAAAGGCCTTGGTGGCAGCAGACATAACCGCCAACAAGAACATGGTTCCCTTCGACAGCCGTTCGGCATTCCAAACATCCGGCATACGCCTTGGGACACCCGCCATCACCACACGCGGTGCCAAGGAGGACATGATGGAAACCATAGCATCACTGATAGAACGTGTTCTGGATTCTCCGGAAGACATCGACAACATTGCTTCGGTTCGTGCCGAAGTCAATGCCATGATGGCGGACTTTCCACTGTTTGCCTGGTAAAAGAACGATAGTCACATCAACATGTAGGCGGTTGCCTGGAATATCCGGCAACCGCCTACATGCATATTGCCATGGCATAATCCCTCGTCAAAAACTGTGATAACGGCAATGTTGCCGCCCCCTTGACAATACTATTGTCGAGGCCGAGAGAATACTATACTTTCGGATCGGTTCCAGTATTGTCTAAGGCCCGACAATACTGGAACCGAATTGCGACACCATTTGAGATGGCATCTACGCCCTGCGTTCTTACATCCCAATCCTACTGTGCTTAAACCCAAATCGGTCATTAGAACGTCAATTTGTATAAATCAGATGATTTATATTGCCTTTTCCTCCATTTTTGCCCTTCTCTTCGCCGTATTGCTTCCCGTTTGGTCTTGCCATAGCTCGCTATGCCTTCGACAAAACGGTTGCAATACGAACGAACATAAAGGCAAAACGGATTGGAAAGCTAATGACCGATTCGGGGTTAATAAAAACTGATGCAACGCAATAGTCATGAATACTGACACGATTTTGAAACCTACCGATTTTGGGCCAACACCAAACATAACGGAACAATGCACGGCTCATCGCCATGAAATTCCCACATGGCACCAAAGAAGAACTCATCATAGTCAAATCTTCACAACGTCTTCTCCGTGCATGATTCCCAAGTATTCCTTACTTGATTCCTCTGGCATTCAATGCCCGAGAATAACGGCGCGCATTCGCCAAATGTTCGGAATATGTCTTTGCGAAATTATGAGAACCGGAAAAGTCCTCTTTAGCACACATATAGAGGTAGCCACGCTGTTCTTGGTTGAGCACGGCATCTATTGCCTTGACAGACGGAATACGGATAGGTCCAGGAGGCAGTCCACGATTGATATAGGTATTATAAGGACTTTCCACCTGCAAATGATTGTGATATATACGACGAAGCGAGAAGTCTCCTAATGCAAACTTGACAGTAGGGTCGGCCTGCAAAGGCATCCCCACTTCAAGACGATGTATGTACATGCCTGCAACCGTAGGCATTTCGGGAACGTATGCCGTTTCTTCGGCAACTATGCTGGCCAAAGTTATCACTTCCTCACGTGAAAGGCCCAAATTCTTGGCTTTGGAGGAACGTTCCGCATTCCAAAACTCCTCATTCTCCTTTCGCATACGTTCCATGAATCCGTCCATGGAGATGTTCCACCATATCTGATATGTATTGGGAATAAACAAAGCCGGAATGGATTGCGGTGTGTAACCCCAGCTGGCACAAAATGCAGTGTCGCGAAAAGAGTCTGCGAGGCGCATACTGTCCAACATCAAGTGACGGGACAAGTATCCGGCCAACATATCCATGGTGCGAGACTGTGGTATGGTTATATTCACCGGAGTCTGCAATCCATTGCGCAACTTACGATACACCTGCAACATGCTTTCATGTGGCTGTATCGTATAATGGCCTGTACGTGACCTGTCATCAAACAAACGATTAAGCAACGCCCATCGTCTGGGCGCACCTACTTTATACATGACAGAATCAGGCGTATCATCGGCATCGATATACACGCTGACGGGTAACGACGTTTCGTTCATGGATACTCCTAAAGGCAACAAAAGCCATGCTGACAATAAAATCATCGAAAGTACCACGGCCACCGAGATGTATATCAGTTTCTTCATTGATTTATACCTTAGTTCATATATATGGAGAGAGTTCACCAACCACAATCATGCATTCGGCAGCATGGTATCCTTATGCAAAGAAATCGGGCTTGTTTCTGCGTGCCTCGTCCAAAGAAACCAAGGGTTGTGGAGCATATGATTGACGAAGCCTCTCTTGTTCTTTCTGCAAATTACTTACTGCCAAAGATGAGAATTGCGGATTAAGCAGTTGGGAGACGACAGGACAATTCTGTGAAGCATCCTTCACCCACACCACAGGTCCGCCATACAACGGAGCTATTTTCAAAGCCGTGTGCAATGCACTGGTGGTGGCACCTCCAATCATCACCGGAACAGATATGCCAGCATTATTCAACTGGCGCACAGTTTCCGCCATCTCCGCAAGGGACGGAGTTATCAGTCCCGAAAGTCCTATGACATCCGGGTGATGCTGCAAGGCGGCCTTGACTATTTCCTCTGCAGGAACCATCACTCCCAAATCTAAAATTTCATAGCCATTGCAGGCCATGACTACTGCCACAATGTTCTTTCCAATATCATGGACGTCCCCCTTGACCGTAGCCAGCAAAGCCTTACCGGAACCACTACGACGCTGCACCCCAAAACGCTGAGCTTCGATATAAGGCTGCAGTATACTGACAGCATGTTTCATGGTACGGGCCGTTTTTACCACCTGTGGCAGGAACATTTTACCCTCGGCAAACAGCTGCCCAACTCGGTTCATTCCGTCCATCAGTGGTCCCTCAATGATATCCACCGCATGAGGATACAGCATAAGAGCCTCGGCCATATCTGCATCAAGTCCTTCGGAAATACCCTTTTGAAGTTTCATGGCCAGGCGTTCGTCCACAGGAAGTTCATTGGTGTGTTTCTCTTCTGACTCAAATGAAGAAAAGGAACCCTTGGACCCAGCCGGAACATTAGCAGCACCAAGGCATGTAGCAAGTTCTATCAATGCTTCGCTGGCTTCGGCAGAAGGATGCAACAGGACATTCTCTATGATTCTGAGATGTTCGGCAGGAATATCGGAATAGGTAACCTTGGCAGAAGGATTGACAATGGCAAAATCCATGCCGCGCTGCATAGCCTCGTAAAGGAAAACGGCATGCATGGCCTCGCGTATATAATTGTTACCTCGAAATGAAAAAGACAGATTGCTGATACCACCGGAGACATGTGCCTTGTGCAGATTGGCGTGTATCCATTCTACCGTACGAAGGAAATCGAGGGCATAGGAGTCATGCTCAGGGATGCCCGTTGCAACGGAAAGGACATTGGGATCGAAAATAATGTCCTCGGGAAGCATTCCTACCTTGTTGACAAGCAAATCATAGGAGCGTGAGCAGATTTGTATCCTTCGCTCATAAGTTGTCGCCTGGCCTTCCTCATCGAAAGCCATGACTATCGTTGCAGCCCCCATACGCCTGATTTCACGGGCATGGGCCAGGAACGTCTCTTCCCCCTCCTTCAGCGAAATGCTGTTGACGATGCTCTTGCCCTGCACGCAACGCAGGGCAGCAAGAATCACGTTCCAATCACTGGAATCAATCATCACCGGCACACGGCAAATATCCGGTTCAGAACCTATGAGATTGAGAAAATGAACCATCTCCGCCTTGGCATCCAACAGTGCATCATCCATGTTGACATCCAAGACCAAAGCCCCATCCTGTACTTGTCGGCGGGCAATGTCCAATGCCGCATCATATTGCTTCTCAGAGACAAGACGCAGGAATTTACGACTACCAGCCACATTGCATCTCTCGCCAACTACAACAAAAGAGGCATTTCTGTCAAGCGGTTCCAGACCGCATATATTTATCTGCATAACTCTGCTACCGCTTTTATATGTTCCGGGGTCGTGCCGCAACAGCCACCTATGATATTCACAAAACCCTCGGCAATCATTGGACGTACGCTTTGGGCAAAACATTCCGGAGTGACATCATACTGTCCAATGGAATTGGGCAAACCGGCATTAGGATGACATGAAACAAAACATCTTGAACCATCATTCCAGCCCATACGGTCAATGGAACGATGCAAATTGTGCAGTACAGGCAACATGTCATCTGCTCCGAAAGAACAGTTCAATCCCACAGACAACATGCCGGAATGTTCAATAGAAATCAAAAATGCCTCCAAAGTCTGACCGGAAAGCAAACGTCCGTTGGCATCGTTAACCGTAACGGAAAGCATCAACGGTACATCGCAACCGATACGTTGCATTACCTCATGTGCAGCATATATTCCAGCCTTGGCATTAAGCGTATCAAAAATGGTTTCCAGCAAAATAGCATCCACGCCCTCATCCATGAGGGAAGAAATCTGTGCAATGTATGCATCTGCCAATTGATCAAACGTGATTGAACGAGATGCCGGATTGTTTATATCTGGAGATATGCTCAATGACTTGTTGGTGGGACCAATCGTAGCAATCACAAATCCATTGCGACCGCTATCCGCAAATGCTTCACGTGCCAACCGCACAGCATTTCGATTCATATCCTCCACAAGATGTTCGCAATGGTAATCTGCCTGAGAGATAGCGTTAGCAGAGAATGTATTAGCAGTAATTATATCTGCACCGGCCCGGACATATTCAGCATGTATTTCCTTCACGACATCCGGACGGGTAAGATTCAACATTTCGTTATTTCCAAGCAACATGCCCGTGACATGCCGATAGCGATAACCGCGAAAGTCCTCTTCAGAAAGTCCGTAGCCCTGCACCATGGTGCCAAATGCCCCGTCCAATATCAAGGGAGCGGTCTGCTGTTGTAAAGTTTCCTTCAAACTCATTGTTCTATCTCTGCAAAAGCAGACAAGTGTTCGTCAATATACTTGGCCACCATCTCCGTCAACTCCTCTTCCATCTCTATGAACTCGTCATCCATATTGTCCGCCTCGGGATACTGTTCAAACATGGCCATGAACTCGTTATCGGAACATTCCGCAGTAAGAGCCTCGTTGTTTTCCTCATAGAACTTACGTCCGCTATATACCAACTTGGAAAACTCTTTGGCACCCCACATACGCATGGCCTTGGCAAACGGATTGAGAAAAATAAACGGACCATAACCATTGTGTATCAATTGAACATGCCCCCCATCCATCACCTCCTCGCGATATATGCAGTAAGCCAGCAACGTTATTTGATCCGGATTCAACTGCTGCATACTTTCAGATGTCAAATCTCCACCGATAGCCTCCATGATAGCATTATAAAACAACTCTACAAAGGCATCCATACCCTTATTGGCGGCTGCAACAACTGCCGATTCCTTGATTTTTACCATAAAATTAAAGACGTATTTGGCTTTGAAACTACCACTTCTTGACAGCACGATCCATCTGACGTCTGTCCTCCTTTTCCTTCAATGTTTCACGCTTGTCGAATTCTTTCTTGCCACGCGCAATACTAATATCCAGTTTCGCCAGTCCGTCACCGTTTATATATAATAAGGTAGGAACTATGCTGAATCCCGGTTGCTTCACCGTCTGCTGTATCTTACGTATTTCTCGCTTATTGAGCAATAACTTACGGTCACGACGTTCCACATGATTGTTATATGATCCCTGCTCATAATGAGCCACATACATATTTTTCACCCACAATTCACCATTATGCACATAACAAAACGTATCCACCAAAGAGGCCTTGCCCTGGCGAATACTCTTGATTTCTGTACCGGTAAGCACTATACCGGCCGTATAGTCATCGAACAAAGCGAAATCAAACGAAGCACGTTTGTTTCGTATATTCACAGCCTTGGATTTGACTTCCTTCTTACTCATAATCGATGCCAAAGATACGAAAAAACGAGGACACGATGATTATAATGTATTGTTTTTGCAACCGAGGTGATAAAATATCGTGCAAATCCTTGCTATGATACCCAAAAATGACTATTTTTGTAAACGGAAAAAGTGACGGACTCACTTAAAACACTACAAAACAACCAATACAACAAAACATTATGCAGTACACACACGAAGTACAGAACATGTGTTGTGTGGCAAAAGGCCCCAACCATGGTCCTGCCCCCATTCCCGAAGAGGGTAAGTGGGTGCAAGCAAAAGAAATCAAGGACATCAGCGGTCTTACCCACGGTGTGGGATGGTGTGCTCCCCAACAGGGTGCCTGCAAATTGACTTTGAATGTCAAGGAAGGTATCATAGAGGAGTGCCTCGTAGAAACCATTGGTTGCTCAGGCATGACCCACTCCGCCGCCATGGCCAGCGAGATTTTGCCAGGCAAGACCATTTTGGAGGCTTTGAATACCGACTTGGTATGCGATGCTATCAATACCGCAATGCGCGAACTGTTCTTGCAGATTGTCTACGGTCGTACACAGTCTGCTTTCTCTGAGGGCGGTTTGACCATAGGTGCAGGCATGGAAGACCTTGGCAAGGGTCTGATTTCACAGACAGGCACCCTCTACGGTACCAAGTTGAAAGGTACACGTTACCTCCAGTTGACAGAAGGATACATTAGCAAGATGTTCCTGGACAAGGACGATCAGGTCTGTGGTTACGAGTTTGTACACATGGGTAAATTCATGGATGCCATCAAGAAGGGTATGGATGCCAACGAGGCCCTTAAGAGTGTTACTGGTACATATGGCCGCACCAAGGCCGAGGATGGAGCCGTCAAGAGTATTGACCCCCGTAAGGACTAATAAATTGGAGGAAGAAGACTATGATTAGAGAAGTAAAATTCGAGTCACAGGACCGTCGTATCAAGCAGATTCTTGCTTGCCTTAACAAACACGGCATCGCCTCCATCGAAGAGGCTAATGAGATTTGTGATGCAGCCGGCATCGACCCTTACAAGACATGTGAGGAGACACAGATGATTTGCTTTGAGAATGCCAAGTGGGCTTATGTTGTAGGTACAGCCATTGCCCTCAAGGAAAAAGCAAAGGATGCCGTAGAGGCTGCCAACTATATTGGCGAGGGCCTGCAGAGTTTCTGTATTCCCGGTTCTGTTGCAGATGACCGCAAAGTAGGTATCGGCCATGGCGAGCTTGCAGCACGTCTGCTCTCTCCGGAAACCAAATGTTTTGCATTCCTTGCAGGTCACGAGTCTTTCGCCGCAGCAGAAGGAGCCATCAAGATTGCACAGATGGCCAACAAGTCAAGACCAGCCGACAAGCCCCTTCGCTGCATCCTTAACGGCCTCGGCAAAGACGCAGCAATGATTATCAGCCGTATCAACGGTTTCACCTATGTTCAGACAAAATTCGACTACTTCACTGGCGAGTTGAAGGTTGTCAACAAGACAGCATACAGCAACGGTCCTCGCGCTGCCGTAAACTGCTATGGTGCCGATGATGTTCGTGAAGGCGTCGCTATCATGTGGCATGAGGATGTAGACGTTTCCATCACAGGCAACTCTACCAACCCAACCCGCTTCCAGCACCCTACGGCAGGAACCTACAAGAAGGAGCGTATTCGCGCTGGCAAGGCTTACTTCAGCGTAGCTTCAGGTGGTGGTACAGGCCGTACATTGCACCCCGACAATATGGCCGCAGGTCCCGCTTCATACGGTATGACCGACACCTTGGGCCGTATGCACTCCGATGCCCAGTTCGCAGGTTCTTCTTCAGTTCCCGCACACGTAGAGATGATGGGCTTCTTGGGCATTGGCAACAACCCAATGGTTGGCTGTTCAGTAGCATGCGCAGTACAGGCCGACCTCTATCTCAACAAAAAGTAATTACACACGAAGTCTGGTACTTACCATTGACAACATAAAGTAATTAACTAACATATTCCATCTCCTATGGCCTATATGGCTATAGGAGATTTTTTCGACTCCTCCAATCAAGACAAATTACCACATGAACAGAAGTGAACTAATATCTGCCGTAGCAGAACGGACAGGCAAAAGCAAGGCAGAGGCAGCAACAACAGTTGATGCAGTTTTTGGCATCATGGCTGATTGTCTGAGCAACACAAAAGAAGAAATCTCTATTGCTGACTTTGGACGATTCTTTATCAAACATCAAAACGAACGCATCGGCTTCAATCCACAAACCGGAGAAAAGATTACCATCGAAGCAAGAGACAAAATTACCTTCAAAGCCTCTAACAGCATAGAGTACTATAGTCGTAAGCACTATTGACATGTTTGATAAACATACCTGTGCCATGTAAAAAACTACCATACCACAATTGGACATGCTCAGGATCCACCCAATCATCGAGAAGGAACCTGAATAGACTCTGATAACCCAACACGTTTATGCAACAGCTTGACGATATTTCAGACACAGAACTGAGCCATTTCTTCACTTTCCTTGTCATATTGCAAGTGTAGAACAAGTTCAATGCCAGTACCTCCCCATTATTACCAATAAAAAGACATAGACATTCCTATTGTCTTATTTTCTAAGTAAGTAGCGGAAATTAGTTTATATCGTTATTTGAGGCTATCGGGCTGAGTGTCAATCTTACGAAGATGGAGTCATGAGAGTCCATAATGACTGATGAGCAAGAACGAGAATCGGATTGAGAATCTTGAAGAATGGTATAAACTAATTCTCGATGCTTACTTAATACATAACACATTATAGGCCTAACCACACATATGAATCAACTACACAACGAACAAAGGCAACGCAAAGGTATGATGCTCGCGGAAGATATAAACAGGACTAAAACATGCATTCCACACAGCGTACATACATTGCCATAGACCTAAAGTCATTCTATGCTTCCGTAGAATGCGTGGAGCGCGGACTTAATCCGCTCACAGCACGTTTGGTTGTGGCAGATGAAAGCCGCACTGACAAGACCATCTGCCTTGCCGTAACACCAGCCCTCAAGGCATTGGGCATCCCCGGCAGACCCAGACTATGGGAGGTTCGCCAAAAGGCAGACCGTCTTGAATACATCGTCACACCGCCACGCATGGCCCTTTATCTGGAATACAGTCGTAGAATCATGGATGTGTATACCAAGTACGTCGCTCCCGAGGACATACACCGTTATTCTGTGGACGAAGTCTTCATGGACATCACCGATTACACTTTAATCAGCAAAGCCAATGCCTATGACCTTGCCACCACAATCATAAAGGATGTACTCAGTACCACAGGTATTACCGCCACTGCAGGAATAGGCGAAAACATGTACCTTGCCAAAGTAGCCATGGACATTGTGGCCAAGCACATACCAGCCGACAAGAACGGGGCGCGCATAGCACAACTTTCGGAGCAGGATTACAGGAAACAACTATGGAACCATACCCCGCTGACTGATTTTTGGCGTGTGGGACGACGCACGGCCGAAAAGCTGGCACGCTACGGCGTACACACCATGGGCCAACTGGCACGCATGTCCCTATCCAGCGAAGAATTGCTCTACAAGCTATTCGGAGTCAATGCCGAACTTCTCATAGACCATGCCTGGGGATGGGAGCCTTGCCGCATCAGCGACATCAAGACCTACCGTCCCAAGTCATCGTCCATTTCCTGCGGTCAAGTCCTCAGCAGACCTTATACGACAAACGAGGCACTCGTGATTGCCAGAGAAATGGCGGAATCGCTTTCACTTGACCTGCTGGCAAAACATATGTTGGCAAACCAAATAATCCTGACTATTGGATACGACATCGAGAACCTCACCCGCCAGGAAATACGTGTCCTATACGATGGTCCTGTAACCACCGACCGCTACGGGCGCATGGTCCCAACTCATTCCCACGGCAGCCTGACCTTGGAGCATCCCACATCCTTGGCCCAACATATCACCAATGCCACCATGCAACTCTTCAGACACATAGCCAATGGCAATCTGCTTATACGCAGACTTACACTCACCGCAGGCAATGCCGTCTTGGAGTCTACGGCCCCAAACAAGCCTCATAAAGGTCAAGCAATCCAGTTGGACCTGTTTGCCGATATGCCTTCAGGCAACAGCGAATCAGCAGAGGATAAAGAACAACAGGAAAAGGAACGCCGCCTGATGCAGGCCTCCCTCTCCATCCGCCAACGTTATGGCAAGAACGCCTTGCTTAAAGGAATAAACTTCGAAAAAGGAGCAACAGGCCGCGAACGCAACAGCACTATAGGAGGACATCACAAATGACCAACTACGACGATATAATAGACCTGCCTCACTGGAATCCACGAGGACGCAAACGTATGAGCATGGAAGCCAGAGCCGCTCAGTTCGCCCCGTTTGCCGCCTTGAAAGAGGAAGAGTCAAAAGAAGAATAACATCATTAGCCATAGAAACATAACTTCATTACCATGGTTCTTCGCATACTCATCATCACACTCATCCTGTCCATTCTCTCCGACGTATACCTGTGGTACAACGTGGCATGCCACTATCCGGCCCCATGGCGACATGTCCATTGGTTCGCCCCTGCGATATTGTGCTCTCTCCTGTTTTTACGGGTGTCAGGATATTCTGCCTCATGGATGTTCGTACTCATCATCTGCATTTTCCTGGTGGCATACATACCGCGTTGGTTTCACACCGTATTTGTACTGATGCACCTGCCACGCATAGGAATCGCTGTACGAGCAGGGCTTATTGCCATAGTCCTCTTCGGCTTTCTCTTCGGCTGGAGGCATCTCGTCGTACGTCATGTTTCCATAGCATGCCAACATTTGCCTGCATCATTCCAAGGATACCGCATAGTGCACATCTCGGATCTCCATATAGGTACCTACGCCACAGCACCGCACATGATAGACAGAATCGTGGAACAGGTCAACGCACAATGTCCCGACCTGATAGTCTTCACCGGTGACATTGTAAACCTCTCATCCGACGAACTGCCACGCTTCCTCCCTGCTCTTTCACAGCTGCATGCCAAGGACGGCATCGTATCCATTCTGGGCAACCATGACTATTGTACATACGGTACCCGTGATGCCCAACGTCCACCACACGCACAAACACAGGAACTGATTGCCATGCAACGGCAAATGGGCTGGCAAGTATTGCTGAACGAGCATATCATAGTGCGCCACCAATCCGACTCCATCGCCATACTCGGCATAGAGAACGGCGGCAAGCCACCATTTCCCCAACGTGCCAATCTGCCCAAGGCAATGAACCGCCTGCACAAGGGGACATTCAAAATACTGCTCAGCCACGACCCGTCATTCTGGCGACATGCCGTGGCCGGCCATACCGACATAGCCCTGACCCTCTCCGGCCACACCCATGCCATGCAGTTGCGTATTGGCAACTATTCACCATCGGCTCTAATCTATCCAGAATGGGGAGGTCTGTACAACCATGCAGACCAGTCGCTATATGTCAGCACGGGCACAGGCAGCAACGTACCCTTCCGCCTTGGAGCATGGCCCGAAATAGACGTCATCACGCTCACAGGGGCAGACGAACGGTAAAGCGTGTCCCTTTACCGCCATTACCTGGCTCCATACCTATCATTCCGCCATGGTTGGAGACAATCTGCCTGCACACGGCCAGACCTATCCCCTGCCCCTCAGGCTTGGTGGAAAAGAATGGCGTGAACACGTTTTCCGTGGCATGCCGGTCTATGCCTGCACCATTGTCCTCAACGGACAGCAACAGCCATCGGCCGTCCTCCGTGGAAACGAGCCTCACCCAAATGCACGTCGCTCCTGCCTCCACGGCATTCTTCAGCAAGTTGATAAGCACCTGTTCCATCTGTGAGCAGTCCAGATTCACCACTGCATCATGGCATTTCACATCCCAGCACACGCGACACTTGTCTCCAGCAATGGAGCTGGCAACACTCGTTAGCCCATTCACGAATTCCCCTACATTGACAGCCTTCATCTCAGGCATGGCTATTCCAGACACCTGCCTGTACCTCTCCACAAAACGTATCAGTCCGTTTGCCCTGCGGCTTATAACCTCCAATGCCCTGTGTATCTCGTCATCTGGCAGGCGCATGTCTTCATTGCCATCTGCCAAGGCATAACCCAAAGTTTCTGACAAAGAGGCAATAGGACTGAGCGAATTCATTATCTCGTGAGTAAGAATGCGCATCAAGCGCTGTTGAGCCATCATCTCTCCTTGCCTCATAATAGGCTCCACGCTTTGCAGACTGTACAGACAATATGCGATACCACGCACATATAGACAAGTCCTTGATGCCGCATATTGCCTTTCTTCTCCAGGTACAGTGGTAAATGACATCAGTTGCGGCGTACCCTCCTTCAAGTCCCTCAGTCTCTGTGGCAAATACGGATGCAATGCGGCCAGGCTGTCAAAGGACTCGAACATGAATCCACACAGCCCATCCACCGCAGCACGGTTCATCCACCGCACCCTCCCGGCATCATCGGTGGCTATGAGCATGGCTTCCACCTTGGACAACAGGGCATCGTAGAAGTGCGACTCTCCCTCACGGCGTTGTTCCGTCTCGCGGAATTCCATTATCACGGCATTTATCTCCTCCGCCATGCGCCTCTCCTCGCCATGCAGGTGCTCCGTGGCATATTGCAGGCTGAAGTCGCGCATCCTCACAGACTCCAGCATCTGTCGCAGCCGTCGCGTGCTCCTATTATATAATATGTGTTGCCAAAGTCCCATCAGATTCCGTGTTTGTCTATCTTTCTGTACAAGGCATAGCGTGTGATGCCAAGCAGCTCCGCAGCCACCGACATATTGCCGTTGCTGCGCTCCAAGGCACGGCGTATGGCGGTACGCTCCAGTTCCTCCAGATTCAATGTCCGTGTGGAGGCCTCACCGCCACAGTTGGCACTTCCTGCATCCTGCAACAGCGGCATAGACGGGTCTATCACCATACGTTCCATGCAATGCTGCATCTCGCGCACGTTTCCATGCCACGGATGCAGGAGCAGCTGCCTTTCCTCCTCACGGCCGAACTCCGGCACCTCCACATGGTACTTGGCTGCATATATCCGGCAGAAGTGGCGTGCCAGCAGCAATATGTCGCCACCACGTTCACGCAATGGAGGCACATGCAGCTCTATGGTATTCAGCCTGTAGAGCAGGTCTTCGCGGAAGGTGCCCTGCGCCACACGCTCACGCAAGTTGGCGTTGGTGGCCGCCACTATGCGCACGTTTACCCTCCTGATCTTTGTGGAACCTATGCGCGAAACCTCGCGTTTCTCTATCATTGTCAGCAGTTTCTGTTGCATGGCCGGCGTAAGGTTGCCTATTTCGTCCAGAAAGAGCGTCCCCCGTCGGCCAGTTCCACCCTTCCGGCCTTGGAAGAGGCCGCACCTGTGAAGGCACCTTTCTCGTGGCCGAACAGTTCGCTCTCGAACAGTTGCTCGGGTATGCATCCCAGGTCTATCGACACTATCGGCTTGTCCGCCACGCCTGACAGGCGGTGCAATTCATGCGCCACCACGTCCTTGCCCACACCGTTCTCTCCGGTTATCAGCACATTGGCCGACGTAGCGGCCACACGTGCGATGCGTTCCTTCAGAAGCAGCATTTGCGGTGATTCGCCTATGAAAGCCTCATTTCCTTGCACCCCCTCCCTATTGTCGGACAAAGGCTGTGGCTCGTTCGAGGCCTCGGCCTGCAAGGCCGCCATCCTGCTGCGCTTGAGGTCCACTGCCGAGTGCACCGTCTCCAGCATCTTCCTGTTGTTCCACGGTTTAGGCACAAAGTCCACCGCACCTGCCTTGATGGCACGCACTGTCTTCTCCGTGTCCACGTAGGCCGTCATCAGTACTACCACGCTCGTGGGGTCTTTCTCCAAGATGCGCGCCAACCATTCGTAGCCTTCCTCTCCACTGACCACGTCCCGGCCGAAATTCATATCCAGCAGTATCACATCGGGGGCGAAGCTGTCCATGAACTCCGCTATCCTCTCAGGGCGGCTGATTACGCGGATGGCATCCACCCAAGGACGCAGCAGCATGTTCAAGGACAGGAGCACGTCCTCGTTGTCGTCCACTATCAGTACCTTACCTTTGCATTCCATAATTCATGATGACGCAAACCTTACGTCCATCCAAAGGTACGCAAAAATAACGAACGCCCAAGGGCGCGGGAAAGTGTTTTTGCCATCCCATGTCCACTTTCCCCGTCTTTAGGCCGCACGATGCTGCTTGCGCATGTGCGAAATCGCACGCGCCATGTGCACTATCGCACGGCCACTGTGCAGGCAATCGCAACATACGTTGCTTAGTTACAAAGACTTACAGCTTTGGCACGCTATTTGCAGAGTTATGCATGGAAGCAATTCCACACAAACAACGCTCAACACACACCTACAAACATCCACACCATGCCCTACCGCCATCCGCCTTAACATCCACGCGTCAGCCATCGGGGACTTAGATGCGCCCCCGACATACTATTCCACTGTGAACACACGTTTAATAATATACACATACCTTTATATAATATATGTTACTACACTACATTGCCACCGCCTGGCGCCACATGCTCAAATACAAGACACAGAACGTCATCTCCATCCTGTGCCTTGCCGTGGGCGTGGTGTGCTTCGCACTGACGATACAGGCGGTGCTGACCGCCGCCACCATCAGATATGCCAGGCAAACAAATACAGACACGCACATTGTGCAGATTGTCCATGATATCTCGACACAGTACATGCGTGCGCCCGACAGCACACTGATTGCACAAATCTACCAGCATCGCCTCCCGTCAGTGCGCGAAGTGGACTTCTGGTACCGGCCATTGGGCGTGAATTTCAACTTCGAGGATGCCACGTCACGTGAGAAGACATAATACTTTTTCTTTCTCACTAAAATACAGAATGTTACAAGATATTTCAGCTTAATAGGTAACGATTTAGAAACCAGCGAAATTCTATATTTAACCTCGTTTTGCAGTAAATCAAAAGAACGCTTTTCCTAAATGCAAAGGTAATATTATTTTTTGAAAAACACACCTTTGAAAATAGGCAAATTCAATGAATTATCGGCTATGGTTGCCGAAATTCATATTTAAGTCCATATTCTTCCATCTTTCGATAGAGCGTTGTCCTGCCGATTCCCAATAGTCGTCCTGCGGTTTTTCTGTTACCGTCAGCCTGTTTCAATGCTCGTAGGATGCGCATTTTCTCATCTGCTGCATTTTTAAGGGGCAAAGATGGACAAGGAGGCATTACTATCTAAATTCAACTCCAGATTTTCTTCGGTTATCATATCGCCCTTGGCTTGCAGGGCTGCCGTAAAATCTTCTGCCTCAACTCCCGCACGTTGCCTGGTCACGGACAATTTTCTCAATGACAGCAACCTTTCCATAACTGAAATAGTCGACGAGATGAAGTTTACATCTGTCAGCTATTCCTTCCGTTACTGCGTAAAACATATCAGTATGTCGCCAAGCGAATATCACATGGTCAATTCTTCCGAATCATAAACTATTTTATGCGCCGTATCAAGCGTGCCGGATTTCCTGCCACGATTGTATTTGGCTCCACGTCGTGTGTCACAACGCTACCGGCACCGACAACGGCATTTTCTCCAACCGTGACACCGGGCAGGATTGTAGCTCCGGCTCCAATCCATGCACGGCGACAAATCTTGACCGGTTTACAGGTAATCACCATACGCTCTTCAAGGTCGTGATTGTTGGATATCAGTTGAACATTGGCAGCTATCATCGCTTCGTCCTCGATAGTAATCCCTCCGGCTGACATCATCAAGCAGTTGCTTTGTACTATTACTTTACGTCCGATTTTAACTTTGTTAAATCTCACGCCATTCAATGGAGTGGTGACGCGGCTGTCTTCACCCATATCAGGGAATAACTCGCGCACTAAAGCGTCAAATCCCTCGGTGGCAGGCATTGTATGATTTAGTTTGAACAATGTTTGCATCTGCTGCTTTGAGAGTTCCGCTTCCTCCGGAGAGGGATGCGCACAATCTATCCGTATTTCATCCATCATCATTTCAGTTTTTCAATCCATTCTTTGATGTCACTCTCGCTGACTCCGTTCATCAAAAGTCCTTTGGCAAAACTCAAAGACGGATATTGTTCTTTCAGTTCCTTCTCGCTGTTGATGATGTTACTTCCACCTGAGGTCATGAATGGCACAATGGTCTTGCCTTGAAGATTGTTGTTTTCGATGAATGTGTTGATGATTGTAGGATGCGTGTTCCACCAGTTTGGATAGCCGATGAAAACGACTGAGTATTCCGACAAATCAGTTACAGAATCTTTCAGAGCCGGGCGGAATGTGCGGTTGTGCATTTCTACATAACTACGGCTTAGGCTGTCGGTCCAGTCAAGATCGGCTGATGTATATTTCTCTGCGGGAGCTATTTCATGAATATCGGCTCCTGCTATTTCGGCTATACGGTGGGCTGCGTCTGCGGTTGTCCCTGTTGCCGAAAAATAGCAAACAATGGCTTTCTCATTTGATTTCATTTCTGTCGACTTTTTAGTTTTGCTACATGATGCCAACGGCAAAGCGGTTGCCAAAAACACCATTAAAATATTGAATATCTTTTTCATTGGTAATTGGTTTTATATCTTATCCATAACGTGCCGTTCTCAATGCGTTCAACGCTTTCCAGCGATAGTTTCACCGGCATACGCTCCATGTCGGGAATGCCGTCGAAAAGTGCGGTCTGACCTTTGCGTCCGTCAATGCCGGGTGCAAGGAGCAGGCTCACTTCATCAATAAGACCGGCGGCGAGGAAACCGCCGTTGATATGTCCTCCACCGAGAATGGCCATGCGCTCCACTCCAAACTCAGAGTATAATATTTCCATAGCCTTTGGCAAGTCTATCGCCTCACTACCGATACAGATATATGATATGCCCTGACTTCTGAGCATTTCAATATATTCCTGCGACACCTGCTCGCTCACGATGCAGGCAAGAGGAACGCCATCGATTTCAGAAGCCGGCCAGCGTAGTTTCCCGTGTGTATCCACGGCTACTATATACTCATCGGAGTTTACGGCTTTATAAACCGATGACCTACCAAATGGCGTAGGGTTGCAGGCTACGAACGGCTCCTCAGCCGCGTTGTAATGTTCCATCGTCACCCTGCCTTCGAGCGAAGTAGGACAATCCAGCTTTTCAAGCGTGTCGTAATATTCGTCACCACTTATTTTATCAACCATCGAGCAGTCTATGCGACCGTCGATTGAAGCCACCATGTGGCACACTATATAAGGTCTTTTCATTTTTGATTAGGTTTTAATGGTCCGTAAAAATATGAAGCGGTCGCGCCGCCGTCAATGAGGAAATCGGCACCGGTGATGAACGCTCCGCGCTTGCTCATCAGCAGTTCCGCCACATTTGCCACCTCGTCGGCAGTGCCGGGGCGACCTGCCGGGCACTTGGCGAACATGTTTTTATAGAAGTCGCCGCGCGGTCCGTTGAACTCGTCTATGGCAAGCGGAGTGACGATGATACCAGGGGATATGGAGTTGATACGTGCACCACGATCTCCCCACTTTACCGCCTCCGCCATCACACGCTTCACATTGCAGCGTTTCGCCATCTGATAGGCGTGGAGTGTATTGTTTATGTTTTCCGGCTGGAGCATTTCAAGCGAAAGCAAATCCTCTGTCGGAGTCGTTGCAAGCAGACAATCCTGTTCCGGTGTCAGGGCGGGCATACGGTGACCGCTTTGACTGGAGATGGTCACGCCCGTTCCACCGGGTTTTACCACCTTGCCGACTTCTTCAAGAAGAACGGCTGTGCCGTATAGATCAACACGCAGGATTGTTTCGACAGATGCCTGACTGGGCGACACTCCGGCAGCGTTTACAAGCATTGAAATCTCTCCGTACTTTCGTGCCTCGGCGATTAAGGCGAGAATGGACTCACGCCTTGACAAGTCCATTTCAAACGGCACGGTGTCAAATCCGGCGTTGTTCATTATTGCGCATATCGCCTTTGCATTGTCAAGACTGCGGTCGCCGATGACAATCTTCATGCCGTAGCCCATGCGCCGGGCTATCGCCATACCTATCTGACCGGCTCCGGTCAATATCATTACTTCTTTGTTCATGCGAATCTTATTATGGATGATGCAAAATTAGCACATTACCAAGCAAATATCGTAACCATAAATACTGAATTGATAACCAACTTTACGGAATTTGATGCAATGATAACCAATAGCGTCAACCCGCAGCACAGGCAGACGCTATTTTTACTATTTATGATGAACCGAATATCTTAACCAGACCACACCTTCACCCATTTGTGTGACTGATTTCAATTCCAATAATTGTCCCTGTGCCGGTAAATCGTCCGGTGCTCCTATACTTTCAAATATTGAAGGAATACCTGATAATCCGTCAACGCCGGGATAAATCGCGATGCTTATTTCATCAATCAATCCAGCCTTTAGAAATGCGCCATTGATGATGCCTCCGCCTTGCAGTGAAATGGCTTTTATGCCAAATTCAGAGCCTATGACATCAAGAGCATGGGCGAGGTCAAGCCCATCTTCTCCGGCAAAAATATATGAGATTCCTGCTTTTTGCAGATGAAGCAAATAATCGTCCGGCGCAGCCTCTCCAAGAATAGTAAGTATGTCATCGCCTCGTACTTTTGACTGATTATAGTAAATCGTTCCTTCCGGATCTGAAACAATAAAAAGCCTTTCTGATGTGCGGTTCGCATGGAACGGCTTTCTCTCCATATTTAATATCCGTTTTTTTGCAACGAATTTATATGGCAGGAAAGCCTGTGCTGTTTTCAATCCGAACATCCATGCGTCAGTGTCAAGCGTACGTCCGGCTTTGGCGTATTCTGCCACCAACGCACTCTGAGGCTTGCCGTCAAATGGCTGAGTCCATCGTTCATTTACGAGTCTGCCGTCAACAGAACTCATCATATGGCATATTACAGCAGGGCGCATAACTCAGTCTGTCATTTGTTCGATTGTGACTTCCAGTTCGGACGGTTTATTGAAAAGCTCCATTCCGCTTATGACCTTGCCGAGCCTGATTACTCCCGTCTTTACCTCCTTATTGTCCTGACGGTAAAAGAAAACCAATCCCGGTCCGGCAGGCCAATATGAGAAATCGCCTACTTCAAAGGTCGTTTTTTTGTCGCCTTTTCCGGCAAGAGGCGAATCAAGGTCAATATATTTCTCTCGGAGATTTATATCCTCAAAACGCAAGGTAAGAGGCAGATGCCTGACAAGCGAATTGACTATCTCGTTATTGTCCATTGCAATAACGGCGTTGCCGTTGTCGCCTGATACTTTTAACTTTATCATTGTTTTCATATTATATGTCGGACGGAAACGGTATCATTTTATTGACGTCGTTTCCGTCCGTTTGTAAATCAAAGTTTATTACCGAAGAACTCGTTTAGTTTTCCCACAACCTGTTGTACATATTCAGGCACATAATAAGTCTTGATGTGTGTCGCACCGGGCACGAGGAACAGTTCCTTGTCCTGTGTGCCTGTGGCTTTGCTGTAACAAGCCTCGGTCATATAGAATGTGTCGGCAATGCTTCCGGCTATCATCAGCAAGGGCTGATTGATAAGGTACATACCCTCGGAAGCGTCGAAGCCCATCAGGTCAACAAGACTGCTCTTTGTGTAACGGAATGTGGAGTTGGGATGCGAATAGTTTACTATATAGTAGTCATAGCCGTCGCGGTAGAGGTCGAAGGGGAGCTTTGCCGCCTGTTCGGGAGTCATACCGCTCATGTCGCCTATGTATTCAGGCACTCCTGTCACGGCCTCACGCTGACGGGCGGCGCAGGCATCGGCAAGCCGCTCCTGCACGGTGTTAATCTGTGTATCGAGAAATCCGTTGCGGCGCACCAGTCCTGAGTTGAACATGCTCAGCGTAGCCACAGCCTTGAAACGCTTGTCGGTCTGCGCGGCGGCGAGAGTGTATCCGCCACCGCCACATATTCCGAGTATGCCCATACGGTCGGCATCCACGCCGGGATATTGCGCGAGAATGTCAGCGGCACGGTGTATGTCCTCGATGCGGTTAGATGGTATGTCCTTCTGCCGGGGCATACCCTCGCTTGCGCCCTGATATGCAGCGTCGAAGGCGAGGCATATATAACCTTTTTCCGCCATCAGCTGGCTGTAATAGCCCGAAACCTGCTCCTTAACGCCGCCGTTGGGATGAGCCACCACGATGGCGGGATATTTCTTCGCCGGGTCATAACCTGCCGGAGTATATACATTGGCCGCAATCTTCAGACCGTTGAGGTCGTATCTGATTGGATGGATATTCACCTTCCCCTCCACGTTTTCAGTGACGGGATTGTCATATACAAGCCCCCACGGATTGCTGTTGTGGCTCTTCATCTCAGAGATTGCTACCTCAGTGTAAAGTGCGTTTTGAGCTGACGCACCAACCGCTACGATTGAACAGAGTGCCATTATCAGTAATTTTTTCATTATGTCTATTATTCAGTGTAACTATTGTATTCCTCATCAGTAACAGGGTCGAACCATTGCGCACCGCCCTTGCTTGTCTGTGTTCCGATGGCAATATGGGTGAACTTACTGTCGGGAGCGGCTCCATGCCAGTGGATGACATCGGGAGCTATTTTCACCACATCGCCCGGCATAAGCAGGCGGATAGGCTCACCCTTTGCCTGATAGTAACCACGCCCCGATGTGCAGAGCAGAATCTGTCCGCCCGGATGCGAATGCCAGCTGTTGCGTACACCGGGAGCAAAAGTCACGTTACCCACGGTGCAGTCCATCGAGTCTGCTGCCGACACGAACGTCTCAAGCCACGCATCACCGGTGAAATTCGGATTGTCCACAAGCAGTTTGCCCTTTGCAAAAACATCGGTTACGGCTTCTGCTGTCGCATCACTTTCTGTCACTGTAACCTTGTCACCTGCCGAATTATTACAGGAACTCATCAACATTGCCATAGCCATAATTGAAATTGTTGCTATTGTTTTCATTATTATCTTATTTTATAAAAATTGATTCCACTACCTTTGATACGGTTTTTCCTTCCTCCGCACCTACTTCATTGGATATTACCTTGGCAAAGTCGCTCAGTTGCGATTGCGAGTAGCCGAGGTTGCGGCAGATGCCGAGATGCGAGCGCAGCTGACCTTCGAGGTTCATTCCGGCAAGCGCACCTACTGTGGCAAGTTCGCGGTAGCTGTGGCTCAGATTGTCACGGGAGAAGATGTCGCCGAAAAGATGAGAGCGCAGGTATTCGTCTATCACGGGGCAGAACTCATAGACCCTGCCCGTAACAGGGCGACCGACAAGCCTTGTCCGTGTCTCCTCGCCGAGAGCCGACATATCCGTTCCTGCGGCGACAGGGCTTGCCTCTTTCCCGATTTCATCATGTTTGCCAGCGACCGCACGCTGCTCAGTCTTAGCCATAAATCTGTTCAGGGCATTCAGCGAGCGCGGAAAACCGCAATAGGCATACATCTGTACAAGAATCTCCTTGATTTCGTTGATGGTAAGTCCGGCGTCCAGCCCGGTGTCAAAAGATTCATCCAACCGCTCCATATCGCCACGGGCAGTAAAAGCTGCGATAAGCGTCACAGACTTTTCCTTGCCGTCAAGTGATTGTGCCGAAACTGTCGAATTGACCATTAGATACATAAGAGTTATGATAAAGCAGATTGTCTTTTTCATCGCGTTATATTTATTGTACTATGATTTTGCGTGTTTCTACACCTGATGTGCGGCCAGACTGCATCCGCAACACATACGTGCCTTGGGGCAATGCTATATTTTCATTGCCGCTGATATTGCCATTATATGCAAGTGCGCCGCTTATTGATGCAATGTGCAGTTGCGCGGGAGAATACCCCTCAGCCACACTTACAGCAAGATTGCCGCCGCTTATGTCCAAAGAGAATATCCTGTCGTTGCCTGATGAAATTTGTGATATGCCCGATGCCGCATTCCACCATCCTATGCGGCGCAGCCATCCTTCCACCTGACCGGGACGATTGGGCACGTCGATGCCCTCATCATCATTCTGCGGCTCACGGATGTTGTCCGGGTCTATGTCTTCCGGCAGAGATTCCGGGATATGTGTTGAGTTGGGCGTGCATTTGAAAAGTTTCTGCATACCCTCGTTGAGATATGTGGTAGCTCCGTAAGTCATGAACGGAACAATCACCTTGTCGCTCAGGTCGTAGGATTCAAGGAACGTGCATACCACCATAGCCGGCTGATGCCACCACAGGAGAGAGCCGACAAAGATGGTGTCATACCGGGCGATTTCCTCTGCCGATGGCAGATTTGCCACTTCCGGGCGCAAGTCATTGTACGCCTCGTTCTGAATAAGCTGGCTGTCATCGTAAGGATTTGCCGCGTATGGACGTGACGGTTCGATACGATAAACATCCGCACCGGTCAGTTCGGCGATACGCTGAGCCACCGCATGAGTGTTCCCTGTCGCCGAGAAATACGCGACAAGCGTTTTGGTACTTCCGGACGGTTCGAGCGGCTGTGGCTCATAAGCCATAGAAGCCTCGTCCTCCGAACAGGATGCCATCAGTGGCATGGCACTGACCATAAGCATCATAAAAAAATAAACACGTTTCATATTACTATCCTCCTTATTTTAGGGTTTTCATATCTATGACATAGCGGAATTTCACCTTCCCGTCCTGTACATTCTGATAGGCTTTGTCTATTTCTTCTCCATCCGCATGGATGATTTCCACCTTCGGATAGATGTCATGTTCTACGGAATAGCCCAGCATTTCCTGCGTTTCCTTTATTCCGCCAATTTGCGACCCAAACACACGGCGAGATCCTTGAAAAACTATATCCGCCACAGTGAGTGCAGGCATATTCCGAAATGCAGGTATTCCGACAATACCCAGCTGTCCGTTAAGTTTCAACATTTTCAGATACATAGCAGGCTCATATTTGGCAGGAATGGTTGACAGAATGAAATCAAACGTGCCATCAAGACCTTTGAGTTCCTCCGGATTGTTCACGTTTACATATCTTACGGCTCCCATACGCATGGCATCCGCGCGTTTGTCCTCTGTGATGTCGAACACTGTCACTTCGGCACCGAGCGACACCGCATACTGCACCCCCATGTGTCCCAGACCACCGAATCCGGCAATACCGACTTTGTCACCTTTCTTAACGCCCGCCTGCATGATGGGAGAATAAGAGGTTATGCCGGCACAGAGCAAGGGTGCCACTTTCTCCATTTTCGCATTGGCAGGAACTTTAATTGCAAAATCTTCCGCCACTACATAAGTATCGGAATATCCCCCTTGTGTATGTTCGTTTCCATTGAAACGGTCTATACCGTGATAAGTCATTACTGCTCCTTCTTCGCAATACTGTTCCATGTCATGCTCACAAGCCTCACAATGACGGCATGAGCCTATCATGCAACCTATACCGGCATAGTCACCGACCTTGAATTTTGTTACATTCTTGCCTACTGCAACCACCCGTCCGGCAATCTCATGACCGGGAACCATCGGATATTCTTCCGTTCCCCAATCTGCAAACACATGATGAAGGTCACTATGACAGATGCCTGCATACAGAATTTCGATTTGAATGTCATTGTCACCAACAGCGTGACGGCTAAATTCATAAGGCTTGAAATGTCCTTTTGCCTCATATACGGCGAACCCCTTTGCCGGAATACGGGTATTGTCCGCTTGCTGGGCGAATGACGCGCCAGTAGTGCCGATAGCCAAAGCTGCTGTTAAGATCATTTTCTTGTTCATACCTTTCTTCGTTTTAGTTTCGATTGCAAAATTAGCCGGTTCCCATCAAAAAGGGCGCACACAAATTACGGATGCGATAACCGATATTACGGAATCATTAAATTGTCAGTCAGCGACATAACACAAATTACGGTTTGGACAACCATTATCACTGATTGGGGATTCGGGATTGTCGGAATGTCGCTTTTTATAATTACTTTTGCAGACATAAACATAACGGTATAGACAATACAGACATGGATAGTATAATAAAGCTGGATAATGTACAGGACTACAACCGCCTGTTGGGGGCGGAAACACTGCACCCGTTGGTGAGCGTCACAGACCTGTCATCACTGGAATCAATTCGGCATTTCCGTAAGAATTTCGGTTTCTACTGCGTCTTTTTCAAAGAACTGGAATGCGGCACCGTGCTTTACGGCCGTAGCAGATATGATTATCAGGAGGGAACGATGCTCTTCATTGCTCCCGGACAGATTGCGGGTGTGGATGACGGTGGCGAAACACTGAATCCCAAAGGTTGGGTACTGATGTTTCATCCCGATTTGCTCTACGGTACGCCTCTTGCACGCAGGATGAAAGATTATTCGTTCTTCTCGTACACCTGCGACGAAGCACTGCACATGTCCGAGCGTGAGAAAACCATCATCATTAATTGCTTTCGTGAAATCAGAGAGGAACTGGAACACGACATAGACAAACACACCAAGCAGATTGTGGCATCGAACATCGAGACCATGCTTAACCATTGCGCACGGTTATATGAGCGTCAGTTCGTCACGCGCGAGGTGAGCAACCGCAGCGTACTCGACCGTTTTGAGGAACTCCTGCATGATTACCTGAACTCGGACAAACCCAAGCTCGAAGGTCTGCCCACCGTCCAGTATTGCGCGGACAAGATATGCCTTTCTCCCAACTATTTCGGAGACCTCATCAAAAAGGAGACAGGCAAGACCGCACAGGAATACATCCAGCTTGCGGTAATCGGGCGGATAAAAGAGCTGCTGACAGGAACAGACAAGACAATCAGTGAGATTGCATACGACCTTGGCTTCAACTATCCGCATCATCTGAGCCGCATATTCAAGAAAGTTGTCGGGATAACGCCGAATGAATATCACTTGAAAGCAAGTTGATTATTGAATATGCAAATGGTCGGAATCAATATCCATAAGGAATTGACAGCTTCCGAGATAGTAAACAGGCATAACAATAGCGACTGTCCCTTGATGGTCGCTATTGTTATTATGTACCTTTATGATTTATGGCAACAGTTTTATCTGTTCGGTTTTTGCACTATCCGCATCCAAAATTAAAGGGTTAGAAACGGAACGCTATTCTGCCTTTTGTTCCCACTTGGCTTGCATCTCCCTTGAAAGTTCCACAATCTCCCTGCTCAGCTTCACAAGGTCGATGGTACATTTCTCTAACTTGTAGAGAAGCGTCATCGCCTTCTTCTCCGAGAAGTGGCAACGCAATTCCTTCACCACTTGGTTGTAGTTCGTGCCGATGGCGCGGAACTGGGCGTGAAAGTCCGACAGCCTGGTATTGTAGTCCAGCATCGTCTTGTCCACCTTCAGCACCTTGAACTTCTGCCCGAAGAAATGCGCCTTGAGAAAGACGGCTTTCGCGTACACATGTGATTCCTCGTACATTGTCAGGAATCTGTTCCATTCCACATCGTCGAAGCGCACCATCACGCAGTGCGTCTTCGGGTTCAACTTGGGATTCCTCCCGTACTTGCTTTTCTTGTTCATGCTGCTTATCATTTCAATTTAACGGTTCATCCTTTGTCTAATCTCCGATTAAAAAACATCGAAATTATCCGACTGCGGAGGATAATTCTGCCCACGGCGGTGCAAGGATTTTCAGTTACTTAGAATTATTCGGGTAACTAAAAATATATCTTGCTGTGTCTTTGAGGACACAAGAATCCTCCGCCTGTCGGATTGGTTTTCGAGTATAATAAATCTCTGGTGGTATCGGTTAAGCCGATGAAGTGTATTCACCGGCCTGACCGACTTTCCGAAATTCCGTCAGAGTTTGCGCCACTGCTCGATGTCATCCCGGTAAGTGTCGAGGTGTAGGCGTACAAGGTTTTCAATCAGTCCTGATGCGCTCATGCCCTTTCCTCCGAGGTTGCGGACAATCCTGTCCAGTTCGTCACGCACCGTCTCACTGACGAACACGGGCTTGCGGTTGACAATCTTCGGGACTTGGAGATAAGTGGTGCGGTACTCCTCCAGCGACAGCCTGCGCTGCTTGCCGCTGATGCGTTTCCGAGGCACTGCCGTTTCCTCCTGTGTGCTACCAGATGGGGCTTCTTCCGTAACGGTCTTGCCGGGTTGTTCCGGCTTATCCGGTTCCAAACCGATGCTTCGGTAGAAGTCATCCATAAACTTGGGGTCGTAGGATTCCCTGCGCCCCATCTTTTCCACGATTTCACGAGCTTCCTGCTCACTGATGTTCGGTTCTCTTTTCATTGTAAAGACATATTGATTAAGTTATAGACTGTGGTCTTGGCAAGCACCTCGACCGATTATCGCAAGCAAAGTAAGTGGCTATAATCCAGCCTGTCAAGCATTCGGATTCTCTTAGGCAATTTTGTGCGAATTTGCTTTTGTTCGGTATGAACAATGGTGCGAACTTCAATGATTTGCCGGATATGAATAGCAGAAGTGACAAAGGCTTTAATTACAGGCAAAGTTGAATTAAGCCCTTATTTTCCCTCCCGCTATCATCCTGAATCCCGAATTTAAGGCGGTAGTTGTACCCCGGACAACCGCTACCAACCGATGCCACATGCTGCCAGTTCTGAAAAAGCCATTGTTTTATAGGATTTTGCCCTTTTCTTTGCAGCCAAAAGAGAAATAACAGCAAAAGAATAATGTATATGGAAATCGTATCTATCGAAAAAAAGACCTTTGAGGAGATGGTCGCCAAGTTCGACCGCTTCGTCCGCCGCATGGATGCCCTCTGCCAGCGGCATGAAGAAAAGAGAATGAGCAAGTGGATGGACAATCAGGACGTGTGCCGGATGCTTAACATCAGCCCGCGCACGTTACAGACCCTGCGCGACAACGGCACACTGGCTTACTCGCAGATAAACCACAAGACGTATTACCGCCCGGAAGATGTACAGCGTATCGTCTCCGTTGTGGAGGACAGGCGGAAAGAAGCGAAGTTCAAAGGCAGGACGATATGAATATGATGCAATGAATAAAGTATAATTGTAATTCCCACTAAATCCGAAGAGAAACATGAATGAACTGATGACTAAAGACAATGAGTGTATTGTCCACTTCATGGGAAGCCTCGACCGTCTGTTGGACAGCTTCGAGCACATGACCGCCAAGTATCGCCCGACATTGGGCGGAGAACGGTTCTTCACCGACAAGGAAGTGTCGGCACGTTTGAAAGTGAGCCGCCGGACGCTTCAGGACTACCGCAACGAGGGGCGGATACCCTACATCCAGTTGGGTGGCAAAATCCTCTACCGTGAATCCGACATCGAAAGGATGCTTGCTGACGGTTACCGCTCCGCGTACCGAATGACGGCAACCTGATTTTCTTGAAGGAGCGAAGTTTGCCGTCTGCCCACAATTTGCGGCAGCAATAGTCCAACCAACAAAAAGAAAAAGGAACGGCTTACGGATGAAGCATCAGAATCCCGCTTCGTCTGTAAGCCGTTCCTTTATTTCTTCTGATTTCCCGTCAGTCGCTTGTTTCCGTTGCCGGA
Organism: Bacteroides sp.; assembly: GCA_023665805.1. Classification (GTDB taxonomy): domain Bacteria; phylum Bacteroidota; class Bacteroidia; order Bacteroidales; family Bacteroidaceae; genus Physcousia. The sequence goes on along the minus strand of JAMPDJ010000001.1, from coordinate 148,228 downwards.
TGCCTTTTCAGTGCATGGCAGGCAGCGGCAAGGTTTTCGTGGAGAATACGCTCTGAAAGAGGAAGATTGTCCACGGAATGGCTCTGCCGCCTGACCTTGCGGCTGTCATCAAAGCCATGCACTACCTTTGCATCCGTGCATCGGGAACGGGTGACTGACGGGATGAAGTTCAACAATACCATTGGTTGCTACCCTTGCCACAGGAAACGAACATCATCGCTTGTGCCTTTTGCTTTTCTGCACACACTTTCCCTATCACAAATTGTCTAAATGCCAAACTCTCCTTACTGCATATCCTGAATGCAACGGCTATAACCATTTCAAGGCTGTAAACATCATGGCTGATGCCGTCAGGTCGTTTGATATACTTCATCGTTTCTGCCTCGCTCAGTTCCTTGTTCTTGTAGATGGCATGGATTACCTTGCGAATGTCACACGAGAATACACCTATCAGGTCGGCAATCTCAAACTTTGTCATCCATACGGGTGCGGGCGGTATTGTGACTGCACCCGTTGCACTGATTGTTATTATTCCTCTTTCCATAATACACATATTTGACATTGTTTATCTACTACTTTTCTTTTCGTCAGTAGATTCCATTTTCCTGCGCTCCATCAGCTTGTCCATGTCCTTGGAGATTTTATCGTCAGTTATCCGTGCATATCCCTGAGTCGTCCTGATGTTGGAATGCCCCATCATCTTGGCGATACTCTCAATAGGAATGTCCGCTGAAATCAGGAACGTGCCGAAGCTGTGCCGACTTTGATGATAGTTCAAATTATCCTCCCTACCTATGATAACGCCCATTTCGTGAATATCGAACCACAGGGCATCACGGTTGGGAAGAGGAAACACAGGCTTCTCGTCATCGGTCGTGTTATACAGTGACAATATCTGTTCCGCTATGGGGTGCAAGGGAATGAAAGCCTCCACCTTTGTCTTCTTGCGGTTGATGCGGATGTAGCGTCTGCCCTCCGCATTCGTCCCGATATGGTGCGGATGCAAAAGCATTATATCCACATACGACAGTCCGGTCAGGGTCGAAAAGATAAAAGCCCGCCTTGCCAGCTCCATACGCTTGTCATACATCGGGGTGGAAAGTATTTTCTTGAACTCCTCGCGGCTGATGTACTTGTGCCTTGCTTCCAATTTTGGCTCATACTCTACATCCTCACAAGGATTCACCCGGATAATATCCTTATCCACGGCAAGATACAGCAGGCGGTTCAGCCAGCACATACATTTATTGGTTTGGGGAGCTCCGAAATTTTTGCACTTCTTCAGATAGGCTTTGTAGGACTTGCCGAAATCCTCCGTCACTTCTTCAAGGGCAATATCCTTCTTCCCGGAAGACGCGAGGTAATCCGTCAGGTACTTCTGATAATACATTGAATGACGGTAGGAAGATATTGAATCTATCTCTTCGGAATGCTTCCTCAACCGCTCACGTTCCCATTCTCCCATTTGAAGAAGGGTAACGGGATGAAGGTTTTGCCCGGCAAGGTAATTTTTCAGAATCTCCGCACTGACCACACCTTGCGATTTCAGTATCTCGGTGTAGGCATCTTCCGTCATACGCAGATATTCCCGTAAGCGGTTGTTCTCCCTTACGGTCTTTATCTCGTTCTTCCTGCCGTTCCAGTCCTCCGGACGGCAATAGATACCTGTGCTTATGGCTGTCTGCTTACCATCAATGGTTATACGGCAGAGAACGGCGGTTGTACCGTCTGCCTTTACCTTGCTGCGGTTGATGTAGGGTAACAGTGAAAATGTACTTCGCATATCGTTTTCTGTATTAAAGGGTCAGTTTGAAATCTTTAGTGGCTTCGATGAACTTGTCCATATCCTCGAAAAGTTTCTTCGGGATGACACGGGCATATACTTGGGTGGTGGAAATATCGGAATGTCCCAGCATCCTGCTGATGGTTTCAATCGGCACGCCTGCTTCGAGCGTTATCAGCGAGGCGAAACTGTGCCTCGCCTGATGATAGCACAAGTTATCCTTGATGCCCGCCAATGCCGCCAATGCTTTCATGTGCCTTCTGAGATTTGACCAATGCAACAGAGGGAACAGGGTATCCCTGTCATCACTGTGATACTTCTCAATCAGTGCAATCGCTTCGGGCAACAGTTTCACACTGGCTCGAAGTTCGTTTTTCTTTCTTCGATATTTCAACCACAAAGCCCCATCATCATCCGTATATAGGTTCTCATGAGTAATCGAGACAACATCCGCATAGCAGACCCCGGTATAACACCCGAAGAGAAACATATCCCTTGCCAACATATGGGATTTGCGGTAAGCAGGTATTTCCACGTTACGGATTCTCTCAAACGATTCAAGACTCAAAGCCCGTGGAGTCGTTTCCGTCTTCTTCGGCAGGGTGAAATGCTGGAAATGGATTCTGTCGGCATAGCCTTCCTTATAAGCCAGACGGCATATCTTCTTTAGGATGGCAAGATGATGGCGGACAGTATCAATCGCATACCCTTTCTCTTCCGTTGCGAAAGCCTGATAGTCATGTATGAACTGTTCCGTCAGCTGTCCGAAAGCCAGATCCTTGACCTTGTACCGGTGTTCGATGAACTCCCCGAGTGTCAGACGCATATAGTGATAGCCGGGATATGTGCCTTTCGCACGGTCTATGCCGATACGCAACTTGATGTCGTCACAGACAACATCCGTCATTTCCATGAGTGTCATCTGTGTTTCCATGCTGCCTTGAAAGATGTCTTTCACATCGGTGGCATCGAAATCAACCTTACGGCTCACAAGGTTGTCGAAAGCGGTGTTTACCGCTAACAGCAACTTCTCAATCTTCGCATTGGTTTCCAGCGCCTCTTTGCTTTTGCCGTTCAGACGGCTTTCACGGGGATTCCAAAGTTCGGGAGTGCATGACAGCTTGCATCCAAACTGCGCCATTGTCCGGTTCACGGTGATGCGTCCCATGATGGGAGCCTTGCCCGCCTTATCCAATCCACTCTTTTTAAGGTAGAGCAGCACCTTGAATTTTTCTACTTTCATACGCTTATATTTTGATTGCAAATTTACTTGCCATATAAGCGTTCTTTGATACGCAAAATACTGTGTATGAGTGAAAACAAAACGGCGAGAACTTCTTTTCGTTGCCGACCGTTACCTATCTCCGATTCGGTAACCGGACGGCTAACGGTTTGGTAACTGAACAACCTCAATATTCCATTCTATTCTGCATTTTCTCAACTTGGCAAAATACTGAAACTATGCTCATTTCAAACGACTTACGTTTTATCTTCACCTGTTCGCTTTTGCTTGCTTTGCCTATTCTGTTGCACTGCCAAAGACATGTTTATGCAGCTTCAACAATGTGCCCCCACGCATGTTCCTACGCTACAAAATGCACTCTGCCATCACCGGAGAGCCAATACCCGAACTGGACGAGGGCGACGTGATCATCAGCGATGACATCCGCGACAAGGTGTACGGCAAAGGAACAGATCCTCGCGGCTTCCGCATACTCTGCGAAATCGACGGTGGCGTACGCACCATACGCGATGTGGTGCCCGCCACCATCGCCACATCGGAATACGGGGGGAGCATCTTCTACATCAGCCGCATTCCCATAACGTCACATGGATTGTCCTCTCCAGGCAGGTCCTACAATATACTGAACGTGGAGGCAAACAACGGCTACGATGCCGATGCCCTGGTTAGGGAACTGGGCAACGTCTTTCCCGGCCACAAGTTCATACCATACAAGACGGCCTACAGACCTGTCGACACGGACATCATCTTAGTCATTGCGCTCTATGCCATCGTGGTGCTGATTGGTGGCAGCGTATTGGTAGTGGGCGTAAGCGGATACCTTAAGATGCAGACACAGTTGTTTGCCCTCCGCTCACGCGAGATAGCCCTGCGCCGCACCCTTGGAGCACGCCCATGGCAATTGTTCATGCTGTTGGCCACGGAGACCGTGGTGGCGTTCGTGTTCACTGCCTTGGCCGCCAATCTCTTCACCGCCCTGCTTACTCCCTACATCCTGCAACCTTTCACAACGACCCTGCAGCTGAACCTCTCCTTCTCACACGAGTTGCGGCAATTCCACTGCATCCAATGGTGCGTACTGCTGGGAACAATGGCAGTGACGTTGTGCATGGCCGCGTGGATGGTACGCAGGCAATTGCACGAACAGGTGTCCACACGAGTGGGGCGCAGCGGTCATCCTCGCACCAAGGGGCAGAGCCTGATGCTGTGCATGCAGTTCGTCACCAGCATGGTGCTTTTCGCAGTCACGCTGTGGGGATACCGGGGATTATCCGTCAATGATGACAACTGGTACTATGTCATGACGCCCAATGCCGGTGGTGCTCCCAACTATGCCCCTTACCGCCATGCGATGACAATCAACAAGCAGATGGCAGAACACCTGATACCCGGTTTCGCCGACAGCCTGCATGACATCCAGGGAATAGTGCACACCAGCAGGGTAAGGTACGGCTTGCATGAGACCACAGAACCGGACACAGCACTGATACTACACCACGACACAGTACATCCCCGGGACACAAGCGGCCAAACGATATTCCAATACAGCATGATGGCCAGCGACGAGGAACTGGTGGACATGCTGGGATTAAGCATCAGCCCAACTCCTTACCGCGACAACATACAATGGAACTTCGCCACTGCCATATATGCCCGCAACGAGGATGCCGAACGGCTGCGCACGAAATGGCACCTGCCGGCCATCACCGATGCACCGACGCGCACATTGCACGGTCAGCAGACCTATGCCCTGCTGGGCTATGCCCCGTGCCCGAGAGGATACCAGAAGACGGTCATATGGCAACCCACCCCATCCTATTGGCTGATAGACAATGACTCACAGCAGGACGGCTTCCACCAAGAGCGCAATCATGACGCCTTGAGCGTATATGACAATTATTTCATCTTCTCCAACGGATGGCAGTACGGCAGGGTGGAAAAGAAGGTACAGGCCATGCTACAGGAAGCAGACCCCGGCAACAGAAACCGCCCCGCTGTACAAAACGTATATGAAAAATGGTTTGCCGAACGCCATCTGATGGACATGCTTCGCAGCATATGCTTCCTGCCAGTGCTCATTTCCATCCTGTGCATCATAGCCGGTGTGTATTCCGCCATCTCACAGGAATGCCGCGGCAGGCAGAAGGAGATAGCCCTGCGCAAGATACACGGTGCACGTTCGCGCGACATCATGCACATGATGGGCAGTTACTACCTGCGCCTGCTCATTGCCAGCGGAATCATCACCAGGCTGCTGAACATCATGGGGATGCTGGATGCGCCCTCGGGAGGCACCTACCTGCTGGAGGGCAAGGACGTAAGCCGACTGACAGAGGACGAGCGCACGAATCTGCGCAAGGGAAAACTGGGCTTCGTGTTCCAAAGCTTCAACCTGATAGATGAGCTAAGTGTCTATGAAAACGTGGAACTGCCACTGCTCTACATCAGGTGCCCAGCCAAGGAACGCCGCGACAGGGTGCAGCAGGTGCTGGAACGCATGGGCATGGCGCACCGCGCACAGCATTTCCCGGCCCAACTCTCCGGCGGGCAGCAGCAGCGTGTGGCCATGGCACGTGCCGTGGTGTCGCGTCCGCAAATCATCCTGGCCGACGAGCCTACTGGCAACCTTGATTCCAAACACGGACGCGAAGTGATGGAACTGCTGCACGACATGCACGACGACGGTGCCACCATCGTCATGGTCACTCACTCGCAACACGATGCCGAGTATGCAGGACGAGTTGTGAACCTGTTTGACGGCGAGGTGGTGTCGGAGTTGCACCTATAAATCCGACTACCTTGATGGAGAGACCATATAGTGGGGGGGGGAACCTTGCGCTCCCCCCAACTTTTATCCCCGAAAGGATGAATTGGCAGTACAAATCAGCTGATTTGTACAAATTGATACGCTAATGAGCGATTGGGGATTAACCAAGATAATCCCAGCAAGAAGTTTCTCGCACACCTTGTCATTGATATCTACAGATTCTTACACCAGCAAAAGTCCCCAATGAAGGCAGCTCATGACCATAGTATTGTCGGGGGAACGACAATACTATAGTCCGGGGGCCGACAATACCATGGTCAAGGTCACGTCCATAGCATGGAGCGAAATGCCGAACACTCGTGCACAGTAACACGTTCAACCCGAATCGGTATTGAAAAGTCCCTACATGTGCATATCCGTTGAATGACTTCGCTGCTCTCGGCCTGACACCATGAGGCTACACCTCCATGGATGACAATGGGGATGTCCCGACGAACCTGCTGACGCGACGAAGTGTTAAATCAATGTTAAATATAATACCTTGTTATGCATGGTACCATTGTTATACATACCTTTGCGTCGTGAAACCCACAAACCGAGAGAACTATGAACGTAGAGAACACTAAAGCGCAAATGCGCAAGGGCATGCTGGAGTACTGCATCATGCTTCTGCTAAGGCACAGGCCCTGTTATGCCAACGACATCATATCGCAGCTGAAAAGCGCGGATATGATCATAGTGGAAGGCACATTGTATCCCCTGCTGAACAGGCTGCTAAAGGAAGGGATACTGAAATACGAATGGCAGGAAAGCACACAAGGGCCTCCACGCAAGTACTATTCGCTGACCATGGACGGAGAGGATGCCCTGACGCAACTGAACAAAAGCTGGAACGAGTTGAACAACACAGTGAACATGCTGAACAACCAATGACATACCAAGGTGTTACAGCGCAGCATATACAATTAGAATTACACACACTAACACATAAGGACGTATGAAAAAGAACATCACAATAAATCTGTTTGGCACGCTGTACAATATAGACGAGGACGCGTACCAGTTGCTGGAGAATTACCTGCAAAGCATGAAAAGATACTTCGGGCACAAGGACGGTGGTGAGGAGATAGCCAATGACATAGAACACCGTGTAGCGGAACTGCTATGGGAGAAAAAGGAACATGGCATGGAGGCCGTAAACCAGGACATCATAAAGAAAATTATCGGAACCATAGGCAACGCTAAAGAGATTGCCGGGGTGGATAGCGAAGAGGATGCCGGAGACGAGTACGGAACACAAACGCAGGACAACGACTCTTACGATGCCACTACAGCTACCTTGTGGCAGAAAATCAGGCATCACTTCAAGAACCGCAACCTCTATCGTGACCCGGACAATATGATAATAGGCGGTGTCTGCTCGGGCATGTCCTACTACATCGGTTTTGGCGACCCGATAATATGGCGCCTGCTGTTAATTCTGCTGCTACTGTTCAAAGGCATCGGCTTGTTAGCATACCTTATATTGTGGCTGATAATTCCCCTGGCCCGCACACCGGAGGACAAACTGCGCATGAAAGGCGTGCAGCCGACACCGGACAGCATCAACCAACAGATATTGCAAGACCACACCAATCAGGAGAATCGCATCAGCGGTAGCAGGCAGAACAACGGTTCAGGCTGTCTGAAGGTTCTGTTAGGCCTGCTTCTACTACCACCATTGTTCTTTATCATAATATTCTTCGGTGCAGGCACCATAGGCTTGCTTGGTGTCTTCGCAGGATTCACAAAAATTGTACTGGACGGTGAAATGGCTTTTGTCCGCACTATCATGGAATCAACAGGGGCAATGATGCTATCTGGGTTAGGATGCACACTGATAGTCTTGGTAATTATACTGATAGTACTCGTCCGCTGGCTGTTCGGCTCACGTCAGCCCATGCGTATATGGGTAAAGATGACATTACTGATAGCCGCAGTGCTGTGCCTTGCATGGGCCGTGTACTCTATTTCACGCAGTATAAGCAGGATATACTCGTTGAACGAGGAGCGTGACCATTCCTTTGTAACCGCCTCGTCCCGCAAGCCCAAGCCACAGCCGCATCTGGACGTCCCGTACCTGAACGAAACCGGATTCTCCGTCATAACCAACAATACCATCCGCTGCACATGGTCCGGAGACTATCCAACCGGCGATGGAGAGAAACGCTATCTGGACGCCAGCAACTACCCCTACACAGTGATGTTCACAGCCGAGAAGGCAGATACGGTCAAGCCCGGATTCTACGACCTGTATGCCTTGGTGAGAGCCGAAGACGAGGGAGCCTTTGTCTATGCCAAATCGCGTGGCATACAGATATTGCAAGCTATCCCAGCCGAGGGCAACGAGCATGGCAACCTGTGGAAATGGGCCTGCGGCAACGCCACCATACCAATGATGCAAGAGGCATACCAGAAGTTTTGGCCAGATTCCATCAAACTGAAGATAGCATCGGCAAACGACAGCCAAGGCTTCGGATGGTCGGTGGTAAGCATCAAGAATATCAATGTAGGAAGCGACGGCATAGTGGCATACGGCATAAGCACAGACACGGCATTTACCAAAGAGAAGACGGAATGCGAGTGGGTGTCGGCCACGGACTTTGTACTGGTTCCTGCCAAGAAAAACAAGTAAGAAGGTTTAGTTGATAAATATATGCCGCATCGGCAACCGCAGCCCTTTAACGAGGACAGACGGTTGCCGATGTTTTTTGAAGCAGACAAAGACTATTCGCCATAAATAAATTATATCTTGACAAATATGCGTGCCTTGTGCATGTAACACAGGATGAGGAATATGACGAGGTAGTTGCCAAATGCGAGGCAAACATCATACCATTCCCCCATGTACGGCTGCAAGCCATAAGCGAAAGACTGAACTATGCTGCGGAAGTTCACTACCTCGCCAAGCATATATGCCACTATGGAATTGGTGCCATATACATTGAGCCATGCAAGGCCTCTGTTCCAGCCACGCACATCCACGATCCAATAGAACAAGGCCATCAGTGCCCAGCACCATCCACCAGAAATCAATACCATGCTGGTGGTCCACAGATGCTTGTTCACCGGAGTATGCATGCCATGGACATAGCCCGCAAGCAACAGGAACCCCGCCGTGGCGAACAGCCGCAAAGTCGTTACGTTGCCGCGTTCTGCTCCCGTCTTTATCACATGCCCGGCCAAAGCACCCAACATGACAGTAGCGCCAAAGGTGAGGCTGCTCCACACCCATGTGTAGGTATACCATGGAGAGAAATGCCATTGTCCTTGTTCGTCCCACCATACTCCGTCACGCCAACGGCCAAGGACGGCACGATCCACCATCTCGGCAAAGTTGCCACCGGACGTATAGTCGCCGCATAAGTGCATGGGCACCCAGTAAACAAACATCAGCAGACAGACGGCCAGCACTTGGGCGCGGATACCAAGGTGAAGCATCAGCATGGAAGCAATAAGATAGCCTGAGGCTATTGCCTGGAGCGTATTGCTGTATAATCGCAGATACCTGAGGTCGAACCCGAGAAGGTTGCCCTGTACCACCATACCGAGTACAAAAAGGATGACAAAACGCTTCAATATCTTCCTGTATATTGGTCCCTTGTCTGTGGAAGTCCGGTATTTGGAGAAAGCAAATGGCATGGATGCTCCGGCCATGAAGAGGAACAGTGGCATGACCATATCCCACAGATGCAGGCCTTCCCAGTCTGCATGCGAGAACCAGCTTCCAAGGGTTTTCATCCATGGAGCATCGCTGTGGCGACATACCTGCATAAGTACTGGTTGGAAGAATACGAGAAGGAAGAGATCCAGACCTCGAAGTATGTCCAAAGACTCAAGACGTTTAAACGGCTGTTGCATAAAAAATGACATTATTTATATGATAGTTTACTTTAATGGTACGCGACTACATGTACAAATGGAACATTACGAGATACGCATCTCGTAATGGATGACGTGCGTATCACACACCTGATGATTAAGCCATGTCATAATGGATGAACGCCATATATGTGTCATAGCTGATGTATAAAAGAGCAATAGTCCCGAGAGGTGTCCCGGGACTATCGCTTCTGTTATCGTTTACCGTCAAACGGCAGCCAAGGCAAATGGTTACTCATACTCCTGCCAAGCCTTGATTTGTATATCCTCCTGCGGGAGACGGCAGAATGCCTCTATGAAAGCACTGGCCAGACGGGCGTTGGTAATCAAGGGAATGTTGTGGTCTATGGCACCACGACGTATGCGGTAGCCGTTGGTCTTCTCGCGCTTGGTGTGGTCCTTGGGCACGTTGACGATGAGGTCGAAACGGTGCTGGGCTATCATGTCCATGACATTGAGCTTGCCCTCCTCTGCCTCGTCAGGACGGCACACAGGAATGGCAGTGGCATGGTTCTCGTTCAGGAAGCGAGCCGTGCCCTCGGTGGCATAGATGGTGTAGCCGGCCTTGCACAGAGCCTGGGCAGCATCCAGCAGGGAAGCCTTCTCGCGCGTACTGCCGCTGGAGAGCATGACACCCTTGTCCTTGGACGGAATCTTGTAACCCGTGGAAATCATGGCATTGAGCAATGCCTCCTCATAGCTGTCGCCTATGCAACCCACCTCGCCCGTAGAACTCATGTCCACACCAAGGATGGGGTCGGCCGGAGACAGGCGGTTGAAGGAGAACTGGCTGGCCTTCACGCCAATGCGGTCTATGTCGAAGACGCTGCTGTCCGGCTTGCGATAGGGAGCGTCCAGCATGATGCGCGTGGCAGTCTCGATGAAATTGCGCTTGAGCACCTTGCTGACAAATGGGAAGGAGCGGCTGGCACGAAGGTTGCACTCAATGACCTTCACGTCACGCCCCTTGGCCAAGTACTGGATGTTGAAGGGACCAGAAATGTTCAGCTCCTTGGCTATAGCGCGGGAGATACGCTTGATCTGGCGCGTGGTGGCAAAGGAAATCTGCTGTGCCGGGAAGCACATGGTAGCGTCACCGCTGTGTACACCGGCATACTCCACATGTTCGGAGATGGCATACTCCACTATCTCGCCATTCTGAGCCACACCATCGAACTCAATCTCATTGGTCTCGGTCATGAATTGGGAAATGACCACGGGATACTCCTTGCTGACTTCGCTGGCAGCAGCAAGGAACCGTTCCAACTCGTCATCATCATGACATACGTTCATTGCCGCTCCGGAAAGGACATATGAGGGACGCACGAGAACAGGATAGCCTACCTCGTTTATGAATTTCTTGACATCGTCCATGCTGGTTAGAGCACTCCAGCGAGGCTGGTCTATGCCCAACTGGTCAAGCATGGCACTGAACTTGCCACGGTTTTCGGCACGGTCGATACTTACTGGATTTGTACCAAGGACCGGTACAGCCTGACGGAAAAGTTTCATGGCCAAGTTGTTGGGTATCTGTCCGCCGACACTCACGATTACACCGCTGGGACTTTCAAGATCTATGACATCCATGACGCGTTCGAAACTCAGCTCATCGAAATAGAGACGGTCGCACATGTCGTAGTCCGTGGATACGGTCTCGGGATTGTAATTAATCATTATGCTCTTGTAACCCAACTTACGTGCAGTCTGTATGGCGTTTACAGAGCACCAGTCAAATTCCACGCTGGAACCGATACGGTATGCACCTGAACCAAGCACAATTACACTCTTGGAGTTCTTATAGTAGTTTACATCATACCCCTCCACTGCATAAGTCATGTAAAGATAGTTGGTAAGGTCGGGATGTTCGCTGGCCACAGTGGGTATGCGCTTGACAGCAGGCAGGATGCCCAACTTCTTGCGGCAGTCGCGAACCATAAGGTTCTGGCGTTCCATATTGCCTTCAACATGCTTGAAGACACAACGGGCAATCTGGAAATCACTGAAGCCAATGGCCTTGGCATTGCGCAAAACATCGGCAGGGACAGCCTCTACGCCATCGTACTGCTGAAGAGCATGCTTCATATCTACGATGTTCTTCAAGCGAACAAGGAACCAGACATCTATCTTGGTAAGCTCTTCCAAGCGTTCAAGGGTATAGCCTTCCTCCAAAGCCTGTGCTATGGCAAAGACACGAAGATCTGTCGGATTTGACAATTCCTCGTCCAAGTCATCGAAATGGAGATGGTCGTTACAAACAAAACCGTGCATGCCCTGCCCTATCATACGAAGACCTTTCTGCATGATTTCTTCCAAGGAACGTCCAATGCTCATGATTTCACCCACGGACTTCATGCTGGAACCTATCTTACGGCTAACTCCAGAGAACTTGGTCAAATCCCAACGTGGTATCTTGGCAATGATGTAATCCAACTGAGGTGCGGAATACGCACTGTTGGTAGTGCCCATCTCGCCAATCTGGTCGAGAGTGTAGCCCAAAGCAATCTTGGCGGCAACGAAAGCGAGCGGATAACCCGTGGCCTTGGATGCCAAAGCGGAAGAACGGCTCAGACGAGCGTTTATTTCTATGATACGGTAGTCATTGGTCTCGGCATTGAAAGCATACTGGATATTGCACTCGCCCACGATATTGAGGTGACGTACGCACTTCACGGCAATATCCTGCAACATTTCTATCTGGTCTTCACGCAAAGAGCAGATGGGAGCAACTACGATGCTCTCGCCGGTATGTATGCCCAGCGGATCGAAGTTCTCCATGCCTGCCACCGTGAAGCAACGGTCGTTGGCATCGCGAATGACCTCGAATTCAATTTCCTTCCAGCCCTTAAGGCTCTCTTCAACAAGCACCTGAGGAGCAAAGGTGAATGCACTCTCGGCTATCTCCTTGAACATCTCTTCGTCCTTGCATACACCGCTGCCAAGACCACCCAAGGCATATGCACTGCGAATCATAACGGGATAACCCAGACTACGTGCCGTGGCAAGAGCATCATCCATGTTGTCGCAAGCACGGCTCTTGGGAGACTTCAGGTCGATCTTATCGAGTTCCTTTACGAAAAGGTCGCGGTCCTCGGTATTCATTATGGCATCCACGCTGGTCCCCAAGACCTCCACGCCATACTCCTTGAAAGTTCCATTGAGATACAACTCTGTACCGCAATTCAAGGCAGTCTGTCCGCCGAAAGCCAACAGGATACCATCCGGACGTTCCTTCTTGATAACCTCTGTGACGAAATGTGCATTGACTGGCTGGAAATATACCTTGTCGGCAATGCCCTCGCTGGTCTGGATGGTAGCTACGTTGGGGTTGATAAGCACAGAATGTATGCCCTCTTCACGAAGAGCCTTCAATGCCTGTGAACCACTATAGTCAAACTCACCGGCCTGACCGATCTTAAGTGCGCCACTTCCCAATACAAGAACTTTCTTGAGTTGCTTTTTCATCATTATATATTCGTTATGTTAGTGTTCTTTCGAGCTATTATGTCTCGTCTGTGTGTATCATATAGCAGATTCAGATACCCGGCATAGTATTACAGTATAAAAGAAAGCCACTCTAACCGGTGGTCAATCACCGGATAGAATGGCTTTTTATACTACTGTCGCCTCACCTGCGGGGGCCTTACACACGTTTAACTTAGGTCGTAGCATCTGAACTTCCCTTTTAATCGCATGCAAAGGTATGACTTTTTTTCGGAATGGTAAAGAACGTGCCTTGCTTTTTTCGTGATTTAAATCACATGCCTGCGCAAAACCTTAATTGCGGCATGGTAATTCAAATCATCCGAAAGCTTGACCGTCAGTACACATCAGTCACTGATATAATACTCTATGGTGCTCACCACACGGATGTTCTTGATATGAGGAGTGTTTTCGTCCCTGTTGTTGATACTGAACTGTCCTTGTGTGGCACGGCGTATCTTGCCCAACTTGCTCTCGGAGTCCTTGGCAAACTTTTCAGCGGTGATGCGCGCATTCTTTGTAGCCTCTTCCACCATGGCCGGCTTAATGTCGTTCAGACCAGTAAACTCGTACTTGACGCTACCAAGGCCATAGTCGCTCGATACCAAGGCTATACCCATCTTCATCAACTCGGCTTGCTTCTGCATGATACCGCGAACCTGTTCCACCTTGCTGCTGCTGACAGTGATGATACTGGTGGCCACATAGCGATTAGTGAAATTGGTCTGGGACCAACTGTCGGCAAAACGGTCAGTCACCTGAGGTGAATTAACGGCAATCTCGCCATCTGACAGTCCCTGTGCCTTGAGAAATGAAATCACCTCGGCATTCTTCTTCTTAATGTGATCATATATCACAGCAGGATCATTGCCCAACTCCTTGTATACCAAAGGCCATATAACCTTGTCGGCAGGAACCTCTCGCTCTGAAAGACCCTTGACGGTTACAACACGTTCACGCTCAATGATACGGTTGGCAAAACCACTGACCGCATTCTGGACAAACGTCCCGAATACCATTAAACCTACGGCAAGAATGACTGCCTCCACATAATAATGCTTCATACTGTAAAAATAATTGTTAATAATATCCATATGCCTCTCATCATAATGACATATCCCGAACGGGGATGACATTCATCCGACTTAGCAAAGACAATACAGTTCAAATATCAGCATACCTATACATTATATATAAGATAAGGAGCCGCATAAACGAAGGTTATTGCATTATCAATACTTTCTTGCCGTTAGAAGTCACATATACACGACCTTTCTGAGGATTTGCCACTGGCATACCATCAATGTCATAGAACACGGTCTCCGTATCCACGCCTTGTACGCCATCAATACCAGTAGACAAATTTTCGCGCGTTTGCAAGTACAACTTGGTTATGTCATCCAGGTCCGTTGTCAGCATGTAAGCACGATTCACGGGAACTTCCTGCCGTGAAACCGCAGGCTTCATCATAACATCAGTGCCAGCTTCCTGAGAGGCGGTAACATCAATCATAGCAGAAGAACGAACTATGCCGGTAAGCTTCATCGTTGTACCCTTCAACACATTGGACATGGCAATGGAAGTCACAGCTGCAGGACATATGGCAAACTGATACATTCCGGCAGTAGCACCAAGTATCACAGGCATACCTGCAGGAATGACTGTTTCATGAATCTGGTCCATGACCGCATAGGTGTACATCTTGTCTGCGTATTGGCGTGTTGCTATCTCGCCAACGGCATACGCATGAACATCATCCGGCAACTCCAATGGCATGGGATAACATGCTGTATAGTATCCGGAGGCAGGTATGGTGACAGACAGACTATTTACCTCCTCCACCTTCCAGCAACTATTAGGATCAGACACACCGGCGGACCAATATCCGGTAGTCGTTGCCGAATGAGCGTTCAGGTACTGTCCGATATAGTTGGATTTGAAAGTATACACGTCATCGGTTTCGTCAACACAGACAATTTCCCACGAAGAAGATTTGTCTTTGGGTTGCAAAGACGTTATTACCTCATTGGTTCTACCAGGCAAATACAGGCCACTCTGAGGATTAAAAACATAACTGTTGCCGGCATCTTTCTCTATGGTCCATATCTGATCCATAGAAGCACTCTTTGCTGCGCGTGCCATATTCCACGTGATGATACCGTCCTGTGCAATGGACGTGTTGGCTCCGCAACTAAGCGCATTACCCCTGCCCACATTGGTGACAGTATAGTACCTGCCCACCTTCAGCCCCTTGATCAGGTTTGCCTTTTCATAGATTTTCTTGCGCATGCCGTCGAATCCTACTGCAACTATATATGCCGCCGCATCGGATTCTTCGGAAGAGACAGGATAGAGCACCTGGGTATAGGTGTGGGCATCATCGCTGTTGAGAGCATGCATGGTGATACGTATGAGAGAGTCTTGAGCATTATAGGTCTCAAAGGCCACGGCATTCTTAACGTAAGAATGCAGAACCGTAACCTTGCCATTGGAATACGTACATCCGGCACCCGTTTCCTCTGGTACGGACAGTTGGAGCCTGTCACGATAAATCTTGTAGTTATGGGCATTGATATAGTTGATTTCCTCGTTGACATCGGGATAACCTTTGGCAGCCACATATTCCTTGAGGTCATTTATCATCTTCAGACTGATTTTATTCCATCCTGAACCATAATCCGCTATATAGGCATCAATAGGCTTAAGCATACCGGCCTTCTCGAAGAAAGGCAAAAGATTAAGCTGCGCACTATCGCAGACCAGCTTCATAAAGTTCATCTGCAACTTTCCATTGGTATTGTATGTCTGGGTATAATTCTCTGTCCTGCGTATACTCTCGATGACCATAGGTATGATATCAGGACACCTTTCGGCGAGAGTGCCCCACAAATTAAGTTGCCAGAATGGAATAAGTTTGACGAAATGGTCATAATTGCGGGTCGGAGCATTGACGTCACCTATATAGTTACCATCATAGTCATAGTTAGGCACATTGGGGGTATCTGGTTTTGTACCATAGTAATCGGGGCCTTCTTGCAACTGCCATGGTTTCCCCTTGCGCAGGCCTTCCTCAAAGTAGGCTTGCATGCGACCGCCTCTCGTGTAGGCATAGTCATCCAAACCGGTCACTTCGTCCTCCATACGGCACCAATCCTTATGATTGAACAGAATCTCGGCCCAGGAGGCGTATATATTATTGGTGGTCTCGCCACATCCGCTCCACTTGAAACCGTCTATCTGGTTATTATGTCCCCACTCGTGACCTATGCCCCAGAAACCAAACACTTTGGCATCAGGAGTCATGTTGTCGCGCAAAGAGTTGACATGGCAATAGGCACCATTGCCTCCGGCTGCCATGAAACCGTAAGTTGAGGCAAAGAAGAGTTGGCGGTTCTTGGCCTGGCGACCATATTTTTCCAACCCCATCATGTTGCGCTCGGCCCACTGTACCTGCTGGTAGAGTGTCATCACGGAATCCACATTTTCCGGACAATGCTGTTTCCATGAACATACTGGATAAGCCAACTGTGCATGTTCGCTGCGGACAATTAGTATGGTACTGTCGTTGGCCTTGAATGGTTCCAGCATTTTCTTCCAATCCTCATTGGTCATGGTGGCTTGGTCCCAATATCCACGTACAGGTGCATTGACGAAGTGCACCTTCACATTGGGAGCTGTATTGTAATTGTCGGTATAATAATCCACAAAGATGTTTCCTTCGGTAGATGCAGTTATCTTGTTCAATCCATTGGTCAGGCTGTAAGTACTTCCATTCTCGTTCCTTACCCAGTTCTTGATCTTCAGCCCAACACGCTCGGTGGTGATTCCACTCACAACCACATAACACTCGTCACCCGGCATCAAGTAAATCCCAGTCGGGTTCTCCCATTGGTTGTAAGGGGCACTTGTTTTCAGTTCACTCTGCAAGGAATAAATATCACGATAAGGTTCATACTCGGCAACGCGAAACTTACTGTAACTTTCTGCATTGGCGAGGAGATTGTCCACCAGAGTCTTCAACACGGCATCCTCTATGCCCTCCGAGGATGTCACCTCGGGTTTCAGTTCTGAAAACACCGGGTCGGCGAAATATGTCTGCCACAGTTCCTGAGTTGTATTGTCTATGGCCAAAGCCTCAATCTCCGCAGCCGTGGCATAACCGTTGGCACCACTGTTGATGGTGAATCTCACCCGTTTTACCTTGTCCACGCCACCATCTCCCATGGAGAACTCATAAGGCGAGGCACTGCCATTGAGGTCATATTCCCCCAAAGTCGTGAACTTGGTGCCGATGACACCAACTGCATACTCCACCTTCACTTTGCTCCAATTGCCATTGGCATTACCTGTACGTGGGACATAACGTAGAATGTCAACATGGCTCGGGCTGGCGAACTCAATGGTGAATGTAACCGGAAAATTGTTGCAATCCGACCATTTGGCACTCCAAAACGTATTGTGATCTCCGTCTATGGCATACTTGGCAGGACCCTCATAGCCCCCATGGTCACTTTCCACACTTGAGGCCGTTGCCTTACTTACATTTACTTTCTTCAGCTCTGCATGCGACAGCATAGGCAAACACATGCAAGCACAGATGAATAATAGTTTCCTCATGGCTAAATTATGATTAAATCAAACTATATAACAAGGGGTTTCCATACAAAGGTAACTATTATTGTTGACATAACAACATGTTTGATACATTTATTTCCATACACCTGCACCCCTTTCTTTTCCTTTCCTCTCCTGGCAGTTACACTTATACTTGCATGCCGTATGCATCACGTACCATGACACATGAATTTCCGATGCAAAATTTCATCGCAACCTCATCAAGACTGTATTTGCGGACAATAGTCATAAAAATGGAGTTGGAATATGCCACCCGTGCGGCATATTCCAACTCCATAACAATGAATCCAGACTATCGCAGATCGCATCGAAGCAACAGTACTTCACTATGCCTATTACTACATCACCAATAACTTATTGCCAGAAGAGGTGACGTATACGCGCCCTCTTTGAGGGTTAGCCACACGTGCACCATTTAAATCATAGAGAACAGCATCAACCTCTTCACTCTCCAATTTTTTAATATCGGTGGACAGCGCATCACGTGTTTGCAGGTATACTTGGGTCACACCAATATCTGCCTTAAGCATGTAGGCACGGTTTGCCGGTATCTCGGATACGCCCGCTTTGACTCTCATTGTAGCAGTGGTACCGGCATCGTTGGACTTAGATACATCAAACATGCCTGAAGAACGTGTTATACCGGTGAGTTTCATAGTTGTACCACGCAGGATATTATCCGCATCCGTCTCGACGTTACCACCAGTACGGAAAGCAAATTCGTATCGTCCTACCGTGCCATGAAGGATTACAGGCATGCCGGCAGGCACAAAATCACTCTCCAGCGTCTCTAAAACGGCATAATTATAGGCCGTGCCGGCATATTCCCGTTCTACGATTTCTTTTATAGTATAAGCGTCTACACCTTCGGGCAAATCCAAAGCTATTGGATAGCAAACTGCATAATAGCCGGAAGATGGAATGGAAATAGTAACAGACTCTACTTTCTCCACAACCCAACGACTATTGGCATCCCCAGAACCACTTGACCAATATCCTGTATTCGTAGCGGTATGAGCGTTGAGGTACTGGCCGTTAGATGTTGACTTGAAGGTATATTCATCACCATCCTCATCAACACACTGTATTTCCCACGTAGAGGAAGTGGCCTTGGGAGTCAGAGACGTGATTACCTCATTGGCTTTACCAGGAAGATACAGGCCGCTTTGGGGATTGAACAGATAATAGCCGTCACCGGACTTCTCCACCCTCCATATCTGTTCCATGGCCGCATTTTTGGCGCCACGTTCCATATTCCACGCTATGGTGCCATCATTTGCCATGGTAGTACCGGCACCGCAACCGAGCGCATTGCCCTTACCTACGCTGGTGATGGTGTAAAATCCATTCGCATCAAGACTCCTGACTATGTTCATCCGTGCATATATCTTCTCGCGCGTACCGTCATAACCTACAGCCACGATATAAGCAGACGCATCGGCCTCGCTATCAGTTGTTCCGGAAGGATATAACACTTGAGTAAACGAATGTTCATCATTGCTGCCCAATCCATACATGGTAATACGCAGAAGAGAATCCTTTGAGTTATAGGTCTCAAAAGCCACGGCATTCTTCACGACAGAGTGTTGTACAGTAACTTTTCCATTGGCATACGTGCAACCGGTGCCAAGCTGTGCCGGAACTTCCAACCTGAGCCTATCGCGATATATCTTATAGTTATGGCCTGTGATATAGTTCATTTCATCAGTAACGGCAGAATAGCCTCGGGCAGCCACATACGCCCTAAGCTCATCAATCATATCCTGGCTGATTTTGTTCCAACCTGCGCCATAGTCTTCTATGTAAGCATCAATAGGTTTCAACATGCCGGCCTTCTCAAAGAATGGCAAAAGGTCAAGACGGGCACTATCGCAGGCCAGTTTCATGAAATTCATCTGTTGCTTGCCATTGGTATTATATATGGACGTATAGTTATCGGTCTGACGAATACTCTCTATTACCATAGGGATAATATCCGGACATCTGCCGGCCAACGTGCCCCACAGGTTCATCTGCCAGAAAGGAGACAACTTGACAAAATGGTCATAGTTGCGTGACGTTGTAGTGATACTGCCTATGTAATTACCGTCATAGTCATAATTGCTCACAGTCTTGGTCTCCGGGACTGTTCCATGATAGTCGGGGCCGTCTTGAAGTTGCCACTGCACACCCTTGCGCAATCCTTCCTCGAAATATGTCTGCATACGTCCGCCGCGCATACCACTATAATCATTGATACCGCTAACTTCATCCTCCAAACGCAAGTTATAAGGATGACTCGAGAACAGAATCTCAGCCCACGAAGCATAGATATTATTGGTAGTCTCACCACATCCGCTCCACTTCAAACCGGTAATCTGATTATTGTGTCCCCATTCGTGACCTACGCCCCAAAAGCCAAATGTCTTGCTGTCGGCCGTCATCACATCGCGCAGGCTCCCGATATTGCAGTAGGCACCATTTCCGCCAGCCGCCATGAAGCCGTACGTGGTAGCATAAAATAGCTGACGGTTCTTGGTCTGACGGCCATATTTCTCCAGCCCCATCATATCACGCTCGGCCCACTGCACATTTTGGTATAGTGTCATCAACGAGTCCACGTCATCCGGGCAATAGGCCTTCCATGAACATACAGGATAGGCCAATTGAGCATGCTCGCTACGGACGATAATTATGGAACTGTCGTTAGGCAGTGTAGCCAGCATCTTCTTCCAATCATCGTTGGTCATTGTAGCCTGATCCCAATACCCACGAACGGGAGCGTTTATGAAGTGTATCTTGACATTCGGTGCAGTCTCGTAGTTGTCGGTGTAGTAATCTACAAAGACATTGCCTTCGGTAGACGCAGTAATCATGTTCAAGCCATTGCGCAAACCGTAACTACTGCCATTCTCGTCCTTTCCCCAATTCTTCAGCTTCAGTCCCACACTCTCGGTAGTGATGCCATCTACTGCCACATAACAGACATCACCTGGCTTCAAGTACACTCCGGTCGGATTCTCCCACTGATTGTATTGGGCACTGGTTTTCAATTCGCTCTGCAAAGATGCGGTATTGCGATAAGGTTCATACTCGGCCACACGGAATTTCTTATACTCATCTGAAGAGGCAAGCAGGCTGCTGACCAAGGTCTTTACATCAACGTCCTCTATGCCGTCGGCAGAGGTCACATCGGCCTTCAGCTCCGTGAACAGATTGTCGGAAAAATACCTTTGGAAAGACTCCTGTTTGGTATTGTCATAAGCATAAGGTTCTATTTCGGCAGCAGAAGCAAAACCGCCATAGCCACTGTTAATGACAAACCGAATCTTGGTGGCGGTAATACCATCGTCTCCAAATTCAAATTCATAAGAATCACCGCTGCCATTCAGCGTGTAAGAGCCGGCGGAAGTCCAATTGACACCGAGGGAACCCGATGTATACTCCACCTTTACTTGGTTCCAATTACCATTGCTTCCGCTATTGCGAGGAACATATCGCACCATATCCACATGACTTGCCTCTGCCAACTCAATGGTAAATGTTACGGGGAACTGAGTGTTGCTCCAGCTGGAATGCCATATGGTATTGGCATTTCCGTCGACGGCAAGGGCAGCACCCTCGCCGCCTTGTTCACTGGTAGCCGTAGCCTTTTTCACGGCAACCTTCTGCAATTGTGCATTCACCAACATTGGAAGGCACAAACACATCATAGCAAGTAAAAGTTTCTTCATACTGTAGTTTTAGGTTATAGTTTATACAAGGTTATCTGCGCAAAGGTAGCAATTATTTTTGGTAGGCCAATGTTTTTACCTTGACATGTCCGCATACGAGAGCAAAATAGCATCTCGCCAAGGATGCTATTCCGTCACCATATTGCCCATACCCCGACAATACTATGGACACATCCCCAATCATACTATTGACACACCTCCGACAATACTATTGTCAAGGATGCGACAATACCAATGTCAAAAACGGGGCAACGAGAAGACGCGATTATGTAAATTT
This sequence comes from Bacteroides sp., assembly GCA_023665805.1. GTDB lineage: Bacteria > Bacteroidota > Bacteroidia > Bacteroidales > Bacteroidaceae > Physcousia. The sequence goes on along the minus strand of JAMPDJ010000001.1, from coordinate 126,409 downwards.
TCCATCTGCCGTTGGAGCCATAATGAGCAGAGCAAAAATGCCTGGGTATGGTCAAATGCCACAGATTTCCGACTTCCCTCCAGCAAACACCAATATGCAAGGCCAACAAAAAAGAGGAGCCTTGCACAAGCACTCCTCCATAACGTGATTCGGAAGGGGCTCGAACCCTTGACCCGCAGCTTAGAAGGCTGCTGCTCTAATCCAACTGAGCTACCGAACCATCTTCCAATAACGGCATCAACTGACGCGTAACATAACGCCCATGCCCTTTATTGCGAGTGCAAAGGTATAAAGATTAGAGTAAATGGCCAAAGAAAAGAAAGATTATTTTCTGTTTTCTCTTCTTTTGGCACGAACTTTGCATAAAGATATATGAAGCATACATCCGCATAAGGATGAAACTGCTGCAGAACACGAACATACACGCATTATGGATAACAAATTCTCAAAGGATATGACATCAGTATTCATCTTTTCCAAAGAAGAAGCGGAACGAACCGAGTGTGACAATGTGTCACCCGAGCATCTGCTGCTGGGAATACTGAGACAAAATGTCAGCAACGCCACACGCATGATGTATCATGTGCAACCCGATTTGCTGTCTCTGAAGAGGCATTTGGAAGAGGTGGCACGCGAACATAAGGCGACTATCGTGCCCGACAAGAATAATATGGAGTTGAGCCATGAGGCCACACGGCTGATGCGCCTGAGCGTGTTGGAAGCACGTGCCCAGCATGCTGACGAAGTAGACACGGAGCACTTGCTGAAAGCCATGCTAAAGGATCGCGGCAGTAACATACAACGGTTGCTTAAAGAACACGGTTTAACCCGCGAGAACCTATGCGGGGAAGTACAGGACGGATATAGCTATGATAACGATGACGACAAGGAAGACTCCGAATCGTCCAACGAGGAATATGCAATGAGCGATTCCGAATCCCGGGAAGCCCCCACCCTTACTAAAAAGAAGACGACAAGCGGCACTCCGGTATTGGACAACTTTTGCACGGACCTGACAGACAAAGCCCGCAAAGGAGAGCTTGATCCCGTGGTAGGGCGTGACAAGGAGATGGAACGTGTAGCACAGATTCTTTCACGTAGGAAGAAGAACAACCCTATCTTGATAGGCGAACCTGGTGTGGGCAAGAGCGCAATAGTGGAAGGATTGGCGCAAAGAATCGTAAAACACAAGGTGGCACGCCAACTATGGAACAAGCGTGTTCTCACATTGGATATGGCTGCCATGGTGGCAGGAACAAAGTTCAGGGGACAATTCGAGGAACGTATACGTAACTTGCTGCATGAATTGGAGAACAATCCGGACATTATTATATATATAGACGAGATACATACCATCATAGGTGCCGGCGGGTCGCAAGGTAGCATGGATGCCGCCAACATGCTTAAACCGGCATTGGCACGAGGTCAAATGCAGTGCATAGGTGCCACCACCATAGACGAATTCCGTAAGACGATAGAGAAAGACGGAGCCTTGGAGCGCAGGTTCCAAAAAATCATGGTGGCGCCATCCACGGCCGAGGAGACTTTGCAGATTCTTCACCGTCTGCGGCCTGTATACGAAAAACACCACAATGTACGCTATACGGACGAGGCGTTGGGAGCATGCGTGCAGTTGACACAACGCTACATCAGCGACAGGTCTTTCCCTGACAAGGCCATAGATGCCATGGACGAAAGCGGCGCACGTACACATATCTCCAATATCCCGGCCAGTACAGAGATAGACAATCTTGAAACTGAACTACGCGACATCGAGGAACGCAAAAACATGGCCATCAGCACTCAGAACTATGAGGCTGCGGCCGACCTGCGAGATGAATTGCAACAGAAAAGCGAACAACTGGAACAGCTGCAGAAAGCCTGGGTAAACGAACATGAACAGAAGGATACCCAAGTGACTGCCGAAACCGTGGCGCAAGTGGTAAGCGTGATGACCGGCATACCCACGCACCGCATAGGTGAAGAGGAGAACTCGAGGTTGCGTCAACTGGAAAAGAATCTGCAGGCCAACGTCATAGGGCAGGACGAGGCTATCAGAAAAGTGGCACGTGCCATACAGCGTAGCCGCGTAGGGCTCAAGGACCCCAATCGCCCCATAGGCACATTCCTGTTCGTCGGCCCGACAGGCGTGGGCAAGACTTACCTCACCAAACGCCTGGCCCTGGAAATGTTTGGAAGCGAGACTGCACTAATTCGCATCGACATGAGCGAATACGGAGAAAAACATACGGTCAGCCGGATGATGGGCGCGCCTCCGGGATACGTGGGATACGAAGAGGGCGGACAATTGACAGAGCGGGTTCGTCGCAAGCCATACTCCATCGTGTTGCTGGACGAAATAGAAAAGGCCCATACCGATGTCTTCAACATCTTGTTGCAAGTAATGGACGAAGGACGACTGACAGACGGCAACGGTACCACAATAGATTTCCGCAACACCGTCATCATCATGACCAGTAACTCCGGTACCAGACAAATCAAGGACTTTGGTTCCGGCATAGGCTTCCAAAGCCAGCCAACCGTGGAGGAACGCAAGCAACAGACCCGTTCTATCGTGGAGAAAGCGTTGAAGAAACAATTCGCGCCTGAATTCCTGAACAGGCTGGATGATGTGATTTACTTTGACCAACTATCACGTGAAGACATCAGACGAATTACAGACATAGAACTGCAACCCCTGTTGCGCCGCATCAGAGAAATGGGATACACGCTGGAACTGTCCGACGAAACCATAGAGCGCATTGCCACAGAGGGTTACGATGTCCAATACGGAGCGCGTCCGTTACGCAGAGCCATACAACGTATAATAGAGGATCCCATATGCGAAATACTATTGTCGGATGTATCGGAAAGCGACAATGCCGACAGTCCAAGAAAACTTAGCGGCAACACCATAAGGCTGTAAAAACAACTATAGCAGACAAAGATACGAACACATAACACAAATCATTTATCAAAACATATGAAACAAGGTAACATTGGGGTAACAACAGAGAATATCTTCCCCGTAATCAAGAAATTCCTTTATAGCGACCATGAGATTTTCCTGCGCGAAATCGTAAGTAACGCAGTGGATGCCACACAAAAGCTGAAAGCATTGGCAGGCAAAGGCGAGTTCCATGGCGAAATGGGAGAATTGAAGGTGAGCGTAAGCATCGACAAGGATGCCAAGACCATCACCGTCAGCGACAACGGCATAGGCATGACGGCAGAGGAAATAGAGAAGTACATCAACCAGATAGCGTTCTCCGGTGCCAACGATTTCCTGGACAAATACAAGGAGGACGCTCCGCAGATAATAGGTCATTTCGGTCTGGGCTTCTACTCAAGCTTCATGGTCAGCGACCGTGTGGATATCATCACACGCAGCTACAAGGATGGGGCCACTGCCCAGAAATGGTCTTGCGACGGCAGTCCGGAATTTACTTTGGAAGATACTGAAAAAGAAGGCCGTGGCACGGATATCGTCATGCATATCAGCGAGGACTGCGAGGAATTCCTGGAGAAGCACAAGATAGAAGACCTTCTGAAGAAGTATTGCCACTTCCTGCCTGTTCCTGTGGCTTTCGGCAAGAAGAGCGAATGGAACGAGGAAGAAAAGAAGATGGTAGAGACAGAGGAGGACAACATCATCAACGATACGGCTCCGCTTTGGACACGCAAGCCCAGCGAACTGAAAGATGAGGACTATAAGGAGTTCTACCGCAAACTCTACCCAATGGCCGACGAACCACTGTTCTGGATTCATCTGAACGTAGACTACCCATTCAACCTCACAGGCATATTGTACTTCCCCAAGATAAAGAATCAACTGGATATTCAGCGCAACAAGATACAGTTGTACTGCAATCAAGTATTCGTAACGGACCAGGTAGAAGGCATAGTGCCTGAATTTCTTACCCTCCTGCATGGCGTAATAGACTCACCGGACATTCCATTGAATGTCAGCCGCAGCTATCTGCAGAGCGACCAGAACGTGAAGAAAATAAGTCAATACATTACCAAGAAAGTGGCCGACCGCCTGAACGGCATCTTCAAGAACGATCGCAAGGAATTCGAGGAGAAGTGGGACGACATCAGCATATTCATTGACTACGGCATGTTGAGCGAAGAACAGTTCTACGATAAAGCCAAGCAATTCTTCCTGCTCAAGGACACGGACAACAAGTTCTTTACCTTGGACGAATACAAGACCTTGGTAGAAAGCAGCCAAACAGACAAGGACGGCCAACTCATTTATCTTTATGCCCAAGATGCCCAAGCGCAATACACATATATAGAGGCTGCAAAGAACAAGGGGTACAGCGTGCTGATGATGAACGGCCAATTGGATACTCCTCTAATCAATATGCTGGAACAGAAACTGGAGAAGACACATTTCAGTCGTGTGGATGCAGATATAGTGGACAACCTCATCAAGCACGATGATGCGGAAAAGGAACAGCTGGACAAGGAACAGGCCGAAAAACTCCAGAACCAGTTCAAGGAGAAGTTGCCCAAGATGGACAAGGTGGAGTTCACCATCCAGACACAGGCCATGGGTGCAGAACAACTGCCTGTGATGATTACTCAAAGCGAATACATGCGCCGCATGAAAGACATGGCTCGGATGCAGCCCGGAATGCAATTCTACGGTGAGATGCCAGACATGTACAATATGGTATTGAACACCGACTCTCCTCTTGTCAAGGAGTTGCTGGACAACACAAACGAGGAGCGTATCAGTCAACTGATAGACTTGGCATTACTGCAGAACGGAATGCTGAGCGGCGAGGCTCTGACCAAGTTTGTAAAGCGTTCAGTGAGCATGATTAAGTAAAGAAGCAAGCCCATACTGATTGTCAGCAGGAGGCCAGGCAGATGCTATATGCACATCTGTCTGGCCTCCTGCTGACTGTAACCTATATAATCATTCCTAATATTGTTTCTATGGAAATTTACGCAAGCATTGACATGTCTAATTGTATATTCAACTATCCTGACATCAAAAACTTGATGGAAAACATGTGGAAAACATAAAATTTGTGTAACTTTGTCCATCACATTATACATATAATGCAAAAGAGGAACTCTATTCTAATTAGACAGTATGACTCGCCATGTGGAGTGCTGATGCTTGGTTCATCGGACAACAAACTATGCCTGTGTGATTGGCAAGTAGAGCAGCATAGAAATCATGTTGAAAGACGCTTAAAAAACATATTACAGGCAGAATTTGAATATGGCACGTCTGAAGTGATTGAGCATGCGATGCTGCAACTTGACGAGTTTTTTGCAAGACAGCGCAGGGAGTTCCGTGTTCCATTGCTATTTGTCGGGACTGACTTTCAGAAAACTGTATGGAATGAATTATTGAACATACCTTATGGGAAGACTGTCTCATATAGCGAAATGTCCCGAAGGATAGGTATGCCTAAATCAGTCCGTGCAGTGGCCAATGCCAATGGAGCAAATGCGATATCGATTTTTGTCCCTTGCCATCGTGTAATTGGGAGCAATGGCTCGTTAACAGGCTATGGAGGAGGACTTGACGCCAAGCGTTCACTCTTGGAACTGGAAAACGCCCTGTGAAACATTATGAGTCCCAATCGAATAACAAACAGAACAATAGAGATATACAATTAAATTTCCAAGAAAATATGAGACACGGATTCGTAAGGATTGGAGCCGGCATACCAAAAGTGAGAGTAGCCGACACGCATCACAATATAGAAGAAATAGAGAAGCTCGTACTGAAGGCTCAAGCACAGAATGTGGAAATTCTTGTGATGCCGGAGCTTTGTATAACCGGATATTCATGCCAAGACCTCTTTTTTCAGCAAGCCTTGATAGAGGAGGCAGAAGTGGCGTTGATGAAACTTATGGACTTTACACGTTCCATGGACATGATTTTGGTGGTGGGAATGCCTGTGACGTACAATTCCCAGATTCTCAATTGTGCCGTGGTGCTACAAAAAGGTAAAATCCAAGGCATAGTGCCCAAGACATTCCTATCCAATCATGGCGAATATGCAGAGAAACGATGGTTCACCCCTATGCCGGATATGGATTACATAAACGTGTGGATGTGTGGCGAATTGGTCGAGATAAAACGACACCAAGTATTCAATACGCGCGCATGCAGCTTTGGCATAGAGATAGGCACTGATTTATGGAGCATCACCCCTCCATCCGGACAATTAGCTATGATGGGAGCAGAAATCATTCTCAACCTGTCTGCAGAAAGTTATTTGGCAGGCAAGCGAACCTACCTGCACGACCTTGTGTGCCAGCAAAGTGCGCGTTGCATCTGCGGATATGTCTATGCAGGAGCAGGATTTGGCGAAAGCACTACCGACATGGTATTTGGCGGACAAGCAATGGTGTGTGAGAATGGAGCGATGTTGGCAGAGAACGAAGCTTTTGTCATGGAGTCGCAATTGGTATTCAGCGAAATTGATGTAGAGGCCATACGTATAGACAGGCGCGTGAATGGCACATTCACAGATGCAAAGAACATGCATGACTGTAAATCCAGCAAGTATATTGACACGGACATGATGATAATGCACGAGTTGGAACTGACAAGAAACATCAATCCGCATCCTTTCACCCCAGATGGCAAGGAAGCTTTAGCAAAACGTACGGAAGAGATATTCGACATACAAACTCTTGGTTTAGCAAAGAGACTCAAACACACTGGTTGTAAAACCGTTGTGCTTGGAATTAGCGGAGGTCTGGACAGCACTTTGACCCTTTTGGTGACGGTCGCCACATATGACAGATTAAAATTGGATCGCAAGGACATCGTAGGTGTGACCATGCCAGGCTTCGGGACAACAGACCGTACCTATGTCAATGCTTTATCCTTGATGAAGCAATTGGGCGTGACTGTACGCGAAATCAGCATAAAAGAAGCTTGCCTACAGCATTTTCGCGACATCGGGCATGATTGTGAGCAACATGATGTGACATATGAAAACTCACAAGCACGCGAACGAACACAAATCCTGATGGACATAGCCAATCGGCTGAATGGCATAGTTGTCGGTACCGGAGACCTTTCTGAATTGGCATTGGGATGGGCTACTTATAATGGCGACCACATGTCCATGTACTGTGTCAATGGCGGTGTCCCCAAAACGTTTGTACGCCATATAGTGGCATGGTATGCCGAGAAGCAAGGCAACAGTGTCATAGGAGAGACCTTGCGGGATATAATAGACACTCCCATTTCACCGGAACTCATACCGGCCAATGAAAACGGTGAAATCAAGCAAAAGACAGAGGATTTGGTAGGGCCATATGAGTTACACGACTTTTTCTTGTACCACGTTCTCAGACATGGATTCCGTCCCAGCAAAATCTACTTGTTAGCACGACATGCCTTTGCGGATAACGCATATTCCGATGAAACCATCAAGAAATGGCTTACCATATTCTACCGCCGTTTCTTCAATCAGCAATTCAAGCGTTCATGCATGCCGGATGGCCCAATGGTAGGGAGTTGCGGATTGTCTCCACGAGGAGGATGGCACATGCCGAGCGATGTTTCGCCGGCCATTTGGCTTAAAGAATGCGAAAGTCTATGATACTCATTCCAAAAGCCATCCACATCAAAAAGGCATTTTATCCCGGGTTTGTCTCCAATGACTACCCGGGATATTTTATTGACATGAACTGCCGTCATAGGATTTGTGATTCCATAGCTTCTAATTCACCTACAGCAAAATCCGCTTTCATTAAAAACAATATAGGGTAGTTGCAGTTATTTTTTGACGTTTTCTGGCACTGTATGTCCAATAATATGGTAGACATGCTCACGAATACAGGATTTTTTCATAACTTTGTGCAGAATTATATACTATAGGTACGCGCGTATGGGGACAAGACATGTGTAGTGCGTCAAGGAGAGAACATCAAACAAAGTTAAACATCACAACAGCAATACTATGAGTAAAATACTGTTATTTTTAATTATGGCCATGGCAATGTCCTTGGGTACAAGTGCACAATCCAAGAAATCGGTAAGGAGCGAAATCAACCCTACCGGCAGCAGCCAGGCAGAGAATTATGCGGAAATAAAATTCGACACGCTCAGATGCAATTTGGGAGTGTTTCCGGAAACTGATGCTGTGCGCAAATACAGTTTCCATTTCACCAATATTGGCACAGCTCCACTAATCATCAACCAAGCTTTTGCTTCCTGCGGCTGTACAGTCCCGGAATTTACCCAGGAACCAATCAAGCCGGGCGAGAGAGGCAGCATAAATGTCACCTACAACGGCGAAGGGCTTTTATCCGGACGTTTCTCCAAAACCATTACCATACGTTCCAATGCCAAGAACAGGATAGTACGATTGGTCATAGAGGGAGAAATGACGGGGAAATAACCATGCACCAAAACAGGCAAACCGTATTTGCATAGTCTCCGAGTTTGTCGGGATAACAAGATATCGGCATGCGGAATCCAGACTTTCTATAAAATCATTGATACCCGTGACACAGACACCTACGCAAGCAGAAAAAATAATTCTTGGGGTAGACCCTGGAACCAATATGATGGGGTATGGAATCATCCGTGTCAGGGGAAGAAAGGCAGAAATGATCGCCTTGGGAGTCATAGACATGCGACGATACAGTGACCCATACATCAAATTAGGCCATATATATGAACGCATTACCGGCATAATAGCCTCTTACCTTCCTGATGAAATGGCAATTGAAGCGCCATTCTTTGATAAAAATGTGCAATCAATGCTGAAGTTGGGACGCGCCCAAGGTGTAGCCATCGCTGCTGCCACACAGCACCAAGTACCCATCACCGAGTACGCCCCGATGAAAATTAAAATGGCAATCACAGGAGTAGGCTCTGCATCAAAAGAGCAAGTCGCGGACATGCTGAGAAGGATGTTACATCTTACCAAAGAAAATATTGGTAAATTTCTTGATGCTACCGATGCTTTGGCTGCAGCCTATTGCCATTTCCTGCAAATGGGACGTCCGGAAACAGACAAGAAATACTCATCCTGGAAAGATTTTGTAACAAAGAATAAAACAAGGCAATCCACTTTGGCAATCGGTACCACGACAAAATGACTCCTATAATAAAAATCACTGACGGAATAACCCGCCACCCGGATTGGCGTATGGCAGAACCAGTAAACATGGAGATTCTGCCTGGCGAACAGGTGGCCATATGCGGAGACAACGCCTCCGGCAAAAGCCGTTTGGTGGAAATACTCACAGGACACTACCCTCTCTTGCGTAACGAGGTTTTCTACAACTTCGACAATTCAGGGACAGAAGCTGGTACCCCAACACACAAGCGTCTGATAAGCGAGCAGCTACGCTTTATTTCTTTTCGTGACTCCTATGGTGAGCAGGATGGCACATATTACTATCAGCAACGATGGAATCAGCACGACATAGACGAGAACACCCCAACGGTTGGTAGTCTGCTGGATAAGATTCCAGAGTATCAACCTGGTTTGAGACAACGGCTCTACAAGATGTTTGCCTTGGAACCCGTTTTGGACAAATACATCATTTCATTGTCCAGTGGCGAGTTGCGCAAATTCCAACTCATACGCACTCTACTCCACTCTCCTCGTGTACTCATAATGGACAATCCTTTCATAGGCCTGGATGCCAGTACTCGCGACTTGCTTCAAAGGCTATTGGAGACATTGACCAAAGACACCGATTTGACCGTTATTCTGGTGCTGTCAAAATATGATGACATACCAACATTCGTCACTCACGTCATCCCAGTCAAGGAGATGAAGGTAATGCCTAAGCAAACGAGACTCCAATTTCTACAAAATGCAGCTTACGACGCTTTATACACCCTACCGCAAGACCAAGTTGCAGCCATAAGGAATTTACCTCACAAAGACATTACCTCAATACCGTTTTATCCACAAAATGGCGGTGAAATATTGAGACTGTGCAATGTAAGTGTCCGCTATGGCAATCGTACCATCTTGAATGACGTGAATTGGATCATCCATGAGGGAGAAAAATGGGCTTTGCAAGGCCAAAACGGTTCTGGAAAAAGCACATTGCTATCTTTGGTTTGTGCAGACAATCCGCAAAGTTATGCCTGCGACATCAACATTTTTGGGCACCGTCGTGGCAGCGGTGAAAGCATTTGGCAGATAAAGCAGCATATCGGTTACGTTTCTCCGGAAATGCATCGTGCCTACATGCGTGACCTGCCTGCCATAGATATTGTAGCCAGCGGTCTGTCGGACAGCGTTGGCCTTTATTTCCATCCACGTCCCGAACAATTGGATACCTGTCAATCATGGATGGGCATATTTGGCATATCACACATCCAAGACAAGACCTTCCTGAAGTTATCAAGCGGAGAACAGCGCCTTTGTCTCTTGGCACGCGCATTTGTCAAGGACCCGGAACTGCTCATTCTGGACGAACCATTGCATGGCCTTGATATCAACAACAGACAACGGGTACGTGATATCATACAGTTGTTCTGTCAACGTCCGCACAAAACATTGATAATGGTAACACACTATACTGATGAACTGCCGGATTGTATTACACATAATCTCATATTAAAACGGAATCTATGAAGAAACTGACTTTAATAGCGTTGATGTTACTTGCTGCCAACTCAATGAAAGCGCAAGAGGTTTACGACTACCTGCTGGACAAATCGGAACAAGTCATAAACAACCCCGAGAGCAAGGAATTTGACTTGAAAGTAGCCCAATTCAAGGCTACCGCCATGCGCTACTTCAGAAAACACATAATCTTGCAGGAGGGCAGTATCAGCGGGCAATGGTTGGACGAACAGGCATTGGCACTGAACGAATTTGTCACCAACTATCTGATGGAACTGTCCCAAAACAGCCATGCCGAAGACAAGACCCGCAAAAACATCATCATGAAATACTGCAAGGCCAGTTTGAACCATGCCATGTTCAAGAACGCCGACAAACAAGAGAGCGAGGCATTCGTCATAGACAAAGGTGGATACACCCCTTTCTGTCTAAACACCAATTGGGTTGAGGCTTTGGCAGAAACTAAGGATAAGAAATAAGCATGGATGTAGCCATAGTAAAATATAATGCAGGAAACATATATTCCGTAATCCATGCACTGAAACGCCTGGGCATAAGCCCTATACTCACAGATGATGCGGAATTGTTGTCCAAAGCCGACCGTGTACTTTTTCCTGGTCAAGGAGAAGCAAGTACGGCCATGGCCTATCTTCGCGAACGTGGTCTTGACCAGGTTATTAAAGATTTGCGTCAGCCTGTGCTTGGCATTTGCATAGGACAGCAACTGATGTGCCGTCATAGCGAAGAAGGAGACACTGACTGCTTAGGCATTTTCCAATTGGATGTCAAACGTTTTCAACCACAACGGCATACAGAAAAAGTGCCACAAATGGGATGGAACAGCATTCAAGACCTGCGAACTCCACTCTTCCGAGAAATAGAGGACGGGAGCTATATATACAATATACATAGTTATTATGTACCATACGACAAGGATTTCACAATAGCCACATGCAACTACATACAGCCATATTCCGCAGCCCTGCATTGGAATAACTTCTACGCAACGCAGTTCCACCCCGAAAAAAGTGGTAACATAGGCGAAAAAATACTGAAGAACTTTCTGGAATTATAACTCCATACATTACACCAACCTGCCAGCATGATAGAGTTAATACCGGCCATTGATTTAATAGACGGCAAGTGTGTACGTCTTACTAAGGGCGACTACGAACAGAAGACCATATACAATGAAGACCCATTGGACCAAGCATTGGAATTTCAACGTATAGGGCTAAAACGTCTGCATATTGTGGATTTAGATGGAGCCAAAAGTAAACACGTCGTCAACGATGCCATACTGAGAAAAATCACACAGCACACAAATCTTATAGTGGATTTCGGTGGAGGCATCAAGACACAGGATGACATAGAAAAGGTCTTTGACTCAGGAGCACACATGGTGACCATTGGTAGCATTGCAGTGACAGAACCGGAAACGTTTCTTGGCTGGCTTGACAAATATGGTGCGGACAGAATTATTCTTGGTGCAGATGTTCGTAATGGCATGGTTAGCATAAATGGCTGGAAAGAAGACTCCACCGAAGCACTTCTGCCATTCTTGGAAAGGTATGTAAAAGCCGGAGTGAAGAATGTATTGTGCACAGACATCAGCAAGGACGGAACCCTCTCAGGACCTGCCATTGAACTTTACCGCACTGTAATGGCCTGCTATTCTCAAATACATCTCATAGCATCAGGAGGTGTCTCCGGCAACGATGATATACGCAAACTGGATAACAACGGCATACCTGCAGTTGTCTTTGGTAAAGCATATTATGAAGGGAAAATAGACATTACCGAAATATGGTAGCAAAAAGAATAATACCTTGTCTGGATGTCAAGAACGGATTAACTGTAAAAGGCACCAATTTTGTAAACCTTCGCACTGCCGGTGATCCGGTGGAATTAGGAAAAGCATATAGCGACAACGGAGCCGACGAACTCTGTTTCTTGGATATCACTGCCAGTTTTGAGGAACGCAAGACATTTACCGATATAGTAAGCCGTGTGGCTGAAACTATCAACATACCATTTACCGTAGGTGGAGGGATACAGGAAATTAGCGATGTCGAACGCTTATTGAATGCTGGTGCCGACAAAATCAGCATTAACTCAGCGGCCATACGCACACCATCGCTCATAGATGACATTGCGCGCCACTTCGGTTCACAAGTAATAGTCTGTGCCATAGATGCACGACAAGACCACGATGGCTGGCATTGCTATACCAAAGGTGGACGACAAAGACAGGAATTGAATTTGTTCGACTGGGCGCACGAAGTACAGGAACGCGGTGCCGGCGAAATACTATTCACGTCAATGGATAACGACGGGGTGAAATCAGGATTTGCAAATGAGGCGTTGGCACGCCTGTCAGACAATCTGTCCATTCCAATCATAGCCAGTGGTGGAGCAGGGACTAAAGAGCATTTCCGAGATGCATTTGCCATTGGACATGCCGATGCAGCCTTGGCTGCCAGTGTATTCCATTTTGGGGAAATATCTATTCCAGAGTTAAAGGCTTACTTAAGAACCCAAAACATAGCAATCAGACCTTAACAGATACCAGACCGTTGATTATTAACACACACAGCTACACATTATAAATATATATAGCCAAAATGGACATTAATTTTGACAAGACACAGGGACTCGTTCCCGCTATAATACAAGATGCCGACACTCGACAGGTACTCATGCTTGGCTACATGAATCAACAGGCCTACAACATCACCGTACAGACAGGCAAAGTAACCTTTTGGAGCCGTAGTCGCCAGACCATTTGGACCAAGGGAGAGACAAGTGGTAACTTTTTGAACGTAGTTGACATTAAAAACGATTGTGACAATGACACTTTGCTCATCCGCGTGCATCCGGACGGTCCTGTCTGTCATACAGGAACCGACACCTGTTGGGGAGAAGCAAATGCTCCAATAAAAGACCAAGCAACAGAGCAGAAAAATGATGCTAACCCGTTGCTCTTCCTAAGTGACTTACAGGATTTCATTGAGGAACGTCATCGTCAAATGCCAGAAGGCTCCTACACCACCTCGCTATTTCGAGATGGCTTGAACCGCATGGCACAAAAAGTCGGCGAAGAGGCATTGGAGCTGGTAATAGAGGCAGTCAACGGTACTGACGAACGCATGATATACGAAGGTTCAGACATGCTTTATCACCTCATCGTACTCATGACCAGCAAGGGGTTGCGCATAGAGCAATTGGCAACCGAACTCATGGAACGCCACAATCCCAACTGGAAAAAACATTAACACATTCCATACTCTATTTACCATTGAGCACAACAGACGGGAGAGCATATTCACGCCTATATGCCCACCACACAAGAGGCATAAATTCAAGCATATACAAAGCATATGACAATAAACTATACTGATGTCCATCTACGATACGAGAAACGCACGGTTCTTTCCGGCATAAACTTGCAAGCACAACCTGGTGATCTGATATATCTGACAGGTTTGGTCGGTACAGGCAAAAGCACTCTATTATCCAGTATGTATGGCAACACGAGCATCTATAGTGGCAATGCTTTGATTTTGGACCAAGACATGCAACACATCACCCACAGCGACCTTCAATATCTTCGCAGGCGGATGGGCATAGTACATCAAGATCTGAGGTTGTTACCAGACCGAACCGTCACTGAAAATCTGGATTTTGTATTGCGTGCCACAGAGTGGAACAAGAAATCCATGCGCCGCGAACGCATAACAGAAGTTCTCAATTGGGTAGAATTGCAGGACAAGGGCAAATGTTATCCACATGAGCTATCCGGAGGACAGAAACAATGTGTCTGCATAGCCAGAGCCATACTCAATCATCCCGAACTGATACTTGCCGATGAACCAACAGGACAGTTGGACAGCGAAAACGGAGAGCGTGTCATGGCACTTTTGGACGAAGTACGTCGACAGGGCAATTGTACAGTAGTTGTTTCCACCCACAACATGCAATGGCCGGAATATTTCCCCGGGACGATATATCTTTGCGAAAACGAGACACTAACACTAAAAACGAATACACAATAAATACATATCTACACACATGAAAGTAATGAAATTCGGAGGTACCAGCATTGGTACACCACAGCGCATGAAGGATGCCTGCAATCTCTTCACCAAAGGAGACGAGCAGAGATTCGTTGTACTCTCGGCCATGAGCGGTACGACTAACTCTTTGGTGGAAATATCGGATTATCTCTATAGGAAGAACCCCGAAGGCGCAAGTACTATCATCAATAAGCTGGAACGAACCTATATGGGGCATGTGGATGAATTGTATAGTACCGAGGAATGGCGCGAGAAGACCCGCGGATTTATCAAGGAACAGTTCCGCTATCTGCGTAGTTTCACCAAGATACATTTTACCTCATTTGAGGAAAAGGTGATACTGGCAGAGGGTGAAATCATATCCACCAATATGGTTACCAATTACCTGCAGGAATGCGGTGTCAATGCCATACTGCTCCCTGCATTGGAGATTATCCGCACAGATAAGAATGCCGACCCCGACTTCCGTTACATTACCGACAAATGCCAGTTCTACATGAAGGAGAACCCTGGTTATCAAGTATACATCACCCAAGGTTTCATCTGTCGCAACGCATACGGTGAAGTGGACAACCTTCTGCGTGGTGGTTCCGACTATACGGCTTGTCTGATAGGTGCCGCACTCCAAGCAGAAGAAATCCAGATATGGACAGACATTGACGGTATGCACAACAACGACCCACGCTACGTGGAGGGTACAACTCCGGTACGTCAGTTGAATTTTGCCGAAGCAGCCGAACTGGCCTATTTCGGTGCAAAAATCCTGCACCCCACATGCATACAACCGGCAAAATTTTCCGGTGTGCCTGTACGCCTGCTCAACACGATGGCTCCCGATGCCCCTGGAACAATCATCAACAATGAATTCCATGAAGGCAGAATCAAAGCCGTGGCAGCCCGCGACAACAACACCTGCATACACATCAATTCCTCTCGAATGCTTCTTGCCTATGGATTCCTGCGCAAGGTATTCGAGATATTCGAAACATATCGTACCAGCATAGACATGATATGCACCAGCGAAGTTGGTGTAAGCCTCACCATTGACAATACAGCGCATTTGGCAGACATCATTTCCGAGTTGAAGAAATACGGCACCGTCACATGCGATGAGAACATGTGCATCATATGCGTTGTCGGTGACTTGCGTCCTGAGAACTGCGGGTTCGAGAGCGTAGCATGCGATGCACTCCGCGATATTCCGGTACGCATGATTTCATACGGAGGCAGCAACCACAATATCTCGTTCCTGGTGAAGGCCGAGCACAAACAACAGGCACTCCAAGCACTGCAAAAGACTTTATTCTAAGTGCCTAACTGAATTGAACCTTCAAATCAAACATCAGAACAACCGACTGACACAAGTCTTGGTCAACTGTTTGCTTCTGATTTTGTTTGTCAATAGTCCATGGATGTAAGAGCATGGTCTTCCAAAGGCCTTGCCTTTACCTCCATGGAGACAGGCTCCAATATTCGCGTTTGATCACATTGACGGAACGTGAATCCACGCCAGTGAAATCGATAATTCAAATGCATCAAGAGAACATCCATACACCAAGCCCCATGTTTCCTGTAGATAATTTTCAAAAACTGCGCACACCATTTTACTACTACGACACAGCATTGCTCCGACGCACACTCACAGAAATACTCCACAACCTATCCCCCAACATGCATGTGCACTATGCAGTAAAAGCCTGTGCCAATCCCAAGATTCTGAACATCATAGCACAGGCAGGTCTCGGTGCCGATTGCGTAAGTGGCGGAGAAATACAGGCGGCCCTGCATGCTGGCTTCCCTGCCAATAAAATTGTCTATGCCGGAGTGGGGAAAAGCGATTGGGAAATAGAGTTGGGACTGGATGCAGACATATTCGCATTCAACGTCGAAAGCATCCCGGAACTGGAAATCATCAACCAGTTATCCATATCCAAAGGCAAGAAAGCACGTGTCGCTCTTCGCATAAACCCAAATGTCGGAGCACATACGCATAGCAATATCACAACAGGACTGGCCGAGAACAAGTTCGGTATAGATATGCAAGACATGGAGCACATCATAGGTATGACCCAAGAGATGAGTGGTGTGGAATTCGTCGGACTGCACTTTCACATAGGCAGCCAGATATTGGAGATGGATGATTTTGTCGTCCTTTCTCACCGCATAAACGAAATACAGAATCGTTTGGAGGCTACAGGCATCCATACAATAGAAAATATCAACGTTGGCGGTGGATTAGGCATAGATTACAAGCAGCCTGACCATAACCCTATACCTGATTTTCACGCCTATTTCGACACCTACCGCCAAAATCTTCAACTGCGTCCCGGGCAACAGTTGCATTTTGAGTTGGGTCGATCCATAGTAGGCCAATGCGGTACCCTCGTGTCACGTGTCCTTTATATCAAAAGCAATCCCATCAAGAACTTCTGCATAGTGGACGCAGGAATGACCGATCTGGTGCGCCCGGCTCTCTACGGGGCATACCATCAGGTAGACAACCTCACAGCCGATACCCCCACGGACTTTGTAACATATGATGTGGTTGGACCAATCTGCGAAAGCAGCGATGTCTTCATCAAAAATTACGGAATGCCACGCACCAAACGTGGCGACCTTGTAGCATTCCGCTCGGCCGGAGCATACGGTGAGATAATGGCATCAGGATATAATTGCAGACAACTGCCTGTTGGTTACATTACAGAAGAACTTCAATGATTGCCATCATCATTCTCACCCACGATGAACGTGAGAAGCTTGCCACCCACCTCCCATCACTGCTCTCCCAACAAGGGGTGGACTATGAGGTAGTGGTAGTGGACATGTATAGCGAAGACGATACCACAGATTTGCTCCAGGCCATGGAGGAAAAGCATCCTCGTCTGCGACATCTGTCCCTACCTGTCAATGCAAGAAACATCAGCTATGAGAGGCTGGCTCTGCATTTGGGCATGAGAGCAGCCATAGCATCACGTGTCATTTTGATGGATGCCGATACAGAGGTACCCTCAGATAATTGGCTGGCTGATGTACAGAGGATATGGTGTCCTGGCAATGGAATGATAATCATTCCTACCGTACGTATACGCACCAATGGCTTGAACGACTATTTCAATGCCGGACACGAATCTTGGCGTAACAACCTGCTACTCAACCAATCCACGCACTACGGATTATTCAGGACTGGTAACACCATAATTGGGATGGACAAGGAGATATTTCTCCATTACAATGCTCCGTCCAGATTTCTCGCTCTCAAAACTGGTACGATGGACATATTTGTGGCACACACGGCAGGCAGGCACAGACCTCTTGTCATTGCAGACCGGACATTCTTCCCATGCAGAGATGCCAACACCAACCGTCATTTTTGGTCACAAAGACGATTATTCGATGTTGAGACCTCGCATCACATGCCACGACGCCATCTCCGTGTCCTCACGTACTTCTTGCATTGCCTGTGTACCATCCATCGAGGTTCGGTATTGTATGGCTTACAAGACCTTTATGACAACATTCGATGGTGCTTGACAGATAAAAGGACATTTATCAAGAAGCACTATTGAGAATAGCATATTTTACATTATCCTCGCTAAACGTCAACAAACACAAACTCAAACCAATCATAACACATGCGAACGATCAAAGACTACATCATGCTTGCCGTCCGAGGGGTCGGAATGGGAGCCGCTGATGCCATACCGGGCGTGAGTGGCGGTACCATCGCTTTCATGACAGGCATCTTCGAGGAGCTTGTTGCATCCATCAACTCCATCAACACACAGGCAATGCGTCTGTTGCTCTCAGGCAACATAAAAGGATTTTGGCAACATATCAATGGCAACTTTCTGGTATCGATAGGTATCGGCATACTCTTCAGCGTAGCCACATTAGCCAAACTGATGCTATACCTTCTCAGTCATCACCCCATAGAGACTTGGGGGTTCTTCTTTGGTCTGATAGTGGCATCCTCCATCTTCATCCTCAAAGAAATAAATAAATGGACACCACTTTCATTGCTGATGGTCGTTTTTGGCATCTTTCTTGGTGTGGTCGTATGCACGCTTTCTCCTACCGAAACACCAGACGACCTCTGGTTCATCTTCCTCAGTGGAGCCATAGCAATATGTGCCATGATACTTCCCGGCATATCAGGTAGCTTCATTTTACTAATCCTGGGAAAATATGAATACATCATGAGCGTCATATCAGGATTGACAAGCGGAGACATCAAAGGCAACTTGCCCATCATCGCCATCTTTGGATTAGGAGCACTCACAGGCATTATCAGTTTCTCCAAATTCCTACATTGGCTGTTGCGACGCTTCCATCGCGAAACACTCTTAGTCATGGCCGGTTTCATCATAGGCTCTCTTGTGAAAGTGTGGCCATGGAGCAATATGGATGCCATTAAACAATCACAATTTCCAGACGTACCACAGGAATTGCTGGCAACTATACCCACGGAGCGAGTAGACATGCACTACGTCAGTGCCGTCATCTTTGCAATGACTGGTCTCCTATTGGTCTCCGGCATAGAAATGCTTAGCAAGGCCATAGCCAAACGCAAACAATCCTAAAACGTCATAAATACACCATATTTACTACCCCACCCCGTTCATTCAACCAAACGACTACCGTCACTGCATATACACTCCAAGATACCCGCGTCACCCCATGCGTGCCAACAGGAAATCCCACAGGTGTCCAATGGCTTGCATCGGGTGATACCATATCATTCGAGGACCGGCATAACGCATGACTCTACGTATATGTTCACGCCTATAAGGAGCATAACAGTGCACCGGACAACGTGTACAAGAAGGTTTTGTCTCGCCATAGCGGCAATTATCCAAACGACGGAAAGCATATTCAAGCAAACTGCGACACTCTGGACACAGGCATCCATCTGTCGCATGGTGCTTATTGCCACAGTAAAGCCTTATCATGAACTCCACTGTTCGTTTTTCCACCTCAATGCCTGATATTTTTGTTGTTTTACGATGCATCACCATTTCGTACATGTACTCTGAACCTAAAACAACCTATCCACGTCCACACTGATACCTGCCATGAGATTGACACCCAGCGTCACAGGAGAATTGAAATAGTACACCCGAGGTGCATAGTTGAATATATTGTCCACAGCCACATTCAAGCGTATGCCTTGCCCCAGGCGGTTCTGCAACTGCAAACGCCATATCGTGTAGGCAGGATTGTGCACACTATGCGTGGCAAAAGGATAGTCCATCTGCATCATTTCATAGTCCACTGCCGACAGTACACGTCCGGAAACAGAGAAAGTGGTACTATAGAAGCGGCTCCAATGGCAATCCCAATCAAGGCGAACATTAAACGAATGCGGACGGGCAGGAGCGTATGGAGTTGCAGAATCGCCACCACACCATTCCCCCGTAAATACATAGTTGACACGTGCGGCCAAAGAGTGTCCGGAAGCAGGCACCCATCTGCCTTGGGCCAAGAGTTCCAAACCCATCACATTGACGCGAGACTGGTTCATATAACTGATATAATACTCGCCCATACCTCCTTGCACCGGAGCAGAAGTTGATATCCTGTTGCCAACACGGCTGTATGTGGCCGATACCGACAGATGATAGTTCTGCCAATATGTTTCGGAGGACACGTACACGTTGTGGGACTTTTCCGCCACCAATTTCTCATTGCCATATACGTATATGTCCCCCACCATATTGAAACGGGAATACTTCTCCTTCAGCGTGGGGGCGCGGAAACCTCCTGCATATCCAGCTCTCAGTGCAACTCTGCCAATTGGCTTGTAGCACAATCCCAACTTACCGGTGACTTGAGATGCAGACCGCTCGTCAACAAGATAATCCCATCGCCCGGCTCCTATCACTTCCCAACAGTCACTAATGTGGCAATCGTACTGGGCAAACAGGTCACCGATATGCTGCACACGACTGTTTCCATCCTCAAATTGATAGGAATACAAGAAATTACGTACATAGTCCCCTCCCACCGTCATCACGTCGCGCGCACGCAATGTACGGTTATAAAGGCTACGAACGGACATATGCACATTACGATAGTCCATAACATCGCGATTCCATAATCGCAACAAATCTGATTTGTCGTATTGATCATAAGCCAGAGATACTTCCAGATTGTCCACGTCAGATATACTCCAATCCGCCTTCAGCCCCCCGGCAAAATCCCTGCTACGCTCATAAACGTCAATATCAGTAGGCATTTCCTTAAAATAATATCCTGCGCGTGCCGTAAGCTTCAAATCTTTTGAAAGACACCAAGTCAACTTGTCCTTAACATTCCATGTTCGCTCACCATAGACGCGGCGAAACTCACAATCATCGGCATAGTCCATACACACGGTATAGTTGTCCACCATATGATACTGTACATCCAACGTGTTACCAATCTTGCCTTGCCTTAGCCCGAAGACACCACCGTAACGCTGAGCACGGTGGTCTCCCAACTGGCCATTCAGGTTAAGAGCCCATGGAGCCTTGGGGTCGCCTGTGATAATGTTTATAACACCCCCCACGGCACCTGCCCCATAGAGCGCCGATTGGGATCCACGGACAATCTCTATGCGTTCCACATTGTTCAGGTTCAAACGACTGAAATCCACGTTCTCCATTGTCTCACCTGCCAAACGTTCCCCGTCCACCAGAACCAATATGCTCTGCCCGGCAAAACCACCCATATTCATGCTCGTTTTCTGGTTCATAGAATAAGAGAACTCCACCCCTGGCATCTCCCTGCTCAAGAGGTCGCTCAAATCCACGGCATCGCTCAATGCAATGTCGCGATGATCAAGCACTCTTGTCAATACAGGCACATCCTTTATGGGCCGTGGAGTTCGCGTGGCCGTAACCACCAACTCATACATGTCATGCCGAGACATGGAGGTATCGCACACCACGGAATCCGTCATTGTATACACATCCAGGCCAAATGTCCCGGCTGCATACAACAGCATAAAGACAAAAGAAAATCTACGCATCATTTCATCTACTCGTACTTGACATTCTTGTGGTTCACCTCTTGGTTAGAAGCCAAGGGATAACGTACATCTATCGTGAGGAAGCCCTTGGTTCCGGCCTCGCTCATATAACTTTTCAACTGCAGTGCCGCCATGCTGCCGTCCGACATACGCAAGATATAAACGCGGCGACTCGCTTCGTACTTGGGAGGAGGAGTGGAAAAGTCCATCTTCACCCATTCCGTCAATACAGTGTTCACCATAGAGGACTGATACCAGATATTTCGATCAAACATACCCGATAAATCTACTATGCACTGGTGTTGCGTCCAGCAGTCGGTGGTAAATTCCCCACTCGCAATACCAATGGCATCGCAAGCCTCCGGAACAATGTCTACCGAGACATAATCAGTGCGCAATACTGCTCCGCCATTGGTACGAACATCGAAATGATGTATTGCCAAATCCCATTCCGAAGGCTCGGCCTGCGTATCTACGGGTTTGTCCTCCAAGAACTCATAGCGAGTTCCCACGACATGATAGCGTGCCATGGTGCTCCGCCCGTCCCACTCGCCAGTGAGAGATGTAGGCACTGGCCTCGTGTCCATGGTGCGGCGATGCAAATCCAAATACAGCCATTTGTCGTAGTCTCTAACATCCAGCAGGATTGTAAAACGTCCTGGTTGTCCGCTGTCATTGAACCCGAGGCGCAGTTCCGAGTCAGTCACCGGAGCATCGTATATGCCATCAAAAATACCGTTGCATCCTGCCATCAGCATAGAAGCCAAGCATAATACAACGGCACTACGGTATCTTTTCATTATATGTGGAACAGACATCAATGCTCCAGGCTCTTGTATTCCTGAATTATATAAAATGGCATCGTCCCATACTTGAACTCAACATCCAGTTCCAAGTCTCCGTCTGCCTCAATCTCTCCCTCGACAACGCCTATGACACTCTTCTTATTCACATTCTAATTGAATTCATGGTGAGGAATCTTCACTCCGCCGTTGCCATCGTCCAACACCGGGATGTTGCGAAGAATCAATGTCGGCAATTCCATGTCCTGCCCTTCAAGATTATAAGTAACACCCGGCAGCGTGACGTTCACGAAGTTCTCGTTCTCCGCCTTGATGGTAACCTTTGTCTGATGGGTCACAGGAGTGAAGGGAAACGTGGGCGGCACACGCATGTTTATGGTACGTTCCACAATATATGTCCCTT
Source organism: Bacteroides sp. (assembly GCA_023665805.1). GTDB lineage: Bacteria > Bacteroidota > Bacteroidia > Bacteroidales > Bacteroidaceae > Physcousia. The sequence goes on along the minus strand of JAMPDJ010000001.1, from coordinate 103,529 downwards.
GTGCATTGCCCGAGGGACCTTCCTCATTGCTGCATCCGGAAAACAACACCACACTCAACAAGGCTATGCCCATAGCAAAAATCTTTCTCATATGCTTCTCCTAAATTTATTGGTTTGTCTCAAATTCACTGACTATCTCAAATGGCATGGTGCCCGGTCGGTAACTAAGCGTAAGAGTCAGCCGTCCGGCAGATGAGAGTTCACCATATAGTGAACCGCGAGTACGATACTCGCCCGCCTGCACTTCAAACGCTTCTTTCTTCAAGTACCCTCCTCCAGTAGGGAAGGCTGCATATTCCACGTCTCCAATCTCCATCCTCCCTATCTCTATGGCCTTGCCCAACATCTCTGTCACAAACGGGTCATTGATTTCAAACGCCTCGGTACGCACGTCCACGTATCCCGAATGCGCTGTATTGCAGTTATCCACATGCACAGTCATCTCCGTCAGTATCGTGCCTTGCAGGTATTCCTGCATCAACGGCACGGTAGTGGCAAGCACTCCGGGACAATCGACCGTGCGGGTTTCCCAAGTATCAGTATTTGTTTCCTCTGCAGGCATGTGCACATTGTCCTGAGTGCATGACAACATCAGACATGAAGCGCACATAATTAGGAACAAGGCCAAGGACAGGCATCGCATACTATCGGAAAAACTAAGCATGTATCTCCTTTGTATCATTAAACGATACAAAGATACGCTTAATAATTCTATCCCACAAAACATATACGCAGTATCACAACATTCTACTTACAAATGAGGATTATCCAAAAGCAGCAAAGACCTTTTGCACTACAGTTCAACGACGTTCCCATAGCAGCAGAATCAGATTGGCATTGTCAGAAGATATTTTTGTCTGAATAACGACTATTTGTCCGATAACAAGCATGTTTGGAATAAAAAAGCACTAACTTTGCACACAACAAGCGATTATCCCGAGGTATCACTCGTACCGTGGCAGTTCACCACGGCAGATACGACAAGAACAGTACATGCGGTAAAAAACATTTTGGAGATTATGAATATAAACGACTATCACATCATCTTATGGATAATGGCCTTGACGGGCCTGTGCGTATTTGTCACTCTGTACTTTGTAGATGCCGGTTACGGCAAATTCCATTCCGGCAAATGGGGGTATAGCATCAACAACCGTTGGGGATGGTTCCTGATGGAGTCTCCGGCATTGGTGACGGTGGCCGTAGGAAGCTTGGGCTTCACGCCCAATTGGCTACAGGTGTTCTTTCTGTCACTGTATGCCCTGCATTACATCTATCGAAGTTTTGTTTTCCCCTTGCTGATGCAAGGTAACAGCCGTATGCCACTGAGCATCATCGCCATGGGGGCATTGTTCAATAGTGTAAACGGCGGACTTATCTGCGCCAGTGTCATGCGCTTTCCACAGGCAGTATATGCCGACCCCATACAGTACGTGACTGGATGGAACTTCTGGACGGGACTCATCGTCTTCCTGCTGGGCATATACACTCACATGCGCGCAGACCATACCATACGCAATCTGCGCCGCCCCGGAGACACGCGGCACTACCTGCCTACCGGAGGAATGTTTGACTATGTTACCAGTGCCAACTATTTGGGCGAATTGGTGGAATGGACCGGCTTTGCAATACTGTTGGGCAATCCTGCTGCATGGATGTTCGTGTGGTGGACAGCCGCCAACCTGATTCCACGAGCAAATGCCATCAATAACAGATACCGCAAAGAGTTCGGCACCGAGACTGTAGGGAAACGCAAAAGGATCATACCTTATATATATTAAAAATACACGCGCACGAGAGAACTTGTTTCAAACATAATTATCATGGAAAATAAGATATTCGAACAGGCACACATAGGGCCGCTGACGCTTCGCAACCGCACCATTCGCAGCGCAGCCTTTGAGAGCATGTGCCCTGGACACGAACCCAGTCAGCAACTCTATGACTACCACACGGCTGTGGCACGCGGTGGCATAGGCATGACCACAGTGGCGTATGCCGCCGTGACGGAGAGCGGACTCAGTTTTGACCGCCAATTGGTAATGCGTCCTGAGATAGTACCGGGACTGAGGCATCTGACAGATGGCATCCACCGCGAAGGTGCAGCCGCCGGCATACAGTTGGGACACTGCGGCAACATGAGCCATAAGGACATCTGCGGTTGCATCCCTGTAGGGGCATGCACGGGATTCAATCTATACTCGCCAACTCTCGTAAGAGGCCTGCGTGCCGAGGAACTGCCAGACTTGGCAAAAGCCTTTGGCAATGCTGTGAACCTGGCGCACGAGGCCGGCTTCGACAGCGTGGAAATTCATTGCGGACATGGCTACCTGATTGACCAGTTCCTCAACACATACTTCAATCATCGCAAGGATGAGTACGGCGGTTCACTGGAAAACCGTATGCGCTTCATGACCATGTGCATAAAGGAGGCCGTAAAGGCAGCCGGCAACGACATGGCAGTAATAGTGAAAATGAACATGCGCGACGGCCTCAAGAAGCCGGGAACCACTTTGGAGGAAAGTATGCAGATAGCCAAACGATTGCAGGACTTGGGCGTGCATGCCATTGTTCTGAGCGGTGGCCTGGTGAGTGCGACACCCATGTATGTGATGCGCGGAGAGATGCCCATACGCACCATGACGCACTATATGGACAAGTGGTGGCTGAAGTACGGCGTGCGCATGTGCGGCAGGATGATGATACCAACCATGAAGTACGAGGAGGCTTTCTTTTTGGAAGATGCCATCAAGTTCCGTCAGGCATTGCCCGACATGAAGTTCATATACGTTGGCGGCCTGGTGGCCGGAGACAAAATCAACGAAGTTCTTGGACACGGTTTCGAGGCAGTGCAAATGGCACGAAGCCTGCTGAACGAAACGGACTTCGTGAACCGTCTGAGAGAAGACCAGCATCACCGTTGCGGTTGCGGACACAGCAACTATTGCATAGGACGCATGTATTCCCTTGAGATGGCATGCCACCACCACTTGGAAGAGGCACTGCCCAAAGATTTGGTACGCGAGATAGAACGTATTGAACGCGAACAGAGCACACTGAAATAACTGGAGTCAGAATATGTCATCAGAGTCATTCCATCAGGTATGCCACGTCACCAAAAGGCAGGCTTGGTTGCATCCGGCACGGATAAACAAATAATATAAAAGCACCGATGATATGAATCTGTTGGTTTAATGTCGGTCAAAGATTAAACGTGCGGTAGAGTCAAGTCCCACGAGTGGCGCATCACAAATTCGCGAATTCTCACCTTTGAATTCACGAATATTCACTTGCGAATTCTCGAATTTGAGGGTGAGAATTCACGAATGTTCAGAATAGCTGCCGAAATGGTACCCGTTATACTCTGACAACCAACGTATGGATACTAAATAATGGCGTGTTCTTCCATATCCTACTATTATATATAATTAACACATGAGCACCAAAATAGCAATAGTCACAGGAGCAAACGGAGACATGGGCATGGTGGAAACACGTGCCGTGGCACAGGCAGGATACCATACCATCATGGCATGCTATTGTCCCAAGAAGGCGCAGGAGAAATGCCGGCAATTGCAACGGGAAACAGGCAACCCCGACATCGAGGTCATTGGAATAGACCTGGCCAACCTGCGTACCGTCAAGGAGTTTGCCGACATCATACGTGAGAGGTTCGGCCGCGTGGATTTGTTGATGAACAATGCCGGCACGCTGGAAACAGGTCGCCACTACACGGTGGACGGATTGGAACGTACCGTCAGTGTCAACTATGTAGGACCGTACCTGCTCACCAGACTGCTCCTACCCATTATGCCTGCCGGAGCTCGTATCGTGAATATGGCTTCATGCGTGCATCCACTGGGACGGCTAAACTTTCCACAGTTCTTTGAACAAGGGTGCCGTGGATGGTTCATACGTTTCCGCCCGTACAGTAACAGCAAGTTGGCCATCATCCTCTTCACCATGGAACTTGCACGCAGGGTGCGCGATCGCGGCATAACGGTGAACGCCGTAGACCCAGGCATAGTGGACACGGGAATAATACGCTTGCAGATGTTCTTCGACCCGCTAACAGATCTTGTCTTCCGTCCGCTCATCCGCACTCCCCAACAGGGTGCCGACACCGCAGTGTACCTGCTGCTGGACAGCGACGTGGAAAGCCAAACGGGAAACTTCTATCGCTCACGCCACATTGTGAACCTTGGCGAAAAGTACACACGCCACCCAAAGATGCAGGAGCTATGGGAACGTACCGAGCACATAGTGAGTCCATTTTTGGAAAACATGTCCCCCTGTTCATGACAAAACGTCCTATTTCAGGACATTTTGGCTGATATTCAAGTCTTTGCATGATACTTGCCATACTTAGGCAGACATAAAAACAAACAACTATGCAGAACAACATGAACAATCAGCAAAACCAAGAGAAAGCTCTCGACCGCTTTGCACGCAATCTGGTGGAGGATGCCAAGCAAGGAAAACTCGACCCGGTGATTGGTCGAGACGAAGAAATCCGTCGTGTGCTGCAGATTCTAAGCCGCCGCACAAAGAACAATCCCATCCTCATAGGCGAACCCGGTACCGGCAAGACTGCCATTGTGGAAGGTCTGGCACATCGCATATTACGCGGTGACGTGCCCGAGAACCTGAAAGGAAAACAAATATACTCCCTGGACATGGGTGCACTGATTGCCGGTGCCAAGTATCAAGGAGAGTTCGAAGAACGTCTGAAAGGTGTCATCTCGGAAGTGACACAAAGCGCAGGTGAAATAATACTCTTCATAGACGAAATACACACACTCGTTGGAGCAGGACAGACACAAGGTGCCATGGATGCCGCCAATATATTGAAACCTGCCTTGGCACGAGGTGAATTGCGTAGCATCGGTGCAACCACCCTGGACGAATACCGCAAGTACTTCGAGAAGGACAAAGCCTTGGAGAGACGTTTCCAGACCGTCACCGTGGACGAACCGGATGTCCCATCCAGTATCAGTATCCTGCGCGGACTGCGCGAGAGGTACGAGCAACATCACCGTGTGCGTATCCAGGACGATGCAATCATTTCAGCCGTCACACTGTCACACCGCTACATCACAGACCGTTTCCTTCCGGACAAGGCCATTGACCTTATGGACGAGGCTGCCGCGCGATTGAGAATGGAACGCGACTCCGTACCGGAACAGCTGGATGAACTGACCCGTCGTCTTGGACAGCTGGAAATTGAGCGCGAGGCCATCAAACGCGAAAAGGACAAGGCCAAATTGGACGAGCTGACAGAGGAGATTGATGCTCTGAAGAAAGAGGAGACGGCCATGCGTCAGCAGTGGCAGACGGAGAAGGCCCAAGCCGAACAAATTCAGACCATCAAGGATCGCCAGCAGGCTCTGCGTCGAGAGGCAGAACAACGCGAACGCGAAGGTGACTATGCCCGCGTGGCAGAAATACGCTACAGCCAGTTGCCGGCATTGGACAAGGAACTGGCCGAGCATACACACTCCCTGGGTGCATCGAAACTGTTACGCGAGGAAGTTACTCCAGACGACATCGCAGATGTGGTAAGCCGCTGGACCGGTATACCGGTGAACCGTATGAAAACCAGCGAACGTGACAAACTGCTGCACTTGGAAAATGAGTTGCACCAACGCGTCATAGGTCAGGATAATGCCATACAAGCCGTCAGTGATGCCGTGCGACGTAGTCGTGCCGCTCTCCAAGACCCCAAACGCCCGATAGGCTCATTCATCTTCCTGGGAACCACCGGCGTAGGTAAAACAGAACTGGCAAGAGCTTTGGCGGAATACCTCTTCGATGATGAACGGATGATGACGCGAATAGACATGTCCGAATATCAGGAGAAGTTCTCCGTAACACGCCTCATAGGTGCCCCTCCGGGCTATGTAGGTTACGACGAGGGTGGCCAGTTGACCGAAGCCGTACGACGCAAGCCATACAGCGTGGTGCTCTTCGATGAGATAGAAAAGGCTCATCCGGATGTCTTCAACACCCTGTTGCAGGTCCTTGACGACGGACGTTTGACAGACAGTAAAGGCCGAACAGTCAACTTCAAGAACACCATCATCATCATGACCTCCAACTACACGCACGAACAACTATTCCGTACCGTGCGTCCCGAGTTCCTCAACCGTGTGGACGAGATTATCACCTTCACACCTTTGACCGAAGCACAGATACATGACATAGTATGCCTGCAACTGGAAATCATCAAGAAGCGTCTCCGTGATGCAGACATCACGCTGGACATCCGCCCCGATGCCATAGACCTCCTCTCACGAGAAGGATACGACCCGGATTTCGGTGCACGCCCAGTAAAACGCGCCATACAGCGCCTGCTCCTCAACGACCTGAGCAAGACCATGCTTTCCGGTTCTTTGGACAAGTCCAATCCAATAATAGTGGAAGCAGACAACGACAAACTGAAGTTCAGAAACTGATTCACAATATACCCACCCTTTGTTGCCATAAACAGCATACGAGGGTGGGTATATTCTCATTGTCGATTCGGCAGGTTATATTATTTCCTGCCTGCGTCAATCATCTTTACGTGTCCTTTTGGCGTATTAGCTACTATTTACGACATGTGAGCGCCAATACCAGATTCGGGGTAAAAATGAAAAAGCTGTCTAACAAGACAAGTCCACAAATATCATCTTAAAATAAAAATCTATAAACCCGAATCGGTCATTAGATTTCCAAGCCGTTTTGCCTTTATGTTCGTTCGTATTGCAACCGTTTTGTCGAAGGCATAGCGAGCTATGGCAAGACCAAACGGGAGGTAAAAATGGAGGAAAAGACAATATAAATCAGATGATTTATACAAATTGACATTCTAATGACCGATTTGGGATAAAATAAAAAGAGAAGTAGAAACCAATGTAAAAACATATACCTTAGCTGTGAGTTACCAACTCCTCTACTTCCCATGGCAGATTTAACTCTTTTCGCTCAGATAGTCTCACAGTTCCCCAAAAGAAACAGAGAAAAAATATATTATACAAGAAAAACTATCACATACCATGAATGGTATTACTTTTTTGCGTATATTTGCGGATATAAAGGTTTGATTATACACCCTTTATCCTCCCTTTGACGTATGTAACTTTAATCAAAATACACTTTATGAACAAGCGTTTTCTATCCGTTCTAATGCTTATGCTTGTGGTGATTGCCACCATGGGAGCCAAGAAGCCAAAGTACATTTTCTACTTCATCGGCGACGGCATGGGCATGTCGCCAGTGTTGTGTGCCGAGACGTACAACCGCACAGTCATGAACAACAGTCAGCCATTGCTGATGCTGCAATTTCCGGTAGTGTCCATGGCTACGACATACTCTGCCAGCAACACCATCACGGACTCGGCAGCAGCAGGCACGGCCTTGGCTACAGGCCACAAGACCAATAACGGAATGTTGGGGCTAACTCCCGACAACCAACCTGTGCAAAGTATCGCCACAGAACTGAAACAGCAAGGCTACGGTGTGGCCATCGCCACATCCGTGGCTCCGGACGACGCAACTCCGGGTGCATTCTATGCCCATGTGAAAAATCGCGGACAGTTTTATGATATTGCCGAGGACATGGCAAAGAGCGACTTTGATATGATTGCCGGCGGCAAACTGCGCGGACGCGCTCCCGAAGGCAAGGACGACGTACGTACCATTCTGAGCAACGCAGGATACAGCATCGTGGATGGTCCACAGAAATGGAACGAGAAGAAACATGGCGAAAAAGTGGTGCTGCTGAACTCCCCCTACCATCTGGACCACATAGGCTATACCATAGACAGCCTGCAGGAGAATCTGTCCTTGCCCTTCATCACACAGGCATGCATAGACCACTTGGAAAAGGTTTCACCCAAGAAGTTCTTCGTGATGGTGGAGGGAGGCCTCATAGACCATGCCTTGCACCCAAATGACGGAGGCACTGCCGTGAAGGAGTTGCTAAACTTCGATGAATCCCTGCGTCTGGCATACAATTTCTATCTTAAACACAAGGACGAAACATTGATTGTAGTAACCGCCGACCACAATACCGGTGGCATGGTAGCCGGTGTGAATGGTGGTTCATACAATCTGAAGTTCAAGAACTACGATGCACAACGCATTTCCATGCAGGCCATGCAGCACGAATGCAACAAGATGTCCAAGGAGGGCAAGACCATCACTTGGGAATACATGAAGCAGTACCTCCAGGACAAACTGGGATTCTACGATGCCATCAAGCTGAATGAAAGGCACGATCAGGCTCTTCAGGAAGCCTTCCGTAATACCTTCGTGCAAAAGCAGGATCAAGAGAAGCAAACGCTTTACCTCTCTGTCAACCAATTCGTGGAGCGTGCCTTCCAGATAATGGACCAGATTACAGGTATCGGTTGGACCACAGGCGGGCACACAGGCGACGTGGTTCCTGTATGCGCCATAGGCGTTGGCAGCGAATTGTTCCAGGGTTTTCAAGATAACACGGACCTCCCCAACAAAATGCGTCGCCTCTGTGGCATAAAGGAGCACGGTAGCAAGTAGGAACTGAACAATACCAAAAAGACGAAATGGCGGTATCACTGGGCAATAGGCACCATGTGCTACCGCCATTGTTGTTTATGCGTTTTACATAAACATGCCACTGAGTTCATTGAGAAAGTTGTTATCGGCAATATTGCCATCCAAGATGACAAGGGCAAAAAAACGTCATCCTATCACTGCTATTTCGTCCTCGTATTGTCGGTACCTAGACAATACTATTCTCGCGACATTGACAATACTATGGTCACGATGCCGACAATACAATGCTAAAAAAACAGGCCACTGCGAGATCTATCACCGATGTAAGTTTTTTCATAAAGGATCTGCAAACTCAGAACATTTGGAAAAACGAGATGTCAGAGGACATAACACAAGCAAGCCCTATGCATTGTTACATGCAATAGGGCTTGCTTGTGTTTTTACCACACGATGCTCCAATGTGTCCGGAGGCATGTCAACATCCTTATCTTTACCTGTTGACCACAAAATTACGTATTTGACATTCCGTACCCAAGGAGCGCGAATTCTTGTCCTTGGATATGCTAAGCACGAGCCTGTGCGAAGTGTTCTCCAACTCTGTTTCCAACATGTATACCCATGGGATATACAAGTGAGAACTCCATTCGGTAAAGGTATCCAGTTGTTTGAATGGTGCGCCGTCGATACTGTATTCCAGTATGCAGGCTGCGGGACTAGGAGTACAGAAGATACCTATGGCCTTGCCTGTAAAGTCCAGCGTCAACTTGGAACCTGGGCGACTGGCCTCAAGCATCGGTACGTTGACAAATCCATTACGTTTCTCATACTCATCACCTGCATGCCATACAGGAACGTATGTCCAACCTTTATCCAACTTGGCATCGGACAACTCAATGAAATCGCCACCGTAATAGCTGAATTCATCCAGTGGAGACTCTGGTATATCATGCGGAATGATTGACGCATTTGAAGTGATTCCCTGCCACATGGCATCGAAGAGATGAGCTATGGCGGCCGCATAGAAGCGATGTCCGAAAGGTGCCGGATGCGTACCTCCGAACTGTTCCCAAGTGAACTGACCGTTCTGCATGCGTTCGCCGATCTCCTGCACAAGGTTCACAGACGGTATCCTATAATGGTTGGCCACACGCTCGTGGTTGAGCACTACGTCAGGTTGCATGCCCTTGGCTACCATGGGAATGAAGGGATCGTAGATGAAGTGCAGCATGACTATATCCATGTCTGGATTACTGAGAAGGGCATGACGAATCTCACCCTCCATACCACGCACCTGCTCCACGGGCATGAAGTGGTTGGTGTGGTCATTTACAGCTGCCTCCACGAAAAGCAAGTCAATTTTGCCCTTGGAAAGGATGTCATGTTGCAGACGGAACGAGCCAGGAGTGCTGCCTGTGGAGCCTATGCCGGCCTCAACAAATTCAAAGCGTGTGTAGGGAAAACGCTGTTGCAACTGTTGCTCTACCATATTCCTCCATCCGTTCATCTCGGTAATGGAACCGCCAAGGAAGGCCACACGCCCACGGTGCTCGGTCTCGAACTTGATAAAGGAATTCTGCATGCTGCCGCGCACGTTATAATGTACATAATCCTTGTACCACGGCTGATGACGGACAATGAAGTCCACCACGGGCTGGGGATTTGCCAGACTATGAGGATGATGGTCAACATCCGGCTTAAGGATGACCTCTACCGTACCTCCCATGGCCAAGTAGCGCGAACGCACGACATCCATATTCTCCTTGAACGGCACCACCTTGTCGGCATCGCCACATACGCTGATGATGGGGATACCGGCCTTGGCCAAGGGAGCGAGATTGTCTATGGGATTGCCACGGAACGCCTCCATGGCTTCATCCGTGGTGTTCCACTCATTCAGCAAATCGTTCCACAAAGCCTTGTCCTTACGGCCAGGCCAACTGAACACGTTGCACACCGGAGCATCAAGATAGAGGCAGGCAACCTTGTCGGCATTCTTAATGGCCCAATTAAGAGCATATAGACCGCCACGGCTGAATCCCTCCAGGGTAACCTTTGACGAGAGGCCGTAACGGCTTGTCATGTAGTTGTAGAACTCCGTACCCAATGCAACTGCACGAGGATTGCCATAGCAATGAGTAACATCCAGATACACGACATGGAATCCCTGCTCCAGCAAGGCCTTGTCCACACTGGGGAAAGCATCAAAAAAGGCAGGACGCCATATCCATGGACGACCGGAAGCCACCTGCTTGGGAGCTACCACCGTCACGTGTCGGCCTTCAAAACAGAAATCATATCTGTCACCTCCGTTCCACTCCCCGTTCCTGCCAGGGAAAACGCCATGGCCGATATTGGTATCCTGTCCTTTGCCAGTAATAGCCGCATAAACGGTCTCGGCAATCAAGAGCGATGCTGCGGGATCGGGATGAATCTTATCTGGGAAATGTTCCGGAATGCCGCTTGTGACCGCGTGCACATCTATGGTCTTCAGCCCATTCTTCTTGGCGACATGCTCAATTTGAGGAATTATGGCATTGACAATGATACTATCGTTTATGCCAGGAACCTCGACGTATGCCTTGGCAGGATAGCACAGGAATATCTGCGGACGTGAGGACATTGCCTTGAACTTGTCCACCATTGACTGCAGGTCTTTGGCAAAATCCGCTCCATATTTCCAATTAGCAGGCTTTGAATCATTGGTACCAAGCTTGATAACGACAATGTCCGGATTATAGTCCAAGGCCTGTTGGAATATGGTCTCCTTCATGTAGGCCGGACTGGCCTTCAATAGCAAGGTACGGGCACTGTATCCAAAGTTGCGAACCTCATATTGCGGCCCAAGCATCATGGCAAGCACGGCAGGATAGCTGTTGTGGTTGCGGTCGAGAAGCCCGTATCCATAGGTAATGCTGTTTCCTACACAGGCAACCTTGATAGGCTCCTGTGCCCAAGAGCACAAGCCAAGCATCAGAAATAACAAGAGAAAGTAATGTTTGCGCTTCATAACTTATATTATTGCGAGTATGTTTATTATACACAAATATCTACCACGCATGCCTGTTCATGCAATATCAACGACATCTACCATGGGCAAACGTCCTTTACATGGCACGTCAAGGCGTAAATTTAGCCTGTTTTATCCAACCGGCCAATGCTTGACGAGACTTTTCTAAATGAACGAAACGGACAGTATCATTCAACATATCTCCATCGTCATACTGATATCGAACTTAGGGCGGTCGCCTCTAAGTGTCGCACAGGACTGTATACGTTCCACCACGTCCAATCCCTCTTCCACTTCACCAAATACGGTATATTGGCCGTCCAAATGCGGAGTACCGCCAATAGTCGTATAGGCTTCTATCTGTTCTTGAGTGAATTTGGGCTTCTCCAATCCGTCACAAACGGCGTGAGTCTCGGCATTCAACTTGTCCTGCAATGCTTGCAATCCGGTTCTGTCACGATTACGACGCAAGTCCATTATTTGGGCACGGTGTTCTGCAACCAGCCCGTCAAAAACGGCCTGCTCCTGCTGCATTTGCATCTGATGCTCCAATTGGCTGATTTGTCCGGCATTATACCTTTGTCCCCATACTATGTAGAACTGGCTGCCGCTACTGACACGCTCGGGATTCATGTCGTCTCCCAAACGTGCGGCGCACAAGGCACCCCTCTTGTGAAAATAGCGAGGATACAGTATTTCTGCTGGGATGGTATACCCTGGACCTCCTGTCCCCAGCATCTTCCCCGACGCCGCTCCTATGCTGTCGGGGTCTCCACCCTGTATCATGAAATCCTTGATGACACGATGAAAAAGCGTGCCATTGTAATATCCTTCCCCGACAAGTTTCAGGAAGTTATCCCGATGAAGCGGTGTCTCGTCGTATAGACGCACTACTATGTCTCCCTCCACCGTATGTATCTTTACTTTCACTGCTATTGCTTTATTTTAGGATAAACAAACAGATATACTTACGACCATACAATGACATATCATATTGATTATATGCCATGCACATTCTTTTTTTCAACTACAAAGAAAATGGATGCAACAGAACAACATCTGCCACATCCATCCGTATCTTAACATGAATAATTCACCCTTTCACAAATATTACTTCTTATCGGCAACCTTCTTGGTGGTTGCCTTCTTGGTGGCAGGAGACTTTGCTGCGGTCTTCTTGGCAGAAATCTTCTTGGCCGGTTTCTCTACGGGCTTTTCAACAGACTTCTCGGTCTTGCCTTCGTACTTTTCCAAACGAGCACGCAACACACTGACTTCGTTCTCCTTGACAGTCAGTTCATCACCAAGATTGGCAATCTGGGTGTAAAGAGCGTTCAACTCGTCATTCTCCACGTTATCGGAGAACAAATCGTTCACTCTCTTTATGAAGTCGCCAAGAATGTTCATATAATTCGTGAAAGCGTCGAATGCACTATCATAGAAACTGCGCAACATTGGCACGGCCTGAGGCTTGGTTGTCATGTAATGGAAATTGTTGGTTGCCTGCAAGCGGTCCCAATCCTGCTTGATACGGCGATCCTGACATGCAAGTATGCGGCCAACGAACTTCTCGTCATAGAGCTTGGCAAAAGCCTCGCGCTGCATGGTATTGCCCAACCACCCAGAAACATCGCGTTCCTCATCGTTCCAAGACATGGGATATGGTACGTCCATGGTGTCCACGGCCTTACGTGTCTCCACCAATTCGGCAGGAGTGGCAAAGCCTATGCCATGCTGAGCGGCACACGCCGGCAATGCCTTGATGAATTCAAGGATATTGCTATACAGGGGTTGGAACATGCCTATGGCACACAATTCCATGCCGATATTGATTACCTCTTCATTCTGTGGGAGAGCTGCAATCCAATCAACATACTTGTCAGCCATGAGCGGATATTCGCTCCAACTCTTATCTGAAAAGCGAAGGCAAATATCATCGCTCAGCTTGTAGTCACGCATGAGAAGCACTATGCGATTGTCCATTGCACAGGAATAGATATAATGTGGACTCTTCCACCCCAAGACGTGCTTGGCACCCTCCACAAAGAAACCTTTATAGCCCATATCGGCGGCCATGCTACCTATCTCGTCGCTATATATAAGGTTGGAGTTGCGAATGACCTTCGGAGCAATGCCAAACAATTCCTTGATACGGTGTGACTGACGCTGCACTTCGCTCTTGAAACTCTCTTCGCTGCCGATAGAAGCAAGACCATGGCTATAAGGCTCGGCCATGAAGTCAACCTGACCGGTCTCTGCCAACTGCTGCAACAAATCGATTACATCCGGAGCATACTGCTCAAGCATTTCTATGGCCACACCTGAAAGAGAGAAGCAACACTTGAATTCCTTGTTCTGCTTGCACATCTCCAACAAAGTGGAAAGTGCCGGGACATAGCTGTTCTCTGCCGTGTCACGGATGGCACGTTCGTTCTCGAAATCATCGTAGTAGTAATGATCCTTGCCAATATCAAAGAAACGGTAACGCTTCAGATGAACAGGCTGATGTATCTCGAAATATAAACAAATCTGTTTCATAACTTAGATTATTAATCGTTGAATTCTAATATGTTTAGCGCACTCGCCTCTTTAATCACTTTATGTTCTTTACAGCATTGAGATAGTCGTCATTGTTGAAATAACCACGTCCACAAAGCTGGTTGTAGCATTCACGGATGCGCAAGCCGACTTTCTCCCACGTGATACGTTCAACCTCCTTGATACCTTCCTCAGAAAGATAGTTGTACAAAGCATCGTTAGTGCAAACACTATACATCGCATCGGCCATGGCATCAATGTCCCAATAGTCAACCTTGATGACATTGTCCAATATCTCACCACATCCCGATTGCTTGGAAATGATAGAAGGGCATCCGCACTGCATAGCTTCAAGCGGGGCAATGCCGAAAGGTTCGGACACAGATGGCATGACAAATACATCGGAATTCTTATACGCCTCGTAAACCTGACGTCCTTTTTGGAACCCCGGGAAATGAAAACGATCCGCAATACCACGCTCTGCCGCCAACTGTATCATGGCATTCATCATATCACCGCTACCTGCCATGCAGAAACGAATGTTGCGTGTACGTTGAAGCACCTTGGCGGCAGCTTCCACAAAATACTCCGGACCTTTCTGCATGGTAATACGTCCGAGATATGTAACCACTTTCTCTCCCGGAGTCTTATTTGGAACGATGTCCAGAAGTTCCTGGCTAAGCGGATACACGGCATTATGCATTGCCACACACTTACGCGGGTCCTGATGATACTGGTTTATCACGGTCTGACGTGTGTGTTCGGATACACACATGATACAATCCGCATGATCCATGCCATTCTTCTCTATGCTATAAACCGTAGGGTTGACCTTACCGCGTGAGCGATCAAAATCGGTTGCATGAACATGGATGCACAATGGTTTGCCACTGACCATCTTGGCATGCACACCGGCAGGATATGTAAGCCAGTCGTGTGCATGAATCAGTTCAAACTCCTCACTGCGCGCCAACACGCCTGCAATGATGCTGAAGTTATTTATCTCATCGTGCAGGTTAGCCGGATAACCTCCAGCAAACTGCATGCACCCCAAGTCATCCAAACCTTGCAGATAATTGAAATCAGCATACAAATGGTCACGGAAACGATAATAGTCCTCGGCAGTGTGACCTACGAACCTATCCTTAATCCAATCGTAATTGACATCGCGCCAGACCACTGGTACCTGGCTCATGTTCACTATCTTCAAGAAGCCTTCTTCCTCGCCCGTGGGCTTGGGCATACAGAAAGTAGTCTCCACATCGCCTTGAAGGCTCAATCCCTTTGTAATACCATAACTGGCAACGGCAAGACCTCCATAAATCTTAGGAGGAAACTCCCAACCGAACATTAGTACTTTCATCGTATGTGTCCTCCTTAATATCAGTATTCGTTATATTGGTCCAAAAGCTTAACTACACGCATAATCTCTGCTACATTCATTGCAAAGGAAATTGCGCCACGACCATGGAAAGGAGGATTACCGTCAAAGAGTTCGGGAATGGTGCCTATGCAATGATAGAACAGTTCCTCCTCGTATCCTACAAGCAGGCGATCCACGAAACTCACACGTGACATCTTGTGCACATTAAGGCACGCCTCCATGTAAAAGCCTGCCAACCACGGCCAAGCTGTACCTTGATGATAAGCATGGTCCCGTTGCACCTGAGGTCCCACGTACATAGGATTATAACCGGAACTCTTGGGCGACAAACTTCTCAAGCCCTTGGGCGTGAGCAATTCCTTGGTACAATAGTCAAGAACGGATTTTTGTTGCTTTTTGTCCAAAGGGCTGTAGTCAAAAGCCACGGCAAAAATCATATTCGGACGCACAAGATAGTCTCGGTAGCCATCCACGCAATAGTCGCAAAGATAGCCGTATTCGTTCCAGAACATGCCAACAAAACTCTTACCTACCTGCTCTGCAAGTTCAGAAAGTTCCTTTACGTTCTGAGCATCTCCTGTGTGTGTGCAAAGGTCAATGCAAAACTTTATGGCATTGTACCACAAGGCATTGAATTCCACGATATAACCAGTACGAGGAACTATCGGGCGCCCGTTAGCCGTGGAATTCATCCATGTAATGGCCTTGTCCTTGCCGTCACTATACAGCAGTTTGTTTTCCATGACCTTCAGATTTGGATGATTGTTACCCAATATCCATGTCATGACATCCTTGACAAGCGTATAATACTTCTGCACGCACTCCTCCATGCCAACGAATTTCCCATACTGCTGTATGCACCATACTGCCCACAACAAGACATCGGGCTGCTCCATTTCCAATATGCTGACCTCTATCTTATCGCCATTCATGAATGCACGGATAGCTTTTTCGGCAGTTTCCATCACATCATCGTACTTGGTCAGCTCGTTATTGGTTAGCGTCAAACCTGGCAAAGAAATAAACTGGTCACGAGCACGACATTTGAACCAAGGATAACCTGCCAGGACGTAGTCCTCATGTTGACGGTGCACAATAAACTGGTGGGCACTGTTTACAAGAGTATTGTAAAAATTATCACGGGGCGTACGTATGTTCACCTCGAATTCGGCCAACTCGGCAAGCGTCTTGGTATCAATCTCGCTCAAACCTGCGCTGAACACTACGCTTTCACCCTTCTTGATATTGAATTCAAAGTATCCGGGGACATAAAGGTCTTCGTTGCTGGCATAGCCACGTTCCTGTTCCTTGGGATACTCCACGCCTTTGTACCAATCAGGCGCGTACACGAATTGATTTTCCTTGTCCAACTGCATGTACAGGTCCGGATAGCCCTCGTACATACATGTACGTATACCACCGGATATATTATGGTACTCGCGAGAGGCAAGGCTGTTTTCGTGCGTATACTCACGCACGCTTCTGAAAGCGAGGAACGGGCGTAGGCGCAACTTGGTTTCACTGTGGGCATCCACCAATGTGTAACGAATGATGATACGATCCTCGAAATGCTGGAACATCTGTTCCTTTTTCAGCACCACGCCACCGACACGATAAATAGTCGTAGGAACCTTCAGAGAATCGAACTCGCGGATATACTTGTGACCACGAGGTGCATAATTATCCCCGGAATACTTATGCAAACCAAGGTTAAACTCTGCGCCATGCTGGATAACCGTAGCGTCAAGGCTGGAAAGGAGCACATGGTTCTCCTGGTCCAACTCCGGAATCGGCACCACCAACAATCCGTGATACTTACGAGTATTGCAGTCAACAATCGTTGAGCAAGAATAGGCTCCTGAGCGATTTGAACGAAGGATTTCCTTAGGCAGGCTTTCCTCCAAATTTGCCATCAGAGTCTTGTCGAAACGTAAATAACTCATAGGTATTATTATGTATAGGTTAATCTTTCGCACATCAAAGTTAACACTTTTTTATGATAATATTTTGCCATTACACATATTTGGGATAATTTTGTGTCCTACAACATACACAGCACACTTAAATGTCGAAAAAAAGGGTTCCGTGGGAGGAATATATTGATAAAATCAGCGACATGCTGGACACGCTCACGGAGAGTCAACGTGATGAATTGCTTGAACACATCTCTGTTGTCAAGTACAAAAAAAACGATGTCATATACCGGGAAGGCGACCTGCCAACCAATCTTCTATGCCTGATTAGCGGAAAAGTGAAGATATACAAGGAAGGCGTGGGAGGACGCTTGCAAATAATGCGTGTAGTGGGAGAAACCGAATACTTCGCCTACCGGGCATACATGGCCGGAGAACCGTTCCTCACTGCTGCAGCTGCTTTCGAACCGTGCATAGTACTGAAAGTGCCATTGGGCATAATCATAAGGATGATTCAGGAAAATGCCGCACTCGGATGGTTTTTCATACAGAGACTGGCTCATGACCTTGGACAAAGCGACGAACGCACCGTCAACCTAACCCAAAAACATATACGTGGCCGTTTGGCAGAAAGCCTGCTGTTCCTGAAGGACAGCTATGGCATGGAGGAAGACGGCTCCACCCTGTCCATCTACTTGTCGCGCGAAGACTTGGCCAACCTCTCCAATATGACTACGGCCAATGCCATACGCACCCTTTCCGCTTTTGCCGGCGAGAGACTGGTAGCTACAGATGGTCGAAAGATAAAGATACTGGATGCACCGGAACTGGAAAAAATATCCAAGATAGGATAACCGCACATGAGCAAATATCCCGTAGACATAATTACAGTATTAGGCCCCACAGCATCTGGCAAGACACCTTTTGCTGCCATGCTGGCACACACCCTTGGCAATGCCGAAATCATATCTGCCGATTCCCGCATGGTATACCGTGGCATGACCATAGGTAGCGGCAAAGACTTGGCGGACTATGTTGTGGATGGCGACGAGATTCCATATCACCTTATCGACATATGCGACCCCGGATACAGATTCAATGTTTACGAATTCCAATGCGCTTTTCAAAATGCATACATGGACATCACCGCCAGAGGCAACCTGCCCATCATGTGTGGAGGCACAGGATTGTACATCGAAAGCGTGCTGAAATCCTATGAATTGGGGCAAGTCAAATTCCCTGAGCGCAAGAGCCTTACCGTGGGCCTGAAGATAGACCGCGAACTGAGACGAGAGAAGATAACACGCCGTTTGAAGGCCCGTTTGGAAGAAGGTATGATAGACGAAGTGCGTACGCTTCTGCAAAAAGTTCCTGCCGAAAGGCTCATACGATACGGATTGGAGTACAAGTTCGTTACACTGTATTGCATAGGGGAACTGACCTATGACGAGATGTTCCGGCAACTGGAAATCGCCATACATCAGTTTGCCAAACGACAAATGACATGGTTCCGCGGCATGGAGGAACGCCGTGGCCTGCCAATACACTGGATAGAGGCAACCCTGCCCCAAGCAGAGAAGGTAGCCATGACATTGGACCTGTTGCAAGACATGCGGTAATCCGTGACAACCTACTCCGAATCCACATCCGGTTCCACTTGGATATTGATTTGCGTCTCATTACCATATCGTGCATATAATGCACGTTCCACTTTCGTAGCTATATCATGAGCACATGCCACCGAGATGTGCGGATCCACAACGATATGGGCATCTATAATAAAAGAAATGCCATTGCTACGAGTCTTTAGTTCATGGACATTCCGTACCCCCTTGACATTGGTTGTCATAGATTTTATTTCATTTTCAATATCTTCAGGCAGAGATGTCTCCAAAAGCTCCGACAAACTCGGTTGCGCCATCTTGGCAGCAGCCACCACGACAAAGACACTTATGATACAGGAAACAATAGGATCCAAAACCGTCCATTTATCCCCAAAGAGCATGGCTACTCCAATACCTATGAACGCACCAGCCGACGCCAAGGCATCACTACGGTGGTGCAATGCATTGGCGACAACTACAGGGCTGCCCGAACGCTTGCCTACCCGCGATGTAATCTGAAAGAGCCATTCCTTTGACAGCAAAGACAAAAGCGCAGCCAACAACGCAGGATATGCAGGAACAGGGATTTGACCGCCTTTTATTACATCAATAATACTTCCTATACCTTTTATCATAAGATTCAGACTAACGGCAACAAGCACTATGCTTATCATCAATGTCGCCAAAGCCTCAAACTTACCATGTCCGAAATGGTGCCTGTCATTACTTCCATTGGATGCAACGCGGGTGACTATGATAACGACAATATCACTTATCAAGTCGGACAAGGAATGGATACCATCCGCCACCATGGCAGCACTATGCCCCAGGGTTCCTGCAATAATCTTGCATATCGTGAGTATCACATTCACAATGGATCCCAGTATGGTAACACGAAATATGTCTCTTTCTCTTTGCATGGATATCTTTAATATGTAGGAAAAAACACGGGCCTATGCAATAAGCATAAATTAAAATGACGCTCAAAGGAAAATCTCCTTTGAGCGTCTGTGATTATAACATAATCCTTAAGAAAAACGGATTAGCCGTTAACCTTCTTCATGTGGGCGATGAGTTCGAGAACCTTGTTAGAGTAGCCGATCTCATTGTCATACCAGCTAACAACCTTAACGAAGGTATCAGTCAAGGCAATACCTGCCTTAGCATCGAAGATAGAGGTGCGAGTGTCACCCAGGAAGTCGCTTGATACGACCGCGTCCTCAGTATAACCCAATACACCCTTCAACTCACCCTCAGAAGCAGCCTTCATTGCAGCACAAATCTCTTCGTACTTAGCAGGCTTAGCCAAGTTTACGGTCAGGTCAACTACAGATACGTCCAAAGTAGGAACACGCATAGACATGCCTGTCAACTTACCGTTCAGCTCGGGGATAACCTTGCCTACAGCCTTGGCAGCACCGGTGGAAGAGGGAATGATGTTGCCGCTGGCAGCACGACCACCACGCCAATCCTTCATAGAAGGACCATCAACGGTCTTCTGAGTAGCTGTGGTAGAGTGTACGGTAGTCATAAGACCATCGGTGATACCCCAGTTGTCGTTCAGGACCTTAGCTATGGGAGCCAAGCAGTTGGTGGTGCAAGATGCATTAGACACGAACTGAGTGCCCTTGACATACTTGTCGAAGTTTACACCGCATACGAACATAGGAGTAGCGTCCTTTGAAGGAGCTGACATGACTACATACTTTGCGCCTGCCTCGATGTGGGCCTGAGCCTTCTCCTGAGAGAGGAACAAACCGGTAGACTCTACTACGTACTCTGCCTCAATCTCGTTCCACTTCAAGTCAGCAGGATTACGCTCAGCGGTTACACGGATAGACTTACCGTTAACAATCAACTTGCTGTTCTCTACATCTGCCTCGATAGTGCCTTCAAACTGGCCGTGCATTGTGTCATACTTGAGCATGTATGCCAAGTAATCTACGGGGCACAGGTCATTGATGCCTACGATCTCGATATCGTCACGAGTCTGTGCGGCACGGAATACGAAACGGCCGATACGGCCGAAACCATTGATACCAACTTTTGTTGCCATTTTCTTACTTTAATTTAATAAGGTTAAAATAAAAACTATGTTTATTAACTCTAATTCCTGTTATTTACGATTACAAGCGCACACGACACCACTCAACCGCAGTTACAATACTCGGCACTCCTGCAAGCTGCCATCAA
The DNA here is from genome assembly GCA_023665805.1 of Bacteroides sp. GTDB lineage: Bacteria > Bacteroidota > Bacteroidia > Bacteroidales > Bacteroidaceae > Physcousia. The sequence goes on along the minus strand of JAMPDJ010000001.1, from coordinate 82,370 downwards.
CAGCAACGCAAGGAGCCATATCATTGAAATAATCGTATTTTTTCGCACTTTTGTCTCCTTTCTTTGCGCAAATGTACGATTTTCTTTTTAATTTCGCGCAGCAATTTTGGGAGAATTTGACCAAATACATACAATTAACTATTCAACTTATCAAAAAGCAAATGGCAAAGAGTACATTTCTGCAAGATTTCAAAGCCTTCGCTATGAAAGGCAATGTGGTAGACATGGCGGTCGGTGTAATCATCGGCGGAGCGTTCGGCAAGATTGTCACCAGCATCGTAAACGACATCATAATGCCTCCTATAGGATGGTTAATAGGCGGGGTGAATTTCAAGGACCTGAAATACGACATGCCTATCAACCCCCTAAGCATGCAGGAAGGCATAGATCCGGTTCCTGTCACTATCAATTATGGTAATTTTCTGCAAACATCCTTGGACTTTCTTATCATAGCTTTCTGTATTTTCATACTGATAAAACTTATCACCAGACTGACCAAGAAAAAGGAAGACCCCAAGCCTGCCACTCCTGCGCCAGCTCCGGAACCCAGTGCCGAGGAGAAACTGTTGGCAGAGATACGGGATTTGCTTAAAGACAAGTAAGACGTCTCGTAGCGCAACGTATCTGCATGAATATGCCCTTAGGAATACCGGGCATTGCATACATGTAATATTACAAACAGCACCATATGGCATGATGCGGGAAAAGACAACACGAAATATCTTTTCCCGCATTTTTATATCACGTACCCAAGAAGATGACAATCATACAGGATTGAGCAAGACTTGGACAAAACAGAAAAGCCAATAATAAAAACGGCATGCTCTCTCTATCCGCTCAAGCAGACCATTGCAGAGGAAACGGACTATAATCAGACTGTATTTCAGAAAGTATTTTACACCGTGACAAGAAGCGGCTTGAACATTCGTGAATATACATACTGATATTCGTGAATTCACATATGAAAATTCGTGAATATGAAAGTGAGAATTCACGAATATAAGATGACATGTCCCTTAGATCACAAAACAACACGACATCGTACCTGTGTCATTGCCAACGGTACGATGTCGTGTCATTATATTTTGTTTCAAGCAATTGGCAGCCCACTGCTCATGGGTAAAGCCTGGCCGTATTCTCAAAGACTTTCTCTGAAGGATATCATCTTCAATGCCGTAATGGCGCATTCAACGCCTTTATTGCCGCATGCGCCCCCGCATCTGTCCAATGCCTGTTGCATATTGTTGCATGTAAGCAGTCCATAGATTACCGGAACCTCCGCATGTGCATTCAATTCGGCCAGCCCTTGCGTGGTGCCTTGACAGATATAGTCAAAATGAGGCGTATCCCCCTTGATTACACATCCCAATGCGATAACGGCATCCACACCAGTATCCTCAATCATAGCTGCGGCACCATAGATGAGTTCAAAGCTTCCAGGAACCGTTCTTATAATGATGGAACTGCTCTCCACACCATGTTTGACAAGGGTGTCACGTACGCCTTCCAGCAAAGCACCCGTGATTTCGTCGTTCCATTCACTTACGACCACACCTATGGTCCAATCTTTTCCATTAGGAACCGAGGCGGAATCGTAACCGCTCAGGTTATGCAACGCACTTGCCATATACAACCAAGTATTACTTCAAACGTTCAATATACTTGTCGATATCCTGAGACTGCACGCTCTGAGGATAATCGCTCTTGATGGTTTCATAACAATCCAGAGCCTTGTCCTTATTGCCCAAAGCCTCATAAACCTGACCAGCCTGCAGATAATACAGTGGAGACAAGGTATTGTTGTCGGCACGCTTTGCGGCTTTCAGCAAAGTGGATGCAGCCTTGTCGTTCTGGTTCAACTGAGCATAACAATTGCCCAAAGCACCAAGAGCGGCATTGCTCACCATCATATCGTCGCATGCATCATAGTCTTCCAAATACTTCACTGCCTCTTCTGCCTTATCAGTGTGCGCATAACAAAGGCCTGCATACAGACGGGCAAGATTGCCACTGGGAGTAGAACCGTATTTGTCAATAATCATGAGGAAACCGTCATTGGTTCCATCACCGTTAAGTGCCTTCTCGTAGTCACCGGTCAAGAACAACTGTTCCGCTACAGCTATATTGTCCGCAGCCTCGGCATTACGGGGTACGATGTAATACTGGTATGTCAGCAAAGCGACAATAACTACAGCCAAGATACCACCTACGGTGTAAGACAAGGCCTTGATGTTTCTCTCCACGAATCCCGCACTTGCAACGATAGTTTCATCAATCTCATTGACTGGGGCTGTCTGTTTTTTCTTTGTCATAACGTTATTGTATTCTTATAATTTTATTACATTCCGATATATCATGATGCCGTGCTGTCACGTATGTATATACAACGAGACAATCCGAGATGCAAAGGTAACATTTTTCCGTTACATACAGAAATTTGCATCTTGATATTTTGGTTATGCCTCCATTTTTGCCTAATTTTGCAAACGTTATGACACTGAAACATCTATCTATCCTCAACTACAAGAACATATCAGAAGCGGAGCTGGACTTTTCCCCTGGCCTTAACTGCATAATCGGCAGTAACGGTGAAGGAAAAACCAATCTCTTGGATAGCATCCGATTTTTATCGCTGTGCAAAAGCCTTGGAGTATCACAGGATTCTCTGTGCATACGACATGGGGAAGATTTTTTCATGCTCAAAGGAACGTACGAGGGCGACGATGGTACTCAAGAAGAGATACAATGCTCACTGAAAACAGGACACAAGAAGATAATGCGACGGCAGGGCAAGCCATACCGCCGTCTGGCAGAGCACATCGGATTGATTCCAATAGTACTGGTTTCTCCATCAGACAGTATGCTCATTGCAGGAGGCAGCGAAGAGAGAAGACGCTTTATGGACGTGGTAATCTCACAGATGAACCTTGCATACCTTGATTCTGTCACCAGATACGGCAAAGCATTGCAACAACGCAACGTGCTGCTGAAAATGGAATCACAATGCGACCCTGAATTACTGACACTTTGGGAAGAGCAGATGGCCAAAGAGGGTGAATACATCTATAAGTGCCGCAAAGACTACATCGAATGTTTCACGCCTATTTTTCAACATTATTATACCATCATCGCCCAAGAGCACGAGAAGGTTGCCCTCACCTACACCAGCCATTGCCAAAGGGGAGCACTTATAGAGGTCATCCAACAGGATAGGCACAAGGATATGGCCGTCGGTTATTCCCTGCACGGCATCCACCGCGACGACCTTGAAATGACAATCAACGGCTATCCCATCCGCCGCGAAGGCAGTCAAGGACAAAACAAGACCATGCTGGTGGCACTGAAACTGGCTCAACACGATTTTCTGCGTCAAACCGGCAGGGGCACACGCCCCATCCTTCTTTTGGACGACATATTTGATCGTCTGGATGCCAAACGTGTTGAACGCATTGTTTCGTTAGTAAGCGACAACGCCTTCGGACAAACTTTCATCACAGACACCAACAGGGACCATTTGGACAAAATACTCAGTCTCACATCACAGGACTATCGCCTTCTCCATTGCTCCAACGGTTGTTTCCAAGATATCACGCACAAATAATACCCTACCAACCAATACATATCACGCGCCTTTAATGGAAAGACACAAAAGCACACCCATCACCAGTTTGTTGGACACATGGCTCCGAACCGAGGGACTGGAAACCCCACTGCTGCAATACCGCATGATACAAGGCTGGCCTGTTGTCATGGGCCCCGGTGTGGCACGATACACCGGAGAGATACATATATATGGCAACATTCTAAGAGTGCAAATAAAAAAACCGGCACTGAGGCAGAATCTCCTAATGATGCGGACCGAAATAGCACGTAAATTGAACGAGCATGTCAAAGCCCAGATAATACAGGAGGTCACATTCTATTGACAGTGCCCCAACTCCCCTCTGCCAGTCAATACCATACTCCACCTAAACGCCCCTATTATGGTTTCCAAGACTTCGACAAAGGCATCCTATAGGGATTTTCACATGAAAATCAGCAGCAAACGTGCATTTATTATATAAAAGAGTCCTTCATTTAATTAAAAAGCCGTACCTTTGCATCTGCAGTTACGAGATAACTGTATTATTTCAAACCTATAAAACCATTATTTAACAATTATGGCAACAAAAATTCGTTTACAGCGTCACGGCCGTAAGGGCTATGCTTTTTACAGCATCGTGATTGCTGATGTAAGAGCACCACGTGATGGTAAGTTTACAGAAAAGATTGGAACCTACAACCCCAACACCAATCCTGCCACTGTAGATTTGAAATTCGATCGCGCCATGTATTGGGTAGAGACCGGTGCACAGCCCACCGACACCGTACGCAACATTCTCTCATATGAGGGTGTCTACCTGATGAAGCACCTCCGTGGCGGTGTCAAAAAGGGAGCATTCGACGAGGCTACCGCTCAAGCCAAGTTTGATGCTTGGAAAGCAGACAAGCAGAAAGGCTTGGAGGCATTTGCCGCAAAGGAAGCTGCTGCCAAGAAGCAGGCAGAAGCTGCAAAACTGGAAGCTGAGAAGAAAACAGCAGAAGCAATCGCTCAGAAGGTAGCTGACAAGAAAGCTGCCGAGGCTGCCGCAAAGGCTGAGGCCGAGGCTGCAGAGACTGCAGAAGCAGAAACCGCAGAGGCTACTGCAGAAGCATAATCAAACAAAAACATTTTCCAAGACAAATTCCAAACAAACATACACGATGGCTCTGCTGTGAAGCAGGGCCATCTTTCTTTTGTTATTTTTCGAACACCTGCATTACCATACCTGGCAATGACTCGTCACCGGAAGTAGCATCGGACAAGCCAATAGCATCTATCAACTCACCGCTAAGAATGATTGTGTTTCCCTCAATAACCAGCTTATCAGTTATTTCAGTGGCACGGTCGGATGCCAAGTCTTGAGCATAGACCTTGATTAAACCGGGGCATATTTCCTCCGGAAAAGACAAGGTCAATTGGCGATAGCGACCAAAAATGCCTATAGGCTTGTATAGGTCTGACATCTGGATTGTGACATCCACAGGGCACAACACACATTCGCGCCCCAAGGTACGCTCCGTTGTAACCACAGCAGTGGCCCCATTGGGGTATCTGGAAGACATGACATATGGAACACTATCAACAGATACCCCGGAAACATCCGGCAAAGGCATGTTCCTGCTGATGCGAGCAGGAGCCATATCCCGTACTATATCGCCTACCCTACGATTTACCCACGTTTCATCTGCCTGCACAATCCAATGGTCATATAATTTTATCGTATCTATACATGCATCATCAGCCACTCCGAAAGGCATGGCTATACGATGCCAACGCACTCCACGTACCACCTCGTCCAAACGGTTCTTGTAATTACGACCTACAGGAGGAAAGACATTGTCTTGTTTCCCATTGGGCAATCCACCGTTGAAAGGATGACGCATTACTCCTATGGCACACCCTAATCCGGCAGCAAGATAAGGTTCATCCTCACAATTGACGATACCCATAGCCCCATCCTTAGCCTCGAATGACAATAAATTGGCAACACGTTGTATGGTTACAGGAGTGGCAACAATATTCTCTACATCATAGGTACGAAACACATCGCTAAACTCAATGTACTCATTCTGCATGGCATGCTCTATGTAAAGACCAGGGGCATGTGTACGTCCAAGATGCGTAAGGTTTCTGCGCCACTCAGCATTGCGAGCATGCCGCCCCCAATCCACTTTCCAGTAACCAAACCCAGCTTCATGTGCAGCTTTCAAACGTTCTGTCCAATAGGCATCAATAGAAGCACTGTTGACAGCAACATCTGCCTCTTGGGCACATATCCATCCACCAAGCCCCTTCCATCCGTAGGATTTAACCATATCCTTTAACTTGGCCAAACGCTCAGCAGGAGTTCCCTCAAACGACGGAAAACGTGTATTGTCCAACACGGCAAGGCCAAGATACTCATTGGAATCTGTGTTCACATCCGACGGTATGTCCCACGAGTCATCCATCACAAAGTACAAGTCGGCACGGATTTTTGGAAACACATCCACCCATCCTTCCCACTTGCCATGTCCGAACATGCTTTGTTCGGACATGGCAGCACGTGTATTCTCTCCACCACTGTAGCTGACCATATATCCCTGCAAATTCCATGTACAAAAATAGTCAGGAGCCTGCGATGGTCTATCAGGAACAAGAGACAAACTCCTGTCACTACAAGATGCAACAATGCACAAACACATTGCAAAAAGCCAATAGGAAATCATCCGCTTCATTTTCATAACTTCTATATATTATATGAACAAGGTGTAGGACCCAACCAACTGCTTTCGTTAAGCCAGATTGGTATATAGCCAACTGGGGTGAGCTATGTCATGACGTAACAAGAAGCGTGCACATGAATCCGTCTCCTCCACAGACTCAATAGTACCCCCGACATAACATGATGATGTCATATCATTCCGGCAACAAACGTGCAGCCTCCGGCCGCATCAAAGGCTTCAGTACTCTGTATGGAAGGACACATGCCGGCATCCCGGCAGCATAATACGCAATCTCGTACTGCTGATAGACAAATATCATTCCGGTATCTACACACAACGGTGGAAAAGCAGGCAGAGGCAACGTATCAGGGAATACCAGCAAGGCATCATTCATAGATACGTTCTCGCCATTGGTACTTGCAGTTCCGAAGTACTGATTTCCAAGACCCTCTCGAACGAGGTCCCTCAACTTTAATTCGCTATCCGGAAGGAACATATCAGCAAGCCCAAGTCTCTTACCGGTGGAAACAATAAATGTTTGTCCAGCTCCCACGGAACTACCATGCGCCCCACCCAGATAAGCATATCCCGAAAAATGGTATGTAAGAATGCTGTCGCTCATGAATGTCGGCGCAAACGTATACATGTGTTCATATATGATGTTGGAACCATCCTTGAACATAGAATCTTGCATAAACGACTCAAAATCGACCTTTGCGGAGTCGAGACACGCCTTGGCTGCTATGGCAACAAGGGACTTGCCATCGGCCAAAAGAGCGGAATCGTACTCGAATTGCGCATTGCCATTGCAATATCCTCCATAACTCAACCTCTCCGCAAGCCACTCTCTTGTACTATCCACAAGCCGTGACGAACCGGCCATAGGATACTGGCCATCTATATTTACATTCGCCTTATTGCCTCCCAATAAAAACGAGTCTGACAAGTGAAGCAAATCTGTCACAAATACCGCCCCCGTCTCAACACTATCCTTCTTCATAGCAGAAGACATCCCTTTCTTATTTTCAGGTACACAAGCGGAAAACAATACGGCAATGACTACCGTCATGAATAGAAATTCTTTCAAATAACCTTTTACTTTCATCTATCTTGCTACATTTGTATTCACATGCAAATGTAGCAAGAATAATTGATATAGATGCATGAATTTAGGGAAATAAATATAACGTGATATTCTATGCCGATAAGCTATTTCTTTATCATGTCAATTTGCTGATTAACTCAGTCTGTTGCTTTCCGAATATACCACTTTTACAGCCATCTACTCTTTCACTTCTACAGGTAAAGTTCCATCTGCTATATATCGTAGCAAGTTATGGTACAAAGGCCATTTACCTATGAGACTTGCATTACCTACAAGGATAAGATATTCCAAGGCACGAGTCATAGCCACGTTCAGTTTACGATCTATCATCATGCCGTCTTCCACAAAAGTCGTTTCTGTGAGGAAGCGCAATTGATATTGACGTTGAACAGTGAACGCGTAGATTATGTAATTACGCTGGCTGCCTTGATAGCGTTCGACTGTGTCGATGGTAATCTGCAACAGAGGATGAGCCATATCCTGCACCCGTTCAACCAACAGTGTGCGTATGGCAGAAATCTGATTGCGATAGGGAACTATGACACCAACTGTTTCGGTAGGAACAAATGCCTCCTTGGTAGCCTCCCATATGCCCCAAAGTTCCGCCACAATGACTTCAGCCTCGGCCATATTGACCTTATCCGATGGGGAATCGGGATAAGGAAGTACATCTATGAAACGTACTCGAGATGTAACGGCGGTTTCCCTCAACTGGTGAGGTAACGGCACCTCCTTCAACAGCCCTCCATAAAAGGCCGCATTTGGGAATCGAGCGATGTCCCTGTGCATACGCCCCTGCCTCGTCAACATATAGCACACGTCAGGATTGGAATGGTATCTACGCAATAATCTCTCAAACAACGAATTGCGACAATCCGTCAATTCTATGTCGTTTAAAGACTTGTCTTCTACAATGGACTCTTTCTTCTTTTGTTGCACCACGGCCGAAAGTTGCTTGTGGTCACCTATCATTACAAACTTCCTTATACATACCACTCCATCGTGCGATAAGCTGAGCAATGGCAACAAGTATGGTTCGAGTACTTGACTCGCTTCGTCCACTATGCACAACGAGAATCTGATCCTTCCTATGACCGACAGGTTAGCCGACACTGCCGAGATTGTACCCACAAGAACACGTGCACTCGTTATGCGGTCCCTAAGTTCGTCAACAGATGTGCATTCCGACACCAGCGTACCAAGCATATTTTTCCGATATACCTGTGAGGACGAAGCTTCGCCACCAATGCGGATGAAATGGATATGAGGATAAAGCTTGCTGCATATTTCGTCTACGGAACGATTGGTGTAAGAGACGATCAGAACCTTACTACCATCCTCACGCAATTCTTCTTGCAGGGTATTCAGCATACCGAACGAGGTCTTGCCCGTACCCGGAGGGCCTATGACCAGAAACAGGTCGCTGGCATTCTTTATCTTCTGTTGCAATTCGTTGAATACCCCATATTCTCCAAGCAGGGAAGCCTGCCTGGAAATTTTTGGTTGACGCTGCATCAAAAGCAAATCCCGACGTTCACGCGGTGCAAGCAAAAAGGCATAAAGTCCTTTATATAAACCACTATATGAACTTTCCATGAAATCATGCTCCAGACACCATCGCCTATCCCCTCCCCCACGGAATACCGTTACGTCCCTTTGGGCATTTCTCAATCGCAGCGTGATTTCAGCATACCCAATCCCTATAATAGTGGCACGGAACAACATCGTCCGGCGCATGTCAGGCTCCTGTCCTTTCGCATAAGAATACAGCACCACAATGTCACCTCGACGAAAATTGCCGGATTCCCCATCATACTGCAAAGTTACGAATTCTATATAACCAAGGTCAGACACAGGTGGCAACAAATTGAGGTCCAGCAATATATCACCAGCCTGCAACTTCTCGTCCGTGGATGAAAGCCATGCACAGGCAAATCCGGCGTTCTCCTTAGTCTGGTTCCCCATCTTGGCGAGCCTATGTTCCAAGGCCACAAAGCCATAGAAGCGTTCAAAATAAGCCCTTTCCAATGGTGACGCGGCATGAAATGGCTTTAACAAACGCTCTATGCGCGGACGTTGGTAACACTCCCAAAACTTGCCCGCAACACTTTTGCGATTAAAGTCATCAGCCACCATCTCCATTATTGTAGCAATGCCTCCTTTAGACATTTGCTCTTCCTGTGCGACATATAGATTGCGCATTCTCAAGGCATCGAAGAGCAGACGCGGAGCAAAGCCCAGACCTACCAACGGATATGTATACCTGCTATAGAGAAGACATGCATACAATTCATGACGATTAGCATCATACACCTGTCGAAAATTGTATCTGATTATGGCCATGTACAGGAGCATCTGCATATAGTGCCGCTCAGTGTAAATCGGAGTATCAGCATCATTGTACCCTGGTCTAAATCCAGCTTTACCTGATTTCTGTTCCACCAACACACGCATGTCCGTTTGTAACATATCCATACGTCCTTGCAAACCAAGCATTTCAGAGAAAAATGTCGGTTCAACAATCACATTGTCGCGGTCGTATCTACCAACCTGCCCTGGCAGCATATGAAGAAGAGCCCTGCGAATGTTCATGAATTGCCGCCAAGCATTGCTATGAAAATCTCCACTCGTTTCAATGCTCAGCATAGCCACAGCATTACGTCTAAAGAACTTCATGGCAGTTTGCTTGTAGGCTTCACGCAGCTGCGTTGCAACGGTTTCTGGTGAAAGTTGGCTGCTATGGGATTCTGTCACAGATTTTTCATGCAAAACCTCGTCCAGCAACTCGCTTGCCATATTGCCCAATACAATAGGTTCGGTCACTTCATATGGTTCCAAGCGTTTGAGCAATGCCAACAGAGGTGAGTCCGCATAGGTGTCGAAGCATGACACTACCGTGGAAACGTCTACCAGAAAATCCGGTTCATAGATGATAAATTCAGGAACAAAGGTACCATCCTCCGCAACACAAGGGTGGATGAGATTAAGCATGACATCCTTGTGTAACACATCGGCCAAATATGAATGGTCATTCAATCCAGATTGAACATCAGAAGAATAGCGTACGCGTATATCCTCCCCTTGGACATCGCCTGTGCAATAGATAAATTCATCATCCCAAGAACTTACAACGACACGTAGATATTCCTCAGAACGCCATACATAATGTTCATTGACTGATACATCAGGAAATTTGCTTGCCAAAATCGTTGGTACAGGTACATCGGCCAATAAGGAGATAAAAAAGCACAACGTCCGAAAGTCTGTCAAAAAACTTACAGCTGTTTGTGCTTCTGTCTTTCTTGTAAGTCTCAAACGCATATCGTTGACATAACGTTTGAGTTCAGAATCAGCCTCCCTTTTCTTCAGCAGATAGTCAGTTTTGGCAAATGAGCCAACCAGCAAAATATCGGAGTCTGCGGTATACTCGCCTATGATGCGTATGAATAGTCTACCCAAACAGACATATGCTCCGGTATAATCCGGCAAGAGGGCATACACCCTCTCCATTTCGACAAACCACTCGTTATCAGCGAATTTAGCATCGCTCATTTATTTATTCTCTGATTTTCCCTTATACTCCTACTCGCCCATACATTACAGGACACAAGATATGCAAATCATCGACTGCTCTTGTCTCCTGCCACAACACGTGTGTAGTAAACCTGCACGCGAATAGGCTTTTCCTCTGTCCCGCGCACCAGTCTGGCAGCAGAAAGCGACAACTCATGCGATACGCTTGTAACCGTTCCGGTAGATGTGTTCGTTGTTATCTCCACTGGCACAAGGCAGCACTTGTTCCAATCCGGATTTGCCTTACTCCACTCACGGGTCTGCTCTGCAACCATTTCTGTAGTGGGATTCTCTACATTCAAGACTTCCTTAATATATTTGATAACGGCAGTCTCTCGCTCTTTGTGTATGAATGTGGCTATCTGTCCTATGTTGGTAAACGTATAAGTAGTGTACGTTGACGAGAAAGAAGCCAAGTATGATGTGCACTCGTCCGGCGTCCTGCCTTCCTTGAAGAATTTGTTTAGTTCAGACTTACGCACCAATAACAGGTTCTGCGGAATACCAAAATGTTCACCAGACATGTCGTAGTTGTAACGTGTCATCATCAATTCAACACGGCTGATACTGTCCTCCTCATGACCATTGGAGAATATATCATCTATGGGCAAGGTTACCTCTGTGCAAATACCAACAGGAGACTTTATCCATGTACAGGACTCGTCTTCTACAAGATCATTAACATCAGTTTGTGAGAACTGACAACTTTGGATAACCTCCGGAGTACCCGCAAAGACGGTATAGGATGGAACCTCTTCAACAATACTGTCGTTAAACACCCGCGCTTTATATATAAGATATAGTGCGTCCACAAACACTCGCACCATAACTCCCTCACCATTGATAATCTCAGCATAGTAACCCGGCAAAACATTGCGTATGAAATGATAGGAATCATCAAAATTATTGTTGACATGATTACCGGCCGACAGTCCCTTGTTGTCCTCCAAATACTTTCTGTACATGTCCATTATAACATTGCCCTCGGATGCAGGCAGAGGTACGCGTATACTGGGATAACTACCGGATGAAGAGTTTGACGGGTCGGAACCATGAATTCGGTCCCAAGCTGTGAAAACCTTTGTAGCTATAGGCTTGTTCTCGTAACCGGGACGTATATACTTTCGCAAATCCGTAGTAGTGTAGTAAGTACTGTCTTCGCTAAGTGGGTTGGCCATATCCAAAGGATAAATGGCAAGTTTCATCGGAGCATTGACATCACCGAAATAGCCATCGAAATTAAGTTGCAACATCACACTATCACAGCAAGGATTACCTTGCACGTCTCTTGACGTGATGGAATCCATTGGAGGAAATGGGTTGACATCCTCCAAGATGGCAAACTGTGTAGCAAAACTACTCGTTAGTCTACCATTGGTTTCCGGATCATATATAGCACCCAAATAAGATGCTGCGGAACGAGCCTGGATGCTGTCTATTTTCATGGAACGAGAATAGACATTGAACACGGCCGTACTTGATTCCAAAATTTCATTAGCGGGAGGAATACCTATACTGCCGGTATCCTCCGTACAAGAAGACATCACTATGGCAACCATTACCATAAGTATAACGCTGAACTGTTTCACTGTATTATGTCTATTTCTTTGATTCTACACTTTGCTTAATGAATGCTTAATCCATCCAAGGCAATACATCTCTTATAATATATCGACAAACAATCCGACAGGACAAGCCCCCAGTCTATACAAGGCGGGTATCACAATATCCGCCTTTGCTGTACTCAAATAACACAACCGTCATTGACACAAGCATGCCATCGGCAGTTTTTGCACTTCAGAACAAGAAGCCTTCATCGTCATCGTCTTTTTTCGGACGACGTTTTACAACCTCATCCCACAGCATGTCATACAATTTTGCGGGTTCCATAGCGATATTTTCCTTATCAAGCACAACAACAGGCTTACCCATTTCACGTGCCATGCGCTCATAACGTTCGTCTGGCTCATTCAATACCACACCGTCACTCATGAACATTCCCACACGATTAAGATCATCCAACGTGGTCAATTCCCCCAACGTGACCAAAGCCTCCCTGCCAGCCTCCCTATAGGCAAGTATTCCATCAAAGTTCTTTGGAAGCGGAGCATCAGCAGGAAGATCTGTCGTGGGAGTATAAACCATCTTGCTTTCACGGAAACTTGGTTCGTCATAATAGGCCAACTTGATAAGGAAAGGAGCCAAAGAAGTCATAAATCCTTGGCAATGCACAACCTCAGGAACCCAACGTAATTTCTTCACCGTCTCAAGTGAACCACGGGCAAAGAACATCGCTCTTTCCACGTTATCCTTATACAACCTGCCTTTCTCATCGGCAAGGAGAAGACGATTCTTCATGAAATCATCATTATCGATGAAGTATACTTGAATACGGGCAGAATTGATACTGGCAACCTTTATAATAAGTTGATGATCAGTGTCATCAATAATCAAGTTCATACCCGACAGTCTGATGACCTCATGCAACTGGTTTCTACGTTCGTTGATATTGCCCCACTTAGGGGTGAAAGTACGAACCTCTCGACCCGTTTCCTGAACAGCCGGTATCAGGTTGCGGCTTATCGAGCTTAAAACCGTGTCGGTGACATACGGCTCAATCTCCTGTGTCAGGAAAAGTATCCTTTTTGCTTTCTCCATGTCTTCAGTATACATAATATTGTCGGATGCAAAGTTACAAAAAAACAGCGACATTTATTAACCAATACACAGTCGTTTTTGCACTTATCGCCTTTTTTGGCACTTTAGACACCGAAAGTTGCCCATGTAGGTATAAAAATGGTAACTTTGCGTGAATTTTGAACTAAAGTCATACAAACCAGTGCAATGCAAGTAATCAACAGTATAGCACAATTACAGGAGACACTACGGACAGAACGTGCCAGAGGCAAACGTATAGGTCTGGTTCCTACCATGGGAGCCTTGCACGAAGGACACGCCTCATTGGTTCGCCGCAGCGTCAAGGAAAATGGCATCACGGTTGTGAGCATTTTCTTGAATCCCACTCAATTCAACGACCCCAAGGATCTGGAACGCTATCCTCGCACTATAGATAGCGACTGCGCCATTCTCGAAGAATGCGGAGCACAGATAGCCTTTGTGCCGAGTGTAAAAGAAATTTACCCGGAACCTGACACCAGACATTTCTCCTACCCACCCACCGACACAGTGATGGAGGGAGCACGACGCCCAGGACACTTCAATGGAGTCTGCCAGATAGTGAGCAAACTGTTTGCAATGGCAGATCCGGATTACGCCTATTTTGGCGAGAAAGATTACCAGCAAATCGCAGTAATCCGGCGCATGGTGGCCGATCTGGGATTCCGTGTAGAAATAGTACCATGCCCGGTAATACGTGAAGCAGACGGCCTGGCAATGAGTAGCAGGAACACCCTACTCACACCCAAAGAAAAGTCCATTGCTCCCAACATTTATCGTATCCTCAAGGAAAGCAAATCGCTAAACTTCACCGTATCCGAAACCGAACAATGGGTTGTAGACCATATAAATGCTGTTGCCGGACTGGAAGTAGAGTACTACAACATCGTGAATGGTGACACTCTCGCCGACATAGACAATTGGGATGAGGCCACCAGCATCGTAGGCTGCATTACCGTATACTGTGGCAAGACTCCAATAAGACTTATAGACCATATCAGATACAAATGACTATAGAAGTTCTCAAAAGCAAACTGCATTGCGTGCAGGTAACCGAGGCCAATCTCCACTATATTGGAAGTATCACTTTGGACAGAGATCTTATGGATACGGTTGGCATCATCCCTGGAGAAAGGGTATTCATTGTAGACAACAACAATGGTGAACGTTTCGACACTTACACAATAGCTGGCGAACGTGGTAGCGGATGCGTATGCCTAAATGGTGCCGCGGCACGCAAGGTACAAGTGGGCGACACTATCATCATCATGGCATACGCACGTATGACTCCGGAAGAGGCCGAAGGATTTATGCCCCGCATAGCCTTTCCTGAAAACAATCACATAACAACAAAGACAGACTAAAACAATAATCTAAATCTAAACAGTATGAAGATTTCAAAAATCGAACACTTGGGTATTGCCGTGCAGAGCATAGCCGACGTTCTTCCCTACTACACCGATGTTCTCGGCCTGGAATTCTACAAGGAGGAAGTAGTAGCAGACCAAAAAGTAAAGACTGCTTTTCTGAAGGTAGGTGAAGTAAAAATTGAGCTGTTGGAACCCACAAGCCCGGATAGCACCGTCCAAAAGTTCCTGGACAATGGAGGTCGCGGTGTACACCATGTTGCTTTCAAGGTAGAAGACGGCCTGAACGAGGCATTGGCACTGTGCGACGAGAAAGGCATCCGCCTCATTGACAAGACTCCACGCTGTGGCGCAGACTCCTTGAACATAGCTTTCCTGCACCCCAAGAGCACCTACGGCATCCTCACCGAACTGTGTGAGGAATAACACCAGTCACCATTAAGTGCCGCCATAGCACTAAATAGTATGGACACAATCCGGAGGCAAAGAACCACGCACTATGCTGGTCCTTGCCTCCGAATCGTATAAAGCCAGCACTGACATACAATTGTTCCCGGCATATGAACATCACATTCACGAATTCACACAATAATATTCACGAATTCAACAATGAGAATTCACGAATATGCAAGCATACACTCATGACGTACTAAACTTCAATCTCACACATAGCCTTCTGCATATACCAAGAGCAAGTGAATGCGCTCCATCCGTATGCGTCCATTTCAACAATGCTGCCGTCCGAGCTCAAACATATTGATGCAATCTTCAGAACCGCTTTACCTACCGACATACATAAGAATCCCCCCAAAAAAAAAGAAAGGCTGCAGCACATTACGATGCTACAGCCTCATATTAAATTATCAATTTCCACTGAATTTGGACAGATTAGTCCAATGGGGAGAACTGGTCCTTGCCAACATCACATAAAGGACATACAAAATCCTCCGGAAGATCCTCAAATGCGGTTCCAGGAGCTATGTTCTGCTCTGGAACACCCACAGCGGGGTCATACTCCCAGCCGCATACATCACATATGTATTTTTGCATACTCATTCATTTTATACTGTTATACCAATATCCCACCTATACCAATTTCACTTGGATAAGCAGCAATTTCACAGAATCAGAAGTTATCCACATGCAACTCGAAGTAAGCTTTCGGATGTGCACATGTAGGACAAATTTCCGGAGCTTTCTCACCAACCACAATGTGACCACAGTTACGGCATTCCCACACCTTCACTTCACTTCTGGCAAACACCTCCTGCATCTCAACATTCTTTAGCAGGGCACGATAGCGCTCCTCATGACGGCGCTCTACTGCAGCGACCAGACGGAACTTGATGGCCAAGTCCTTGAATCCTTCCTCATCGGCCGTCTTGGCAAAGTTCTCATACATGTCGGTCCACTCATAGTTCTCACCCTCAGCAGCGGTCAACAAGTTCTGTGCCGTATCACCGACACCTTCCAACTCCTTGAACCACAACTTGGCGTGCTCTTTCTCATTTTCTGCCGTCTTCAAGAAAAGTTCGGCAATCTGCTCGAATCCCTCCTTCTTGGCCTTAGAAGCAAAATAAGTGTACTTGTTACGAGCCTCTGACTCGCCAGCAAAAGCTGCCTGAAGATTCTTCTCGGTCTGTGTTCCTGTGTACCTTGACATATCTGCATCGTTTAATTGTTAATCATTGACCGTACCAGAGTACGGCCTTATCTCTCTCTAAGCATTGCAAATGTATGATATTTTTCATTACCACACAAGCATTCAGAGACAAATCGTTGCCTTTTTTAGCACAACTACTACGCTCTAAACACTTTTTAAACCATGTCCTCGCACATACATTATTATTATGCCTTAATTCGTATGCAGGCCATAATGAAAGAAACAAGAATACTGACACAGGACAGCATAGCATCGTTTTCAAGAAACAATACCATCTCCGTCTCATCAAGCAAAACAAATGGAATTATAGATGCCGCTTATTTATGTCTCGGACGATAACGTATGTCGTCCAAAGTGTAGGGAACCATGAGACACGAACGGTCTACATCTCCCTCTATACCTCTAATACGACCGGAGGCCGTAAACTGCCATACAAGAAAACGAACATCGTCCGGTATCTCTGGAACATCTTCGGAATAACGGGCAAACATGAACGGACAGTCAAGGAATTTACCGGCAAGATACGTTATATAGAAGTTCTGGCTGGTATATATCATTGGCTTACAGCCAAAGTGCTTTTCTACTCCATCCACAAAAGCACGCAGACGATGCAAAAAAGATGCCACCTGAGATTTGCGTCTGGGAGCCACCTCCACATCCACTATCGGAATAAGGTCCTGAGTACGAGGATCCACTGTTCCAAAAAAGTTTGCCAATTGCTGATGCGACGGAGTTGTGGGAGAGAAAAAATGGTACACCCCGACAGGCAGGCCAGCCTGGCGCGCTTCCTGGAGATTACGGACATAGGTTCTATCCACCAACCCCGTACTTTCTGTTGCTTTCAGATATACAAATGTTACTCGGGAGTCTCGACTAACCTCTTTCCAGTCTATATCATTTTGGTAACGGCTGACATCTATGCCATATCGCGTGCTTGGCCTATTCACAGTCGCACGAGCAACGATGGAAGGTTCGGCCAAATGCGGCATGGGCTTTGCCACCACAGGAAGTGATGGCAGAGCATCCGGCACAGGCAGCCTGTACACAGGAGCCTTATTCTCGTCCTTATCCGCCCAGGCGGAACAGAACAAGAACACAAAGACCACAAACAAGGAAATGACCCTATTCAACACTGGCATCTCCTGTCTCCAGAATGTAATAATGCGCACCCCAATACCTTATTGGAACTTACTCTCCCAGCAGCGTGGCCGAAAAATTGGCACTGCGGATACTGGGGAATTGGCTACGTGCATCCAAATCAGGATGATTCCTGAGATATTCTATTACCACATCATAGCATTGTCTTTGACTCTGAGCCTGCATCTCCACCTCGAAAGGCTCTTCGACAAATACACATTTGCGGGTCTCGGTATTGACAATCGCACGGCGGAAAGTAATGGACACGCGATACTTCCCCGGGCGCAACTCGTCCACTGCCAAATTCTTGGCCTCCTTGACCTCTGCAGGCAAAACGCCGCCATTGGCACCTATAGTCTTGAATTCGTCCAAACTGGAAGCATTCGTCTTGATTACAATAAAGGTATGCTTGTTGGGCAGACGAAAATGACGAGGGAAACTGGTCTTGTCCTCACAGAATTTCAACATGGCTCCGGCCAATTCGTCCGTCATTATTATCTGTGGAATACTTGCAATGAAGTCCACCAATGCCTGTGGGGTATGAAAGACGCCCTCTGAATCAAAGTATCTTGCGTAATAATTCATAAGTATTTATACCTGTTAAACTATGCAAAGGTAAGAATTTATCTTTATGTGAGTTACATAACGGGCAAAAAAAATATCACAAAAGGCTCCATTTCACAATTTGCTGACACCATCGCGAACATCTGGAGCAAACATAGTGGAGACGAGGCATGGTTACATCACAGATAAAAGTCAACGCAAAGATTAGCGTATTCGGCAGTACGATTGCCATTTCTATCTTGCAGTACAATGGTTTCCATAACAACCGGCCCGCATTGCCCTTTGGAAAACTCCATCAACACTCGCTTGGGGGATTTTCCCATAACTGTCTGCACGCGGCATTCCCGACAAAGACAAAGCTGATGCACCATGGCCTCCGACACAAAAACATCCCTGACATGCATAGGTACAACAACAGAGAAAACGCCATCCTTGCCCAAAAGCAGACCCACAGACGCCAACAATTCCGAAAATCCCAAATGATGGGCATTGCGGGCAACGCTTCGCCGAGATTCCGGAGGCAAAGTATCCTCTGTATAATATGGAGGATTGCAAACTATAAGTGAAAAAGCGGAGCCTCGACCCTCTTCACAGGCAAAGTTCCTGACATCTGCCTCACGAAAAATCACTCTGTTGGCAAAAGGAGATGCAATGGCATTCTGTTTGGCCTCACATACACTTGCGGCATCTATATCTATCCCCAAAACATAGCCGGACAGACTCCTTTGGGCAACCATCAAAGCAATCAATCCGCAACCGCAACCTATATCCAATATACGTGTGCCGGAATCCTCGGCACACTTCCCAATCCGTGTCCATGCCCCTAACAATACGGCATCGGTATTCACGCGCATGGAGCTGCGCATGTGGCATATCTCAAACTGTTTGAATCTAAATATATCTTTAGGCATAATACTCTTACACAAAGATAAGACTTTTTAGCCAATCCGTGCGGTTTACTGCAGAAAAAGACGTTACTGACAAGTGATATTTTGTACTTATAACCTTTTTTGTGTATCTTTGCAAACCATATATGATAATCTGGAGTAAACACATGCTTGTATCAAAATTCCAGAAGCATTGTATACGGCACCACAGATTGTAAGAATATCCTAAATAATTATATGCGAAAGACACCTTCCTTCTCATTTGTAGCCGAAATAGATGCAAATGTCGAGAAGTATATACGACAGAGTCAAGAGGGCGAAATGAGCATCTTGGCCCTGCGCGACAACATTCTGTTTCCTGGAACCGTAACTCCAGTGACAGTAGGTCGCAAAAAAAGTTTGAAAGCACTAAAAAAAGCAGAAAAAGCCAACGGGCTGATAGCGGCATTTGCCCAAACAACGCCCGAGACAGACGAACCGGAACAGAAAGACATGTACATGGTTGGCACAGTGTGCAAGATAGTGCACTTGATGCAACTCCCAGACGGCAACCACAACGTGTTGCTGCAAGCTTTGAACAGGGTAGAACTGCAATACATGGAGAATACGGAGGATGGCCTATATGGACAAGTCATCGCCATACCCGAAATCCCAGTCCCTGATAATGAGGCGGAACTGCAAGTGACAACCCAAATGGTGCACGACCGTGTAAAAACACTACTACAGGCAAGCGAAAACATGCCAATGGAAATGACAGAGTTCATCAAGAAAATACAACCAGGCATATTCTTGATAAATTTTGTCTGCACCAACTATCCTTTCAACATAGAAAACAAGGCACATTTGATAGCCGAGAGCACAGACTTAGGGAGAGCCTCCATGTTACTAAAGTTTCTGAACTATGAGGTGCAACTGGTGCAGATACGCCAAGAAGTGGAGGCCAAGACACAGGCCGATCTCAACAGGCAGCAGCGCGATTTCTTCCTTAATCAAGAAATTCGCAATCTGCAGGCCGAACTTGGAAATACGGACGAACTGTCTGGAAAGTTTGATGACATGTCTCAATTGCGCGAGCAGGCCAAGAACAAGAAATGGAGTGCCCAAGTAGGCGAAACATTTGAAAAAGAAGTAGTCAAACTTTCCCGTACAAATGCACAAAGCCCGGATTACAATGTGCAATTGAACTACCTGCAAACAATGTTGCAACTGCCTTGGGGCGAATACACTCAAGACAATCTGGACTTGAAACGTGCCCAACACTATTTGGACAAAGACCACTACGGTATGGAAAAGGTAAAAGAACGTATCCTTGAACATTTGGCCGTACTGAAGTTGAAAGCCGACATGAAAAGCCCAATCATTTGCCTGTATGGTCCTCCGGGAGTTGGCAAAACCAGCCTATGCAAGAGTATAGCACAGGCCTTGAAGCGCAAGTACGTGAGGATATCCCTCGGGGGCATGCACGATGAAAGTGAAATCAGAGGACATCGTCGAACATACATAGGTGCAATGCCCGGACGCATTATTAAAAGCATAATCAAGGCTGGCTCATCCAACCCTGTCTTCGTACTGGACGAAATAGACAAAGTCACTCAAGCCAGCATGCACGGAGACCCGTCCAGCGCACTGCTGGAAGTGCTGGATCCGGAGCAGAACATGGCTTTCCATGACAACTTTCTGGACATGGATTATGACCTGTCCAGAGTGATGTTCATTGCCACAGCCAATGACATACATACGATTCCACGTCCGTTGCTTGACCGCATGGAACTGATAGAAGTCGGCGGCTACCTTACAGAGGAAAAAATAGAAATAGTACGTCGCAATCTCTTCCCAAAGGAGAAGGAAAACAATGGACTGGGCAGTCAAAAAGGACTCAAAATAAGAAAGGGAGCCATTGAACGTATTATCGAGAACTATACACGCGAAAGCGGTGTGCGTTCCCTGGAAAAGCAAATCAACAAAATGCTACGCAAGGTAGCGTTGGAATATGCGCGTGAAGAAACATCACGCACGACCCAAGACACCATAACCATTGACAAGACCATTGACAATGCCGAAGTGGAACGACTTTTGGGCAAGCCAATCTTCTCCAGAGACATTTATCAGGGGAACGACTTTGCCGGTGTAGTAACAGGTTTGGCATGGACCAGCGCAGGGGGCGAAATCCTATTCATTGAGACCAGCATATCTGAAGGCAAGGGAGGAAAGCTTACACTGACCGGCAATCTGGGTGACGTGATGAAGGAGTCTGCAAGCATTGCCTTGGAATACATCAAATGCCACACACAAGTATTGGGCATTGACCATCGCATTTTCGAAAACTATAACCTGCATATACACGTGCCAGAAGGCGCAGTGCCCAAAGACGGCCCATCGGCAGGCATTACCATGGCCACCAGCATAGCTTCAGCGTTGACACAGCGCAAAGTTCGCAAGGAATTGGCTATGACCGGTGAAATAACACTGCGTGGAAAAGTCCTGCCCGTTGGAGGTATCAAGGAAAAAATCCTGGCTGCCAAGAGAGCGGGCATAAAACATATCGTGCTGTGCCGAGACAACAAAAAGGACATAGACGAGATACCAGAAGCTTACCTGCATGGACTGGAATTCCATTATGTGGAAACAGTAATGGACGTTTGGGACTTTGCCTTATTACAAAATAAGGTTGCAAAACCGATTGTGTTTCATTTCGAAGATAGCACGAATGAATCCAAGGTATCATGACAAATACCATACCCAGCGACAAAAACAACACGGATGACATTTGAACTTCAACATACAGACACCAAGACCAACGCTCGTGCAGGAGAGCTCACCACGGACCACGGAAAAATAGAGACTCCTATCTTTATGCCAGTGGGCACTGTAGGCAGCGTAAAAGGTTTGACGATACGAGACCTAAAGGAGGATGTAAAGGCGCAAATCATACTTGGCAATACTTATCACTTGTATTTGAGACCAGGGACAGAAATACTGCAAAAAGCCGGTGGCTTGCATAAGTTCAACGGATGGAATCGCCCCATCCTCACAGATTCCGGTGGTTTTCAGGTATTCTCGCTCACAGGTATTCGTAAGCTCACAGAAGAGGGCTGCACTTTCAGAAGCCATCTTGACGGTTCCAAACATATATTTACTCCGGAACGCGTCATGGACATAGAGCGGTGCATTGGCGCGGATATCATGATGGCTTTGGACGAATGTCCTCCAGGTACCAGCGATTATGCATATGCAAAAAAGAGCCTTGGACTGACACACAGATGGTTGGACAGATGCATTGCCAGATTTAATGAAACTGAACCTCTATACGGATACAGCCAAAGCCTCTTCCCAATTGTACAAGGATGCACATTCAAGGATCTCAGACAACAAAGTGCCGAGTTTGTGGCCTCAAAGAATGCCGACGGCAATGCCATCGGGGGATTGGCCGTGGGTGAACCAGCCGAGGTGATGTATGAAATGATAGAGGTGGTAAATGAGATTCTGCCTAAGGACAAGCCCCGCTATCTCATGGGTGTCGGTACTCCTGCAAACCTATTGGAGGGTATCGAACGTGGTGTGGACATGTTTGACTGTGTCATGCCAACACGCAATGGACGCAATGCCTGCCTATTCACAAGCGAGGGAATCATGAACATGCGGAACAGGAAATGGGCGGATGATTTCTCACCGATAGATCCTTATGGTACTGCCTCAGTAGATACATTCTACACCAAGGCTTACCTTCATCATCTGTTCAAGGCCCAAGAACTGCTCGCCTTGGAAATTGCTTCCATACATAACTTGGCTTTCTACCTATGGCTGGTGGGCGAAGCCCGCAAACACATCATAGACGGAGATTTCTCTACATGGAAATCCGGAATGATAGGGCGTGTGACAAACCGATTGTAGGCTCATTTATCCAAACTGCACAACAGCAGAAATAAACATTGTAAGCATAAGGCCGACAAGATGAAACCTTTTACAAGTCTTGACAGATACATAATAAAGAAATTTCTGGGAACGTATGTTTTCAGTATCATTCTGATTATCAGCATTGCAGTAGTATTCGACTTCAACGACAACGTCGACAAGTTCACTACAAACAATGCGCCTTGGGAGGGTATCTTGTTCACGTACTATGCTAACTTCATACCTTTCTACTCCAACTTGTTTTCTGCTTTATTTGTCTTCATTTCCGTCATTTTCTTTACGGTAAAGTTGGCCGACAACAGCGAAATAATTGCCATGTTGGCAGCAGGCATCAGTTTCCGAAGGCTTATGTGGCCATATATGTTCTGTGCAGCATTGATTGCAGCATTCAACTACTACCTCGGCACGGATGTCATACCGCGAGGAAGCGTGAAAAGACTTGCATTTGAAAATCAATACAAAAAACGCATCAAGGTAAAAACATGGGCCGACAACGTTCATTTGCAGGTTGATACCGGTGTGGTAGCATTCATGGAGCATTACGATGGGGCATCTAATACCGGATACCACTTCTCTCTAGACAAATTCATCGACAAAAAACTCGTTTCACATTTGACAGCGCAGTCGGCACAGTACGACACTATCTCGGATGTTCGTTTCAAGTGGACGCTAAGAAATGTCAACATTCGTGAACTAAGTGGTCCACGTGAAGAGATAAAACATTATGCCCAGATTGACAGCATAATAAAGTTAGAGCCTCAGGATTTTCTGCTGACCAACAAAATGCAAGAAACGATGACCTCTTCGCAACTTAATGAGTTCATCAACAGGCAACGTATAAGAGGCATAGCAGGGTTGCAGGACTTTGAAGTGGAATATCACAAACGTATTGCCTCCCCATTTGCAGCATTTGTACTCAGCATTATCGGAGCAAGCCTTTCCGCACGGAAACGCAAAGGAGGCATGGGAACTGCTTTGGGAATAGGCCTGGCACTCAGTGCCACCTACATATTATTACAGGGAATATGCGCCACCTTCAGTACTCAAGCCGGTACGCAGCCATGGATTGCTGCTTGGCTACCAAATTTTATATATCTACCAATAGCCGTGTATCTATACAAGAAAGCGCCCAGATGAACGGCTGACAACTATACCTTAATTATATATATGGATTTCTACGATCTCGACCTCAGTGATCCTGTGTTGGATGCACTGGACGATATGAACTTTAGAGAAACAACTCCTATTCAAGGCCATGCAATTCCACCAATACTGGAAGGACATGATGTTTTGGGAGTAGCACAAACAGGTACAGGTAAAACAGCAGCATACCTGTTGCCCGTGTTATCGGAACTTTCATACGGCGACTACCCCACCGATGCCATAAATTGCGTTATAATGTCTCCGACACGAGAACTGGCCCAGCAGATAGACCAAGCTCTTCAAGGCTTTTCTTATCATCTGCCATACATTAGTTCTGTTGCCGTATACGGCGGAAACGATGGTATTCGCTATGAACAGGAGAAACGTAGCATGCAGCAGGGAGCAGACATTGTCATTGCCACTCCCGGACGATTGATAAGCCACATATCTCTTGGCAACATAGACCTGTCACGCGTTTCATTCTTTATTCTGGATGAGGCTGATCGAATGCTGGACATGGGCTTTTCCGAGGACATACTTCAGATAGCCAAACACTTGCCTGCCAAACGCCAGACTATAATGTTCTCCGCAACCATGCCTGAGAAAATACGGCAATTGGCCAAAACGCTACTGAACGACCCCACGGAAATACGCCTTGCCGTCAGTCGTCCTGCCGAGAAGATTCACCAAATGGCATACATCTGCTACGAGGCACAAAAGATAGCTCTGATACAAGAACTCTTTAAAATCAGAAATCCAAAACGGGTTATCATCTTCACCGGTAGCAAAATAAAAGCCAAAGACCTGGCAATATCATTGACACGTGCCAAGTTTAAATGTCGTGCCATGCACAGCGACCTGTCACAACAGGAACGTGACGAGGTGATGTATCTTTTCCGTAGTGCTCAAACTGATATTCTCGTGGCAACCGACATTGTTGCAAGAGGAATAGATATTGATGACATCACGTTAGTCGTCAATTTTGACGTACCACACGATGCCGAAGATTATGTGCACCGTATAGGCCGTACCGCACGCGCAGGTGCCGGAGGAAATGCTATTACATTGGTGTCCGAAAAGGACCAAGCAAACTTCATGGAGATAGAACGTTTCCTGGGCAAGGAAGTTGAAAAAATGGAACTCCCGGCCTCCTTGGGGAAAGGCCCCGAATATGACGGAAAGTTCCGCGGAAGCAAATCCAGCCGAGGCAATCGCGCATCAAAAGGCACACGCGGAAACAAAGGCAAAGTCGGACAAGGTGGACATGGAAAATCCCACAAACACCATACCTCCAACAGCCAGCATACACAATCATCTGAAACTCAGAAAAAAGACCGTAACGCACGTAGGAAACCTGCTCTAAAGACCTGAATTTATTAAACAAATTCCCTTCCACAGATAAGCCGTATTAGAGATAATTGTCGTACCTTTGCATATATGAAAGATTTGAGCAGACATATAGAGTACCTTCTTTGTGAACACGATTCTGTAGCAATACCAGGCATAGGAGTCTTCATCACAGAAGAACTTCCTGCAAGGTACTACCCTGAGGAAAGTCTATATCTTCCCCCTGTAAGAAGTGTTCATTTGGACACTACCAACAAGGATGACGACCATAAGTTGGAAGACTGCCTCATACAATTGCATCACGTAACACGCAGTATTGCCAACAAGTGGATTTTCGAATATGTCAATGATATCAACCAATCACTTATGGATATGGGCATTATGGACATGGGTACCATTGGCAGATTAGTATACGTAAACGGAAAAATGTCTTTTGAGGTCTGCGATGCTGGCGTCAACGCACCGGAGATGTATGGATTGGATTCTTTTCACATAGCAAAGCTCCCTGCTCACGCCCATAAGAATAGTGGCAATACCGACCATACACACCTTACCATACGTTTGCGCCGTACCACCATTCACCGTGTGATGACAGCAGCAGCGATGCTAATAGTAGCCTTGACAGTCATAGTCCCCAACTATACCTCATTCAACAATTTAGGACTGCAAGCCAGTTTGAACTCAGCAAAGAGTTTGACCAACATGTTCGGCAGCACAGCACAGCCTATTACAGACATCTCTGCAAAATCGTCCGCAAAGAAACCAACAACAGACGAGAGGATTGTCGCTGATGCTCCAACATCCGTGTCTCAGCGAACGCAAGATACTTATATAACTACGCAGAAAGCCGACAACATCTCTGACGTACCACAGCCTGCGATTACAGAGTCGGACACAGTTGCAACATCATTAACTCAAGCAAATCCAATTGCAGACATACCTGCCACAAAGGTTGATGTTAACCAGCAAACAGCAGTTAAAACACAAACACCAGAGGATTTTACCGATAAGGCCGAAGTGCAATCATTGGAGGTAAGTGGATTCTGTATAGTTATGGCCAGTGCCATCACCAACAAAGGAGCAGAACATCTGATTGCAAAATTGAACAAGGAAGGATTCCCCAATGCTGTCAAATACAACGACAGGGGCATGCTAAGGGTATTGTTAACTGGATACGACAGCGAAACAAGTGCACGTACCCACATTGCTGTTGTAAGAGCTACGGATGAACTATACTCCGGTTCTTGGATTAAGCAGTTCTGATTCTTTTATTCACCAGAAAACATTTGCGTATGAAACGTGTACGTTGTCCCAAATGTGACAGCTACATAACATTTGATGAAACAAAGTACAAACAGGGACAGCAATTGGTATTCCAATGCCCTGATTGTTCCAAACAGTTTGGTATTCGCATGGGTACCAACAAGGTACGCGATACTCGCAAAAATGAGACATTCAACGAAGAAGCCAATAAAGACCAATGTGGCAGTATAGTTGTAGTGGAGAATGTATTTCACTATAAGCAAGTGTTGCCTTTGGCAATGGGCGACAACGTCTTGGGCAGATATGTCAAAGGCACTGACATCAACTTGCCTATAGAGACCGTGGATCCAAGCGTTGATACCAAACACTGTATCATCCGGGTTCAACGCAACAAGCAAGGAGACCTGCAATATATACTAAGAGACGCACTATCAAATACAGGTACGTTCTATATGAATGACATATTGCGCAACAACGAGAAAGTACATCTATCCGATGGAGACATTATCACCATAGGGGCCACCACACTCATATTGCGCACAGCGAAAGCAAGGGAGGAAGAGGAGTAACCAAACAATCACAGATGGTTGCCCCTCCTTTTTATAATAAGGTACCAGCCCATACATCATGTATGGATTTTTAACAGGCATTCGGATTATGCGTTATGTTTTTCAATTACTTATCATAATCAGTTTCTCGTTCGCAGGAGAAATACTCCACAGCACTCTCCCACTGCCCCTTCCGGCCAGCATATATGGAATTGTGCTACTGTATGCTGCCTTGGAATTAAAACTTGTAAAGGTACATCAAATACGGGAGGTTAGTACCACACTGATAATGGCCATGCCTGTAATGTTTGTCCCCCCGGCAGTAGGCTTGCTAAAAACATGGAAAAGCATACAGGACACATGGGCACAGTATTTATTGATTACTGTATTAAGCACATTCGCGGTAATAGCAGCAGCAGGCTGGATGACGCAAGGAGTAATAAAATGGAAAGACAAGTCACAAGCAAACACAAACAGCAATGGTACCGGCAATAACAGAATTTCTTAGTGAATCCGCGTATATAGCCGTTCTGCTGACCATAGGAACATATGGCATTGGCACATGGCTTAGAAAGAAAACAGGATGGACGTTAATGAACCCACTACTGGTATCCATAGTCTTGACTATAGGATTCCTGTGCATAACCAACATCCCATACGAATCATATTCCAAGGGAACCGAGATTATCAAGTACATGCTGACACCGGCAACAATCTGCCTGGCAGTCCCACTATATGAACAGATAGACCAGCTAAAACGCAATGTCCATGCAGTAACATTGGGCATAGCAGCCGGAGTACTTGCCAGCATGTTTTCAATACTCGGATTGGTAGCCATAATGGGTCTGGGACATATATCCTACGTCACTCTCCTACCAAAATCCATAACCACAGCCATTGGCATGGACCTCTCCAACGAACTTGGCGGCAATGTACCAATCACCATCATTACCATCGTGGTTACAGGCATCACCGGCAACATATTTGCAGAAAAGTTTCTGCGACTAATTCGTGTCAAACACCCTATAGCCAAAGGAATAGCAATAGGTTCGGCAGCCCATGTCATCGGTACTTCCAAAGCAATGGAAATGGGACCGACTGAAGGAGCCATGAGTTCACTGTCAATCGTTACAAGCGGTATCCTTACAGTGATAATAGCATCCGTTTTTGCCTCATTGGCTTAGAGATTCTATCCTCGGTATCATACGGAATCCTCGGACTCAGAATAGGGCAAGTTTCTGTCACCGTGCCCAACTCTATCCGTCCACGGACAAACGGTACGCTCATCCCTGTCCTCCTGGTCTCCTTTTCTTGTCCAATACTGCCCCATAATATGAATGTTTTTTATATGATGTCAAGTAATCCTATCGCAATGTCATTTCTTTCATAAAAATACTTCCATAGCGGAGCAGCCATCAATGCCTGCATAATTTCTCCCCTTTGCAACATACCAAACACATCTTCCATAGAAAGCACATGGTATGTCAACTCCTCGGTATCGTCAAGATGCTGCTCGCCAATCTGGTCTACTCCGACAGCGAGAAATGTATGCGCCAAGTTTGTATGGTTGGAAGGATTGGCACATATACTCATGTACTCCGTCCATTCACCACCGCCAAAACCGGTCTCTTCCATCAGTTCACGCCGTGCAGCCTGCAGAGGCGTCTCCCCCTCCTCCACCACACCGGCACACAACTCATATTCCGTCACTCCCAAGGCGTGCCGATACTGACGCACCATCAACATGCCGCCATCTCTGGTAATGGCAATGACATTGACCCAATCAGGGAACTCCAGCACCCAGTATTCCGGGTTAATTCGACCGTCAGGCAACTGAACCACATCTTTACGCGCCGTCATCCACGGTCGACGAGAAATATACTTGCTTTCCAAGACTTTCCACTTGTCTTCTCGCACCATCACATCATAACATTTATGTTAAATTTTAGAAATCAATCGCTACAGCAACAAGTCTTGTCTCATGCCATACTGCAGTATCCTCACAAGCGGCACTGCCACCGGAAATAGTCGGCAAAGACATCACCCAATATTGGTTTTTGGCGAAACAGTCCATACACGGCACTGCCACTGCCACTCATGGAAGCATATGACGCACCCAGCATGTACATCTGCTCACAGATATTTCCGATTATGGGATGCGCGGGAAATACACTTTCCTCAAAGGCGTTCCGCATTCGGCCGCGCCACGCCTTGACAGGCTGCTTCATTATATCCATCAGGCTTATTTCAGAAGTATGAGGACGAACCATAGCATAAGCCTCTTTGGTAGACACGAAGTCATTGGGTTTGACAAGCACAAGCCAATATCCGTCCAACGTGACAGGTATGTCCAACTGTATCACTGGCGGCAGAGCGGTACCCACCGGAGGCAAGGCAAAATACCTCTTACGCACCAATGGAACCTGCAGAGACGTGAACACATCCCCCTTGCCCTCGGCATATACCGGCTTATTGGCAATGAACACAGGACAATCCGCCCCAAGACGACCTACACGCGAAGCCATTTGCTGATTTGTAAGGCCAAGGCCGAACATTTCATTCAATCCCTTAATCATGAAAGCAGCGTCACTACTGCCTCCTCCAAGGCCAGCCCCTGACGAAATACGCTTGGTAAGTCGTACGGAAACCGGTGGCACGTCAATATCCTCTGCACGAAGCATATCCAGGACACGCACCACCAGGTTGTCACGAACGGAACAATCCAAGTGCTGTCCATCTATGGAGAACACGTCCTCAGATGCCGGAGCCAGCTCCAGACAATCCACCAATGGAACAGGAAGAAATACCGTCTCTATATCGTGATACCCGTCACCACGTTTGCCTACGATATTCAATCCAAGATTTATTTTGCAATTGGGATACAGAATCATGATTTACTTATTATTCTCGTCACAATCTCCATGACGCAACTTGTTTATCAATCCATTGTTCATGCGATGCAATTTCTTAGGAGTTTCACGGAAAGGAGCGCTCACTTCGTTATAGATGTCAGAAAACATTCTCAACAAAGGTGGTTGCCATGCAGCCTTGTTAACATTTACTACCATGCGTACACCATGATGCACCAATGAAACATGCACTTCGGACGCTTCCTCCTTTGGATCACCGTCTATGTGTATCACTCCCTTAGAGGCTCTTCTTATGGTCAGGCCTTTGCAGCGGAACGTCTTGATACGTGAATTATTCTTTATTGTCCTGTTTACCAACTGGTAGGCTATCTGCGGTGCTTCAAATACGGTAAACGGCTCCATGATTGTTACGTCCAGCAATCCGTCCGACATGGACGCCTGCGGTGCTATATAGAAGTCATTGCCATACTGTGAAGCATTGGCACATGTAATGAGGAAAGCCGTATAAGAATGCCTTTCTTCCTCTTCGCCCAAGATTTCCAACTCATAGGTCTCCGGCTCATACTTCACACCCTCCAACAGAGCATTCTCCACGTAGGACAACAGACCGCGCTTTCCGGACTTGTTGAATTTGTCTGACAGGAAAGCGTCAAATCCCACCCCTGCCGTACAAAAGAACGGATTTCCGTTAATCATGCCATAGTCCAAACAATGTATGTTGCACTCCGATATTACCTGCAAGGCACCCTCGTAATTCATCGGCAGGCCCAAATGCCGGGCCAAGCCATTGCCACTGCCACAAGGAACAATGCCCAAAGCCACACCGGAATGAATCAACTCCTTGGCTATCTCGTTAACTGTACCGTCACCTCCCACAGCCACTGCAATATCCACCTTTTGAGCCACAGCCTCTCGAGCTATTTCCGCTGCATGACCGGCATATTCCGTATATATCACCTCTGTCGCAAAACATTTCTCGGGAAAGAAATCCGGTATCTTGCTCACGAGGCCGACCTTGTTACTCGTCCCTGAAATGGGGTTCACGATGAACCATATCGTGTATCTTCTCATATTAACATATAATCGCAATGCAAAGTTAGACAAAAGTATGCGATATACATTGGTATAAGTAGTATTATGAGGCATTTAACAGCACGCTGGGAAAGATTTCATGCATCATATTGTCTGTTATTCAAAGAAAAAGCGTACCTTTGCACGAAGATAAACATATCGGTAATAATAATCAACACTAAGCATAGACTGACAATATGGGATTGTTAGAAGAAAAATTGGCCAAGTACACCTTGCCCGATGAAATAAAGGCAAAAGGCATATACCCGTACTTCAGGGAAATAGAAGGCAAACAAGGCACAGAGGTATCCATGGGGGGCCACAACGTATTGATGTTTGGCAGCAATGCATATACCGGACTGACCGGAGACGACCGCATCATAGAAGCCGGTGTGGCAGCCATGAGACGGTATGGTAGCGGATGCGCCGGCAGCCGCTTCCTCAATGGCACATTGGACATACATGTGGAGTTGGAAAAGGAACTGGCCGAGTTTGTCGGCAAAGACGAGGCCCTGGTATTTGCCACAGGTTTTACCGTAAACAGCGGTGTCATCCCACAACTGCTTGGCAAGAACGACTATGTCATCTGCGACGACCGCGACCATGCCTCCATTGTTGACGGACGCAGGCTGAGTTTTGCCACGCAGCTGAGATACAAGCACAACGACATGGCCGACTTGGAACGCGTACTCAAACGTTGCACTCCCGAAAGCATCAAGCTGATTGTTGTTGACGGTGTATTCTCTATGGAAGGCGACCTCTGCAAGTTGCCAGAAATAGTGGAACTCAAACACAAGTACAACGCTGCTATCATGGTGGATGAAGCGCACGGAATAGGCGTGTTCGGACGCAACGGACGCGGTGTCTGCGATCACTTCGGCCTGACTCACGAGGTAGACCTTATAATGGGTACTTTCTCCAAGAGCCTTGCAAGCATAGGCGGATTCATTGCTGCCAACAAGACCATCATCAACTACCTGCGCCATACGGCACGAACCTATATCTTCAGTGCCAGTTGCACACCAGCAGCTACAGCATCGGCACGCGAGGCTCTGCACATACTAAAGACCGAACCCGAGCGTATCGAAGCATTGTGGAACGTAACCCGCTACGCGCTGAAACGCTTCAAAGAAGAGGGCTTTGAGATTGGAGACACAGAGAGTCCTATCATTCCTCTATATGTACGTGACTTGGAAAAGACGTTCATAGTCACCGCACGCGCATTTGAGGAAGGTGTCTTCATCAATCCTGTCATTCCACCAGCATGCGCCCCGACCGATACATTGGTACGTTTTGCACTGATGGCCAACCACACCACCGAACAAGTGGACCGCGCCGTGGAAAAACTCAAGAAAGTATTCATGGAACAGGGCATCATCTGACAACTTCCGTCCAACAGAGAAACATACATTACAAATTATCCCCGCCTTAGGTAACAAGGCGGGGATAATTTGTAACTCCATGTCATCCAGGACGCAACCAGCCAACCATGCAAGCAGGCTGCTGCATGCCCATGTATTCCGGCCCAGCCACACTCCAAACAGACTACCTATCGAGCAGTTGCACCTAATACCTGAAACATGAGTTTGCCATGACACTCTGAACATACCAATTCTGGCAAAAACAAGATGGAAACATTCTTACATACGTGACACCGTTAACGGAAACCCGTTTTGACAATAGCATTACCAATGTCTTGACAATAGCATTACCTAAGGCGCGTCCATAGTATTGTCGCGGTACCGACAATACTATGGACGAAATCGCAGTGCCAAGTATACGTTTTTTTGCGCTCATGTTTGTGACTATACAGAAGAATGGCAAACGGCATTTCTAAAAGCATGAAATCCATGACCCGATTGATGGATTACAGTCACAAATACTCAATACATCAGTCATGGTGGCAAAACAATTTCATAGATGCCACCTGCCACTGTACAGAATACGTTATTCCAAGAAAAAAACGCCAATCATGTAGATTTTACACTCAAAAGGCTTGCTGCATTAAAAAAAAAGATGTACCTTTGCATCGCAATTCAGAGGAATAGCCCCTCATAAGGGTAGAAAATTGAAAGACTGGATACAAGATAAAAGCAAATGTCTGCGGAAATAGCTCAGTTGGTAGAGCACAACCTTGCCAAGGTTGGGGTCGCGAGTTCGAGTCTCGTTTTCCGCTCCATGCTTTGCCCAAGTGGCGGAATTGGTAGACGCGCACGTTTCAGGTGCGTGTGTCGAAAGGCGTGCAGGTTCGACTCCTGTCTTGGGCACCATTTATACTTGTATTCATTTGGAGAGGTGGCGGAATTGGTAGACGCGCTACTTTGAGGTGGTAGTGCCGCGAGGCGTGGGAGTTCGAGTCTCCTCCTCTTCACTTTCAATTGCGGAAATAGCTCAGTTGGTAGAGCACAACCTTGCCAAGGTTGGGGTCGCGAGTTCGAGTCTCGTTTTCCGCTCCTATTTTCAATTTGATACATACTACTACAATGAAGCCGTTGGATTATTTCCAACGGCTTCATTGTTATTTATAATAAACAAATATAGCTTTGGAGGGATTAAGCGTTCTTTATTAAGACTAAATCTGAATAGCAAAAAATGATATTACAATCTGCCTGTAGCCACAGAAACCATGGCGCAAACCGTTCTTCCATTTGAACCACAATACCTTGTGTTTTGTCAATAAAGCGTAAAATAATATCAACCAAACACCCACAAAAAGGGCACAAGCCGGCAATTAGCGTTTGCGTTCCTGTCTATAAGACATCTGAATTCATAAAGGAGTGTATTGATAGCATTCTTGCTCAATCATTTGAGGACTTTGAATTATTATTGGTCGATGATGGTTCAACATATAATACTTGGGATATTATAAAATCCTACAAAGACAAACGTATCAAGGCGTTCAGGGGCCAGCATGACCACATTGCCATAATGCAAGTATCCTAATCAATCAAAACAAAAAGTCTCAGCAATAGCAATCTAACTCCTCGGCATGGTCTATTACGGCCAACGGATGATAAGCTTCCAGTTCTGCCCTTGACCTGAATCCCCAAGACACAGCCACAGCATCCACATTGGCATTGAGAGCTGTTTGCATGTCCACATCAGAATCGCCTACATACAAAACATCGGCATTGCTAACGTGCAGCGATTCTAATATATCCTCAATTACCATCGGATGAGGTTTGGATGGTATTCCATCGCGTTGGCCACATATTCGTGCAAAACATATTCCCGGAAAATATAATGATATCAGCCTCTCAACAGCCATTTGATATTTATTGGAAGCAACAGCCAGCAATAACCCCCTATTCTGCAAACGTCGCAGCATGTCCGGAACACCTGGATAAGGCATGCTCAAATCGGCATTATGTTTGTTGTAATAAGACAGGAATTTATCCAATAGAATAGCCTGCTTTGCCTGCGAACATTCATCCGCAGGCAAAGCGCGTTCAATAAGTTTCCTTATGCCATTGCCGACAAATCCCAGGATTTCATCCGTCGTACGTGCAGGATAGCCACACTGTTCCAAGGCATAGTTCACGGCTGCCGAAAGGTCGTCAATCGTATTGAGCAGCGTACCATCAAGGTCAAAGATAACAAGTTTTTTCATAACTCATGGATATAAGCATATGCACATATGCAAACGGAAATAATTTGATAATTGCATGACAACATGTTGTCATCTTCATGAATGACAACACATATAGCAAGCCTCTGTCATTCCGACATCATACCTATACATTGCTTCCGTTGAAGTCTATGCCCATGGGAGACTGGAAAACACGCAATCCGAAAGTTGGCAGCATGGCAAATACGTGTTCAAATATCTCCGCCTGCATATGCTCGTATGGTATCCAGTCAGTACCATCATAGAAAAAATACAACTCCAAAGGCAATCCCTGCACAGTCGGCTGCAATTGACGTACCATGAGAGTAAGATTCTTGTTCACCTGCGGATGATGGCGAAGGTAAATCTCAAGGTAGTTTCTGAAGACATGCAAATTGACAACAATATGATCCTCACGTTCTATGTTCTCCAGCCATCCCTTTTCCTTGAACTCAGTCAACTTGTCCTGTGGAACAAAAGAAATGGAACGCATGTCTATATACAGGGAACGCTTCACTCTGCGTCCGCCGCTTTCCTCCATTCCACGCCAGTTTTGGAAAGAGTCGCTTACCAAGGCATAGGGAGGTATCGTGGTGATGGTCATGTCCCAATTCTGTACCTTCACCGTAGTGAGAGTAACCTCTTTCACAGAACCATCGGCACCATATTTGGGCATTGAAATCCAATCACCAGGCCTCAACATATCATTGGCCGAAAGCTGCACACCGGCAACCAATCCCATAATCATATCCTTGAAAACCAACATCAGCACAGCCGCGGATGCGCCCAATGCCGTCAGGATATAACCGGGATTCCGGTCAATGAGGATACTAATGATTACTATAATCGTAACACATATCACCGCAATCTTCAACATCTGATACACGCCTTTCAGAGGGTGGTTCTTCAATTTGTCATTGCAAGTAGACAACTCGTATATGGAACTTAGTATCGAGCATACCAATTTGGCCACAATCACCAACAGATATATAAGATTCACCTTGAGAAGGAAAGCCAGCATGGGCGTTTCGTATGCAAACGCCATCGGCAACAGGGTGGCTATTATAATAGGAGCAAACAATCTGGAAAAGTCTGCAAGAAGTGTCTCGTTCAGAAGAATATCATCCCACTTGGTAGCCGTTTCCCGCGTCAACTTCACAACTAACGGGATAAATACGCGCTTGCACAACAAGTTGACCGCATACACAATCAAAGCTATGCCAAACACCACTACCAACCAATATAGCAATTCCACGATATGTGAAGATGCACCCCAGCTCAAAAACCACCCTACCAATCTATCATTCATAACTTCAAAAACAATTATATATGTTAGTCATCATGCCACGTCTATATGCTACAAGATACCGCGTATTCCTTTCAGCCACCACCCAAGACGACGTTTGGAACGCGGATATATTTCTTTCCAATTATCTTCTGTCAACAATACGCTACTGTCGCGGTGCTCCTCAAAGTAAGCTTTAAGTTCCTTACAATGTTTGGGAGAAAGGAAATAGGCATTTACCTCATAATCAAAGCTAAGTGAACGCGCATCCAAGTTGGCCGTACCTATGGTACACAAGGAATCATCCACCACCATCACCTTGTCGTGATGGAAACATTTCTCGCAAAGCCATACCTTGGCTCCCCGTTTGGCCAATTGTCTGATTTCACGTGCCGTACTCACCTCGCTCACAAGGTTGTCGCCCTTCTTGCCAAGCAATATCTCTACATCCACGCCACGCTCTATACAGCCATATAAGGCACGACGCACTCCACGAACCATAATAATATAAGGATTGATGATAAGTACACGCCGGCGGGCATTATTGAAACAAGAAATATATGCCTGACGTATACGCGCACTCTTTTTTCCCGGCTCCCTGTCAACTACAAAAGCATCATAACCATCTGAAAAAACACCTACCACATGAACATCAGGCCCCCGATATGCGACCGAGTCCAGACGCTCCTTAGTTACACGGTACCACATATTGGCAAACAAGTCCTGATACTCCCCCACCATAGGTCCGGTCAGCCTTGCATGCATGTCAGACCATCGGCCAAGTTCAGGCTTACCATGGATATAATAGTCTGCCACATTCAAGCCGCCGGTATATACCACGTCTCCATCTATAACCACCATTTTGCGATGCAACCTATGCAATGCATGGTTGACATAAGGAAAACGCATTGGATCGTAGCCAACCATATCCACGCCCCTGGAACGATAGTGACGCACAAAATCCCTGGTCACTCCGGCAGCATTCCCGCTACATCCAAAGGCATCATACAACAATCTCACCTGTACGCCATGGGAAGCACGCTCCGCCAAAACGTCCAATATTTCCCTGCCTATGCTGTCATTGAACCACTTGTAGTACTCAATATGGACATAGTGCTTGGCCTTGGCTAAGTCCTTCTTCAAGGCATCAAACTTGATTTCACCACCTGGCAGCACCATCATTTCATTGTGCTCGTAGCGTGGAAAACCATAGTTTACAAAATCCTGCACGATACGGGATACCTGTGCACCAACAGGTACCGCATGCAATACGAAAAACAAACAAGGAAGAATACAACAAAGCCTTACCATCTGTTCTATCCTCCCTTGTTTTAGTTGGTTTTATATTTTCCTAAGACTTATTTTCCATTGCAAATACGCAACATATCTCCAACAAATGGCGCATCATCATCTGACATATCCGCATATCACCATTATAGATTGAGCGACACAATATAAACCTTAGTGAACAAGTGCATTTACTTCTTGAAATAGTATACAAACGTGGCCACACCTTCAACAGCCTTTTTGCCTGTCT
This sequence comes from Bacteroides sp., assembly GCA_023665805.1. Lineage (GTDB taxonomy): Bacteria > Bacteroidota > Bacteroidia > Bacteroidales > Bacteroidaceae > Physcousia. The sequence goes on along the minus strand of JAMPDJ010000001.1, from coordinate 44,527 downwards.
CCATAATCTCAACGGCAAACTTCACATTGGTCTTGATGGCACCACGCAGGTTCTGTATAGTATCCAACGATACCTTCAGGCGTACGCTCTGACCAGACAGTACCGGTTGTCCAAACCGTGCCTTCTCTATACCATAGTTCATCATGCGCTCCAGATTGTTCACCTTGATTATCTGGCCCCACATCAGCGGTATCATGCTTATAGTCAAGTAACCGTGCGCGATTGTCTGGCCGAAAGGACTTTCCTGTTTGCACTTTTCCGTATCTACATGAATCCACTGATGGTCGTCCGTGGCATCTGCGAAAATGTTTATTCTTTCCTGGGTTATCTGTGTCCATTCGCTAACCCCGAGTTCCTTGCCTTCGTATGAGGCAAACTCTTCATAGGAATTGATGGTAAGCATTGTCAATTGAGTTTATAGTGTTTATTTTATAGTTTGGTTTGTATCTTCCTTTACAGGGATCAGATGCGTATTCCGAGTTCGGTGGCCAATTCGGAAATCCTTTTCTCTGTCCCCAGCCTGGCAGGCACTAGCGGCAAACGCAATTCGTTCTTTACCAACCCCATCTCGCTAAGCAAAGCCTTCACACCAGCAGGATTGCCGTCCACGAACAACAGTTTGAACAATTCGGTAAAACGATGATGAATTTCCAAAGCCTGATGATACTCTCCACGAAGAGCCAAACGCACCATACGGCTGAACTCCTCTGGGAGCGCATTGCCGATTACACTTATCACACCAACGGCACCAAGTGTAATCAAGGGGAACGTAATCCCGTCATCACCACTTATCACATCAAAATTACCAGGTTTGCTCTTTATTATTTCATCCATCTGGGATATGTTGCCGGATGCTTCCTTGATAGCCACCACATTGTCAAACTCGCGTGCAAGGCGCAATGTGGTCTCGGCTGTCATATTGACACCGGTACGCCCAGGCACATTGTACAGTACGACCGGCACGGGACTGGCTTTGGCAATAGCGGCAAAGTGCTGATAAATACCTTCCTGAGAAGGTTTATTGTAATAGGGACATACGCTAAGGATGCCGTCTATTCCGGTAAAATCTCCCGTACGCAGCTCTTCAACCACTGCCGAGGTACTGTTTCCGCCACATCCCAAAAGAATGGGAACACGTCCGGCGACACGTTGTACAAGTTCTTTCCTAATACGCGTCTTCTCTTCAGCGGTCAACGTAGGAGTCTCGGCAGTTGTGCCCAATACGCACAGAAAGTCAATACCTCGGGATATCTGGTACTCTACCAAGCGATACATGGCATCCCAGTCTATGCTTCCATCCGTATTGAACGGAGTCACCAATGCTATGCCCAAACCCTTAAACTTATTCAGAGCCATACAATCTCAGTTCATTCATTTTTGTATCGTTTGCTCCCTTAAAACTTAATCTTCGGGAAGCATTTTTAAGCCATCCCTTCACCATATACCGTTCCACCTCCATATAATATATAAATAGGTGATATCCATATATGGACAAACACAGAAAGGCAACCGATATTCGGGTACAAAAGTACAACTTTTCCTTGACATATATAACCTAACTCCTCCTTTTTTATTACTTTTGCACCGCAAATCACAGAGCCAATGGATGAGAAAGAGACTATAATCAGCCTTAGGGAACAGCTCCACAAGCACAACTACAACTATTACGTGCTGAATACGCCTGTCATATCGGATTACGAATTCGACCAGATGATGAGCCGGTTGCAAGCTCTGGAGGACCGCCACCCGGATATGCATGACCCTAATTCACCTACACAGCGAGTAGGCAGCGATCTCAATGACGAGTTCCGCGTAGTACAACATAACCGCCCCATGCTTTCACTTTCCAACACATACAATCTGGAGGAGGTAAGAGATTTCTATCAACGCGTCAGGGACGGGCTGCAGGGACAAGAGTTTCAGGTATGCGCGGAACTGAAATATGATGGCTTGTCCATATCACTGCACTACCGCAAGGGCAAGCTGAAACAGGCGATAACCAGAGGCGACGGAGTACAAGGTGACGATGTCACCACCAATGTCCGCGCCATACGTTCCATACCCCTTGTACTTGATTCCTCCGCCACAAATATCCCGGATGAGTTCGAGATACGAGGTGAGGTAATGATGCCATGGCACAGCTTTGAACGATTAAATAGCGAGCGGGAACAGGCAGGCGAACCACTATTTGCCAATCCGCGCAATGCCGCATCCGGCACTTTGAAGAGCAAAGATCCCAAGGTCGTAAGCAAACGTGGCCTGGATGCTTACCTATACTATCTTCTTGGCGACACCGTGCCCTCGGACAGTCATTTTGACAATATGACCATGGCACGCTCCTGGGGATTCCAAGTGAGCAATGACATGAAGCTTTGCAACAATGCCGATGAACTATGGGACTATATCAATTACTGGGACATACACCGCAAGGAGCTGCCTGTGGCTACAGACGGCATAGTCATAAAGGTTAACTCACTTGCACAGCAAAAAGCTCTTGGCATGACTGCCAAGTCTCCGCGTTGGGCAATAGCCTACAAGTTTCAGGCCGAGCAGGCTTCCACCGTATTACGCGAGGTTACATTCCAGGTTGGACGTACAGGAGTGATTACTCCAGTGGCTAATATGGATTCAGTATTGCTCTCCGGCACCATGGTGCATCGCGCGACATTGCACAATGCCGACGTAGTGAATGAACTTGATTTGCACATAGGCGATTACGTGCTCATTGAAAAAGGAGGCGAAATCATACCAAAAATCGTTGCCAAAGATAAAGACCGCAAAAGCCTTTACACAGCAGGCACTCACATCAGGTTCATAGAGCACTGCCCCGTATGCGGCACAACACTGGTACGCAACGATGAGGAAGCCTCACACTATTGCCCAAACGACCTGCACTGCGCCCCTCAAATAATAGGGCGCATGGAGCACTTTGTATCACGCAAGGCAATGAACATAAGCCTGATAGGTCCAGAACTGATTATGCAATACTACCGTAACGGATGGCTGCACGATGTCTCCGACTTCTACCACATAGACCACGACCCCAAGGTGGCAGAAAGCGTCAGACGAAGTAGGGAGGTACCTTTCGAAAGAGTCCTCTTTGCCTTGGGCATACGTTTTGTCGGGGAGATTGCCGCGAAGACATTGGCACGAAAGTTCAGGAACATCGATGCCTTGATGCAAGCTTCTGCCGAAGAACTTTTGGAAACGGACGGCATAGGAACTGTCATTGCCGAAAGCATAATCAATTTCTTTGCCTCTGAAGAGAATCGCATTTTGATACAGAGATTGCAAGCAGAAGGCTTGCAGTTCTCACTCAGCGAAGAACAACTTTCAAGGCACAGCGACCTGTTGAACGGACAAAGCATAGTCATCAGCGGGGTCTTCGTACACCATTCCCGCGATGAATACAAACGCATAATAGAACAACATGGCGGCAAGAACGTAGGCAGCATCTCCGGGAAAACCACCTTTGTACTTGCCGGCGACAACATGGGACCGGCCAAATTGGAGAAGGCAAATAAGCTGGGAGTCAAAATCATGTCCGAGGACGAATTCCTTGCAATGATACGATAGGTCTCCATATTTCATTTCACTCACTTGTCATGTGCCCAGATTCCACCGTTTCCGGGCCTATTACGATTATGCAGACACATACCATAAGAAATATCACGGAAATCAGTTTCAGCATTCCCGAACTTATACCATATATCAATTGGATATATTTCTACCATGCCTGGAGTATCCGGGAGGAACAAGGCCTGGACTTGAGGCAAGAGGCCACTGTTCTCCTGGACCAATGGGCGGCAGAAGGCAGACAGACAGTGTTCCGCGTGCGTCTGTTAAAGGCCAACTCACACGAAGACGACATTCTGCTATACGGAGACGACATCGTTACGGCCGGACAGGCCGTCCCTGTCACCGCACAAGATTCCCCGCTACACGTCTTGCCACTTCTTCGCCAACAACGTAAACCGTTTCTCTGCCTTGCCGATTTTCTCCCGCCCATAGGCAAAGAAAGCAACACGGTAGGCATCTTTGCCTCCTCGGCTCCATTCCATGTGGAAAGCCTTTTGGAACAAACCGTGGCCGACCGCCTGTCCGAGGCCACAGCCGAACTCGGACACGAAATGGTAAGAAAGCACATTTGGGGATATGCCCCAGATGAGAATCTATCGCCCAAGGACCTGTTTGCCGAACACTACACAGGCAAGCGGCCAGCCATAGGCTATCCATCCATGCCCGACCTGAGCCTCAATTTCTTGTTAAAGGACATACTCGATTTCCAGTCCATGGGCATAACACTCACAGAAAACGGCGCAATGGTTCCACACGCCAGCACATCAGGTCTGATGCTATGTCATCCGCGATGCATGCATTTCAGCATAGGCAACATAGGCGAAGACCAACTTCAGGATTACGCCAGACGACGCAACATGAATGCCGAGACACTGAAAAAGTTCCTCAATGTCATCTAAACGCATTTAGTCCATATATGCACAAGACAAGTTACATAAACGAGTACAAGCACCTAATAAAGTTGGGGCTTCCCATTACCATAGCCCAGGTGGGGCTTACGCTTCAGGGCATGGCCGACACGCTGATGTTAGGCAGGCACTCTGCCACGGACCTGGCGGCTGCCGGCTTTTCCAACTCCATTCTTATTATGGGCCAACTATTAGGCATGGGCTTCTGCATGGCAGCGGTTCCGTCCATCGGAAGCCTTTACAGCCAACGGAGATACCAGGACATAGTCAGCGGACTGAAGTCATCGCTCTTTGCTGACATCATGCAGGGATTGCTGGTGTGCCTGCTTGTGTACGTGGCGTTCTTTGCTGTTCCACACATGGGGCTGGAGCCGCACCTGCTCAGTCCCATCCGCACCTACATGGCCATTCTCATTCCATCTCTTCTGGTAATGAACGTATGCACCGGCATGAAGACCTTCTATGATTGCCTCACGGACACACGCATCACCATGTGGATAGTACTCAGCGGAAACCTGTGGAACATCCTATGGAACTGGATACTAATCTTCGGCAACATGGGGTTCCCCGCCATGGGCATAGAAGGCGCGGCCTGGGCCACGGCATCCAGTCGCATCCTCATGCTGGGCATATACGTGGGCTGCTTCCTGTTCAACCGCCGCTATTCCGTCTACCGTTCGCTCTGGCGCACAGCCACAATCACACGCACAACCCTAGTCAGACACAACCGCCTGGGATGGCCCATTGCCCTACAACAGAGCTTGGAACTGGCGGCATTCTCCGGCTGTGCCCTTGCCTTGGGACGTGGAGGCATTTCATGGGATGCAACTTCGGCACTGGATGCACATCAGGTTGGCATACAGCTTTCCTCTTTCATATATATGTTCTACCTTGGTATAGGCTCCGCAGTGTCCATAAGGGTAGCGCACTATCATGGCCTGGGCGGATGGAACGGCATCAGGCATTCGGCACATGCGGGATATCACCTCATTGTATGCGTAGGCATCGTGGCCACAGGGTTGGTCTACACCTTCCGCCATCATCTTGCAGGCATCTTCATCTCCGGTGAAGCCCCAGAACTGTTCACGACCATCTCCAATACGGTAGTGGCCATGGTGTGTCCAATCATCTTCTATCAAGTGGGCGATGGCATGCAGTCATGCTACGTCAATGCTCTGAGAGGAATAGGTGATGTAAAGAAACTTCTGAAGTACTCGTTCATCTGCTATGGCATAGTATCCATTCCACTCAGCTTCCTCTTTGGCATCGTCATGGATCATGGCACCGTAGGCATCTGGTGGGGGTTCCCCGTGGGACTTACCTTGGCCGGAGGATTGTACCTGCGACGTTTCCGATGGCATCTGAAGCAACACGGACGGTAACACCCTTTTTCATGTGTACAACTTCATCATGTCCTTCACGCCAACAGCCAGCAGCACATATACTGTAGGCATGCCAATGCATTGAACAGATACCGTCGGACATGCCATATCATATTCGCGAATTCACACCGGCACATTCGTGAATTCTCAAATAAGAATTCGCGAATGTAACAACTCGAATTCACGAATACACAACATGGAACATGTGTGACCATACTTTATTCTGATGTTAGCCTTGACACGACACAGCCGGTTATTTAAGTGTAATTTACACACCCGCTCACGTCTATTTTTGCCCAAGCCGGGCTTTCAATATAAATAAAATTCATTAACTTTGCAGCCCGAACGGACATAGCAGGCAACTTGCCTGTGCTTGCCTTACCGCAAGCACACAATTGCATTGCACTTCCTGAAAACTACACAAATAAGCAGAACTAACCCTAACACACATTATGGCAAAGATTACTAAAGAGGCAGCCTTGGCCTACCACGCAATGGGCAAGCCAGGCAAGATAGAGGTGGTTCCCACAAAACCATACCATACGCAGACCGACCTGTCATTGGCATATTCTCCAGGTGTGGCAGAACCTTGTCTGGAAATACAGAAGAATCCAAACGACGCATACAAGTATACAAGCAAGGGCAACCTGGTAGCCGTCATCAGCAACGGTACCGCAGTATTGGGCCTTGGAGACATAGGTGCGCTCAGCGGTAAACCCGTCATGGAGGGCAAGGGCCTGTTGTTCAAGATATACGGTGGCATAGACGTCTTTGACATAGAAGTCAACGAAAAAGACCCGGAGAAATTCATACAAGCCGTCAAAGCCATAGCCCCCACCTTTGGCGGCATCAACCTGGAGGACATCAAGGCTCCGGAGTGCTTCGAGATAGAACGACGCCTGAAGGAAGAACTGGACATCCCCGTGATGCACGACGACCAGCACGGAACAGCCATCATTTCCAGTGCCGGATTGCTGAACGCCCTGGAGGTAGCAGGCAAGCGCATAGAAGATGTCCGCATAGTGGTTAACGGTGCCGGCGCGGCTGCCATTTCATGCACGAAACTGTACATCGCCCTTGGTGCACGTCGCGAAAACATACTGATGCTGGACAGCAAGGGGGTCATCACCGACGAACGCCCCAACCTCACACAGGAAAAGAAGGAGTTTGCAACTTCACGCCACGACATACACACATTGGAGGAAGCCGTCAAAGGTGCCGACGTGTTCCTCGGCCTGAGCAAGGGCGGAGTTCTTTCACAGGAAATGGTACGTTCAATGGCCGACATGCCTATTGTCTTCGCATTGGCAAATCCCGACCCCGAGATTACATACGAGGAGGCCATGTCAGCACGTCCCGACGTGCTCATGTCCACAGGACGTTCCGACTATCCCAACCAGATAAACAACGTCATAGGTTTCCCCTACATCTTCCGTGGCGCTTTGGACACAGCCGCCACAGCCATCAACGAGGAGATGAAACTGGCAGCCGTGCGTGCAATCGCAGATCTGGCCAAAAAGCCAGTACCGGATGTCGTCAGCGAAGTCTACAACGTTGGCAATTTCACCTTTGGCAAAGACTACTTCATTCCCAAACCGGTGGATCCGCGCCTCATAACAGAGGTTTCCATGGCCGTAGCCAAGGCAGCCATGGACAGCGGCGTGGCACGCAAGCACATCACAGACTGGGATGAGTATGCCGCCCACCTCAAACATATCATGGGCCGCGAGAGCAAGCTCACCCAGCAACTGCACGAAACCGCACGCCGCAATCCCCAACGCGTGGTGTTCGCAGAGGGCATACATCCCACCATGTTGAAGGCAGCCGTAGAGGCACGCAACGAAGGCATCTGCCACCCCATACTTTTGGGGAACGACGAAATGATTGCCAAGAAAGCGGCCGAGTTGGAACTCTCGCTCGATGGCATAGAAATAATAAATCTGCGCCACGATCGCGAGGCTCCACGCCGCGAACGCTATGCCCAACTGCTGGCGGAGAAGCGTGCCCGCGAGGGTTTTACTTTCGAGGAAGCCAACGACAAGATGTTCGAACGCAACTACTTCGGCATGATGATGGTGGAGACAGGAGAGGCCGATGCATTCATCACCGGCGTTTACACCAAATACAGCAACACCATCAAGGTAGCCAAAGAGGTTGTGGGAATCAAACCGGGATTTGAGCACTTTGCCGCCATGCACATACTCAATTCCAAGAAAGGAACCTTCTTCATAGGTGATACACTAATCAACCGCCATCCAGGAACAGACACCCTGACGGATGTCGCCAGACTGATGGAGGGTGCCGTGTGCGTGTTCAACCACGAACCTGTCATGGCCATGGCAAGTTATTCCAACTTCGGGTCGGACAAGGACGGCTCACCGGCAGAGGTACACGAGGCTGTGCGCATACTACAGGCCGAGGACCCACACCGTCTCATCGACGGAGAAATGCAGATCAACATTGCATTGGACCGCGAATTGCGTGACCGCACATATCCCTTCACCCGTCTCCATGGCAAGGATGTCAACACCTTGATTTTCCCTAACCTCTCCAGTGCCAATGCGGCCAGCAAACTGTTGCAATACATGGCTGGGGACGTGGAGATAATAGGCCCGTTGCAGTTAGGACTGAACAAACCCATCCACTTTGCAGACTTCGAGAGCAGCGTGCGCGACATAGTGACCATTACCGCTGTGGCTGTAATAGATGCCATCGTGGCAAAACACAAGTGCACGGAGAACTGCCTCATAAGGTAATGCACAACCTGTTGTCGACAATCAAGCGGGCATCCCCTTAACATGTAGGGGATGCCCGCTTGATGTTAGAATGCAGAAAAGGGAAGAAACGTTGACAGCCATCCGTCATTAATGCAAATATAGTGTCATCATTTGCAAATATAGTTCAGTGCTATTTGTGCCACAAGTCATAACTTTGCGTCAGTCAAAAACCATCATGCCACCCTACGGGCATGTATGGACGGCGATACAACATAAATAAAATTACACATTACCATATCTATTATGAAGTATTTCAAGAGTTTCAAAACATGGAAGTACCTTCGTGTTGCAAGTATGGCCATGCTTATCTTGGCCACCCCGTCGATGGCACAGAAAAGCACATTCACCCGAGTTGCAAGCAACGATTGCGGTGTACCAGGTGCACAGCCTTTCCTTGTAAAGGGAGAGAACTACACCATGCCAGACAACATCAAGGGCAGCAAAGAAGCTGTGACATGCAACTTCGGCAACAAGGTGATTTATGCATTCAACAACATGGACATCCATGCCGACTATCAGCTGGAGGTGGTCTATCTGGCCGACAGCGATCGACGGCAACACATAGTGGTGGACGGCAATGAGGTGCAGAATGTCAAGTTGGAACAGGGCAAAGAGCAACGCTACATAATAGACCTGCCACGAAAGACATACGCCTATAGCCAACTGGTATTGGTGTTCGAGGTCGCTGGTCTTGGCCCCAACGCCATTGTATCCGAGCTGAACCTCTACTCCTCCAACCCCAAGGCTCCAGTACCATTCGAAGGCGAGGATAAAGCCACCCTGATGAACGTGCAGACATATAAGGTGGACCTTGATGTAAATGCGGAAGAGAAGTTGCCTACATACAGTATCTTGCCCAAGCATGTAACCGGCACATACAATCCCGTCATGTCACTCAATGGCAGCTGGAACTTCAACCCGGCTCCGGAAAAGGACTTCTATGCCAACCCCATAAATGACAATTGGAAGAGCATCACCGTCCCCGGCGAATGGGCCATGCAGGGGTTCGAGGTGGACTCCATGGCATATGCAGGCTACCGCAAGACATTCCACCTGCCAGCAGACTGGGACGGCAAAAATGTGAAACTGCGCTTCGATGGCGTACATAGCGAATACCATGTATATGTCAACGGAAAGCAGGTAGGTTATCACCTTGGAGGCATGACCGCCTATGAAACAGACATCACCAAGGCCTTGAAGCAAGGTGCCAACGAGGTTGCCTTGGCAGTAAGGAGCGAATCCCTGGCAGACATGCTTGGCAGCCTCACGCAGTATGCCGCACACCAACTGGGAGGCATCACCCGCAAGGTCACAATGTTTGCCGTACCCGGTGCCCACATGAGCGACCTGCGGGTGGTGACCGATCTGGATGAAGAATACCGCAACGCAGTGCTCAAATTGCAGACTGCCGTCACCAACAGCACCACCGATGCCCGCGAGGACATGAACATACGCTTCAGCGTGGACGGCCTTACCGATGCCGCCATCATGCGCCTGCCACGTCTGGAGGCCGGTGCCACATGGACTGGCATCCTGTCAGACTCCATAACGGCTCCCAAACTGTGGAACAATGAGCATCCCAACCTTTACACCCTGAGAATGGAACTGTGCCAAGGTGACGAAATCATCGAGACTATAGAAAAGAGAATAGGGTTCCGAGAGATAGAAGTTCGTGGCAACGAACTGTTTGTCAACGGCAAGGCCGTGAAACTGCGTGGCGTTTGCCGCCATGAGGCCCATCCTCTGAGTGGGCGTGTGATGACCGGCGAACTGGAACGCCGCGACGTGGAACTGTACCGTGCGGCCAATTGCAACTTCATACGAACCTCCCATTATCCTCCATGCGAAGAAATGCTGGAGATGTGCGATGAACTGGGCATGTTCGTGGAACTGGAGGCCCCTGTATGCTGGGTAGGTCATCACGCCAACGAGAACTGGCAAAAGCTGAATTACCAGGATCCGAGGTACTATCCATACATACTGCAGGCCAACATGGAGACCATACATTTCTACCGCAATCATCCATCCATATTGTTCTGGTCCATGGCAAACGAATCCTATTGGAACAAGGAGTTTGCACAGGTACAGGTGTATGTAGGCAAGGCCGACCCCACCCGTCCGTTCTCTTTCCACGACCAGGCTTACGGCGGCTTCAACAACTTCGGCAGCACCACTCCCATTGCCAACATACACTATCCCGGTCCCGACGGATACAAGGTGGCGGCAAAGAGCGACCGGCCGATGACCTACGGCGAATTCTGCCACTTGAACGTGTATAACCGGAGCGAACTGGTAACCGACCCTGGTATCCGCAGCGACTGGGCATTGGCTCTTGCCCCGACATGGGAAAACATGTACAAGACCAAGGGGGTGCTTGGCGGCTCAATTTGGTCCGGCATAGACGACATATTCCAGATGCCCAACGGTGATGCCGTGGGGTACGGCCCTTGGGGTCCCATAGACGGTTGGAGGCGTCCTAAACCCGAATACTGGGACATGAAGAAGATTTACAGCCCGGTAAAGGTACACACAACGGAGTTGCAGCCGGCAAAACGTCTGACACTCGAAGTGGAGAACAGATATTCCTATACCAACCTGAACGAAATGCACATCAACTACAAGTATGGCGATGAGCAGGGGGTGGTATCGGTAGACATTCCCGCTTCCCAAAATGGCACCATAACCATAGACATTGACTATCCCGAGAAGGCAAACGAGCTTTACCTGTCCTTCACCGATCCACGTGGCTTCGTGGCCGAAGAATACCTCATCCCAGTGGGCAGGCAGGTGCAGAACGAACTTCCCGCCGTGACCCAGTTGCCTACCAAGCTGAAGACGTCCAAGGACCGTTACATCATCACCGGAAAAGGGTTTGTCTGTGAGATAAGTCGCTCCAACGGCCAAATACTCTCTCTGAAGAAAGGAGGCAAGGAAAAACTGAAAGGCGGCCCATGGCTGATGGCTCTGCCATTGACAGGCGGTGGCTGCTATCCCAACCACAATGCCAATACCCCTGTATTCAATGACCTGTGCAGCGAGTGGAAAGCCACCGAAGTGACCGCAGTCAAGGATGGCAACAGCGTGCAGATAAACGTCAAGGGCACATACAAGGAATTCCAGGGCGAATATACCATCACCGTGAATGCCGGTGGAGAAATGACGGCAGAGTATAGTTTCAACGCCCTGCAAGGTGTTAATCCTCGCCAATGGGGCCTGGTATTCGAGGCACCACGCAGTTACGACGTGACATTTTGGAGGCGCAAAGGCATGTGGAGCGTATATCCGGCCGACCATATCAGCCGCCCAGTGGGTAGCGCTCCCCTTTTCTACGAGGGACTGCCACTGCATCCCAGCCCGAGAGTACAGCCATCATGGTCATGGAGCATGGACTTCAACGAACTGGGAAGCAATGACTTCCGTTCTACTCGCCGCAACATTTGGTTTGCCGGCTTGAAAGACTCAGAAGGAAACGACATCACAGTCCGTTCCAATGGCGAACAACACTGGCGTTCATGGTTGGAGAAGGATTGTATACGCTTCCTCATCGCCGACTTTGTTACCGCAGGGGACGAGATGTTCCTCGGTAGTTACTACGCCCCTTATCGCAGGCCAATCAAGAAAGGAGATAACATCCAGGGCAAGATTGTCCTCACCCTGTAATCTCCAAATCGGATACATGACAAAGTAGTTATTGGAGATGACACCAAGGGAAAAGGCCTTGATTTATCTTCAATAACAACTTTGCATTTTCACTTTAATACAGAAAGTGGTGGATATCATTTTTTTGCATAGTTTTGTACCTTATAAGCATGAATAGTCGCGACTAAGTAATCAATTTCAAATAATTCAATCAAAACAATTATTATCATGAAAACCAGAACAGCCTGCCATATACTGTGTGCGGTGATAACAGTAGTGGCCTTCTTTAGCAGTTGTACGGAGGATATCGATACATCCGACAGATACACTTTCACCGGCAAGACCATTGTCAGCTACCTGCAAGACTATCCGGAAACCTACAGCGAGTATTCAACTATGCTGGATTCAGTGATGGTAAGCGAATTCTCACAATCCACAATGAGCCAACTTCTGTCTGCCCGTGGCAACTATACCTGCTTTGCTCCTACCAACGAAGCAGTACAGAAGTATCTGGACTATATGAAAGACAGCCTCAAAGTCATTTCCGAAGCCAATTGGGATGCTCCGGAGTTTCAAACAATAGACCCGGAGACCCAGACACGAAAGCTTTTAGATGAGACACGCAAGACCATAGTATACAACAGCTTGATTGACGGCGGTGATAACATCGAGGCCTATATGACTAGTGACATCAGCGAACGTGTCGAGGAAAACCAGATGCTGGGTTTGCCAAATATGAAAGACCGCAAACTGATGTGTACCAAAGGTAACGGTACCAAATATGCCATCAACGGCAGTAACATATCAGATATCAATTGCGACATCTACGCCATCAACGGCCGCATACATCAAGTTGACAAGGTAATCGCACCCAATACACAAAAGGCAAACGAATTCTTCGAGAAAACAATCGACGAAAGAAAATACGGTCTCTATACTTTCGCAGCCTTAGTGGAAGCTTGTGGTTTGGATGAAAAACTGAACGAGGACGAGGACGAAGAATACTATCGCAAGCGTATGGTCGGTGATTTGGAAGACCTACCGTCCCATCCTACATATATACCAGGAACCTTACCTGAACGCAGATATATCGGCTATACCATCTTCGCGGAAGAAGACGCATGGTGGGAGAAAACCCTCGGTTTGGCTGACAGAACCATTACAGAACTCTCTCCGGAGGAGCTGGTAGAGAAGGTCGCCAAGTATGTAACCAGCAACAACCTGGCCCTCTCCACAGCGCATGCAGGTACAGACTACACAGACGAGAACAATGCATTGAACCAGTTTGTGACATACCACATCGTCCCAGGAAAATTGGAAACCAGCAAACTGGTGATACATTTCAACGAATTGTGGTATAACCTGACAGACAGAATCAAAAAGGCATCCGTCTTTGCTTTCTACACCACCATGGGCAAACGTCGTCTTATCAAGACTTACGAGGCATCAAAGACTTTCGACGGCAAACGCAACACAATTTTCCTGAACCGTTTCCCTATACTGAAGAACGGACGAGGCAATGACCAGGACTACACTGAAATCGGATGCGACGAGAACAAGCAAGGTGTCGAAATCTACACCTCCGATAACCCTGAAATCTACAATGCATACCTGTACCGTATCAGCGATTGCCTATACTACAATGACGCACAGGCAGACATCATGGCAAGCGAACGCATACGTATAGACTTCTCTTCAATTTTCCCCGAACTGATGAGCAACGACATCCGTGACAACGAGAACTACACGCCCGAACACCAATGTGTAGGCATGCCGGTTTCCTCCAAATATCAGTACCTCGAAAACTGCGACATCAGCGACCAATCCAAATTCTATTATCTTAGCGGACGCCTCAGCGACACCCAATGCTGGCAGGATTACGAAGGGGATGAAATCTCCGTCGTAGGCAACTATGAGGTTACATTCAAACTTCCTCCCGTTCCAAAGGATGGTCTCTATGAACTTCGCCTTTGTGTACAATCCAACGCCAGACGTGGAATGTGTCAGGTCTATTGGGGTAACGACAAGTCCAATATGCCCACTGCCGGCCTGCCCATCGACATGCGTATGGGCGGTAAAACATGGTATGTCAAGGGCGGTGCCTCAATGGAAAGCATCCTCGGTTATGAAGAGGACGTTGAAGGCGACAACGAACTCAATGCCGAAAACGACAAGAAGATGCGCAACAATCTGTGCATGAAGGCTCCCAACAACTATTATCTGTACGGTAGCCAACTGACGATGCGCAGCCAGGATGCCGGTAAGATTCTGCGTCGTATAATCGTAAGAGAAGAGATGAAGGCAAACGAGGTATACTACCTGCGACTAAAGAGTGTATTGCGCGACCCCGAAACAGAGCTTTTCATTGACTTTTTGGAGTTTTGCCCTAAGGAAGTATATGACAATCCATTGGTTCCCGAAGATATTTGGTAATTGCCGTCAAGTAGGTTTAGGAAATCAACGTACACATAAAACCATAGTACAAATAAATCTATGATAAAGAAAGTCTTATTGGCAACAGCTATTGTCCTCCTGCCGTTTGTGCATGGACATGCTGTGGACTATAATGTTCCTCGCCTGTCTCCACTGCCTACCAACATTACAGAGCAGAGGGTGATGCTGAACGGCGAATGGGCATTCAATCCCTCGCCCGGAGAAGATTTCAATGGTACCCAAAACACCAACGGCTGGAAAAGGATCCAAGTTCCAGGCGAATGGGTGATGCAGGGATTTGAAGTGAAAAAGGGCGAATTTGCCGGTTATGTCAGACAGTTAGACATCCCTGACTCATGGAAAGGCATGCGCGTCAAGTTGCGTTGCAACGCTATCTACAGCGACAGCAAGGTATTCATCAATGGCAAGGAGGCAGGTTCTCATTTGGGCGGATTCACCGCATTTGAACTGGACATAACCGACTTGGCCGTCACAGGGACCAACACCATAGCAGTGTCAGTAGCCTCAGAGAGCCTCGCCGATGCCACTTCCAACGGCAGTTTCTACGCCGTTCACCCTCTGGGCGGTATCACCCGCGACATATATGTCTATCCGCTTGCCGAGACCAACTTCTCCATGCTGCATGTATCCACTTCGTTTGACAAGAACTACGATAATGCAACAGTGAATATAGACGCGGAGCTGGCAAACGAATCCCAGTATGATGCCAAGAACCTCTCCTTGGACTTTGTCCTGAAAGACGCCGATGGCAACCTGGTATCCACATCGTCCTGCACCGTACCAACGATGCAAGGTAACAGCACACAAACTGTAAGCCCCGCATTTCAGGTTACTCGCCCTCAAAAATGGGACAACGAACACCCCTATCTCTACACCCTCACTTGTCTGTTGAAACAAGGAAAAACAGTAATGGCTTCCACCACACGCCGTGTAGGATTCAGACAAATAGAGGTACGTGGCAATCAGGTCTTCGTCAACAACAGTCCAATAAAGTTGCACGGCGTTTGTCGTCACGAGGTGATGCCTTTGCGTGGCCGTTCACTCACCGATGACATATGGCGCAAAGATGTGGAACTGTTCCGACAAGGCAATGTCAACTATATACGTACATCCCACTACCCGCCAGACGAGGCTCTGTTGGAGGCGTGCGACGAGTTGGGCATGTTTGTAGAGATGGAGGCTCCTTTCTGCTGGGCTCACCAGACAAACGTACCGGAGGACATGCACACAAGAATACTTGTGAACCAACACATGGAAATGGTAAATCTCTACCGCAGTCATCCATCCGTCTTGATGTGGTCATTGGGCAACGAGTCGCTTAAGTTCAAGGAATACTTCAGCGAAGCAGCCCAAGTAGTAAAGGATATGGATCCGACTCGCCCCCGCATATTCAGCCAGTGGTCACCTGATGCAGATGAAGGCACATTGGAGATAACCAATCATCACTATCCCGGACCAGGCGGTCCAGACATGTATAGAAACTACGGACGCCCGGTAACATTCGATGAGTTCTGCCACGTCAATGCCTACAACCGCTTGGAACTTGCCGCAGACCCAGGCCTGCGTGACATATGGGGACCATTGTTGGATGCCATGTGGAACAACATGTACCATAGCCAGGGTGTGCTTGGCGGTGCCATCTGGGTAGGCATAGATGACACTTTCTTCCTGCCTGGCGACAAGGCCGTGGGTTATGGCACATGGGGCACCATTGACGGATGGCGCCGTGAGAAGCCTGAGTACTGGGGCATGAAGAAAGCCTACAGTCCGGTGAAGCTGACATTGAAAGGCAATATGGACAGCAATGGCAATATCCGTCTGAACGTAGAGAACCGACATTTGTTCAGCAATATATCCGAATGCGAACTCACATGGAAAGCAGGTGGCCAACAAGGTTCTATCACTGCCGACATAGTACCACGCAGCGAGGGTGACGTGGAAATTACCCTGCCCGAGGATGCACGTAACGCTGACAAGTTGGATATTGTAGTTACAGGAGTACGCGGTTACGAAATCGACCGCTACAGTTTCCGTATTATTCCAGAATCATCTACCATATCGCCACACAAGAAGACTGCCGGCAAGATTACGACCCAAGAAACTGCCAATGAAATACGTATCAATACCGGCAATGGACAATTTGTCTTAGACAAGAACACAGGTCTGCTATCTGCCTCATGTGGTGGCGAAGCCATACTGACCCAGTCTCCCACACTGATGGTTCTGCCACTGAACGGCAACGGCGAAGGTATACAGATGGTAGGCAAAGACCAAAACTTCGCTCCATACAATCCGCTATGTACAGACTGGGTTGCACAATCAATAGAGTATATTCCTGGCAAGAAAATGTCGGAAGTAAACGTCAGAGGTGCCTACAAGGAAGCCAAGGGAACATTGTCGTATCATTTCTATCCTGATGGCTACGTAGAAGTGTCCTATCACTTCGTCTTGTCTCAAGACGTATCACCTCGTCAGACAGGCCTTGCGTTCACAACTTCCGATTCCATGTCCACCCTTGAATGGAAACGCCAAGGCTATTGGAATGTATATCCCGAAAATCACATAGCTGCCTTGGAAGGCAAGGCCAACGCCTATGACAAGTCGCTACCCATTTCGGGGTTGGCCGGGCCATCCCATGAGCCGTCAAACCATTGGTCATTCGACCAGACGGCAAACGGTTCCAACATCTTTCGCTCTACAAAAGAAAATATCTATTCGGCCTCACTCTGCGATGGGACCGGCCATAATATATCCGTCATCTCCGATGGAACACAAGCCTTCCGTGCGTGGAAAGACGGTGAAGTTGTGCGTTTCCTTGTGGCCGACTACAACAATGCCGGAAGCGAAACCTACCTGACGTCTCATGCACAATTGGGCTATTGTCCGTTACGCAAAGGAGACGTTGTGGAAGGCACAGTCAAGTTTAACGTTTTTCTTAAGCCAAACAAGTAAAGCCAAAACAGCTTGGACTATGCCATAGAGATAAAAAGAAAGATAAAATACAACTTTCAGATTCAACTAAACCTATCCTGCTATGAAATTTCCCCACATGAACTGCCAAAAGACTCATGTGGGGACTTTGATTTAAAGGCATACTTGGCTATCTTGGAGAAAATAAGTATATTTGCATAGATGTTTGAAATGAAATCAAGTCAAGCGAATTCAAACATCCACACTCCCAATCTGCCAAATAACGACTAACAATATACCATATCATGAAGAAAGTACTATTACCCGTCCTCGGCATACTTTTCATGACAGACATGTATGCGCAGAGCAGCAAGATTCGCTATGCCAACACCATCGAAGTCACTGCCAACGACACCAAGGAGACCATCATCAACAAGGCCGTGCACATAATCCCCACTGGCAACCAATGGGAGGCACTGAAAAACGAGTTTATTGCTTTCATACATTTCGGGCCGAATACCTTCACTCGCATGGAATGGGGCAACGGTAAAGAAGATCCTAAGATATTTGCCCTGAAGAACCTGGACACAGACCAATGGTGCGAGGCCATGAAGGCCGCTGGAATGAAGATGGTCATCTTCACGGCCAAACATCACGATGGCTTTGTCATGTGGCAAAGCCGCTATACCAAGCATGGCATCATGTCCAGCAATTTCCGCAACGGACAGGGTGACGTACTCAAGGATTTGTCTGTATCCTGTCAAAAATATGGTCTTAAGCTGGGCGTATATCTATCTCCCGCAGACCTGTATCAGATAGAGAACCCCGAAGGCTTGTACGGCAACCTAAGCAAATACACCAAACGTACCATCCCACGTGAAGTACCAGGACGCCCTTTCCAAAACAAGACAAAATTCGAGTTCGTTGTGGATGACTACAACGAGTACTTCCTCAATCAGTTGTTTGAACTGCTCACCGAATACGGCCCAATCCATGAGGTATGGTTCGACGGTGCGCATCCCAAACGCAAAGGAGGACAGACATATAACTATGCTTCATGGAAAAAGCTAATCAAGACGCTTGCGCCGAATGCGGTGATTTTCGGTCGTGAGGATGTGCGCTGGTGCGGCAACGAAGGTGGGGGTACAAGAGCTACGGAATGGAATGTAGTCACCTATCCACACAATCCGGACACCGCATCGCACTTTGACGACATGACCGACATCGATCTTGGCAGTCGCGACAAACTTTATGCAGGCAAATTCTTGCACTATCAACAGGCAGAAACCAACACCTCCATCCGCGAAGGATGGTTCTATAGGGATGACACACGGCAGAAAACAAGAAGCACTGACGATGTCTTTGACATATATGAACGTGCCGTTGGTGGCAACTCCACCTTTCTGTTGAACATTCCTCCCAACCGTGAAGGACGTTTCTCCGACACCGACGTGAAAGTTTTGAAAGAAACAGGAGAACGCATACGCGAAACCTACGACACGAACCTTCTGACTGGAGCAAATGGACCGAAAGCCGTATTGGACAACAAGGAGAATACATATATAAATGCAACAGAACCAATCATCATCACCACAAAAGCTCCCGCCACTTTCAATCGTCTTCTTCTGCAAGAAGCCGTGAACAAGCGTGGCGAACGCGTGGAAGAACATGCCGTGGACGCATGGATAGACAACCAATGGAAGGAGATAGCCCACTCGACAAACATCGGATACAAACGCATACTACGCTTTCCCGAGGTCACGACCAATAAGATTCGCGTACGTATCCTTGCCTCACGCGCCACGCCCGCTATCAGCCACATCACAGCCCACTATTACAAGTCACGCCCTCCACGCCTGAATTGCAGCCAGAACAAGGAAGGACTGGTCAGCATCGGGGCAGTAAAGCATGCTTTCGGATGGAATGCGCACGGCCAGGACGTTGCCAAGAACTTGAATGCCGGCTACAGGATTTACTACACCATAGATGGTAGCCAACCGTCGGAATCATCTACTCCATATACAGCCCCATTCGCCATGCACGCCGGAGTACTGAAGGCCGTATCCATATTGAATGGAGAAAAAGGTGCCGTACTGACAGAACAAATGGGGCTTGCCAAGAAAACATGGAAACTTGTAGGGGCCGACAACGGAACAGACGGGCACAGTGCAGCTTTGGCCTTTGATGCAAATCCCAAGACCTATTGGATGAGTTCGGAGAATGGCAATTGCGACATTACCATAGATTTGGGACAAGTCGAAGCCATAAGCGGATTCGCATACACCCCACAACAGGAAAACTCCCAAGGCATGATAGCAAAGGGTATCATCAAATACGGAAACGATGGCAAGACTTGGAGTATTGCCGAGGAATTTGAATTCGGAAACCTCATCAATGACCCGACAAAACGTTTCCACTACTTCAAGAGTGGCATAAAAACCAGATACATCCAGATTGTCGCCACTGAGACTGCCGATAACAGTCCTGTGACAACAGCAGCTGAAATAGATTTCTTCTAATCAGCTACTCCCCACCCATTCAACATGTATAGTAAGTAAGCATCGAGAATTAGTTTATACCATTCTCGCTACTTACTTATACAAATACTTAACCTAATCCATTAACTAACTTATGAAAAAACTTCTATTAGTTGGCCTCGCTTCCTTATTGGCATGTTGCCAGCCCCAGGAAAAGACACAGGAAATGAAACTGTGGTACGACCATCCGGCAGACGCTACTGCGACTGACAATCCAAATGGTTGGGCGGACGATATACATTGGCACAACGCCTTGCCATTGGGTAACGGTTCACTTGGGGCCATGGTATTTGGCGACGTTTCCATAGAACGCATACAGCTGAACGAAGAGAGTATGTGGTCCGGTTGTGTGCAAGACAGCGACAATCCCGAAGCAGCAAAGCACCTTGATGAAATTCGTGCCCTGTTATTTGCAGGCAAGTACGCCGAAGCCTCACAATTGACCAACCAGACGCAGGTATGCAATGGCTCTGGTTCTGCCACAGGCAATGCCGCACACTCCCCATTCGGATGTTTTCAGACTTTGGGCGACCTGTGGATTGACTTCGACAACAAGGCCGAATACACCAACTACTATCGAGAACTGAACATGAGCACTGGCACCGTCACAGTGAGCTATACACAGGGCGATGTCGACTACAAGCGAGAAATCTTCATAAGTCAGCCTGACCAAGTAATGGCAATGCGCATGACAGCCAGCAAGGACAAGCAATTGTCCTTCACATGCAACATGACACGTCCCGAATGCTATGAGACTTTGTCGGAAAGCAATGACCAACTAATCATGCAGGGTGCCCTGCCCGATGGCAAGGGAGGACACAACCTTCAATACATGGCGCGATTGAAAGCCATTCCCGTTGGCGGAACAGTCAGTGCCACGGACTCCACCCTTACCGTAAAGGAAGCCGATGAAGTCATATTGCTTATGTCGGCCTCCACCAGCTATATGCCCTGCTACCCCACCTACAATGGCCGCGACTATACCGGTATCACGAAGAAGAACATCGACAATGCCTCCGTCAAGAAATTCTCGGCCCTCCACAAGGCACATTGCAAGGAGCATGCACAATACTTCGACCGCGCCCAATTCCATCTGGCAACGGATGCCGACACCATCCCAACGGACATCCTGGTGAAAGAGGCAAAGGAAGGAAAAGTCAATCCTCACCTGTATGAACTACTCTTCCAATACGGTCGCTACCTGCTGATTGCCTCTTCGCGCCCCGGCACTTTGCCTGCCAACCTGCAGGGCATCTGGGCAAACAAGATACAGACTCCGTGGAATGGTGACTTCCATACAGATGTAAACGTGGAAATGAATTACTGGTTGGCAGAGGCTACCGGCCTGTCTGATATGCACATGCCATTGTTCGACCTGATAGAGTCTTTGGTAAAACCCGGTGAAAAAACAGCACATGTACAATATGGCAAAAAAGGCTGGGTTGTGCATCCCATCACCAATGTCTGGGGATATACCTCACCTGGCGAGGCAGCTTCTTGGGGAATGCACACAGGTGCTTCGGCATGGATTTGCCAACATATAGGCGAACATTACCGCTTCACCGGCGACAAGGAATTTCTGCGTCGCATGTATCCGACCTTGAAAGGTGCTGTGGAATTCTACTTAAGTTGGCTGGTCCCCGACCCCAATAGCGGCAAGTTGGTATCCGGTCCTGCAGTGTCACCCGAAAATACGTTTGTAGCTCCCGACGGCAGTTATTGCCAAATCAGCATGGGTCCCACGCATGACCAGCAGGTAATATGGCAGTTGTTCGACGACTTTGGAATGGTCTCCGAGGAATTGAGCATATCCGATGATTTCACCCGTCAGGTAGCCGAAAGCAAGGCCAATCTTGCCGGCACCAAAGTTGGCAGCGACGGACGTATCATGGAATGGGCCGAAGAGTGGAAGGAGATAGAACCTGGACATAGACACATATCCCACCTCTTTGCCATACATCCTGGAGCGCAAATCAACCTGTTGCAGACTCCTGACCTTGCACAGGCCGCAAAAAAATCAATGGACTACCGAATTTTCCACGGTGGCGGCCATACCGGCTGGAGCGCGGCATGGCTGGTCAGCCAGTATGCACGACTTCATAGCGGCAAAGACGCACTGAAGGGCCTGGACATAGTTGCCAAACGCAACCTCATGCCCAACCTCTTTGCCCTGCATCCGCCATTCCAAATTGATGCCAACTTCGGCGTAGTGGCAGGTATAACAGAAATGCTAATCCAAAGCCATGTTTACGATGGCAAGGCTTATGTCATCCAGTTGCTTCCTGCTCTTCCTTCTGAATGGCAGGAAGGTTCCTACACCGGCCTGCACGCACGTGGCGGTTTTGAAATCGACGCTTCCTGGGCAGACGGCACCTTGAAAACCCTTGAGGTCAAGTCATTATTGGGCAACCCACTCCGTCTGTGGTATAATGGCGAATACTTGGAGGTACCTGCGCTTAAGGTCGGAGAAACATGGAAGAAATCTTTTCATGAGATATATAAATAGAAACCTTTTCCGACAATACATATAAAAACACATATCCCTGCCATCGCTCCGACATGCAACTGTGGGACGGTGGCAGGGATTCGACTATAAGAAGGAAAGGGACGGCAAGGAATACCATAATGTGCCTCCTTCATGGTCTGTATATAAACTGGTCAAGTCGGGTTGCCCAAGAGGCATATTGTATATTCACGAATTCACAGGTAAGCATTCGTGAATACGAGCGTGCAAATTCACGAATGCAAGGATGCTAATTCGTGAATATAAAATGGCATGCCGGCAAATGGCAACACACTTGGCAGTGCGAATCCGTTTAACCCGAATCGGTCATTAGATTTCCAATCCGTTTTGCCTTTATGTTCGTTCGTATTGCAACCGTTTTGTCGAAGGCATAGCGAGCTATGGCAAGACCAAACGGGAAGCAAGACGGCGAAGAGAAGGGCAAAAATGGAGGAAAAGGCAATATAAAGCAGATGATTTATACAAATTGACGCTCAAATGACTGATTAGGATTAAACATTTACACATAAAAAGGGCCATACGATATACAAACGTATGACCCTCTCATCAATGAAATCAGACGTTGCTGTCAAAGCAACACTATCATATTACTTCTTTGCAAGTTCCCTGTCAAGAGCTTTCTTGGCCTTGACCACGGCAGCAGCATACTTCTTCTGCGCAGCCTTGGGGTTCTTGGCATCCTTGATAGCATCATACAGAGCCCACAAATTGAAGTCTGCGGTAACCTTCTTCTGTGCAGCCGTGTATGCGGCAGCGGCAGCCTCAGTCTCAGCCTCCTCGTCGGCAGGAGCATAAGCGTGCTTGTAACCCTTCTCCTTGTTCCAATAGCCACGGGTAAAGTCAGGGAATGTTACGGCAGCACAGTTGTTATCCATGGAAATTGCGCCCAACTCTGCCAAACAGCACCATTCTGCCATGTCATATACGTCCATATCCAGAGGCAAACCGTTCTGCAAGCAGTAAACCAAACGTGAATCCATGATGAAGTCCATACCTCCGTGACCCATTTCACGACCTTTCTCGCCATACTTGGTGAGGATGGGATGGTAGTACTTCTTGACAAGAGCAGCCTTCTGCTCGGCATTCATGAAACCGTGTGCGCTGAGGTTGTCTACCTTGGGAGCACCCGTGTCCTTAAGAGCATCTCCGGAAAGAGCAAACTCCTCAGTGGGATACTTGGTAGCATAACCCTTGGTACCAGTGAGCTTGAACAAACGGTTGTAAGGCTGGGGAGTCATCACATTGTGCTGGATTTCCACTACTTTACCATTGGCAGTACGCATGAGAGTAGTAGTGTGGTCACCGTTACGGAACTCCTTGCACTCCTTGCCGGTCTGCTTCTTGGTCCAATCCTTGCCGAAGAAGCTCTCGGTATCCATGGCAACGAGGGTAGTGAAGCGGTCGCCACGGTGTATGTTCATGCACTGTGCCACGGGGCCAAGGCCATGAGTGGCGTAAACGTCACCGCGATTCTCCTTGTTATACTTGAGACGCCAATGAAGGTTGTCCTTGTCATTGTCATTTGGATCCTTCCAATAAGCCTTCCAGAAGCCGTCAAGTGCATGGATATATGCACCCTCTGCACGTATGATTTCACCAAAGACGCCGTCCTGAGCCATAGCCAAGGCATTCATCTCATAATAGTCATAACAGCAGTTTTCCAAGATGAAACAGTGACGACGTGTCTGCTCTGACAGGTTAATCAGGCTCCAGCACTGGTCAAGGTTCATTGCAGAAGGCACCTCGATGGCTGCATGCTTGCCGTTCTCCATGGCAAACTTTGCCACGGGATAGTGGTGGTTCCAGTCGGTAGCGACATATACCAAATCTATGTCTTCACGCTTGCACATCTCCTCGTATCCTTTTTCGCCAGAATAAATGTCAGCAGGCTTCAGACCAGCTTTGCGCAAGAAATTCTGACAAGCCTCGGCACGTCCTTCCTCATAGTCACACAGAGCGACAATCTCAACTCCGGGAATGTGACAGAATCGCATCACCGCACCAGGCCCACGCATGCCCAAACCTACAAAGCCTACACGAACGGTCTGCAACTTGGGGGCTGTCAGACCGAGAACATGCTGCTGACCGGCAGGACGTTCGGGAGTCTCAACTACAATGGTACCTTTGTCCCAATGCCACTTGGTACTGGGGGAAAGAGATTGTGCACCTGCTGTCATAGAAAGGGCAGCAATCGCAACGGTCAAGAATGATTTTAACTTCATGTCTTTTTCCTTGTTTGTTTTAGGTTAGTAATTATTGGTTTGATGAAAACAATCCTCTTCAAGTCCGCGATGAAACCATAAGATCTCATCCGGTTGTCGTTGCAAAGTTAAGGAATAAATCATTAAGTACCAAACATATTTTGCTATTATTGGAAAAAGGCGTAACTTTGTACACGATTATGGATATGGACAAGCAAAAACCCATTTCCCTTTTGGGCATGGACATGCAGGAGTTGCGAGCAGTGACCGAAAGCGTACAACTGCCAGCATTCGCCTCAAAGCAGATATTCCGATGGTTGTACCAGAAGCATGTCACAGACATATGGGACATGACAGACATAAGCCGGAAAGCCAGAACGAGCTTGTCGGAAAAATACTGCGTCGGAGTGATGCCGCACGTGGAATGCCAACGTAGTGTGGACGGAACAGTGAAGTATCTGTTCCCCACCCTATCTGGCCACACCGTAGAGAGCGTGTTCATTCCTGATGATGACAGGGGCACGCTTTGTGTCAGTTGCCAGGTGGGATGCCGCATGGGCTGCAAGTTCTGCATGACAGGACGGCAGGGTTTCCAAGGGCATTTGACAACAACGGACATACTCAACCAGATATATGCCCTGCCGGAAAGGGACAGGCTGACAAACATAGTGTTCATGGGACAGGGCGAACCTTTGGACAATACGGACACAGTGCTGAAAGTGACAGAATTGCTGATGAGCAAGGATGGATGGGCATGGAGTCCCAAACGTATCACAGTCAGCACGGTTGGCGTGCGCGACGGCCTGCTTCGTTTCCTTGACGAAAGCCCATGCCATCTGGCCGTGTCGCTGCACAATCCGTTTCCACAAGAGCGCAAGGAGATAATGCCTGCGGAGAACGCATTTTCCTTGACGGAATTTCTGCCTGTATTGGCGCAACGTGACTGGAGCCATCAACGACGTGTATCGTTTGAATACATAGTATTTGGTGGCATGAACGATACGCCAATCCATGCACGCGAGCTGGCAAGATTGCTCTCTCCACTGGAGTGCCGAGTTAACCTGATACGCTTCCACACCATCCCCGACTCTCCGTTCCGCAATGCCCCGGAGGAAACGATGGTATGGTTGCGAGATTACCTGACACGGCATGGCATCACCACCACCATACGTGCATCGCGCGGACAGGACATATGGGCTGCATGCGGCCTGTTGAATACCAAGAACAAGCAAGCATCGACATAAGATTATCCGATACCTTGCAAATATATACGTACCTCTCAGAGTACCTGATGACTCACCTTAAATTGAAGAACTGATGATGAAACGTCTCATTTTACTGCTCCCACTATGGTTGCTGTTGCTATGCAGCTGTGACAAGGCCAATTTCTTCCCCAAAGCAAGCGGTCGCCCCTATGAAGTGCTTGTAGTAATGGATTCCGTTGAGTGGAATGCTCCGCATGGCCGTGCCCTGTTCGACGTATTGGACCAGGATGTACCAATGTTGCCACAGAGCGAGCGCTCGTTCAGGATATCACAGACCGAGACCAAGAACTTTGACCGACTGTTGAACATCTTCCGCAATATCATCATAGTGAATATCGACCGGACACAGTTCACGCGTACGAAGATGAAATTCGCACGAGACAAGTATGCGATGGATCAGGTCGTGCTTACCATTAACTCGCCATCCAAAGAGGAGTTCCGGCAATACTGCGTGGAACACAAGAAGGAAATAGCGGACTTCCTGACCAAGATGGAAATGAACCGCCTCATAAAAGAACTGAAAAAGGAAAACTCCAAGGTGACAAGGCAACTGGCACAAGAGGTTCTCGACTGTGAATTATACGCACCAAAGGAGTTGCAGTCTTATAAGAAAGGCAAAGATTTCCTGTGGACATCCAACAACACTCCGGCCGGCCTGATGAGCATAGTCATGTACTCTTTCCCATACGAAGGCCCTCATATTTTCAACAAAGAGTATTTGGCACACAAGCGCGACTCGGTCATGAAAGAGAACATTCCCGGGGAGAAGCCAGGCATGTACATGACCACGGATACCCTATGCTCCGTAGCGAAGCCCATTGTGGTACACGGGAAATACGCCATGGAAATGCGCGGATTGTGGTACATGGAGAACGACTGCATGGGTGGCCCGTATGTAAGTCACCACAGAGTGGATACAGAGAACAACCGCGTGGTTGTGGTAGAGGGATTCGTGTATGCTCCGGAGAAAATGAAACGCGGACTCATCCGCAGGCTTGAAGGGTCGCTCTATACCCTAAAGCTGCCGGAGGAACAATTCGTAGCAGAAATCACACCTGATATCGAGGAGGAAAAGGTGGAACGCATCACACCACAGAAGCAACCTTAATGTAACAGGATAAAACAAGACTACGAAATGTGAAATCCGAACAACGTGGAGAGGGACAAACATCCATGCCCAAGTTCACCGTAGTAAACCGAGATTGAAGAACAACAAACACGCATATTATATAAATGACATATGGATACACTGAAGATAGGTATCACTCATGCCGACCAAAATGGATTGGACACCATCAACGAGGCTTTTGAAGACATATTGCTGGACGAGATTTGCACCAAGACACTGTATGAAAGCAAAGGAGAGGCAGCCATAGAAGAAGCCTTGAACGACTGGGAACAGGGAAATACAGATGCCATCATAGTGGTAGCAGCCCAAGGGGAGGAAAAACTGAACCCGGCAGGCCTGAGAGGGCTTGACATGATTGTATGGGGAGATTTGCGTATGGCCTTTGCCAATGATGGCAAAGATTTAGAAGAACAGACGAAGATTTTGCGTTTAACCCTTGCCAGGGAATTTGACATCAATCATCCGCGCATAGCCTGGCACTTAGATGCAGAAAACTACAAGACATACGATGCCGTAATGACAACAGACAGGGAACAAGGTCTGAAAGACTTCATGCAACTGAGCCAAGGCAACGGTGTGGCATATACTACCGGCCGCGAACTGATATGCACATGCCCTTTTTCAAATGATTCGTTCCACGAAAGCATTTATTTGGCCAAGGACATATTCATGGCCAGAGAACGATATGACAGTGCCAGGGTCAACCCACTGCCAAAACTCTTTATCGAAAGACGAGAAGACAATAGAAAGAAGCAATGAGCCTTATAGACAACGTAAGGGCAACGCTGAAAAGCGCGGAGACCGAGGGACCGTTTGAATTATATGTAACACGTACACCGGGATACCTGTGGGCATGTCTGTTCAAGTGGACAGGCGTACATCCCATAGCGGTCACGCTAATGAGCATTGTCATAGGCGCCGGCAGCGGTTGGTTCTTCTATAGCGAAGAGTTGCGGATGAACCTCATTGGCATGGGGTTGTTGATATGGGCCAACTGGTATGACTGCGCAGACGGACAGCTGGCTCGCATGACAGGCAAACGCACCCTCATAGGCCGCATTCTGGATGGTTTTTGCGGTGATGTGTGGTTCTTCTTCATATATCTGTTCCTGTGCCTGAGGCTTCAAGGCCACGACATACCATTCATCGGAACAAAATGGGGAATATGGATATGGTTGCTTGGCGCATGGTCTGGATTGCGTTGCCATGGACGTCAGTGTGCCATAGGAGACTATTACAGAAACATACACTTGTACTTTCTGTTGGGGTCGGAAAGAGCAGAGCTTGACGATTCCATTGCAATCAAGGAGGAGATGAAAAGGCTGAGATGGAACACAAGCGAATGGTTTCACAAGCTGTACCTTTATTTTTATGCACGATACACAGAATCACAAGAGGAACAGACAAGGAACTTTGGCAAGATGATGCACAGCCTCAAAGAAAAGTATGGCAAAAATCTGCCAAAATCACTGAGAAATGAATTTTGTAAAGAAAGCCGCCCTTTGATGCCATTGACCAACATCCTGACGTTCGATACCAGGGTGATAGTCCTATTTTTGTGTATCGGGATGGGCGTGCCTTGGCTATACTTCGTATTCGAATCCACGGTATTGGAACTGATACGTTTCTACATGATTAAACGGCACGAGGCTATCTGCGAGAGAATAATAGCACACTATACTTGACTTTCGGCATAAACAAAGCCGTCATTCGCACAAGATAACACGACATAGGCATGAACAGAAGCATTGCACTGATATTGGCAGGGGGCGTGGGTAGCAGAATGAACATCTCCATTCCAAAACAATTCATGATGGTGGACGGATTGACCGTGCTCCAACATACGATGTCGGCCTTCCAACAGCACCAACTGGTCAATGCCATATATGTTGTGACTCCTCCACAATGGCAAGATTCGGTAGTCCGTCAGGCATGCAATGCCGGTATAAGCAAATTTGCCTCATGTTTTGCTGCCGGGGAAAGCAGCTTCCAGTCGGCACACAATGGCATAATGGCACTGAGAGAAAAAGAATACGAGAATACCGTAGTACTTATACATGACGCCGTAAGGCCATTGGTATCTCAAGACATCATAAGCCGGAACATTGCGGTATGTCTGTCAAGAGGCAATGCCATCACAGCCTTGCCTTCTCAAGAGAGTTACATGGTAATCTCGCACAAGGAGAACACCAACGACCGGGAGACTGTATCAACGGAATATGTACCGCGCGAACATTTGTTGCGGGCTCAGACGCCTCATACATTCCTGCTGAAAGATCTTGTATCAATGATGAAGCAGGCCAAGGAACGCGGAATAACCTATTCGCAGTCCATCTTCACACTTGCCAATGAATTAGGACATGTACCCTTGCATACTGCCGAGGGGGAAAAGATAAATTTCAAACTCACCTTCCCTTCAGACATCACCATCTTCCAGGCAATCCTGCATGAAATGCGGACATAAGAAGACGACTCCGGCCATAACCGTATAGGGTCATAAATACGCTGTCACATGGAAATATGGAGACAATCCGGTGTACTCCGTACGATTGATTATATATGTCGTTTTTGCCACATTACTCATAATTGACTTTGGCAATAATTGGCTTTGTCAATAAATATTCATATCTTTGCAGTCCTCTATGAACATGATACCTCTGCAGGACATAAAGGCAAGATACAGCATCGTTGGACGCGATGAAAAGTTGAACGCGGCACTGGATACAGCCATCCAAGTGGCGCGCACTGATTTAAGTGTGCTCATCCAAGGGGAAAGCGGTGTGGGCAAGGAGATTATACCTCGAATCATACACGACAACAGCCTTCGCAAGACAAAACGGTACATTGCCATCAACTGTGGTAGCATACCGGAGGGAACCATCGATTCCGAATTGTTCGGCCATGAGAAAGGCTCCTATACCGGAGCCGTTGGCGAGCGCGAAGGATACTTTGGTGCCGCTGATGGAGGAACTCTTTTCCTGGACGAGGTAGGTGAGTTGCCCATGACCACACAGGCACGACTACTCAGGGTGCTGGAGACTGGCGAATATCTGCGTGTAGGCAGTGACGAACCGCGTCATACGAATGTCCGCATAGTGGCCGCCACCAATGTAGACATCCCCAATGCCATACGTGAGGGAAAATTCCGCGAAGACCTGTACTATCGCCTGTGTACCATAAACATACAGGTTCCGCCACTTCGAGACCGTGGAATGGATAGCGTCCTGCTGTTCAAAATGTTTGCCATGAACACGGCAAACAAGTACCATATCCCGGAGCCAATACGCCTCAGCCCAGAAGGAGAACGCACTATAATGGAATACAAATGGCCAGGCAACGTGCGCCAACTAAAAAACCTTGTAGAGCAAATGAGCATCCTGGAACAGGGGGTGCAGATTACCCCCGAAGTGCTTTACCGTTACGGTATAGTTGCCGGACAAGGTGAGGGTTTTGCCATCTCGCGTATATATAATAAGGTAGGCAGCGAAGACGAACACAAGGACTGGGCAACAGAAATCAAATGGCTGGCAAGTGCTGTAATGAAACTCCGGACCGAAGTGGACGAATTAAAAAAGCACATTGCACCAGAGCGCGAGAATCGCACGACCATGCCTTTGCAATTGGAAGATCAAAGTGCTTTCATGGTACCCATGGAACACGACTCATTTATCACTACAGCAACACCGACAGACTTACATCAAGTATCGGCCACTCCAATTTATCCTTCCGCACATGGTATGAATGTCCAGTCTTATGATGATATAGAGGAAGTCAACGAGGAGGAAAACCTGAACTTGGAGGAAATGGAGAAACGCAATATCATACGTGCACTGCAAAACAGCCACAACAGACGTAAGGTGGCCGCTCAGATGTTGGGCATAAGCGAACGCACGTTATACAGAAAAATAAAAGATTATGGCATTGAAGAATAGCTTTACATTCACCGGAACACGCAAGCGATTGTTTGGGATAGCCACCGGGATTGTCTTCATGTCCATACTTACGCTGTGCATATCATGTTCCATAAAATTTCAGTTCAACGGAGCAAGTATAGACTATTCCAAAATCAAATCCATACAAATAGGCAACTTTCCCATCCGTAGTACCTACGTTTGGGCACCCATGCAGTCAATCTTCCAAAACCAGTTGACTGACATATATGCCAGACAGACACGCCTGCAACAGGTCAAACGAAACGGCGACCTCATATTGGAAGGCGAGATAGTTGGCTTCGACCAATTCAACAAAGGTGTATCCAACAGCGGATACTCCAATCAGGTGCAGCTGAAGATGACCGTCAACGTCAGATACACCAACAACACAAAGCATAACGAGGACTTCGAGCAGAAATTTACGGCTACCTCCACCTATGATGCCACACAGCAACTTGTTAACGTACAAGAGGAACTTGTTACGCAAATGTGCAAGGACATCACCGAACAGATATTCAATACCACGGTAGCCAATTGGTAACGGCCGGACAGGCATTCACGAAAAGAAAAACGTGAGAACAACTACATGGGCAAACAGGTCATAGACTATATACGGCAACCAGAGAGCCTCGACCATCAGGCGTTGGAGCATCTCCGCAGCATAGTAGAGAAGTACCCCTACTACCATGCCGCACGTATTCTCCTTGTGCGTACATTGTATCAAATGCACGATTCCGCCTTTGACGAACAATTGCGCAAGGCGGCCATCTATGTCCCATCACGGCAGACACTATTCCAGATGTTCCAAATGCCGTCCATCACTCCGGACTCTCCTGTCAAAAGAACATCGCATGCCACCGAATCTGCAGAGAACGCACAACGCACCGATTCGCTTATAGACTCTTTCCTTGACACCATCCCGCAACAAAGTCCCAACTCCCCACGTATCATAGATGCCACAGTGGACTATATGGCATACCTTATGCAAGTGGAAACAGGCGGTAACAACACCAATATACCCAGAATGGCAGGCGAGGATTATATAGATGATTTCCTAACCAAAAACGAGGGACGATTTGACTTGGAGGACCTGCCTGCCGAAGAAACTCCACGCACAGTGCAAGAACCGCAAAACGACATAGGAAACGGTGTTTTGACAGAAGCTATGGCTCGTATTTACATCAAACAGGGCAAATTCGACAAAGCAATCGAAATTATTGAACGTATTTCCTTGAAATATCCGAAAAAAAATCGTTACTTTGCAGACCAAGTGCGTTTCCTTGAGAAACTAATCATAAATCAACAATCGTAATATGTACACAACAATCATCATTCTCATCATCCTGGCCAGCATACTCATGTGCCTGGTCGTTCTTGTCCAGGAGAGCAAGGGCGGTGGATTGGCTGCGGCTTACGCAAGCGGCAACACACTGTTAGGTGCTCCCAAAACTACCAACATCATCGAAAAAATCACTTGGGGATTGGCTATTGCAATGATAGTACTCAGCATTGTAAGTACCATGTTCCTCCCAAACAATAACCAAGCCATCGACAGCGTATTGCAAATAGAGCAACCTGCAACCACGGTACCGTCAATGCCCGCTACCACCACAACAACCGCGCCAGTTGCCACAGACAGCAACACTGTCAACTAAGCCACTCTGAATCAGAGAAAAGACACCACCATACTTCATAAATTACGATGATACTGATAGCAGATAGCGGCTCCACCAAAACAGAATGGATAACCCCCGAAACCACTGCTATAACACGAGGCATCAATCCCGTGCGGGACACCAAAGAAGAGATTTGGGAAGTAATAAGCACGGAATTGATGCCTAATTTGTGTCATGACAATTACCTTGACATCACACAGAACAATCACCACCGTGCCTTAAGCAGTATAACGCAAGTACATTTCTATGGAGCCGGTTGTATTCAACCTTTTTCCCACAGTGTCAGCGAAATACTCGAAGACACATTCTCTTCCGCATCCATTCACATCTACAGTGACTTATTGGGAGCCGCTCGCGCCTTATGCGGCAAAGACGAGGGAATTGCCTGTATTTTGGGCACCGGGAGCAATTCATGCCTATGCAATAATGGTGAAATAGTTCGCAACACATCCCCCTTGGGATACATTCTTGGAGACGAAGGCAGCGGTGCCGTTCTGGGGCGCATCTTATTGTCAGAAATGACAAAAGGCAACATGCAGAATCTTTGGCCTCATTTTTCAGAACAATACCAATTGTCCATATCCGATATTATCTCCAAAGTATATCGCCAACCACAAGCCAACCGTTTTTTGGCATCCTTGACCCCATTTATCAAGGATAACCTACATCTGCCATCAATAAAAGATATGCTGATAACAGAGTTCTTTCGTTTTCTTCAAAGGAATGTTATTCCATATGGCCGTACGGACCTTCCAGTAAACTTTGTCGGTGGTATTGCCAATAATTTTACCGAAGAAATCATGACAGCATGTGAACTTTGCGGTTTGAAATCAGGTAAAGTCGTTGCTAATCCGGCAAAAAACTTGCTCAAATACCATATTCATGTTATTTAACATATTTATATATTTGGAGCATTAGCAAAATAGCCTTAACTTTGTTCCAACGTTTAATAAAAACAATCTTTTTACCTTAAACGAACTAATACCTAAAGGAAAATGTGTGGTCGCTGTGAAGCGACCACACATTTAATTGTATTAGATACATTTATGAACTTCACATATTCATCTTAACATACCATCATAACACAATAAACATAAAAAAGTGGAAGAAATACACTCTCCCACTCTATTTGCGAGCGGTAGACGGGGTTCGAACCCGCGACCCTGGGCTTGGGAAGCCCATGCTCTACCAACTGAGCTACTACCGCATTGTTTTTGTAATACAAAGGTATGCCTTTTTTGTGGTATTTGCAAGAATTAAACGTCATTTAATGTTTTTTGGCACGCAATTAGGTATAGATATAGGCCAAAATCACTACCTTTGCATAAAAATTGTAATGAGTACAATATGGATTCGCAACTTGTACAAGCCAAGGAAGTTCTGATACAACACGGGATATCTCCCTCACGCCCCAGGATGGCAATACTCAAGTATCTGAAAGAGCATCACACCCACCCAACGGCAGATGAGATATACAACGCTTTACGTAGCACTATCCCAACCTTGTCGCCAGCAACAGTCTATAACACACTCAAACTGTTTACAGAAAAGAATCTGTGCCTCTCACTCACAATAAATGAAAAACGCGTATGCTTCGATGGACTGACGCATTTGCACGGACACTTTTTCTGCTCACACTGTGGGAACATATACGATGTTCCACAGGAAATGATTCCAGTCAAAGTTGGAGACACACTATCATGCGGACATCAGGTATGCGAAGCACATTATTATTATAAAGGTATATGCGCACATTGTATTTCTTGTAGTTCCGCAACAAACAACGACAGCAATACAATAAAAACAATTATCAATAACCAATAAATAAACACACTATCATTATGAGTAAGAAATTTGTATGCTCCGTATGTGGATATATCCACGAGGGAGACCAAGCACCCGAGAAATGCCCCCAGTGCGGAGTACCCGCAAGCAAGTTCAATGAAATGGCCGAAGGACAATCCTATGTTACCGAACATGTCATCGGTGTTGCCAAAGGTTGCCCCGAAGAAATTATGGAAGGCCTCAAGGCACACTTCGCAGGCGAATGCACAGAAGTAGGAATGTACTTGGCCATGAGCCGTCAAGCCGATCGCGAGGGTTATCCTGAGATTGCAGAGGCTTTCAAGCGCTATGCTTTGGAAGAGGCAGATCACGCCAGTCGTTTTGCCGAACTGATTGGCGATGTGGTATGGGACACCAAAACCAACCTGCAAAAACGTGCCGAGGCAGAATGTGGCGCATGCGCTGGCAAGATGGACATCGCAAAGGCTGCAAAAGCAGCCAATTTGGATGCAATCCACGACACTGTTCACGAAATGGCCAAGGACGAGGCTCGTCACGGACGTGGATTTGAAGGCTTGTTGAAACGCTACTTTTCAAAGTAAAGCAGCAACAGGCAATCAAATACCACATCACAGCCTCCAAATGTTGACTTAAGTACCAAGCTGGATAGTTAAAACATTATCCATATTAAAAAGGAAAGAGTCCGGCGCAATACCGGACTCTTTCCTTTTTAATATGAATTGGGTTCTTATCAATATGCATGTTCTCACAAAAACCTTATAAAGGCATCCGGTTATTGCATCTCGTACACCTGTTCTATAATTCTGGCTTGTAAATATGTCATGTTAAATAATCTTTCCATTAACACATCAATGATTGAAAAGAGATGCTACTTTACAGAGCAGAGTGACATCTGGCCCCATTCACGGTTTGGACATATCTACACGAGCTCCCATGCGATGACATTTGTAACGACCTCTCCCACCTATCCTTAGTTTGTTGATGGCTTCTGCCAATTGAAACGTCCCCCTATTTCCTGTTTTTAGATCAAAAGACCTCATTGTTGGCAGTACATTCTCTGCCCCTCAGACGGAAAATTTCATCCGAATATATCACAAGCTTCCTATCCGTATTTTCCATTAGCGTAATTTGATGAAGCTAAGGCTTACGCCATACTTAAGACATGGCTGCTGAGAAACTACCATACTGATAATACTCAGCTTTTCTTCAGATGGACATTTCATAATGCAACTACACATCAAAAGTTTTATGTCTCAATGTTGTTAGGGAGGGGCAATTCAAACACTGCCTTGTAGAGACTGTTACGTTTTGCTCACCTATATAGGACCTGCAACCATATTTTGGTTTATTGCAACAGCCTGTCCATGCCGACATTTTTAAATCACGCTTATTGGCAATTTCAACATAAATATCTATCTTTGCATAAGATACCAATACCATAATTCATAGCAGGAATCATACGCTTCAACATACATTCCAACATTTCATTAGACCATGCCCATTATCAAATGTCCAGGATGTGGACAAAATACCTCAAACATGGCACTGACGTGCCCACACTGCAATACATCAATACGCGGACATATACGCAGGTGCCAAGCATGTGGTACATGGACATTTAGCACTGTCGAGACATGTCCAAACTGTGGTTGTACCATTACAGCCTCAGAGAATACCCAACAACGCGTGCCCACAATACAAAACGCCAAGGAACCGCAAGGCCAATCTGCGCATAGATTCTCACGCCCATGCCCTGTCAAACCTCAGAAAAAACATGATAAAAAGAAACAGACACGATACCAGAGAATACTTGTCAACTTGTTCCTTATGACATTGCTCATGTCCGCAGCAACTTATGGAATATACAAATACCATTTGGATCAACAGATACAAATGGAAACAATCAAACATGAATTAGCAAAACGTATAGCTGAGGACGAAAAAGCCAATGAAAAAAAACTGTATCAAGCCCAACAGGATAGTACCTTATGGACATTGACATTGAAAACCAAAACCATAGAAGCTGCACGCGAATATATAGCCGCATACCCGGAAGGAATATTCATAGATGAGGCATACATGCTTATAGAAGAACTGCAACGCCGCTCAATCAGCAAGTCGGAACGGACACACATAAGTGGTGTGGTGGAAAACCACTTGGCACAAATTCGAGAATTGTTCATCAAGAGTGGCAAACAAGGAATAAAGGACATACAATATCGTATGCCAGACACTTTATTCATCAGCAAGAAGTACGTCAACCGCGACAGTTTAATATACAGCATCCATGGCAATGTCAAAAAAATTACAGTGCCAACAAGCAAAGCCAAGCCGGATACTTCCACAATAGATATTTTCATGACTCTGAACAGACACAAGGAAATCATAGAGTCCAATCTACATACTCCGATTAAACATTAAAGACTGAAGCATAACGGTTATTACACAATTCGGAAATGTTCGTGAACATTTTCTACGGACCCATTTTGCATAGTGTGCAAGACATTTTGGCAATTTAAAGGAAATACAACCTCACTTGGCACTTAACAAGTAGCTATATTGTTTAATTTTGCTATTGACAAACGCTGTTTACAGCCTTATTTACATACTAAATGCCATAGTAATCCACCATGGAAAAGCACCATTTTCCAGCAACATACATAAACTTTCCTTCTGGATATGACAGCCGAAGAGCGGCATTTTATCTTGCTGCAGAGGAATACATAGCCTCCACCATGCCAGAGGGCAATTACGTAATGACGTGGCAAATTGCCTCAACGGTGGTGATGGGCAGAAATCAGGATGCAAAGACCGAAATAGACCTGCCTTTCTGTCGTAAGGAAGGTATAGACGTGATACGACGCAAAAGCGGAGGAGGCAGCATCTACGCAGACATGGGCAATATCATGACCAGCCTGATTACTGGCAGCGGTGCCGTTGAGCCTATTTTTGCGGAATACTCCGAGGTAATGGCAGAATGTTTACGGGCATTAGGTGCAAACGTAGAAGTTTCCGGACGCAATGACATACGCATATCAGAAGGGGGAAAGATATGCGGAAACGCCTTTTATCACCTGTCCAACCGTAACATAGTACACGGTACAATGCTATACGATACGGATGCACGACTTATGTGTGGTGCACTGACCCCAGAACGTGCCAAGTTACAATCCAAGGGAGTGAAAAGCGTGGAAAGCCGCATATCTCTGCTGAAAGATGCCATACCGAAGACCGATATGAAGAAGTTGCAAGAACATATTCGTAAACATCTTACCAATAGCTCCGTCAGGTTGTCCGAGGAGGACATACGACATATTTTGGAAATAGAAGCCGGATACTATGCCCCATCCTATCTATATGGCAAAGATGCCACCTACAAAGGTGAAACATGCCACTATGGAAACAGAATAGAGGGTTGCGGAACAGTGGAATTGGAATTTTGCACGGAAAGTGGCATGGTAACGGCAGTTACAATCCGAGGAGACTATTTCGAGTTCTGCAACGCCAACGCTGTGTTCAACAAGGCGTTCTTCGGGTGTCAATTCAACGAAGTCGCCCTATTGCAAGCAGTAAACACGCACAAACCCTACGACAGTATCCGTGGACTATACCACTCATCGTTATGCGAACTCATAAAAGGATTGTTCAAGTAGACACGGATATTTTATGACATATTATAAAGATATTACAAACATATAACCGAAACTTCATCATATAATAATATAAAAGACCTTAAACACAACAACTATGTCAGACAAGAGAACATGTCTTTACGACAAGCATATCGGGCTGAATGCCAAGATGGTTCCTTTTGGAGGATTCGAGATGCCTATTCAATACACCGACATCGTGGACGAACACAATGCAGTGCGCCATGCCTGTGGAGTTTTCGATGTGAGCCATATGGGCGAAGTACTTGTAACCGGAAAGGATGCCGAAAGATTTGTACAATATATCTTCACCAACGATGTGAAAGATGCTCCCATAGGCAAAATATACTACGGCATGATGCTGCACGAGAACGGAGGCACCATAGACGATTTGTTGGTATACAAGATGGAGGCGGAGAAATTCTTTCTGGTCATCAATGCCGCTAATATCGAAAAGGACTACAAGTGGATAAAAGAGCAGGCCAAAGCATTCGACGTACAAACCATAAACCAGAGCGACACATACGGGCAGTTGGCCATTCAGGGACCTGCCTCCGAACAAGTCATGACGGAATGCCTGGGACTACACTGCGAGGACTTGGTTTTCTATACTTTCAAGACAATGGAAGCCGAGGGTGAACGCCTCATCGTCAGCAGGACAGGATACACTGGTGAGGACGGCTTCGAAATATACGGCAGCCACGAGTATATCCGCAATGCATGGGACAAGCTTATCCAAAATGGTGTAAAGCCCTGCGGACTGGGATGCAGGGACACGCTGCGTTTCGAAGTCGGACTACCATTATACGGTGATGAACTCACTGATGACATTTCACCCATCGAGGCCGGTCTTGGAATGTTTGTAAAGGTAGACAAGGAAGCTTTCATAGGAAAAGAAGCCGTTGCACGGCAGAAGGAAGAGGGCGTGTCACGCAAAATAATAGGCATAGAACTCTATGGACGTGCCATACCACGCCACGGATACGACGTTGTTGTCGGTGAACGTGTAGTGGGCAGTGTCACTACAGGATACAACTCCATATCCACGGGCAAAAGTGTCTGCATGGCGTTGGTAGAGGCAGATGTGGCAAAGACAGGAACCCCGGTGCAAATCCGCATACACAAGAAACTACAGGATGGCATCGTGTGCAAAAAACGGTTTTACGAAAAGAACTACAAGAAATAACTATCCCCTAATAAACACAACACGATTATGGCAAAAGTAATTGAAGGACTCTACTACAGTGAGAGCCACGAGTATGTAAAGGTAGACGGTGAATACGGATATGTAGGCATCACAGACTATGCCCAGGAGCAATTGGGCAACGTTGTATACGTGGATATGCCTGAAGTGGGAGATGAAGTAACCGCAGGCGAGGACTTCGGCGCTGTAGAGAGCGTAAAAGCCGCCAGCGACTTGATATCTCCGGTCAGCGGTGAGATTGTAGAAATAAACACCAACTTGGAAGACCAGCCGGAACTTATCAACAAAGATGCCTTTGAGAACTGGATTATGAAAGTCAAGATGACCGACACGTCCGAATTGGATTCTTTGATGAGTGCATCGGGCTACGAAAACACTTGCAAATAAACACGACAAGCAGGTATCGGGAGTCCATGAATCAACACAGGCACCACAGCATGCCGTTGTGCCTTTGTCCATACATGTTTCCGGTACCTGCTTATCATCAATCCCCCAAAACCAATCGCCCATGAAATACTTTCCCCACACCGCCGACGACCTAAGCGAAATGCTTAAGGTTGTTGGTGTAAATTCGTTGGATGAACTATATGCCGAGGTGCCGGAAGAGTTAAAGTTCAACAAGGAACTTTCCCTACCCTCGGCCATGTCCGAAATAGAAGTCCGAAAGGCTATCACCTCTCTCTCCCAAAAGAACAAGCAACTGATTTCATTTGCAGGAGCAGGTGTGTACGACCATTATACACCAAGTGTGGTGCCCTATATCGCATCACGTTCGGAATTTTCCACATCCTACACCCCATACCAAGCCGAAATCTCCCAAGGTACACTGCAATATATCTTTGAATATCAAAGCATGATGGCCGACCTCACCGGCATGGAGATTTCCAATGCGTCCATGTACGATGGCTCCACCGCCACGGCAGAAGCCATGATGATGTGTGTGGCGGCAGCCAAGAAGCGCAACCGCGTGCTCATCTCCGAAACCTTCAATCCGGCAGTCATACGCGTCGTGGAAACATATGCAAAATTCCACGGCATAGACCTGATACGAATTCCTGCACGTGACGGCATCACAGACATGGAGGCCCTGCACAGATACGTGGATGCCGACGACGTGGCCGGAGTTCTTGTACCGCAGCCCAACTACTATGGCATCATCGAGGACTTTAGCGGACTGGCAGACTTTTGCCACAGCCACAAGAGCCTCTTGACCATAAACTCCGTGGCATCAGCCCTGGGAGTACTGAAATCCCCCGGTGAATGGGGGGCTGACATTGCCTGCGGCGAGGCACAGAGCCTTGGCATCCCCACCTGTTATGGAGGACCATATATCGGATATCTGTGCACCACATCCGCCCTCGTCAGAAAGATGCCCGGCAGACTGGTGGGTGCCACTACCGATGCTGATGGCAAGCGTTGCTTCGTTCTGACAATGCAAGCCCGAGAACAACACATACGCAGGGAAAAGGCAACCTCGAACATATGCACCGCCCAAGGCTTCATGTGCCTCCATGTTGCCGCATATCTGGCTTTTATGGGGAAAAGGGGATTACGTGACGTGAACGAACAGTCATACGGTGCGGCACACGAATTGCACGACCGTTTGTTGGCTCTCGATTGTTTTGAGGAAGCATTCCCCGACAAACCCTTCCTCAACGAATTCACATTGAAATACACGGGTTGCCCATACATAGACACTATGCAGGAGGCTGTCAGCCGTGCCGGATTCATAGCCGGAGTAAAGGCCGAAGGCAGAAACAATGAAATAATCTTCGCCGCCACGGAACAACGCAGCCCGCAGGAGATTGATGATTTCATAACAGCCATCTCTCGTGCCTGCCACGGGACACAGCAATAAGTATTAACCAATAAAATATCCGACAAAATGAACAACACATACTACGGAAAACTCATATTTGAACTTTCCAACCCCGGATGTATTGGTTATTCACTACCCGAGAACAAGTGGAATAACCACAGCCTGCAATCACTGCCATCACACCTGATGCGCAGCATGGAAACCATACTGCCGGAAGTGGACGAACTGACAGTAGTAAGACACTATACAAATATGTCCAACAACAACTTTGGTGTGGATACCGGCTTCTACCCCTTGGGCAGCTGCACTATGAAATACAATCCCAAAATCAATGAAGAAATGGCCAGCCTGCCAGGATTCACACAATTGCATCCGCATCAGTCTGCCGAATCTTCACAGGGTGCATTGGAATTGTACTACAATGTACAGAAGTCCCTGGCCGAGATTGCCGGTATGGAGGAATTCACCCTCAATCCATTTGCAGGAGCACATGGTGAACTGACAGGTCTGATGGTAATACGCACATACCACGAAAAACGCGGTGACCACAAACGGACCAAGATTATCGTTCCAGACTCGGCTCATGGCACCAACCCCGCATCGGCCGCCGTATGCGGTCTGCAAATTGTAGAAGTCAAAAGCACAGCCGATGGTACAGTGGATGTGGAAGACCTTAAACCCTTGTTGGGAGACGACATCGCCGGCATGATGATGACAAATCCCAACACCTTGGGTATTTTCGAGACAAAAATTCCGGAAATAGCACGTCTCGTCCACGAATGTGGCGGACTGATGTATTATGATGGAGCCAATCTTAACCCCATGCTTGGCGTATGCCGCCCTGGGGACATGGGGTTCGATGTGATGCACATCAATCTGCACAAGACTTTCTCCACGCCTCATGGCGGGGGCGGCCCCGGCAGCGGCCCTGTGGGAGTACGTCGTGGTTTAGAAGAATATCTGCCCAATCCACAAGTCAAGCTAACCCCCCAAGGGACCTTTGAACTGGTAATGAACCCCGATTCTCTGGGAAGTGTTTCTGCATTCTTGGGAAATTTCGGAATCATAATACGTGCCTACGCCTATCTCCTGTCCCTTGGAAAGGAATATGTACCAATGGCAGGAAAATTGTCAGTGCTTAATGCCAACTACATCAAGGAATGCCTGAAAGAGTACTATCAATTGCCCATAGACGGTCTTTGCAAACACGAGTTCGTGTTCGATGGACTGCGCGATGAATACGGAGGGGACCACCATCAGCCCGACCATGTCACCACGCTTGACGTGGCCAAACGCCTGCTGGACTACGGTTTCCACGCTCCAACGATATACTTCCCGCTACTTTTCCATGAGGCCATGATGATAGAACCTACCGAGACTGAGAGCAAACAAACCTTGGACGAGTTCATCGCCGTGATGAAGACCATTGCCACTGAGGCAAGGGACAAACGCGAAATACTAAAGAGCGCGCCACACCAAACTCCGGTAAGACGCCTGGACGATGTCAAGGCCG
This sequence comes from Bacteroides sp., assembly GCA_023665805.1. Taxonomy (GTDB): domain Bacteria; phylum Bacteroidota; class Bacteroidia; order Bacteroidales; family Bacteroidaceae; genus Physcousia. The sequence continues at coordinate 1,622 of JAMPDJ010000001.1, read as the reverse complement.
TGAAAGAACCCAAGTTTACCTTCAAGATGTTATAAAACCACTTTCCCCATAGGATTGACTGCACAACAATCCCATGGGGATTATTTATACATAATAGAATTCTCTTCATGACACACCAACTCATCATTATAGGGGCAGGCCCCGGAGGTTACGAAGTGGCAGTGAAAGCCGCCAAGTCCGGATTGTCGGTACTGATTGTAGAGGCACGCCATGTTGGCGGTACCTGTCTCAACGAGGGATGTATACCCACCAAATGCCTCTGCCGCAATGCTGCTCTTTTGCAGGAGATAAAGGATGCAGCAACATTTGGAATAACCACAGGAGCCATACAGTTCGACCTTGCCACAGCCATTGAACGCAAGAACAGCGTGGTGGAACGTCTCACAACAGGCATACAAACACTGTTGAAGACACCGGGTATCACATTAGTCAACGGTAATGCCAAATTCGTTGACAATCATACCATCGAGGTGGACGGCACACGCTATTCGGCAGACCATATCATTATTGCCACGGGTTCAGTGAGCAAGTTCCTGCCAATTGAGGGAGCACACAGTCAGGGTGTGGTGACCTCCACGGAATTACTTGACACCAAGACAATCCCCGACAGGCTCTGTATAATAGGCGGTGGTGTGATAGGCATGGAATTTGCATCCATATTCAATGCTTTTGGCAGCGAAGTCACAGTAATAGAGTACTGCAAGGAGATTCTTCCTGCCTTTGACCGTGATATAGCCAAACGCCTGAGAACGGCCCTGAAGAAACAAGGCATATCATTCAAGACAGGTGCAGCCGTCACCGCCATACGCCATGAGGATGGGCACACCATAGTGGAATACACCGAGAAGTCTGCCACCCGCAACACCGAGGCCGACCTCGTGCTGATGGCCGTTGGACGTGTCGCCAACACGGATTCGCTAAATCTCACAGATGCAGGCATAGCCTTTACCCCCAAGGGCATCACCGTGAACGAAAACATGCAGACCAGTGTCCCGCACATCTATGCCGTAGGTGACATCAACGGTCTTTGCCAATTGGCCCACGCGGCCACGTTCCAAGGCTATCGCGCACTCAACCACATCCTTGGCAAGACAGATGACATAGACTTCGACATCATCCCCGCAGCCGTATTCACATTGCCTGAGGTTGCCAGCGTGGGACTTTCGGAGGAAAGCGCGGAAGCCAAGGGGATCTCCTACTCCACCCACAAGGCGTTCTATCGGGCCAATGGCAAGGCTTTGTCCATGGGAGAAGAAGAAGGCGTGGTAAAACTGCTTACCGACACTAATGGAATTATCATCGGATGCCACATCATTGGCAAGCATGCTGCCGACATAATCCATGAGGCAGCCTTGCTCATCCGCCACCGTGCCACCTTATCACAATTGAGTGACAGTATACACGCCCACCCCTCAATCAGCGAAATCTTCCTGGCCACTGTAGAATAAAGCAACAGCAGACATTGGATATTGATGTCCGATAAAGAAAGTTTCATAAGCTTGCCTTTATCGGACATTTGTTTTATGCGCAAAAACATGCAATACGCACACCATATCCATTCATACATTTGGTAGTGTTTCACTGAGTGTGTCTGAGACTAGTTGACTCAAGCCTGTATACTT
>JAMPDJ010000019.1 GCA_023665805.1 Bacteroides sp. | reverse complement strand
CAAACTTACAACTGAATCCTGTTTACATTTACACAAAATTTTGGACAGTGTCCAAGGATGGCATCAATCACATTGCCCGCATCATCACCTATGTTGACATCAAGAAAGGGAAACAGCCCAAACTCATATCGCTGCTTACCAACGATTTTGACATGCCTTTGGAGACTATTGTCGCAATATATCGCCGCCGGTGGCAGATCGAGTCGCTGTTCAAGCAAATAAAGCAGAACTTCCCGCTGAGATACTTTTACGGAGAAAGCGCAAATGCAATCAAGATCCAGATATGGTACCCACTGATAGCCAATCTACTGCTTTCTCTCCTTCAAAGCTCTCTGACACGCCCATGGAGCTTCTCCGGGCTCGCCACTATGGTGAGAATCGTGATGATGTATTACCTGAATCTTGAAAAATTCTTCAACCAGCCCGATGCCGACCTTAAAATGATGCTTGCAGAGGTCTCGGAAGCACCTCCGGATGCGACCCATAATCCATAATGGGGGCTTGTCTACATATGTAATAATGCCTAACTTCTTTCTTTCAAGAGGTTAGGCATGGATGATTATGGTTTAGCGGACAGTAATAATCAAAAACAAACGTTGCACTTGAAAAGGGTGATTTAACAACTCAATCCAAGTGCAACGTTGGTCTGTTATGTCCTAATTACCTGTTTACCAAAATGGTAACATGGCTTAATTTTGCTTTTATCTTGTATGTTTTTTTCTTCTTGTCATGCTCTGGGACAAATGCGGCCTTGTTGGCGATGCAGTTCAGCGCATTAATTTGGTTTCTTATATGATTGGTTTGAGTTCTATCCTTATAATGATTTGTTACCAATCTTACCATTGGGCTGGATGGTTTCCTGTATGACAAGCTTTTGCTTTTTCCAATCTTTCCATATACGGCGTTGTACTCATCAATAAGCGCGTAGTCCACCTTCTCTTTCCAGTCGAGTCCGTCGCCATCAATAGATTTTCTTACTATCATATAGAACAATGCTGTTTCCTGCGGATTCAATTTCAGATAGATGCGGTCGCCGTCTTCACTGATGAAGTACACCTGAACCTTGTGCTTTTGCAAGTCTGTCAGGTCAAACACTAACTTATATTCTTTCTGCTCCCTACCATAGGCAATAAGGTCGAACAACGAGCGATGAAAGCCATAGTACAGGAATTTCTGCGTATTCGGCTTGCTGTCCACCATGATTGAACAGTTGATCATACTATGATATGCATCTACCAGTTCTCTGATTTGGCTGAGGACATCGTCTTTCAACTCAATTTTCAAGAAATTTGCGTAGCAAGTCCGTTCTGCTTCGTCTGTGGCGAACTGGTCAACTATGTCTGACTCGTTTATCTTAATCAACAGCGATGGTTCGGTACCAGTGATGCGCATATTGAGTTTCTTATCTAACAAATCACGACAGAATCGCGATGTCGTCATATTACGCAGGTCGGAGCAAATGGACTTTACTTTATCAGAGGAAATGGAAGGAATCATATACTGCACCACCTTCTCCAGATAGTCGGAATCCATGCGGCGGTAGTCATTCACAACGTGAGGGATTAGCACGAAGTCGAAACCCGCCAATGCGAGTTCGTTGCTTATCGAACGAAAGTTTTCTTCTATCGCCTTAGCCACGGCTGTGCCATCCTCGTTTTCGATATATATAACCTTCATGTTATCAATGGCCACGTCTGCAGCTGGTACAGAGTAGGGGGTCGCTCCATATTCCATAACTTGTTCCAACGCGAAAATCTGTATAGCCTCCAGAGGCACACAGGTGCCGTCAGACATAGAAAGTTTCTTCAATGCCTTTACAATCTGTTTGCGCTCGTCTTTTTTCAATTCACACAGTACCTCCACCGCCTTGGCATAATCCATCTTTTTAGCTTCAATGAGCATTTGTTTGCTAATACTGAAGCCTTCATTTGAGATGATATGTTCAAAGTATTTCATCTCGCCTTCTAACACAATAAAGTCGGCCTCTATCAAGTCAGATATAAGGCGTGCAAACGCTATCTTTTGAGTCCTATCTAAACGTAGTTTATCCATTGTGTTGTTGTTATTTCATTATTTTCTCAAAATGGAACATAGCATTGAAATAATCGCATTGTGGAAGGTCTTTCGGTGGAAAGACGCAAGGAACTGATTGTCGAAGTCTTGAAAGCTCATAAACCAAAGAGATAAAATAGGTTACATCAATTTAATGTCCCCTTTTGGCATATAGACCAATTTTTTTCATACATTTGCAGATAGGAAAAGCGTTCTTTCGAATTACTGCAAAACGAAGTGAAACACAGAATTTCGCTGGTTTCTAAATCGTTACCCATTAAGCTGCGGAAATTTGCAAGTGCTTGAATTTTAACAAGAAAGAAATTTCGCTATGTTTTAGCCCATGCCTTGTCTACTTCAATCGGAAAGTCGCCAATACGGCCTTGTGGTCGCTTGGCCATGTGCCTGCCGGTGTGAGGATGGAGTCCCGGCTTGTTTCCGGTGTGCGTAGGCTGTTGCGAATGCAACCGTCAGGTCCCACGACTATCGCTTCTTTCAGCGTTAGCCCCTTGCGAGGGAAGAAGAAGATAAAGTCGATACGCTCACGCTCGTCGGCTTGCGGTGCCCATGTCAGCCTGTTGATAGGAACGGACGGATTGTCTGCCGGATAAGTATATCCGGGATGCGTCACAGGGCTTGGATGACGCGTGCGATAAGCATCGGCAAAGCCTGCTTCGTGCAGGCGTGTCGTGCAAGGCCAGTCCACGGTGATGCCCTGGTGGTCCGCACTGTCGCGTGTGGCTTCGGTCCAGTCGGCAAACGACGGCTCGTTGAAATCTCCGCCCAGGAAGATGAGGCTTCCCTGTTCCACCTCCGTTTGTGCGTCCTGCAGGAAATTCGTGATGGCCTCGTCGCGCATTGACAGTTCGTTGCGCCTCAGTATTTCCTTCACGTCTGTAAGCGGAGCCTCCATTTGTCGCCAGTTGTTGCCGTCGTAGCCTCTTACTTCGTAATAGGTGTCGTTCAGGTAGTCCAGATGTGCTGTGTATACAGCGGTGCGTCGCCCGTCTACCGTGGTAATCAGCTTGTAGATGCTTCCGTGGTCGTTGTGGAGCGGGAAAACCGTTGTACTGTCTGTCAGTGGATGGCAACTGAGCAGTCCTGTGTCGTCGCTGAAGAAAGAGTAATATGTCAGTCCGCGTTGGCGTAGCGATTCGGTGATACGGTCGCAGAAGCGTGTGCCGTGGTAGTTGCGAACTTCGCTTAAAGTGACAAATGTCGGTTTCAAACGGGCTATTTCGTCGGCTATTGCTTCGTAGCCTCCTTCCACCATCGTTCCTTCCTGCCAGATGTTGAATTGCAGGACGCTCACTTCCTTCTCCCTGCCGGCCGTGCGTTGGGTGGAGCATCCTCCTCCGCACAGCAACAGCATGCCCGCAGCCAGTGCGGACATCATTGCGTATGTGTGTTTCATTGTCATTTTAATAGTCTTGTTGTTGCAAAGATAGATAAAGTTGCCCAATCATACAACCTTCTTCTCGGACTATCGTTTCAAATACGTGAAATGGCAGGATTATAAAGTTCTCAAGCAGCAGGAGATAATACTCGGTGAACATGTCATCTCACATTCGCGAATGTTCACTGTTGCATTCGCGAATTCAATGGCGTGAATTCGCGAGTATGCACACTGTCTCCCCATGGCATTATAGTCCCTGTTAAACCCAAATCGGTCATTAGAACGTCAAATTGTATAAATCAGATGATCCGTATTGCCTTTTCCTCCATTTTGCCCTTCTCTTCGCCGTCTTGCTTCCCGTTTGGTCTTGCCATAGCTCGCTATGCCTTCGACAAAACGGTTGCAATACGAACGAACATAAAGGCAAAACGGATTGGAAATCTAATGACCAATTCGGGTTAAAACCGGATGGGCAGATACGGTCCTGCATGGTCTGTTCCATGGCGAGGACAGACGAAAGTGCGAGCGGAAGGACCGAGTCTATTCCGGCTATCCGACATTGTGACGCAATACGACTGACGTCAAAACAAGTAATGCTCCACCTTTTATTATTGCCAGACAACAGCTTTTTGTTTGTCTTCAGTCCGAGTATGAGATATTTTGACTATATTTGCATCATTCTTAGGAATAGAGGATATGCGATGCGATAGGTGATACCATAAAGGTGAAAATGGACATGAAACGGATTAAGATTATGATTGCGGCCATTGCCATGGTAATGAATGCCAATGCGCAAACTGTTACGCAGGGGTCGCTTAGGCATTTGCTTGGTGTGCGTGCCATGAGTGTGAACTTCGACTTCTCCAAGACCATGGTGGAGGGAGTGCCAATGAAGGATTTTATCCAGAACATGTACTATGCCGGTGGCGGTAACAGCATGTCCGAGTTCGAAAGGGACAAGAGGGAAATCGTGGCCGACTTCGTGGAAGAGTTCAATGACGCTGAGGCTCCCTTGATGCTGACAGTGAGTCAGAATGCAAAGGTGCGCATGACGGTGGTTGTGAAGGAAATCAATCGCAGGGGCAATACTGTCAAGTGCGATTATGTCATACGACGTAACAACGGCACGCAGGTGGCTGTCATAGAGATGACATCCAAGGACGGACGCATAGGGTCGTTCGCCAATCTGATGGGCGATGCCTTTGAAACGGCTGGCGAGGATTTAGGCAAATTCATGAAGCGCACGCTCAAGAAAGAGAGGAAAAAGGCCGTAAAAGAGCATGCGGACCAATTGTGGACTTCAACGGACAATTCGCCTCGCCAGCGACATTCCTGCAAGCGCAATTACACGATAAGAACGTGTGACGGCACTACTGTAATCAACATATCCTCGGACGATGTCCTTCTTGGCGCTTTGGCCGAAGTGATGGCTGATGCCATGGAAACGTCTGGCAAGACGTTGGAGAAACGTATAAAGCGTGTAGTGAAGAAAGTACAGAAACAGCAGGATAAAAAGGGACTGTAGATGCATCGGACGCTTCTGTCAATACACGGCGGCGGCCTTCTCCCCCAATCAAACGACGAATGAAACTTAACCATATATATAAAGTATTGTTCGAGAACGAACAGCTGACCCTCGATGCCAAGGAAATGGACAGGGTGGGGCGGTGCCATGATTTTCTGAAACACTTTGCTTCCGAGAAGGTCATCTATGGAATCAACACAGGTTTCGGCCCTATGGCACAATGGCGTGTGGATGACAACCATTTGCAAGAGTTGCAATACAACATCATACGCAGTCATGCGACTGGTATGGGCGAGCCATTGTCCGACGTGGATGTCAAGTCTGCCATGATAGCCAGGATAGGCACTTTCATGCAGGCACGTTCAGGCATACATCCCTCGGTGATACTGCTGTTGCAGGAGTTTGTCAACCGTGGCATCCATCCTTTCGTTCCCCGGCATGGCAGTGTCGGAGCCAGCGGAGACTTGGTGCAGCTTGCCCACATCGCCCTCTGTCTCATAGGCGAAGGCAAGGTGCGTTTCCAAGGCGAGTGGCGCCCCACTGCGGATGTCATGCAGTCTGAGGGACTCGGACCCATGGACATTCATGTTCGCGAAGGATTGTCCGTAACCAATGGCACAGCCGTCATGACAGGCATATCCGTTGTCAATCAGTACTATGCCGAGAACCTGTTGCGTTATGCCACTATAGCCGGAGCATGGATAAACGAGATTGCGGACTCCTTTGACGACTACATGTCGGTGGAGGAAAACGAATGCCGCCGCCAGCCTGGCCAGCAGGTCATTGCCGGATGGTTGCGCGATGTCAGCCAAGGCAGCCGGCATTTGCAGAAACGCGAGCACGAACTCTATGATTCGTCCAAGAACAGGGCTGCGTATTTTGAACATAAGGTACAGGCTTATTACTCCTTGCGTTGCATCCCGCAGATATACGGTCCCATATTCGACACTTTGAAGAACGCCGCCGAGGTACTGGAGAATGAACTCAATTCGGCCTGCGACAATCCCATCGTGGATTACGAGAGCAGGAACGTTTATCATGGAGGCAATTTCCATGGCGACTACATTTCCCTGGAGGCCGACAAGGTGAAGATTGCCATGGTGCGTCTGGCCATGACCGCCGAACGTCAACTGAATTACCTCTTTCACGACCGTATCAATGGCATCCTGCCTCCGTTCCTCAATCTCGGTACTCTCGGACTGAACTACGGCATGCAGGCATGCCAGTTTACCGCCACTTCCACCACGGCCGAGTGCCAGACCCTGGCAATGCCCAATTATGTCCACAGTATCCCCAATAACAACGACAATCAGGACATTGTCAGCATGGGTACCAACAGTGCGCTCCTTTGCCGTAGCGTCATCGACAATGCCTATCAGGTAATGTCCATCCTTTACGTCGCCTTGGCACAGGCCACGGATTGTCTGGAGCTGGCCGGCAAATTGTCATCTCGCACCCGGGAGCAATATGCTGCCATCCGTGCCATTTGTCCCAAGTTCGTCGATGATACCCCGTTCTATGAGGAGCTAAAGGAAACCGAGGCGTATCTGCGTAAAAATGTCATCACTTATCTGAACGCCTGATGCCAGCCTTTACCTAATTATTATAAATATACAGGAGCCATGAACCTATTTCCGGAGTTAAAGAAAAAGTATACCAAGGAGCAACTTTCCGCTCGTGAGGCCCAGCGTCTGGCCGAATTCATAGCCTTCGGTCCTGCCGTATTCCAGACTGCCCGTATCATGTCAAGTCGGGGAATTCTGGAAATGTTGCGCAGCAGTACCTGTGGCATGACCATGGACGAGGTCGCGGACAAGGCGGGACTTTCGCATTATGCCGCGCAATGCCTTCTGGAGGCCTCGCTGTGCATAGGCATTGTATTGGTAGACACCGAAACCGACAGGTTTACGCTTTCCAAGACGGGATGGTTCCTGATCAACGATCCGGCCACCAAAGTCAACCTCAGATTCAATCATGATGTCAATTATCTCGGGTGGTTCAATCTTGAAGAGTCGTTGCTTGAGGGCAAGCCGGTAGGCCTGAAAACCCTTGGCGAATGGCCAACGGTTTACGAGGGGCTGTCTTCATTGCCTCGGCATATACAGAAGAGCTGGTTTGACTTCGACCACTTTTATTCCGATAGCTCGTTTGACGAAGCCTTGGAAATAGTATTCTCTTTCCGTCCACGCACGCTATTGGATGTCGGAGGCAACACCGGCCGTTGGGCATTGCGTTGTGTGGATTATGATGCCGATGTGAATGTTACCATTCTGGACCTTCCTCAGCAGATAGGCATGATGAGGCAGAATATCCAGGGCAAACCAGGTTGTGAAAGAATCGATGGCCTGTGCGTGAATCTTCTGGACGAGTCTTCCGAGATGCCATCAGGGCGATGCTTCGACGCCATTTGGATGAGTCAGTTTCTTGATTGCTTCAGCGAGAAGCAGATACTGAGCATCCTGCGTCGTGCTACCAGGGTGATGAATGCAGGCAGCCGGCTTTTCATCATGGAGACTCTGTGGGACCGTCAGCGTTTTGAGCCTGCCGCCATGTGCCTGACTCTTACCAGCCTGTATTTTACCGCAATAGCCAACGGCAACAGCAAGATGTACCATTCCCGGGACATGGAACGGCTTGTGTGCGAGGCCGGTTTGGCTGTGGAATCCATTCATGACGGTCTGGGACAAGGCCACAGTATTCTTGTCTGCAAGCTGGATCCGGACAAATAGCCATATTCCTCATTCCATCCTGGAACCGTAAATAAAAGAAAACCTACACACACATGTACAAGTGAATGAACTGAAACACGATAATTGGGCGGGCACGACCTATGGCAATGGTTGGATGCATCGGTGGCTTGTCAGGTTCTTGAGGGTCATAGACGTTCGCATGCTTTATGTCTTTGCCTTTCTCTTTGTGGTTCCTCCCACGATGTTGGTCAATGCTCCGGCACGTAGGGCCATTTACCATTATTTCCGTCAGCGATGGCACTATGGCCCCCTCGTGGCCATGTGGATGACCATGCGCAATCACTGTGCCTTTGCCCAGGTGGTCATAGACCGCTTTGCCATGTATGCCGGCAAAAGGTTCCGTATGGATATAGACGGATCAGAGATTTTTGACAGCCTTGTACATCGTCCGGAAGGCTTTGTGCAACTGAGTTCCCATATAGGCAACTACGAAATAGCCGGCTACTCCCTTTCCGCTAAGGACAAACGTTTCAATGCCTTGGTCTTTGGGGGTGAAAAGGAAAGCGTGATGTCCAATCGTAACCGTATGTTCAGTGGCAACAACATACGTATGATTCCCATGTCCGCCGACATGTCGCATCTTTTTCTCATAGATGCCGCACTTGCCAACGGTGAAATCCTCAGCATGCCTGCCGACCGTGTATTCGGGTCGCAGAAGACCTTTGAGATTGATTTTCTTGGTGCCCCTGCCTGCTTCCCTCAAGGGCCGTTCCTGCTGGCTGCCATGCGCAATGTACCTGTCCTTTTTGTTGCCGTGATGAAGCAGAATTCAGTTTCCTATCGTGTCATGGTCAGGCAGATACCAGTTCCTGCCGAGGACAACACCAGGCTACGTGCCCGCAATCTTGCATGTTCATATGCGGCCCAACTGGAGGAAGTGGTAAGGCAGTATCCCGTGCAATGGTATAACTATTTTGACTTCTGGGCGCGATAATGGATGTCACGCGGATAGACATACACGAACTGTTGCCTCAGCGGGAACCTTTTGTTATGGTGGGCAGTCTCGTTTCATTTGATATGCAACGTATTGTCACTGCCACCGTGGTGTCTGAGGCAAATCTGTTTGTGGATGCAGGCCTGTTTGCTCCTGCCGGGCTAATCGAGAACATGGCGCAAACTTGTGCTGCACGCATAGGATATGTCAACAAGTACATTCTTCACAAGAGTGTCCGTATCGGATTCATCGGAGCCATACGCAGCTTTCGTCTTTATCGTCTTCCTGCAATAGGAGAGACTCTGGAGACGACTGTAGATACGTTGGAGGAAGTATTCGGACTTACTCTTGTCCGGGCCACCATACGTGTGGGGACAGAGATCATAGCCGAAGGTGAGATGAAGATTGCCGAGAACGAGGAACCGCTTCCCGTGTCCGTTAAGCCGGATGGACAGGGCAAGCCCGTTTGACTTTTGTTATGGTGGAAAATGACGGAGTGGCGGACGGATGGGCTGGACTTGTTCCACGTATCCCGAGTAATGCAGGAAGAAGACAAGGTTGTTACTAAAAATGCAATTCCTCAATAAAAGCCTCCTTATTATTTAGCCATATATGAAAATAAATGATTATATTTGCATATTCATAGTGAAAGTGTCCCAAGCTACATCGGATGCAGTCTTGCCGGCACGTTCCATTTATATGCGGATTCATGGAGAGAAGCACAGACAGTCCACTTGTATACAAGGTTGCGGATAACATCATCTCGCCTCTTGGGATGAACACTGCGGATAACGTGGCGTCCGTTCTTGCCGGACAGTCCCGATTGTGCTTGCACCATGGCTTGTTTGGCTTGCCGGAGGATTTCTGCGGTTCCATTCTTTCACGAGAAAGGATTGAGGAACTGTTTTCTGTAGAGTTCGGACTGGAGTCGGATTACACTTTCTTTGAAAAGCTATGTATTCTCTCGGCTTCTGATGCCTTGAGGCAGGGTGGTGTGGATGCCGCGCGTGAGGATGTCGTGTTTGTGCTGTCCTCCACCAAAGGAAATGTCGACTGCCTTGCAGGAGATCCGATGGACAAACGTTGTTACATAGCTTCCTCTGCACAGAGGGTTGCACGTTTTTTGGGGAATGCCAATACGCCAATAGTGACATCCAATGCCTGTATCTCCGGTGTTTGTGCCCAGATTGCGGCCGTAAGACAATTGCTTATGGCGCGTTATCGTACGGCCGTCGTGATTGGCTGCGATGTGTTGTCGCGCTTCGTCATTTCCGGATTCCAGTCATTCAAGGCACTAAGCTCCGCTCCGTGTCGTCCCTATGACCGTGACCGTACCGGTTTGAATCTTGGCGAAGCTGTTGGCACCATCATCCTGCATGCCGACGAAGAGGTGTGTGCCGACAGATGGCGTTTCTGTGCAGGCTCCATACATAATGATGCCAATCATATCTCCGGTCCTTCCCGCACGGGAGAAGGTTCATATCGCGTACTTATGGACATGCTACGCGTGCTTTCCGCACGGGAACTGGCCTGTGTATGTACCCATGGCACCGCCACGGCTTACAATGACGAGATGGAGTCCATTGCCATAATCGTGCCCGTCTTGATGCTGTGCCGGTATGCGGTTTGAAAGGTTACTATGGACACACTCTTGGGGCGGCGGGGGTAATAGAGACAATCATCGCCATGGCAGCATTGGATAAAGGGACTGTGCCTGCTACGTTGGGCTATGGCCTGCAGGGCACGACCTATGCCTTGAACATATCCGATGTGGTGCGGGCGACCGACTGTACGGGATTCATGAAAATATTGTCCGGATTTGGCGGTTCCAATGCCGGCATAGCATATACGAAAGGAGGATGCGAATGAAGACGCTTGCTACTCTGACCATTACTCCGGCAGGGACACGCCTTAATGGAACACTGTTGAGCGAGGCCGGTATCACGGGACTGTATCGGCAGTTCGTGGGCGACTATCCCAAGTTCTTCAAGATGGACCACATTTGCAAATTAGGTTTCCTGAGTGCGGAACTGTTGTTGAAAGACTTTGCTCCAGAGGAAAAAGAGAAGGCGGCCGTAGTACTGTTCAACCGCAGCGGTTCATTGGATGCCGACCGGTATTACCAGACAACCATCGCTATGGATAACTACTTCCCGAGTCCGGCATTGTTCGTCTACACTTTGGCAAACATAGTCACCGGGGAGATTGCCATACGGCACAAGATTTATGGCGAAACGTCCTTTTACATCATGAACGCGCAGGACGAGACCGAGATGGATAACATCCTTGCAGGTACCCTGTTGACATCTGCTCCATCGTTCATCTTGACGGGGTGGATAGAGTATGAGGATGATGCTGACTACGTCGCAGACATGAAAATAGTAACAAAATAACAAACGAATACAGTATATGAACGAACTGATAGAACAGCTTAAGGCTCAGATTATCGAAGTGCTGAATCTCGAGGACATGACTCCTGCGGACATTGATGCCGATGCACCTCTTTTTGGAGAGGGACTTGGTCTGGACTCCATAGATGCTTTGGAACTCATTGTTCTCTTGGAAAAGGAATATGGCATACGCTTGTCCAATCCGTCTGAGGGCAAGGTCATATTTTCCTCCGTGGCTTCAATAGCGGAGTATGTCGGCAAGAACCGCAAGAAGTAGATTTGTATTCCATCAGCATTGATTCACGGGACTATTGGATACCAGTTTATGACAGAAAGGATTTTAGTAACAGGAACCGGCATAGTGTCGGCCTTGGGCACTGGACTGGAGGCCACGTACCGCGCCCTGTTGCAGGGCGACAGTCGTGTCGGTCGTGTGCGCCATCTGCGTACGGAACATACCGAGTTCCCTGTTGGTGAGGTGGATATGTCCAATGATGAGATGGCCCGCCTGTTGGGCGTGTCCGGTCCTGTATCCGCACTGCGTACCGTGATGATGGGCATGCTGGCTGCACGCGAGGCCGTGGATATGGCCGGGCTGTGTTCCGCTGCCTTGTCACGTTCAGCCTTTATCAGCGGTACTACGGTTGGCGGCATGGACAATACGGAGGAACATTTCCGTGATTTTCTGGATGCTGAGGCCACAGACGGCGATTACGAGGCAATGAGATATAACGATTGTGGAATATCCACCGACCTTATCGCACGGGACTTGGGACGTTTCCGCATGGTCACTACCGCTTCCACAGCATGTTCTTCGGCTGCCAATGCCATTATCCTGGGTGCCAATCTCATAAGGGCAGGCATTGTTGATAGTGCGGTGGTTGGTGGTGCTGAGGCCTTGACGCGTTTTCATCTCAATGGCTTCAACACGTTGATGATTTTGGATACGGCACGTTGTCGCCCCTTCGACCGTGACCGTTGCGGAATAAATCTGGGCGAGGGTGCCGCCTATCTCGTATTGGAAAGTGAACGTTCGGCACGTGCCCGCCGTGCTACGGTCATGGCGGAACTGTGCGGATATGCCAATGCCTGTGATGCCTTTCACCAGACGGCGACATCTGAAAACGGCGAGGGTGCTTTCCGTGCCATGAGCCGTGCTCTGTCCATGGCCGGTGTTGCTCCACAAAGCATAGGCTACGTCAATGCTCACGGTACGGGAACGCCAAACAATGACATGTGCGAACTGGCAGCAATGCGCAGGATATGGGGCAAGCATTTGCCACCTTTCTCCTCCACCAAGGCTTTGACAGGGCACACGACCAGCGCATCCGGTTCCATAGAGGCGGTCATATGCCTGTTGGCGATTACGCGTGGACTGATTCCGCGCAATCTCGGATGGGCCAATCCTATAGAAGAAGGAGCTGTGCCGGTTACGGATAATGTCGTGGGCGCGGACATTGACTATGTCGTGGATAATTCCTTTGGTTTCGGAGGCAACGACTCCTCGTTGATATTCTCTAAATATAAGTATGACAATGCCAAATAACTGCTATATACGTTCCGTGGCGCAAGTGTCCTGCCAGCAGCCTCTGTGTGATGACTGGCTTACGGTGCCGCATTGGAATGAAGGGGAGTATGCCGTGGCCGTGGAACCGCAGACACGAGGTGTCGTCAGTCCCGTTGAGGCCAGGCGCATGGGCAAGATACTGAAGCGCGCGGTATGCACGTCATTGTCCGCCTTGGGTAGTTCCGGAATAGAGATGCCGGACGCCATCATCACAGGCACGGGTATGGGCTGTATGGAGAATTCTGAGAAGTTTCTTGCCGACCTTACTCTCAATGGTGAACATTGCCTGAAACCGACTCTTTTCATGCAGTCCACTCATAATACAATTAGTTCCATGGTAGCCATGACACTGAAATGCCACGGCTACAACAATACCTATTCTCATGGCGCCTTGTCGTTCGACAGTGCGCTTCTGGACGCTTGGTTGCAGTTGCGTAGCGGCAGCATATCCCATGCTCTGATAGGGGCGCATGACGAGGTTACTCCTTCCATGACACGTGTCATGAGGCATATTCATCCCGAGTATTCGTTTGTGTCCGAGACATCCATGGCATCCGTCCTGTCTGTAGAGGCAGGTGACGGACCTGACGTCGTGGTGTCGGATGTATGTATTGCCTGCAACTGGTCCGCATCGGATGTGGCGGCATATCTGCATGAGGATGACACTGTGATAATAGCCGGTCTAAATGGGAAATCGTGTAACGACAAACCATACATGGAGGTAATGGATGCCTTGGCCGGACCTCGTACGCTTTTGAAATACAAGCATGTGTTCGGTGACAACTTCTCTGCCCCGGCTATGGCATTCTATGTGGGAGCCACGTTGCTGGCGAGGCAGGAGGATGTTCCCGGATTCCTTCTTGAAAGTGAGGCGGAACACCGGATTCAGCCATTAAATCACATAACCTTGTTAAATAATGCAGGCACGGACTCATGGTCGGTGATCAGACTAAGGAGGTTATGATTATGTGGCAATTGTTGGGACTTTCCTTACTACAAAGCATGATGCTTGCTTTGGGGCAATTGTGTCTCAAGGTGGCTTTGGAGCACATGCCACCCTTTTCGTGGACGCTATGTTTTGTGGCATACTTGTTGTCCAACTGGTGGTTCCTGTTTTGTGGAATAATGTTTGGCGGGGCTTCGCTTCTATGGATGTATATTCTGAAGCATTGGCCGTTGAGCATGGCATACCCGATGGTGAGCATGAGTTATGTGATAGCAATGGTCATGGCCGTGGCATTTTTGGATGAAAGCATAGCTTGGAACCGCTGGGTAGGCGTGGGACTGATTATGCTTGGTTGCGTGTTGGTGGCAAAGTGACTGCCATATCTATTTGATTATATCTACATACGATGAAGAAAACGATTCTCACACTATTTCTCATGCTTGCGGGAACACTGGTTTCCGTCGCGGCACCGTTGACACCTCAACAGAAGCAAAAGATAGTGACTGCCATAGGCAATTCCGTGTCAGGGTTGAAGTCTATGAAGTGTACCTTTGTTCAGACCAAGAGCATGTCCATGTTGAACGACAGGATGGTGTCATACGGTACGATGCACTACGGTCAGCCCGACAAGTTTCGATGGGAGTATACGCGGCCTTACAGTTACCTGTTCATTTTCAATGGTGCCAAGGTATACGTGGGCAATAACTCGAAGAAGAACGTCATAGACGTTTCCTCCAACAAACTTTTTCGCGAGATTGCCGGTATCATGATGAGCACCGTCACCGGCAAGGCCTTGACGGACATGGAGACATTTTCCTTGGATATAGAGGAGGTACGGACATCATGGCACGTGACTCTTGTGCCCAAGAAGAAAGAGCTGAAACGGATGTTCCAAAAAGTGGTATTGGTATTCAATCGTACTGATACGGCTATCGCAGGAGTGGAGATATACGAGAAGAACGGTGACAAGACGGAAATACGGATGTCCGATGTAACCAAGAATGCTGCAATAGATGAAGCCGTTTTTACTATTCCTTTTTAGTCTGTTGGCCTTCCCTTTGGCAGTTGTGTCGGCCACGGGACGTTATGCCGTGACGATGGACATGGGCAAGGCCTCGCTGACGGGCATCATGCTTGTCCGTCAAGACGATAAAAACATCAAGGGCAGCATGGTAAACGAGTTTGGCGTCTCTGCTATGGATTTTGTTTACTGTGAGACACGAGACAAGTTGAAGTTTTGCCACATCGTTTCATTTATGGACAAGTGGTACATCAAACGCGTTCTGCGTCAGGATTTACGCTTTTGCCTATCCATATTATATAACAAGGAATACGCTCGCAAACATTACTATACGGTAGAGTATGTCGGAGACGAAGTGCGTATCGCCAATACCAGACATGGCATCACATATACGTTTGCTCCGTTAATACAGGAAGACACAGATGATACTGAAGGATAATCTATATACGGTCGCGGCCATGGACATGGAAAATCGTCGCGTGTGTGTCACCCTTTGCCGGGACAGTGTCATATACAGGGCACATTTTCCGGAGAGACCGGTAACACCGGGTGTCTGTGTTATCCAAATGGCAGTAGAGTTGCTGGAACTGTTGCTCGGACATAAATATGTCCTTTTGGAGGTGCCCAATGCCAAGTTCCTGTCGGTCATAAGTCCGCAAGACACTCCGCAGGTGTCTTTTGCCTTTTCCAAACTTGTCCCCGGAGAGGAGGGCAATGTGATTAAGGCTGATGTCGTGGCGGTTGCGATGCCAGCCCAAAACGTATGTGCCAAATTGACGCTCTTGTGCAAGACATCATGAAACAAATCGATACCGACATCTTGAAAGCGACCATGCGTAGCCACGGTATATGTGTGGTGATTCCGACGTACAACAATGCCGGGACGGTGTATCGTGTGGTAGCGGAGACGCTGCGGTATTGCGATGATGTCATTGTAGTGAACGATGGCAGTACGGACGATACGCTTGAGATACTTGACACGATTCCCTGTATCGACATTGTGGACTGTCCAACGAACAAGGGTAAGGGGATAGCATTGAAACGCGGTTTCATGCATGCACGTTCCAAGGGGTTCCGCTATGCCATCACGCTGGATTCCGACGGGCAGCACTATCCTGAGGATATATGGAACTTTGTCAAGGCTATTGTGGAAATGCCGGGGACGTTGGTCGTGGGAGAACGCGATTTGTCCAATGTCGACATCAATGCTCAAAGTTCCTTTGCAAACAAGTTTTCCAATTTCTGGTTCTGGGTGCAGACGGGGCTTAGGCTCAAGGATACGCAGACTGGTTTCAGGGCCTATCCGCTTGCGAGCCTGCATGGGCTTGGCCTGTTGACAAGCCGTTACGAGGCCGAACTGGAATTGCTTGTGTTCTCTGCCTGGCAGGGTACGCCAATCAGGTCCATTCCAATCCGTGTCTATTATCCGCCTCGTGGCGAAAGAGTATCGCATTTCAGACCATTTCCGGACTTTGCCCGCATAAGCATCCTCAATACCATCCTGTGTGTCCTGGCCGTGGTCTATGGATTGCCAATGCGCATGTACAATGCTTTTGCCCGTAGGAAGCTCTTTGCTCATGAGTTTCGTGCTTTTACCCGTAAGGGCGGTGTCCGGCGTGACGCCGCTATTACCATGGGCAGGCTTGGACGTTCTCTCTTTGGAGCTGTGTACTTTGCCTTTTGGTCCATAGGGATTTTTACACCCATGACCGTTATATATTTTGCCTTTGGAAGGAACACCGAGGCAAAGAGCTTGCGTTTTCATCGCCTGCTGCAATGGATTTCGGCTCACTTTACACGCATGCTTCCGGGTGCCACGGTGAGGTACGAGAATCTGGACGACGCGACCTTCGAGTCACCGGCCATAGTGGTGTGCAACCATCAGTCTCTTCTGGATCTCCCGATATTGATGGCAATGCATCCCAAATTGATTTTCCTGACCAATGACCGGGTATGGAATAATCCTTTTTACGGACATGTGATACATCATGCTGATTTCCTGCCTGTTTCTGCGGGAATGGATGCAATCATGCCACGACTGAGGCGCCTGCGCGATACGGGCTATTCCATTGTCGTATTCCCGGAGGGTACACGTTCCGAGGATTGTGCCATACTTCGCTTCCGTCAAGGTGCTTTCCACCTGGCACGCGAACTACGGATGGACATCCTGCCTATGGTCTTGCATGGTGCCGGGCATTATATGCCCAAGAGGGAAACCTTGTTCCGTCGCGGAAGTATCGTCCTTAGGATACTGCCTCGTGTGAAGTTTGTTCCGCGTTCCTCATGGAGTACTGCCCGTGCAGAAGCCCGCGACTATCGCAAGATGATGCTGGAGCAATATCTGCTTCTGGCCTCCCGACAAGAGTGTTGCCGTTATTTTTGCAGTCATGTCTTCTATCGCTATGCCTACAGGGGGTGGGATACAGTGGCCCGATGCAAGGCCATGCTTGCTGCTATGGATACCTATGCCAATATCATAGAGGCCCCCCATACGGGCATTCGTCACGTGCGTATCATCCACGGAGGCATAGGTGTTTTTCCGCTACTCTACGCCTTGGTAAACAGGGATGTGGAAGTATATGCGTTTGAGGAGTGCCTTGACGACTACCTTATTGCAAAGGAGACGGCATCCATTCCTCCCAATCTCCATTATGTGCATGCCGTATGGACCAATGACTACGTCCTTGATGGCATCACTTTCGAACGTACTGTAATCATCGAGGGTACGATACCAAGAGTAATATAGTTGTTGCCATGCCGGAGAATTGCTTTCCGAGAGTAACCTAATGCTAAATGCCAATGCATAATAGATTGAAAATATACTGTCTCCTTGTTCTCATGCTGTGCAGGTGCATGGGTCACGTCGTGGCGGCAAAGGATGGTCAAAACATTTGGGAAGGAACCAATTGCCGTGCGGATGTCCGTCTTGTTCCCTATCCGGCCGCTGGAGACAATAATACGGCCTGCATAGTCTGTCCCGGCGGCAGTTATTTCTGGCTTGCCCGAAAGACAGAGGGTGAGGACGTTGCACGCTGGCTGCAATCCAACGGCATATCGGCTTATGTCCTGGAATATCGTGTTGGCGGTGTCCCGGCCTTTGTCACACGTTACCGTTTTCTTGCACGCGGGCATCGCTATCCCGACATGTTGCAGGACGTGCAGCGAAGTATCCAGTTGCTTAGGGAGCAGGCCTCGGTTCAAGGAATAAACCCCGGCAGACTGGGGGTGATGGGCTTCTCGGCAGGAGGGCACTTGGCCGTGATGGCGGGAGAGTTTTTTGATACGGATGTGCTTTATTCTCTCGGTATCTCCCCGAATGTGTCACTACGGCCGGATTTCATTGTTTCGATTTACCCTGTGGTAACGCTTTCGGCTCCTGTGGTTCACAAACGTTCGCGCCGTGGCCTGCTGGGCGAAGGCAGGGCAATCACGCAGGAGATGAAGGATTCCCTTTCTTTGGAAAAACATGTCCGTCCAGACATGCCTCCTGCGTTCCTTATGAATTGCGTGGACGATCCCATAGTGGACTACCGCAATTCCGAACTGTTGGACTCGGCCATGACAGCCATGGGCATTAGGCATGCTTACATCCGGTATCAGACCGGAGGCCATGGTTTTGGAACCAATCCCGACAAGACCACCCACGAGGCCATACAATGGAAGGGGGCTTTCCTTAAGTGGATAAAGACGCTGTTTCCGTAGCCGCTCATTATACCGATAAGCCGGAGCCTGCGGTAGTGGGGCAGTAAAAACTGCGGTAGCGTAAAAAATACATCAATGCATACAGGTAATAGCCCTCAGCAGGAACGGCACGTTATATTCGCGAATTCGCGTGTGGGAATTCACGAATTCGGGGAAGAGAATTCTCGAATACTCAGCATGTTCCTCGTGACAAAGGCATGACGCCTTGGAGGCTATGGACATGATGGCCGTTAGTTTGCTGAAAATTAAAGGTCTGGTGAGAATGCTTGTGAGATAAAGACGGATTTGAAATACAATTGATCGAATTAGAATTAAACATGATGCAAGACACCGAAGATATAGAGTTCCGTTCGGCGGAGGAAATACGAGAGTACCAGAACCTGCGTTTGCAGGAAGCCTTGATGTACCTTCAAGGACATTCGCCTTATTATCAGCGTATGTTCAGCGAGAATAATATAGACGTTACCGGGATAAAAACGGTTGATGACCTTGTGCGCCTGCCGTTTACCGAGAAGAAAGACCTGCAACTTTACAATAGCGACTTTCTCTGCGTGCCGGCAGAAAAGATAGTGGATTACATTACCACTTCGGGTACGTTGGGCGACCCGGTGACGTTTGGTTGTACGGACAGTGACCTTGACCGCCTGGCCTACAATGAAAAGAAATCATTTGCCTGTGCCGGTGTTCGTCCGGGAAACATAGTTCAGCTGATGACCACTTTGGACAAGCGCTTCATGGCAGGCCTTGCATATTTCCTGGGAATACGGGCCTTGGGTGCAAGTATAGTCCGTGTGGGCAATGGCATGCCGGAATTGCAATGGGACACTATCGCGCGTCTTCGTCCCGATACTGTCATGTGTGTTCCGTCTTTCATACTGCGCTTGATAGAATATGCCGAGCAGCATGGCATAGACTACCGCCATTCCAGCATCAGGCGCATAATAGGCATAGGCGAGGGACTGAGGGAACAGGATTTCAGCTTGAATCTCCTGGGCAAGCGAATCCGTGAGAAGTGGGATGTGGAATTGTATGCGACATATTCTTCCACTGAGATGGGAGCCACTTTCTCCGAGTGTCCTCACGGATGTGGCGGCCATGTTCACCCGGAGCTTGTCATTGTGGAAATCATAGGCGAGGACAACCTTCCCGTCCCCGACGGCCAGGTGGGCGAAGTGGTGGTCACCACGCTTGGTGTGGAAGGCATGCCTCTGTTGCGTTTCCGTACAGGCGACATTAGTAGCAAGGTTACGGAAAGTTGTCCTTGCGGTCGCAATTCCTACCGCCTTACTCCAATCGTAGGACGCAAGAACAACATGATAAAGTTGAAAGGCACGACCATTTATCCGCCTGCCATAAACGATGTCCTGGACAACACGCCTTATGTGGTAAACTATGTAGTAATCGTACGAAACAGCTATGCAGGTACGGATGAAGTGGTGGTAAAGGCAGGCGTGTCCTCCACGCAGCCATTCGACATCGTGAAGGACCTGAAAGACCGTTTCCGTTCACGTATCCGTGTGGCTCCCATCGTGGAGATAATGTCACCGGAGGATGTTGGCAAGATGAACAATCCTGCCAACAATCGCAAGCCTGTCAAGTTTATAGACATGCGTGGCAGAAAACACGTATAAGCCACATTCCTATCGTTCCGGAGGATGCCTCGTTGACCAATGTCTATCGAAGGCACGAGAATGCGTACTACAATGAACAGACTGATTATTACCATATATACATTCCTGCATCGGCATCCGTCGGTGGGGTGGGGCGCATTCCTCGTCTCCACAATATGCCTGGCCTGCTCAGTCCTCACACTGAGGTACAAGGAGGATATTTCGGACTTCCTTCCCGTGGATGAGGCCAATCGTACTGCACTCTCCGTATATCAGGATGTGTCCGGTGCCAATAATGTATATGTTGTCATATCGGTCAAGGATACGACAGAAGCCGATCCCCGGGTCTTGACCGACGGTGTGGACTGCATTGTGGAGGATATACGGGAAACTGATTCAATGGGACTGGTGGCTGGCATCACGGCACAGGTGGATGTGGAGCAGGTGATGGAGGTTGCTGACAGGATTTATACGGATATGCCGTTGTTCCTCTCCGAGCCTGACTATGCACGTATTGACAGCCTGTTGGCAATTCCCGGATATGTCGCCCGCAAGATAGCCGAAGACAAGGAGATGCTGCTTTTCCCGTCGTCCCAGTTTCTTGCACATAACATTTCGCGCGATCCTTTGGATCTCTTTTCGCCCGTGCTGGGTAAGCTTTCATACTCTGGCATCTCCATGGAGCATGAGACATACGATGGATATCTCCTGTCGCCCGATGGAACAAAGGCCATAGTCGTAATAAGGTCGTCGTCTGGTGCAAGCGAATCCGATAACAATGCCAGCCTGCTGTCGCTATTGAATGGAGCCGTTGCCCGGACCGAGGCCGCCAACCCGGCCTTGGACGTGCACATAATTGGTGGACCAGCCATAGCGGTGGCCAATGCCGAACGTATCAGGCAGGACAGCTTTCTTGCCATCACGCTCTCAGGCCTTCTTGTCCTTGCTCTTTTGGTTTATGTCTTCCGCAATGTCCGCAATATCCTGCTCATATTGGTTTCTGTGAGTTGGGGATGGCTCTTTGCCATGGGAAGCATGGCATTGGTGTACGATTCCGTATCAGTCATTGTTCTGGGCATAGCTTCTGTCATCCTTGGCATAGCGGTTAATTATCCACTGCATCTTATAGGGCACTTGAGTGGCTGCGAACATCCGCGCACGGCACTTCGCGAAATAATATCCCCGTTGATTATCGGAAATATCACGACGGTGGGTGCATTCTTGTGCATAGTGCCGCTGAATGCTCCTGCCCTGCACGATTTGGGGTTGTTCAGTTCGCTGTTGCTGATAGGCACCATCGTCTTCGTTCTGATATTCCTGCCTCATGCGGTGAGGATGCGCTCCGTATGTGACGGGCAACCCTCCGCAGAGGCTGCCTTGATTACCCGTCTGGCCGGCATCTCCTTGGAGAATCATCCTTGGATGGTGCGTGCGGTATTGTTGCTGACCGTTGTGTTAGGCTGTTTCAGCCTGCGTACCGAATTTGATTCGGACATGCGGAATATCAACTATATGACAGAGGAGCAGAAGACCGACATGGACTATTTCAATAGCATATTCCGGAAGAACACGGATACCGAGACCGCTTATCTTGTCAGTTCTGCCAGGGACTGGCAGCAGGCATTGAGGCAGAATGAGCAGGCGGATGCTGCTGTCGACTCCATGGTGCATGCCGGTGTGGTACGAAGGCTCAATAACGTATCCTCCTTTCTTGTGTCCGAGCAGGTACAGATGGAGAGGTTGGAGCGTTGGCAGGCTTTTCTGCGTCGCTACGGTACCATGTTGCAGGCAGAACTTGCCGAAGCTTCGCTGATGGAGGGATTTACGGCCATGGCTTTCTCTCCGTTTAATGATATGTTGTCTGCGGAGTACTGTCCACGCGACTTTGAGTATTTTCGCTTCTTGACTTCCACGGTATTCTCTGGAAACGTCAGTGAGGACAGCTCCTGCTGCAGGAAGTCAATAGTGCAGGCTGTGGAGCTTAGTCCTGCCGACATGGAACGTATGCGGCAGGCTGTAGAGGAACTGGACGGCTATGAAGGGATGCTTTTCGATGTACGAAGTATGAACGAAGCCATGACAGGAACGCTCTCGGACAACTTCAACTACATTGGCCTGGCCTGCGGATGCATCGTCTTCTTGTTCCTGTGGTTTTCTTTCGGCAATGCTGAGTTGGCCGTTGCCTCCTTCGTGCCCATGGCTGTCAGCTGGCTGTGGATACTTGGAATAATGGCTGTATTGGGAATACGGTTCAATATAGTGAACATTATCCTCGCCACATTCATCTTCGGACAGGGTGATGACTATACTATCTTCATGACAGAAGGATTGGCTTACGAGTATGCATACCGTAGGAAGCTCCTGGCCTCGTACAAGAACAGCATCGTTGTCTCGGCTTTGATAATGTTCATAGGCATGGGTACTCTCAACTTTGCCCGGCATCCCGCTCTCAGTTCTCTTGGCGAAGTGGTTGTGGTTGGCATGTCATCCGTGGTGCTGATGGCATATTTGTTTCCTCCCCTGATTTTTAACTGGCTGGTACGTTCTGGTGGCAGGCCGCGTCTTCGTCCCGTGACCATCGGCAGGCTTCTGCGCACGTCTTGTTGCATCGTGTCGCTGCATGCCGTCATGTGTGTGGCGTATGTCGTTGGAGCGGTAATGTTCGGACTGGCAGGGACTACGTCCGCGAAGAGGCAACGTTATCGCCGATGTATTTCTTCGCTGGTGCGTTTGTTCTTCAGGAGCGTGCCAGGGGTCGGCCTGAGTATGTATGTCGATGGTATAGTTACACAGAGGGTAGCATTTGCCAATGGCGCGTCATCCGTCCTCTATTATCATCATCGTTCACCTTGGGACTGCCTGTGCCTGATGGCCTTGTCGCCGGACATTATTATTGTCGCAAACGCTGCCGTACCGGATGTGCCGTTGCTTGGCCATATCATGCGATGGGGAGGTCATGTGCTTGAATCGGAAGGTACCGGATATGGACATGCGGGAATGAACGGTTTTTGTCCGGATGCCGGTCTTGTGGCTACGGATTCTTGCGATGATGCCATGGCGTTGTCTTCATGCATGCATTGCGATATTCGTTTCCTGTATATAATAGGAACGGAACACATCATGCCACAAGGTTGGTCCATGGTGTGTTCCGGTTCTTTGCACATCGCTATATGTAAGAGCATGGAGCCTGTCGGATGTCCGGGGAATGACGGAACCGTCCTCCACGCTACCATTATCAGGCAATACAATGCCGGAGAGGCCGGACTACGTCATCAGCTCTATGGCATCAGCCATCTTGTTCCTGTGGTCTTCGACCGCTATCGTTACAAGGGAAGGGAAGTGGAAACACGTGCCCGTCGTACTTTGCACCGTATGCTCAATGATGAATCCTGGTTGCAGTATGATGCATCTCATGATACGGTGATAACACTGGAAGAGCGAGGTCAGGGCGAGATGGCTTTGATGCTTGCTCTGAGGTGTCCGGAGAAAGAGATACATGTCATTCCAGCATCATCAGATGTCCGCGACATCATTCGAGGATGCATTGATGGTTTTGTGGACAATATCACCGTATTGGACTGCCGTGACAACAATCCTTCCTCGGATTAGTAATCGGGGATTGACCGTTCACGGCAAGCCCCTCCGGTTACAGGTCAATGTCTATAAGGTTGAATTTCAGGTCGAATGACAGTTCCATCCGGTTGGATAGTTTCACCTCATATTTACGACGGTCCTTTTCTATCTTCTTGATTGTCGTATCCGTATAATTCTCTTGCACGTATTTCATGATTTGGGCGGGAATGACTGCCGTGGGAATAGATGAAAACTTGCAGTCGATTTCCTTCCAGTTGCCCTTGTTGTCAAATTCTATGTTGTCGCCATTGGAGAAGACAACCTTGTACTCCTTTGATATGAAATTGTTTTCAACCTGGGCCAGTGCCACCTGGCGGCTGGCAAAGTGTTTCTTGATGAACTGCTGTGCGGCCGCTGGGAGTTGGCTTACTTGAATGGCTCTCTCGTTGTCCGCGCTGATGGTGGCGGCACACAGTGTTAACAGGCATACGAGAATGAATGTCAGTTTCTTCATAAGTTTGTTGTTTTAGAGGTTTATAAATTAAATAAAAGTTTGTGGTTCGGTCTTTAGTTCTTGCCGCCACCG
This sequence comes from Bacteroides sp., assembly GCA_023665805.1. Taxonomy (GTDB): domain Bacteria; phylum Bacteroidota; class Bacteroidia; order Bacteroidales; family Bacteroidaceae; genus Physcousia. Next base: position 33,689 of record JAMPDJ010000019.1, on the reverse strand, counting down.
AGAGCGTGAGGTATTGGGATATTGGCGACATCTCCCCGTTGCTGTTACGCACGAAGATATTGTTCAGGGCCTCTGTGTCGAGTCTGTATTCCGGTGCCGCCTGCACCATTACACGGTAGAGCTTGGTGAAGCGATTGAGATTGCTGGAGTAGCTGCCGCCCACATAACCTGCCAGCGTATTGAGCACATCTGCGGGCGATATGCCGTTGCGCTTGCACAGGGTGGCATCCACCTCTACCATGTACTGCGGATATTTGGTGTCGAATGTGGTGTAGGCGCGTGATATTTCGGGACGCTTGTTCATCTCGTTGATGAAATTGTTGGTGTATTTCATAAGGTCGTCCACACTGCCTCCTTTCTTGTCCTGTACATAGAGGTCGAATCCGTTGTTCATGCCATAGCCGGAAATCATCGGGCTGGTGGAGACTCGGATGGTGGCGGCCTTTATGCCGTCCGTGCGCCGATAAATGTCATTCATCACCGAGTTCACGTCGCCCACTCCGGCAATGCGCGAAAGGCGTGGCTCTATGTTGATCTTCATGTAGTTTGTCAGGAAATTGGCGTCATGTGAACCGTCCGGAGAATAGAGCGATATCGCTTTCAGCGAGTTGCTTTGACGCTTGCGCACTGTTATTCCGGACTTTGTCACCTCTGCCGGAAGCAGTCCCTGTGCCGAGGCAACACGGTTCTGTACATTCACCACCGACATGTCCGGGTCCGTGCCTTGCTTGAAATATACACTGATGGAGGCGAAACCCGTATTGGTGGCCGTGGAAGTCATGTACATCATGTTTTCCACACCGTTCAGCTGTTCTTCCAAGGGGGTGATTACGCTCTTCATCACGGTTTCGGCGTTGGCTCCGGTGTAGGTCGCGCTGACGCGTACCGTAGGCGGAGCTATGTCGGGAAACTGTTCTATGGGCAACTGGCTTAGACCTATGAGGCCCACTATGACAATGGCTACTGAAATCACGCCCGACAATATCGGACGGTCTATGAATGTCTTTATGCTCATGGCCTCACTCCTTTGTGTTTTCAGTGTCTACAGTCGTGCCTTCCTTTACGAGGCCTGCTCCCTCGGCAATAATCACGTCACCGGGTTGCAGACCGTCTTCCACGACGTATTCGGTGCCGTTGTTCAGGCGGTAGAGCGTAACGGGAACCGATTGCGCCTTTCCGTCCACCACTTTGTACGCGAACCTCTTGTTCTGCAACTCGTAGGTGGCTCCTTGCGGAATGACAATGGCATGTGCCAGCACGGTGGGCACGATGACGGTTGCGCTGCCTCCGGCGCGCAGCAGCCCTGTGGGATTGGGAAAATCGGCACGGAACGTGACGGCTCCAGTACCTGCGGTTACTATGCCGCTCACGGCCGAAATGCGTCCTTTTTCGTCGTACTTCTTGCCGCCGGCCATGCGCAATTCCACGTCGGCCATATTTTTATAAGGTCGTCGGATGAACCATATTGCTCCATCAGGCCGGTAACCTGGCTTTCGTTCATCGAGAAGTATGCATACATGCGGCTGTCGTCGGATACGGTGACGAGCGGTTCGCTGATACTGCTGCTTACGAGTGTCCCCACACGATAGGTTATCATGCCTGCCACACCGTTCACGGGGCTTTTCACTTCGGTGTAAGAGAGGTTGTTGCCGGCATTCACTTCTTGTGCCCGTGCCTGTGCCAATGCGGCTTCGGCGGTGGCCAGTTCATTGCTGGCGGTACTGAGGTCATAGTCCTGCACCACGTTCTTCTCGCGCAATATCCTGGTGCTCTCCAGATTGAGTCGTGCCGTGGCAAGTTTTGCCTCTGCGCTCTTCACGTTGGCCGTTGCCTCTGCCAGTGCTGCACGGTAGGGTACCTGGTCTATGACGAACAGGGTCTGCCCTTTCACGACCTTCTGTCCTTCGTTTATGCGTATTTGCGTGATGAGGCCGCTAACTTGCGGATGAATCTCCACCACTTGTTGTCCTTCCAGCCTGGCGGTGTATTCCTGGCTTAGCGTGCGGCTTTCCTCTTTTAAGGTCATTGTCTTGTAACTCGACTTCTCCTCTTTGGGAGTTTCTTGCTTGCAGGAGGTTATTGCCAGGCCTGAAAGGATAATCAGCAAAGTCTTGCGATACATGATTGTTATGATGTGATTATATTGATTATATGGTTGGTATCCACATTCCGGTACCGCAAAAGTAACCATCAGACATGAGATTAAATGATCGTTCCCGGAAAGCGGTGGCAGATAACTTGTTTTTGGTGGTGAACAAGAATACGCTCGGCATGACGGACAAGTTCACCCATGCTCCAGTCCAATGGAATGGTATAAGAGTGTATGCATATGCTGTGTCCTTGGAATTCTGTGTTCTGACAATACTATTGTCGCACTCCCGACAATAGTATTGTCAAGGTTGTGTCGATAGTATTGTCCAGGTGCCGGCAATACCGGATACTGAAATCGTGTACAGAGGTATGCGCGGGCATGTGTTTCTGTTGGAAAAAATCTTGCATTTGTGGCCGGGGAGGCTGGTTTCGGGGGCAAATAACCGTTTTCGGGTGGTGAACGGATGAGCAAAAATCGTATTTTCAGTGTAAAAAGGATTATCTTTGCACCATTCTAAGAATGGGACGGATACAAGATTCATGCGTTGTATTCCACCACATGTATATACAAATGAAGAACTTGGCCCTTGACATAGATTTGTTTTTCTGCATCGTCCTGTTGCCGTTGCTGATGTACGCATTTCCGGTGGAAAGGTGGTGGGGCACCCATCCTTGGTTCTTTGGTTCGTTTGTAGTGTGGCTATATGTCACGTACTTCGTGTACAAGTATTTCGCTATTCCACGGTTGTTCCGGATGAGGCGGCAACGCATTTTGGCATTGGCTGCCATTGCCGTTTCGCTGGCGGTCACGTATCTGTTTTCCGACTATGAGATAAAATCACCGTTCTATCAGGTCACTCAGCAGCAGCGCGAGTTGTATTCCTCGCTCGTATGGGGTATGAGGCAGAACCGTCAGGCGGTGTGGCTGCACTATATCCTTGTGGTCATATTCTGCTCGGCAGTGGAGATCCTTAACGAGGCATACCGTCAACGCCTTGCGCGTGAGGAGGTCGAGTATGAACGCAACAGGGCGGAACTGGCACTCTACAAGGCACAGATCAATCCGCACTTCCTGTTCAATACGCTCAACACGATTTACGGATTGCTTATTACGCATTCCGACAAGACCGAGACTACGATGGAGCGTTTCATCAACCTGACCAAGTATATCTACAACAATGCCAACCGCGAGTTTGTGTCCTTGGAGGAAGAGGTGGCCTACATCAGCCAGTACATCGACCTTCAGAAGTTGCGGCTGAACGAGTATGCCGATATCTCTTTCCGCCATGAGGTGGCAGACAATACCGTCCCCGTTCCGCCCATGATGCTGATTACATTTGTGGAAAATGCTTTCAAGTACGGTATTTCTTCCAACGAACGGTGCTTTATCCATATCCGTCTGACACAGCGGCCGGGTACGATTGTCTTCGAGGTGGACAACTCGGTCTTCAAACGGGACGGGAAGGATTCCAAACGGATGGGTATAGAGAATTGCCGCCGCAGACTGTCGTTGCTATATCCGGACCGCCATCGTCTGGACTTCGGGAGCAATGACAACGGCACCTTCGGCGTGCGGCTGGAACTGACAACGGAAGACCTATGATGAAATGTATAGCCATAGACGATGAACCTATCGCGCTGAGCATTGTCAGCCGCTATTGCGAACAACGGGGAGGGGTGATGCTGGAGACTTACAGTTCGCCACGTCTCGGAATGCAACGAGTGTGCGAATGGCTGCCGGACATTGTATTTCTGGACATCGAGATGAATGGAACGTCGGGTATAGAACTGGCTCGCCAGCTTCCGTCGTCCTGCTGCCTGATATTCACTACCGCCTATGCCTCTTATGCATTGGAGGGTTTCGAGGTGAACGCTGTTGACTTTCTGCATAAGCCGTATTTCTATGAACGCTTCGACCGTGCCATGCGGAAAGCGGAACAATGGCTCAGGATGCACGACCTGTTGCACGCCGCCGAGGCGGCAACACGCCGGCTCATGCTCAAGTCGGAGTACAAGAATGTGTCTATACCCGTGGATACCATATTATATATAGAGTCCATAGACAATTATGTGAAGGTTCATTTGTTCAACGGCACATCGGTGCTCTCCAAAATCCCTTTGCGTAATGTTGAAGAGCAATTGCCGCAGGGAGAGTTTATCCGCATCCACCGTTCGTACCTGGTGCCCAGATGCAGGGTTGCGGGTTTCTCGCGTTCTGAAGTCACACTGACCCAAAACGGCAAGACACTTCCTATCGGCAAGAAGTACTTGGACGGTATCGTCACGTTGCTTAAGGAATGAAAGGATTAACCCCAATCGGTCATTAGAACGTCAAATTGTATAAGTCAGATGATTTGTATTGCCTTTTCCGCCATTTTTCCATTCTCTTCGCCGTCTTGCTTCCCGTTTGGTCTCGCCATAGCTCGCTATGCCTTCGACAAAACGGTTGCAATACGAACGAATATAAAGACAAAACGGATTGGAAATCTAATGACCGATTCGGGATTAACGGACCTGCATGCTGTTTTTGTAATCCCCCCGGTGAACGACTTGGGGGAAATCACCATTTATGAGTATTGCGGCATTGTGCGGAATGGTGTACCTTTGCAGCCGAAAAGAAAAGAACAACGAGCAGTGCCCACGCACGTAAGTCCAGTTGGATTGCGTGTGTGGGCACTGCTCGTTTTATGTACTATAGAAGACACTGGATAAAGTGTGGCTACACTTGGATATGGATAGAAAGATTGCAATAATGACGATGTGCCTGTTGTGGCTTGTTGCTATGACGTGCTTGGCACAGACAGGAACCCCGGCGTTGTCGGGTAAGGTTATCTCCAAGGATAAGGAGGCGGTGCCATACGCTACCGTCAGGTTGAAAGAGACCGCTTATGGATGTACCGCTAACGAGGAGGGCATGTATTTCCTGTATGCCCCGCCAGGCAAATACACATTGGTGGTCTCGGCTGTCGGTTATGAAGCCGTGGAACGTCAGGTAACGCTCACGCGTGAGCGACAGAAGATGCATGTTACGTTAAGGGACTTGCAGATTTCATTGGACGAGGTGGTGGTGATGGGAAATGAAGTCGGACGCGTAAACCGTTCGGCCTTCAATGCCGTGGCTGTGGATGCGCGTGCCTTGCAGAACTCCACCAAGACCTTGAGTGATGCACTTGCCAAGGTCCCCGGATTGAAGTTGCGCGAGTCCGGAGGCGTGGGGTCGGATATGTCCATGATGCTTGACGGGTTCAGCGGCAAGCACATCCAGGTATTCATAGACGGTGTGCCGCAGGAGGGTGTGGGCGAGTCGTTCGGCTTGAACAACATACCCGTAAATTTTGCTGATCGTATAGAAGTATATAAGGGTGTGGTGCCAGTAGGATTCGGTACCGATGCTTTGGGCGGTGTCATAAACATCGTCACAGGAAAACATCCCAAGGGATGGTCGTTGGATGCATCCTATTCTTATGGCTCGTTCAATACGCACCGTTCCTATGCCAATTTCTCCTATACGTCCGGCAAGGGACTGATGTTCGAGGTAAATGCCTTCCAGAACTATTCCGACAACAACTATTGGGTGGATACTCCTGTTGAACAGTTTCTGGACAACGGTCTTACGAAGTTTGACGCCTCGGTGATAGAGCATGTGCAACGTTTCAACGACACGTATCACAATGAGGCTGTCATAGGAAAAATAGGCCTGGTGGACAAAGGCTGGGCCGATCGTTTGGTATTTGGCCTGACCTATTCCAATATGTATAAGGAAATACAGACTGGGGTGGTGCAAAAGGTTGTTTTCGGCCAAAAGCATCGCTGGGGGCATTCGTTGATGCCTTCGTTGGAATACTCCAAACGCAATCTGCTGACGCGTGGCCTCGATCTCTCGTTGACTGCAAACTACAACAAGAATGTGACGCAGAACGTGGACACTGCATCCTGTCGTTACAACTGGCTGGGACAGAAAAAGTACATGAACGGCACATTGGGAGAGCAATCGTATCAAGACCGCAGGATGGACAATGACAACTGGAACGCAACGCTCACGCTGAAATATCGCATCGGAACGACACACAGTTTCCTGTTGAACCATGTGTTCAATTCTTTCACGCGACACAATACACCCACATCCGGAACGGTGACATCTGAGGCTGATGCTTTCTCCAAACTGACACGCAAGAATATCACCGGACTATCCTACATGCTGATGCCATCCGAGCACTGGAACCTTTCTGTTTTCGGCAAGTACTACAACCAATATAATTCTGGTCCGGTATCCACCTCCGCCAGTGGTACAAGCGACTATGTAATGCTGACCAATGTTACGAATACCGGCGGTTACGGGGCCGCAGGGACTTATTTCTTCCTGAAAGGAGCACAGGCCAAGCTCTCCTATGAACGTGCCTACAGGCTGCCTACCACAGACGAACTGTTCGGCGACGAAGACCTTGAACTCGGCTCTATTGGACTGAGGCCGGAAAAAAGCGACAACCTGAATCTGAATCTGAACTACTCGCACCAATGGAGAGCACATGCCATATATGCAGAAGGTGGACTGATATATCGCAACACGATAGACTATATCCAACGACGTATCGGTTCATATACCGGTAACAAGACCTACGCGTCATATCAGAATCATGGGAAAGTACGTACCAAGGGATACACTCTGGGGTTGCGGTACTCTTATTCCGACTGGTTGAGTCTGGGAGGTAATCTGACCAGCATGGATGTGCGGGACAATGTGAAGACGCTGAACGATGGTTCCGGCCAGCCCAACCTGACCTACGGAGACCGTATCCCCAATCAGCCGTATCTGTTTGCCAACACCGACCTCTCGCTGACTTGGCACGATTGCATGGCAAAGGGTAATGTGTTGACCTTTACCTATGACAATTATTATCAGAAGGAGTTTCCTCTTTATTCGGAAAGCCTCGGTTCTAAGGACAGCAAGAATTATGTGCCAAAGCAGTTCTCCCACAACATTGCCTTGACATACAGTATGCAACAGGGCCGTTACAACGTCTCTTTCGAGTGTCACAACCTGACGGACGCAAAACTATACGACAATTTCAGCCTGCAAAAGCCGGGACGTGCTTTCTATGGCAAGATACGTGTCTCTTTGGGAGGGAAAAGCAATGGAGGCAGACGTACCGGAGAACATCGCAGGGGCGGGCACAGGCATTGATGACTGACGACATTGAATAACAACATAAAAAACAAATTTTCATTATGAACAGTAACATGAATATCAAGGGTATTGCTGCCCTTTTTGCCTGCGGTGCCATGTTCACCGCTTGCAGCGAGGATGGGCCTGCTGGACGGCCTGATGACACGCCCGACGGGGACGGAGAATCTGCTTACGTGGTTGCCGGAACCGTTAACGGAGGCAACAGCACGGCTGCATATCTGCTTACGTCCCCCTCATTGGACGAGGGCGAAGTGACAGCAGTGGGAAAGGGTTTGGAAACGGACTACTCCCGTGCGGCCACATGGTTGTTCTTCGGCAACAAGTACCTTTATCGCTTGAGCTATAACATGGGCAGTGACGGTACTACGGTGGCATTCTATCTTGATGACAACGGCAAGCTCCGTCAGCGTTCCGGAGAGTATTCCATACAAAACTTTACGGCCTATGGCACTTGCGGAAACAAGATCGTCACTACGGGGACGGCTGCCGGAGACATTGCCGATGAGCAAGGCAATAGGGCCTACAACATAAACTTTACCATTTTGGACGTGGAAAACGAAACTACCGAGACCAAGTCCGTCCCGGCCGAGAATTTCCTTGGTAATGGCGAGTACGTCATGTTGGCAGGGTTGCTGGAAGCCAATGGCAGGATTTATGCCGGAGTGGTACCACTCGGATGCTCTCCGTACGGTGTGGCTGCGGGTGCCGTGAAACCCGGTAACGAGAATCTGGTAAAGAACGAGTCGGGAGGTACCGGAGGTGGTAGCTACACGGCCGGCACGCTTGATGGCACGCAGTATCCGGACGAGTGCTATGTCGCCATCTTCGAGGATGATTCTTTTACCAATCCCGTGATTGTCAAGACAGACAAGATGAGCTATGCTGCAGGGCGTATGCGTTCGGCTTACTACCAGACCGTGTGGGCGGCGGACAATGGCGACATATATGTGTTCTCGTCATCTTTTGCCAAGCTGCAGAGCGACCGTCGTCAGAAGACCACGCATCCTTCGAGCGTAATGCGTATCAGGAAGGGAACAACGGAATTCGACAGCACATATGAACCGTTCGATATCGAAGCTGCCGCGGCGGTGGCCGAAACTGCCGATGCTCCGTTGCAGGCAAGGCCTGACGGCAGCGGTGGGGGAGACGCGGTTACTGACAATAGCAAGGCCATGTACCGTTGCTGGCACATCACCGATGACTATTTCCTGTTGCAAATGTATGCCCACGGAATCAACGTGATGGGAACCGGTGCCACCAAGATGGCAATCTTCAAGGGCGAGGAGCGCACATTCAGGTATGTGACAGGTTTGCCGGACGAGAGCATCATTTCTTCCTTCCCGGTGAAGAACATCTATTGTGAGAACGGTGTTTGCTACATATCGGTAGTGACCACGGACGGTGCACAACCTAAAGTTTACAAGATAGATTCTGTAACCGCCACCGCCACACCGGGCCTGTCCGTAGGTGTGGATGAACCGGGCGCCATAGGTAAACTTATAGCCAAATAAAAGAAACAGGACTAACCACAGATATGCTATGAAGAAGATATTTCGCAAAATACATCTTTGGCTCTCCGTGCCGTTCGGCATATTCATTACGCTGATATGCTTTTCGGGAGCGATGCTGGTGTTTGAGAAGGAAATAACGGAGTGGTGCCGTCGTGATGTCTATTTCGTGGAAGAGGTAGTGGAAAAGCCTTTGCCAATGGACTGTCTGATGCAGATGGTCGGAGCCACGTTGCCAGATAGCGTGGCCGTGACGGGCCTGACGGTTTCGTCCGATGCCGAACGGACATGGCAGGTAAGTCTTTCCAAGCCTCGTCGCGCCTCCTTGTACGTCAATCCCTATACTGGCGAGGTGACAGGCCGTAGCGAACGGTTGCCATTCTATGACACCATGTTCCACCTGCATCGCTGGATGATGGGGTCTTCGCAGGGGTTCGGCAAAATGCTTGTTGGTATCAGCACTCTGGCGCTTGTCGTCATCCTTATAACCGGTATCCTTATGTGGCTCACCAACCGTAGGAAGCCGCTTGTCAAGAGCCTGAAGATTTCGTGTACCAAGGGGTGGCATCATTTCTGGCACGACCTGCATGTGGCCGGTGGCATCTATGCGACTGTATTTCTGCTTGCCGTTGCCTTGACCGGTCTTACATGGTCGTTCTCCTGGTATCGCACAGGCTTCTATGGCATGTTTGGCGTGGAATCCGCTACAGGAGCGTATGGCGGACATGGTGCAGGTCGTATGGCGGAGGGAAATTCTGCCAATGTCAGGAAAGGTCGTGAGGGCCGTCCGGAAAACAGGAGAGGACATCATGACGGAGTGCGGGCTGAACGCGACAGCAGTTTGGCTGGTGAACGGACTGCTCACCGCAGGGGCAGGCATCATCGCGACGGTGATGTGGAACGAGACTTCCGGCCGGACGTGGTTTTGGATGAACAAACGCCAGTTTCTCCGTTTGCTCACTGGCAAGATGTCTATGATGAACTTGCTGCCTCGCATCCGGGTTATCGCCAAATAACGCTTTCCGACGGCTCTGCCGGTGTAGTACCTGCCGGACGCAATAGTCTTCGTGCGGCCGACCGTTTCGACTTCAATCCTGTGAACGGACAGATAACAAATCATGCGCCGTATACCGAGCAGGACAAGGCAACACGTTTGCGCGGTTCGGTCTATACTGTGCATGTTGGCAGCTGGGGCGGATGGCTTACCCGCATTGTCACTTTCCTTGCCGTACTGCTTGGTGCCACGCTTCCTCTGACCGGGTATTACCTGTGGATAAAGCGTCTTGTGAACAAGTCAAAGCATCGCCAACAGCGGACGGAGGCTTGATGTGATTGCTCGTTTCATGCAGAAAGGTTGCTCCTGTTACACCAAGGGGCAGCCTTTCTGCTATTCCTGAAGCCATAGGGTCATGGTTGCCTGACCGGTTGTCGCGCTTCAGTGTCAATGATATTTAATGTGCTATAATTGTCGGGCTTGCCTTATCTGTTGTTAACGGTAAGGGTTTGGCTGAAACTGTTGTAGTGCACGTAGTATCGGAAAAGCGAACGTCCTGCATCGCCCCGGGCAATGATGCCCTGGTTGTTGAGGTCATAGGTACGGTTGCATGACTGGCACAAGGCCGTGCCGTCGGTGCGCAGTTCCAACTGTTTGAGGGTGTTGAAGCTTTTGTAGCAATTGGGACAGCACATGTCGTAGCATGTTACATGGCTTTCCTGCTCCAGCATCTCTGGCATGTTGGGCAGGCCTATGATGAGGCCTCCGCCAAGACCCAGTATGAACTCTTGGTATCCCTGTATGGCAGTACGTACGATGTAGTCGGGTGCGGATGGCATGGACGGACTCTTGATGACATACCTGTTGCCTGGCGGATACGTGATGGAACAAAATTCGCCCATGGATGTACATGCACGGTAGAGATTCGGCACGGCTGTGACGGGTGAATATGAAAAACGTGCGTCGTATGAACTGAAACGATTGTCGGCCTTGCCGCATGAAGCCAGTGCGATGACGGTGGCGAGTGCGCAGGGCAGGTTGCGAAGTATCTTCATTGTTTGGAGAATGTGCTTGGGCATGTGGCTGGAATCTCAATCCTGCCACACGCGTTTGTGCTTCATGCCAGCAGGGCATTCAATGCCTTGTCCGTGCGGTCGAAATGGAAGTCATTCACCAGATTATTCATCAGGTCTGCTATCTGCTCGTTGCACAGGTTGCCTATGCTGCCTTCATGGGTATGGTGTATGTTCTTGCATGGTATGAAACCGCCGGCTTCTATGTCCATGCCCACTTGACGGTAGGCATCGCGGAAAGGCACTCCGGTGGTTACCAAGCGGTTGACTTCCTCCACGGAGAACATCAGGTCATAGCGCGGGTCGTCCATGATATGCTCGTTCACCTCCATCCTGCTGATGATGTATGCCGACATCTGCAGGCAATCGCGCAATTCTGCGAATGCAGGCAGGAAGACCTCCTTGATGATCTGCAAGTCGCGGAAGTATCCCGATGGCAGGTTGTTCATTATCATCATTATCTGCTGTGGCAAGGCTTGCAGCTTGTTGCACTTGGCACGTGTAAGTTCAAATACGTCCGGATTCTTCTTGTGAGGCATGATGCTGCTGCCGGTGGTGCATTCCTTGGGAAGGCGCACGAAAGCGAAGTTCTGTGAGTTGAACATGCAGGCATCGAAAGCCAGTTTGCTGATGGTTCCTGCCACAGAAGCCATGGCAAAGGCCACGTTGCGTTCGGTCTTTCCTCGTCCCATTTGTGCATACACCACGTTATAGTCCATGGAGTCGAAGCCAAGCAGGCGTGTGGTCAGGCCGCGGTCCAAGGGGAAGCTGCTGCCATATCCGGCTGCCGATCCCAGAGGGTTTCGGTTGGTCTGGCGGTATGCCGCCTGCAACATCGTCATGTCGTCCACCAGGGACTCGGCATAGGCTCCGAACCACAGACCGAAACTGGAAGGCATGGCCACTTGCAGGTGAGTGTATCCCGGCATTAGCACGTTCTTGTGTCTTTCGCTCTGTGCCTGCAGTTCGCGGAACAATGTGCAGACATCTTCCACGATTAGACGCAATTGCCGACGCGTGAACAGACGCAAGTCCACAAGGACCTGGTCGTTGCGTGAACGGCCGGAATGTATTTTCTTGCCCATTTCGCCCAGTGAGCGTGTGAGCATCAGCTCCACTTGCGAATGCACATCCTCAATGCCGTCTTCTATGATAAATTCGCCGCGCAGGGTTTGGGCATAGATGTCTTTGAGGCCAGCCAACAGTGCTGTGAGTTCATCCTTTTGCAACAGCCCGATGCTTTCCAGCATGGTGATGTGTGCCATGGAACCGAGTATGTCGTCCTGAGCCAGATAGAGGTCCAGTTCGCGGTCGCGTCCTACGGTGTAACGTTCTATTTCGGCGTTTATCTCAAATCCTTTGTCCCAAAGTTTTGCCATATGATTAGAGTTATGTATTAAGTGATGTCTGGTTGTTGAAAAGGGGTGCTTGGGCAAGCAAAGGACACCCCCGATGTCATGTCCGCCATTCCGCCATGTCCGCCTGTGCCTTGAAAGGGGCAAACGCCCAAGGTGTGGGCAGAGGAATGATGGAACCCTGGTATAAATTTCACGGCACATGCCCCGTCCCTGAGGTGGGTGGGGCAATGTGCCGTTTCAAATGTCGTGTGTCAATATGGAATCTGCGACAGGAACTGTGCCAGTCCTTCAGCCGACTTCTCCAGCTTGGATTCTATCATCTTGCGAATAAAGAAGTTGAGGTCTGCTCCCAATGTCACTTTCATTCTGCTGCTGTTCTCGTCCGATGGCAACATCTGCACCCACATGGTCACCTGTATGGGTGCACCCTCCAGTTCCAGTTTTACCAGTTTGGGTTCCGTGCGCTCCACTATTCTAAGGGTGAAGTCGCCCAAGGGGCCTATGTGGCCTGACATGGTGTCGGTGGTGAGTTGGAGGTTGCGTATGTTGTCGCGCAATTTCTGCATTTGTTCCGGTGTGGGACGCTTGTCCTGAGGCACCTGGCTGTTTATCATTTCCTCGAAACGAGGGTCGTCGACCCGCTCCTTGATGACTTGCAGGGAGTTGAGGTCTGACAAACGGGCATAGACGCGTTCTACGGGAGCATAGACGGTCTTGACCGTACTTTCATATTTGTTCATAAGTTGTGTGTATATGCTATCGTGTGTAAAATAACGGTGCGCGGGAGGGGGTCAGCCTTGCCATTCTGAAGGAGCCTTGCGCCATTGGTCGAGGAGTTCGACATCCTCTTCGTGGATATATCCCGTGGCCAGTGCCTGTGCCACTACGGCCTCGTAGTTGGTGAGCGTTACCAGTTCCACGCCTGCCTCGCTGAAAGCCTTTTCGGCCACGTCGAAACCGTAGGTGTAGGATGCCACCATGCCCACAACTTCGCAACCTGCCTTGCGTATGGCCTCCACAGCCTTCAGCGAACTGCCGCCTGTGCTGATGAGATCCTCCACGACCACAACCTTGGCTCCGGTTCTCAATTCACCTTCGATGAGGTTCTCCAGACCATGGTCCTTGGGTTTGGAACGCACATAGACGAAAGGCAATCCCAACGCATCCGCTACCATGGCTCCCTGCGGAATGGCACCGGTTGCCACGCCTGCGACGGCCTCGGCCTGCGGGAAACGTTCCATGATTATACGGGATGTCTCCAACTTGACGAAAGAACGTAAATCGGGGTAGGACAGTGTCTTGCGGTTGTCGCAGTAGAAGGGGGATTTCCAGCCGCTTGCCCAGGTGAATGGATTGGCTGGTTGAAGTTTGATGGCCTTGACTTTGAGAAGTTTGTCGGCAAAGATTGTTTCAAGCGTATTCATATCGTATGTGTGCTTTAATGTGTTTATACCTTATTATATATGCAGTCTCCGTGCAAAGATAGGGATTTTTTGCGGAGTATGTGTCTGTAATTTGTGATAAATTTGATTCTGGTGCCGTAATTATGATGAAACTATTCTGTTTTTTAGTGTAAGACAAGGTCGTCGGACCATAGCATTGCCAAATGCAATGTGGTACAGGTCACTACCGCATATGGGCGTTGCGTATTTATGCGGTCGGTGCTTGTGTTTGTTGCATCGGATTTTGGTTTCCGTATTGGCGCGGGCGAGCCATAGCGAAGACGCGGTTGTGAATACGCGAAAACCGACCTGCGAATTCGCGTATTTGCAGGTCGGTTTTCGTGGGGAATGTGGTCAAGTTCGTGCGAGAATCAAATTCTTGCGCTCAGAGGGTAAGGCGTTGCGAAATGTTGGATTCTGGCAAACAGATGGGAATGAGTGGGTTGTGTATTCTGGCGTTCCCGTGTAAGAGTGGAGATGGCTGCTTTTGCACCATTTTGGGTGCTTTTTGTCTGTCCATGGAAGGTTAAATCCGTTTTCTTCATGCCATCCGGTCAAACGGACGTGTTATTCCATATTCTGATATTGCATGTTCTTGCGCATAAAATTAACGGGCGTTATTGCTCCTGACATGGTTGCCGGTCCGTATGGCAAGGCGTGCTCGTGTGATTGGTGTCGTCTTTTGTCCGTTTCGTCCGTTTCGTTTCCTGCCTTGTTGCCTATTCCTGCTCCATGGCCTGTGAATTCAGATACTTTTTTATTTCTTCCGTTTCAAATCCCCGTTGCATGGCAAAACGTATGATCTTGTTGCTGGCGGCATAGCTGTCGGTGAAATCCGTGCTACGCATTTTTGCCTCGATGACCTGCCTGGCAATGTCGTCGTACTCCTGAGTATCCAAGGCGTCGAGAGCCTCCCGTATCAGCGGTTCAGGGATGTGCCGCATGCGCAGCATCATTCGGATTTTGACACGTCCCCAATGCGAGAAGCGCAGTTTGTCGCGGGCGTATGCCATGGCATAACGTGACTCGTCGATGTATTTTTCGTCCAGCAGACGGTTTATTATTTCATCGGACTGCTTTTGCGACATGCCCCAGCGGGCAAGCTTTTCTGCGATTTCCGCTATGCAATGTTCCGATGTGCCGCACAGGGAAGCGGCACGTGAGAGTGCTTGCTCAAAGGTGAGCTGACGCGATGCGTAGGTTGCCATATTGGTCGGGAGTTATGTTCACGTCCACGAAGCCGAAGGACGTAAGTAAGTCGGTGATTTCCCTGGGGTATGCTCTGTTTATCTCCAGGCACAGCCATCCTCCGGCGGTGAGGTGCGACATGGCATATGCCGAGATGGCACGGTAGAAAATCAGAGGGTCGGTGTCGGGAACGAAGAGAGCATTGTGAGGCTCGTACAACAGGACATTGGGTTCCATTTCTGCCGCCTCGTGCAGACACACGTATGGCGGATTGCTCACAATGATGTCCCAGCGGAAGTCCGAGGGTGATGGCTGCAGAATGTCCTCCTGGATGAATTCGACCTCGGCGCCCAGTTCGGCTGCGTTGCGTGACGCCACATCCAAGGCGGCGGTCGAGATGTCCATGGCCGTGGCGCGATATCCATCCATGGCCAGAGACACGGCTATGCATCCGCTGCCGGTGCCGATGTCCAGAATGTGCGGGACGTAATCGGACGCAGGCATGGAGGCACAGATTGAGGACACTGTGTCCACCAGCATTTCGGTCTCTGGGCGTGGAATGAGCACTCCCGGGCATACCTCGAATGAACGGCCGCGGAACGTTGCCCGTCCCAGGACATACTGTATGGGTTCGTTTTTCAGCAGACGCCCGGTTATTTCATTGAGCCGTTGTTGCTGTTCTTCGGAAATTTCATTATCTTTGCCCAACAATATATCGGTGTGTGTCAGCCCGAAGCACTCTTCCATGACCATGCGGTAGAGCGCGCGACCCTCGGCAGGCCCATAGTGGTTCTGGAGTTCTTTCAAGTGATTCATGCCTCAAAGTTACGGAGAAGTGGGCGGATGACAAAATAATAGATGTGGAAAATGAATGCAGAGGATAGGAAATTCATGCAGCGTGCCATACAGCTGGCCCGTTGTGGAGAGGCTGCCACCATGCCCAACCCCATGGTGGGTGCGGTGATAGTGCACAACGGCAATATCATAGGTGAGGGATACCATCGTCGCTATGGCGGACCGCATGCCGAGGTGAATGCCGTGGAGAACGCCCGTGGAAATGCCGGATGGATTGCCGCACGGAAAGAACCGGAGGAAAGGGAATTTGCCGGCTGCACTATATACGTCACCTTGGAGCCGTGCGCTCATTGGGGCAAGACACCGCCTTGCTGCGACCTGATAGTGAAGTGTGGGTTCGAGCGTGTGGTGATAGGCATGCAGGATCCTAATTCCAAGGTTAACGGCGAAGGCATACGTCGCATAAGGGAAGCCGGCATAGAAGTGGAGACTGGCATGATGGAGGATGAATGCCGGGCGATAAACCCCTGTTTCCTGACTTATCATGGCAACCGTCGTCCACGCGTGACATTGAAATGGGCGCAGACCGACGACGGCACAATGGGATGCCGCTGTATGCAGGTGGGCGAGAGATTGAGAATGTCCACGCCGTTTACAGAAATGCTCGTGCACAGGTTGCGTGCCCGTTGCCAGGCGATAATGGTGGGCACGAACACCATGTTGGCAGACAAACCTTTGCTGAACACGCGCTTGTGGCGTGGCAACTCGCCATTGCGTGTGACAATAGACAGACGCGGGCGTCTGGGAGATGCATGCAATTACGGGGCAAAGGCATCCGGGCATGGCAATGATGCCGAGACGCTTGTGTATGGCAATGAGATATTGCCGGAAATACTTTTTGACCTTCACAAACGTGGAGTGCAGCACCTGTTGGTGGAGGGCGGCAGCAAATTGCTTCAAAGCTTCATCAACGAGGACCTGTGGGACGATGCCCGCGTGGAGATGTGCCCTGCGCCCCGCAGGGCACCTGTGGCTACGGAGGAGAACGACATGGTGGCGGCACCTCGGTTGTGCCATGCTAAACTGTGTGAGGAACATGTGGCGGACGGTAACAAATTGCTAATTTTCATTAACACAAGACGTATTTAGTGTATGCATATGGCAGAGATGTGGAATAAATGCCGTATTTTTGTAGCCAAATCATATATTATAATGTACAAGAAGCAAGGAAGCGCAATGGCGGGGCTTTTGCAGATGGCAGTGTTGGCGATGGTGACCGTTTTTCTGACGGTGTCATGTATGTCCGACAATGCCGACGACGACGGACCGGTGAGGAGCAATACGTGCTATATTTCGAATGTGAAGTTCAATACGCTTAGACGGCAGGTTACCGTGAAGGCCTCCGATGGTGTCACGGACAGTACTTATTACTCCACCTTTACGGCATCCCGGTGGATGTTCTCCATCGACCACAGAAATTTGCTGGTGGAGAACAGGGATTCCTTTCCTTATGATACGGATATGTCCAAATGTGTCATGAACCTTTCCTACACGGGAGCCATAGCCTATTACCGTGCCTCTGATGCATGGGAAGATGACCCGTGGCTTGTTTACAACGGCACGGACAGTATAGACTTGCGCAAGCCTTTGCACATACGTGTACTTGCAACGGACAAGACGGAGCGGAGATATACCCTGCGCGCCAATGTGCATACCATGCATGGCGACAGCCTGAGGTGGGAGACGGTGGCGGCCGATCCTGCCCTGAGCGGTGCCTGTCCTATGAAAGCCATGGGATGGGAGGACAAGATGGCCGTGATGGTGAATGACGGGAGTGCCGTGCTGTGGTTGACGCATGCGACCGGCAATTTGGGCGATTGGACCAGACAGGTTACGGATTTGCCGCTGAATGCCGATGTGGCTTCGTTGGCATGTTATGGCGGCGAGGGACAGTTGTATGTGAATACTACGGACGGGTCCCTTTATGCAAGTGCCGATGGCGTGTCGTGGAACCTTTTGGCGCAACGGGATGGATTGCGCCTGGTGGGTGTGTCCAAGGACCGGATATATGTGATGGCGGAGGGCTCTTTGCATAGTGCCTCGATTGCCGGTATGACATGGATTGCAGAGAGAATGGATGAAGATGCTTCATTGCTTCCGGACGGGGAACTTGCATTCCTGACATATTCGGACAAGGATGACGTGACAAGAATGCTGGTTGCGGGTAACCGTAGCGTGGCAGAAGATACTACGGCGGTGGTGTGGAGCAGGTCGTGGACCGAGTTTGAGAATGAGGGTAGCGAGATTTGGATGCACTACAACCGTACGTGGGACAATACACACCAGATGCCAATGCTGGAGTACCTCAACTTGGTGTACTATGACAACAAGCTGATGGCCATCGGCGGACGTAGTCTGGATGGCAAAGTGGAGGCATTGGGCCGATTCCTTGTCAGCGAGGACAATGGCCTGACATGGTGGAGGCTGGCGGACGTGTTGCCGCCTGTGGACTTGTTGAACGTGACTGGCCATATAGCCTCTGGTGTGGATAGGGACGAATTCCTGTGGCTGATGGCCGGGGGGAAGGTGTACCGCGGACGTATCAACCGGTTGGGGTTTGCCCGTCCGGACATAGAGTAATGCCGTTGGAGTGAAGAGATTATTGGCTATAATCCTGATGATGGCCTGCATGGACATCGGCCTGGCGTTGGCTCAGCAAGAGGTGCTGGAATACCGTTGGGACATAGGCGGTGGTGCTGGGGTGTGCTATTATATGGGTGATGCCAACGGAACTCCGTTTTCGGGCAGTAGCTTCATGGCGGCCTTTATGCTGAGACGTGACTTCAACCCGAGAATGGCCCTGAAAATGAATCTGGCTTACGGAAGGTACGGAGGCTCTACCCAGGGTTACTACATTCCGGAAGAGCCGGGAACTACGGAACAGAGCGTGGATTTGAAGTTCAATGGCAATGTCGTGGACATTGGGGCTCAGTTTGAACTTAATTTCTGGGGATATGGCATGGGGCCTGGCTACAAAAGGCTTTCCCGGATAACGCCGTACGCTATCCTTGGGATCGGTGCTACCGTGGGAGCGGCAGGAGACGGTACTGCCTTCGGTGCCAACTTCCCCATAGGTGTTGGAGTGAAGTACAAGGTGAAACCGCGACTTAATCTGGTGTGGGAGTGGACGCACCGCTTCTCCACGACAGATAAACTGGATGGCGTGCATTTGAGCGATCCTTATTATATAGAGAGTTCGGGACTGAAGAACAAGGATTCATATTCCTTCTTTATGTTCTCGCTGACATATGACATTAGTCCGAAATATAGACGATGCAACAATTAGACAATAGCCGGATGCCGGCACACATAGCTATCATCATGGATGGTAACGGTCGCTGGGCCAAGGCAAAGGGATTGCCGAGGACGGCTGGACATGTGGAAGGCGTGGCCACGGTGAAGAGAATTACTGAAGAGGCTACGCGATTGGGTGTGAAGTACCTCACATTATATACCTTCAGCACGGAGAACTGGAACAGGCCGATGGAGGAGATTGAAGCCTTGATGAATCTGGTGCTGACCAATCTGGAGGAAGAGATATTCATGAAAAATAATGTGCGCTTCCGCATGATAGGCGAAATTGAACGTTTGCCACGGAGCGTGCAGAAACGTCTGAACGAGTGCATCGAGCGCACGGCCACGAACACAGGCATGACCATGGTAGTGGCCTTGAGCTATAGCAGCAGATGGGAGTTGACACGAGCCGCACGCATGCTGGCGGACAAGGTGAGGGACGGTGCAATTGCTCCTGAGGACATCACGGAAGAGACCTTGGCTACACATCTTGCCACGAATTTCATGCCAGATCCAGATCTGCTTATACGTACGGGAGGGGAATTGCGCATAAGCAATTATTTGCTATGGCAGTGTGCATATTCCGAATTTTATTTCACAGACCAATACTGGCCTGACTTCAATGAGGAGTCCTTGAGAACGGCCATTGCAGACTATCAGCATCGTCAACGCAGATATGGTAAAACCGGAGAGCAGATAACAGATGAAGAATAAGATACACCTTATTATATTATATACAGCCATCATGTGCATGGCGCCACTCCAGTTGTGCGCACAGTACTTGGAGCGCGATACGGCAGTTTCTGTCGATTATAGCCGTACACCGCGCCGTGTGGTAGTCAAGAGCATAGACGTGGACGGCATTGCAAATTACGACAAGTCCATGCTGGCACGTCTTTCAGGTATAGCCGTGGGTGATGTCATCTCTATTCCTGGCGATGAGATAACCAAGGCGATCAAAAGATATTGGAAGAATGGCCTGTTTTCCAATGTGGCTATAAAGGTGGACTCCATAATAAACGACTCGGCTTACCTGCATGTGCAGTTGGCACCGCGTCCACGCATATCCAAGATAAACTACAACGGAGTCAGGAAGGGGGAAAAGGACGACTTGAAGGACAAACTTGGATTGATGACCGACAACCAGCTGACCCCGAATATGATAGACAGGGCCAAGATTCTCGGTCAGCGTTATTTTGAGGACAAGGGATTCAAGAATGCCGAGATAGAGATATTGCAGCACGACGATCCTGCAGCTCCGGACAAGGTGGTTGTGGACGTGAATGTGAAGAAGAACGGTAAGATACTGGTCCGCAAAATCAACGTCATAGGCAATACGGTAATACCGGAACGCAAGTTGAAGGGTAATATACTGTCCAAGGGCGTACTGAAGACGGTGCGCGAGCAGAAAGGCTTTCATAACTGGTTCCGCAGTCACAAGTTCGTGGACGCCAAGTACAAGGAAGCCAAGGAGAACTTGCAGAACTATTATGCAGAGTTGGGATATCGTGATGCTATCATTGTGGCCGACACAGTGAAGCCCGTGGACGAGAAACATGTGGACTTGAATATACATGTTGAAGAAGGCGACAAGTATTATCTACGCAATGTGGAATGGGTAGGCAATACTGTGTACAAGACTGCGGACTTGGCCAGATTATTAGACATGAAGAAAGGTGATGTCTACAATCAGAAGAGATTGAGCGACCGCCTGAATACGGATGCAGATGCTGTGGGCAACCAGTATTACAACAATGGCTATGTCTTCTTCCGCCTGGATCCTGTGGAAGTGAATATCGTAGGCGACAGCGTTGATTTGGAGATGCGTATTACCGAAGGTCCGCAAGCTCGTATCAGTCATGTGAAGATTACTGGTAACGATCGTGTCTATGAAAACGTTGTTCGCCGTGAACTGCGCAATAAGCCTGGCGACTTGTTTTCGAAGGAAGCCTTGGAACGTTCCTTCCGTGAAATCGGCAGTATGGGTCATTTCAATGCTGAGAATATCGACTACAAGATAGAGCCTGATGCCAACAATGGTACTGTTGACTTGGGATGGGGCTTGGAGCCTAAGAGCAATGACCAGATTGAGTTTTCTCTTGGTTATGGTCAGACTGGTGTCATAGGTAAAATAGGTTTGAAATTTGCCAACTTCTGCTTGGCCAATCTCTTTAAGAAGGGTGGCATTCGTCGTGGCATAATGCCTCAAGGTAACGGTGAGACATTCAGTATCAGTGGTCAGACCAACGGTTCGTATTACCAGCAGTACAGCATCTCCTACGTCAACCCATGGTTTGGTGGCAAACGCCCCAATACGTTGTCGTTCAGTGCTTTTTATAGCAAGCAGACGGATGTGAGCGACCGTTACTATAATTCTGCGTTCTATAATAATTACTACAACGGCATCTATGGAGGCTATGGCAATGGTTATGGCTACGGCTATGGTTACGGTGATTACGAGAACTTCTATGATCCCGATAAGTATCAGCAGATTTTCGGCGTTTCAATAGGATGGGGTAAACGTTTACGTTGGCCTGACGATTATTTCCAATTCAGTGCGGAATTGTCATATACGCGCTATATGATGAAGGATTGGAACTATTTCTCTTTGATGACGAACGGCAACTGCAACAATCTGGCATTGCGTCTGACCCTGTCACGCAGCAGCACTGACAATCCGATATATCCACGCAATGGTTCCGAAGTAATGTTGTCTGTAGCGCTTACTCCGCCATTCTCTCTTTGGGATGGAAAGGATTATGCCAACCTTGCCAACAATATGTCGAGCAACACCTATATGAAAGAGTTGCAGGAGAAGTATTCATGGATAGAATACCATAAGTGGAAGTTCAAGGCACGTACATTCACGGCACTCTCTTCTCACAGTAAATGTTTCGTGCTGTCTACACGTGCGGAAATTGGTTTGCTTGGTTCGTATAACAAGCATAAGCCGTCGCCTTTTGAAAACTATTATATGGGCGGTGACGGTACTACCGGTTACTCTTCGTTGTACTCGACCGAAACTATCGGCCTGAGGGGATATGACAATGGTTCTATTACGCCTGCGGGCAATATGGGATATGCCTATACCCGCATGTCTGTGGAACTGCGTTATCCATTTATGTTGGGAGCAAGCACGAACATCTATGGCCTGGTATTTGCCGAGGGTGGTAACTGCTGGAGCAAAATCGGTGACTTTAATCCCTTTGACCTGAAGAAGTCCGTGGGTGTGGGTGCCCGCATATTCCTGCCTATGGTGGGCCTGTTGGGTATCGACTGGGCATACGGTTTCGACAAGGTACAAGGTGTAAGCACTTATGGCGGCAGTCACTTCCACTTTGTCCTTGGCCAAGAGTTCTGATGGCATGATGGAGATTGTGAAGCAAATGTGTTAACCGTGTTTCTTGCGAGGGTTGGTGAATTCACCCATGCAGGGCACATAAAAACAGATATGAATATGAAAAGACTATTTCTTGCATTCGTGGCATTGGTGGCTATTGCCGTTTCTGCCGACGCACAGAAGTTCGCCCTTGTGGACATGGAGTATATCCTAAATCACATTCCCGCATATGAGCGTGCCGGGGAGCAGTTGAACCAGGTATCCAAGAAGTGGCAGGCCGAAGTGGAAGTTTTGCAGACAGAGGCTCAGAACATGTATAAGAAGTATCAAGGTGAGGCAGTGTTCCTTTCTGATGAGCAAAAGGCGAAGAGCGAAGAGGCAATCGTAGCAAAGGAAAAGGAAGCCGCTGACCTTAAAAAGAAGTATTTCGGTCCCGAAGGTGAGCTTTTCAAAAAGCGCGAGAGTCTTATGGCTCCTATTCAGGATGAGATATATAATGCCATCAAGGACATCTCGGAACTGAAAGGATATAGCCTTATATTGGATCGTGCATCCGACAGCGGTATCATCTTCGCTTCTCCCAAAGCTGATATATCCAATGAGGTATTGGCAAAGTTGGGTTACAACTAATGACAATTTATCAATCAACCAATAGAAACTACAACAATTATGAAGAAGATTTTGTTGGCCATACTCATGGCTGCGCCTCTGACCGTAATGGCTCAGGCAAAGTTCGCTCACTTTAATTCTACCGAGATTCTTCCCAACATGAAGGAGTACGCTGCCGCCCAGACCGAGTTGCAGAACATGCAGAAGCAGTATGAGGAGGACCTTAAGCTGATGCAGGACGAAATGCAGAAGAAGTACGAGGATTATCAGAAGGAGTCTGCCAATCTCCTGGACAATGTCCGCGCACGTCGTGAACAAGAACTGAATGACCTGGGCCAGCGTTACCAGCAGAGCCTCCAGGATAGCCAGATGGCCTTGCAGAAGGCTACTCAGGAGAAGATGGGGCTGATTAGCGAGAAAGTGATGGCCGTGGTTAAGAAACTGGGTGAAGCCGGTGGCTATGTCTATGTAGTGGATATCAGCAGCGGTGCCATTTCGTTCATCAACGATGCACTCAGTACCGACATTACGGCCCAAATCAAGAAGGAGCTGGGCGTGACCGCCACTGCTGCGGCTACCCCTGCAAAGTGATAACTGTGCATGTCTCTGTATCAAAGAATAACAGCATGGGCCTGTATGCCAATTGGTACGGATAACACACATAAAAAGCAAAAGCGATGAAGGTAATGAATATATTTTTGCTCGCCAAGATGTGCTGCCTTGTTGTGATGATTTCATGGGGACAGGGCGTGCGGGCACAGGCAGAAGAATCCATGCAGACCGACACGGTGACGCAATCGCAGACACAGCAACAGCGTCCGAGAGTGTTTGTCATGGGACAGATTAACAGCAACGTCATATTGCCGCGCATGCCACAGTATCTTGCAATGCTGGAAAGCCTTAAATCTCTCAAAGAGCAATACGAGGCCGAGGCCAAGAAGAGTGAAAATGACTTCCAACGCAAGTTCGAGGAATTCATGCAAGGGCAAAAGGACTTTCCTAAGACTATTTTGGATAAGCGCCAGAATGAGCTGCAGATAATGCTGGAAACAAATGCCGAGTTCCGTATCAAGGCACAGAAACTGCTGGCTGAGGCAGAACGTAGCATGTTAGCGGATGTCAAGGCTGAATTGGCAGAAGCTGTTGCCATCGTCGCTCAGGAAAAAGGTGTCAGTATAGTGTATGACCTGGATGATGGCAGCGTACCATATATAGTACAAGGGTTGGCGGCGGATCTTACAGTCGCAGTCATGCATCATCTGGGTATCGATACCACTACTTCTGTACCAGTGCAGTAATTCAATACCTGTTTAATTGTCTCCAATAGGAATTTTCGATAGCGGATATGGCGGATTGACCATCTTACGGACAATCCGCCATATCATGCCCGGGTACGATTACTTGTATCTGGGTGACAATGCTCGTGCTCCATATGGAACCCACAGTTTCGAGGTAGTCTATGAATTTACCCTTCAGGCGGTGAAACGCCTGTTTCAGGAGGGGTGCCCTTTGGTCATACTTGCCTGCAACACGGCATCAGCCAAGGCTTTGCGCACCATCCAGCAGAGGGATTTGCCTGTGTTGGCTTGGGATAATCGTGTCCTTGGCGTCATTCGTCCGACGGCTGAATGTATCGGTAACATAACTCGTACTCGGCACGTGGGGATATTCGCAACTCCCGGCACGATTCGTTCCGGTACTTATAATATGGAAATAGCCAAGTTGTATCCTGATATTCATGTCACAGGTGTCGCCTGTCCCATGTGGGTCCCATTGGTTGAAAATAATGAAGCGGATAGTCCTGGTGCGGACTACTTCATCTGCCGTAAGATAGAAGAGATGTTTGATGCCGATCCGCTGATAGACTCCGTCATCTTGGGTTGTACTCACTATCCCATACTGTTGGACAAGATCAACCGTTACGTTCCTGCCGGTGTAACGGTGATACCGCAAGGAGAGTATGTCGCTCGCAGTTTGCAGGACTATCTTCATCGCCACACCGACATGGAAAAACGCATCTCCCATGGTGGAACCTTGCATCTGCTTACTACCGAACAGCCAGTACAGTTCGATGAGAGCGCATCCATTTTTCTTGATTGGCCCGTCCGGGCCGAAAGGGTGAGCCTGTTGTAAGCCAGGACTGTTATTGCATTCCTTTCCTCAGCCAGACTACTGCCACTGCTTGACGACGGACTTTATTGAAACAAAAAACTGCGTTGCCACTATATCGCGTGCAACGCAGTTTTTTTCTATGATGTTTTCTGTATATTTGTTATTCCCATTCCAGAATCACCTTGCCGCACTGGCCTGATTCCATGATGTCGAAGCCCTTTTGGAACTCTGCCACAGGGAAGCGGTGTGTGATGACGGGGCTGAGATCGAGGCCTGATACCAGCATTTGCTCCATCTTGTACCATGTTTCCCACATCTCGCGGCCGTAGATACCCTTGATGGTGAGAGCCTTGAAGATGATTTCGCTCCAGTCCACGGTGGTGGAGGGGGGGAGGATACCAAGCTGGGCAATCTTGGAACCATTGTACATGTGTGCTACCATGTCGCGGAAAGCGATGGGAGAACCAGACATTTCCAAGCCTACGTCGAAGCCTCGGATGCCGAGTTTTTCCATTGCCTGGGCCACAGTCTCGCCCTTGGATGCGTTGACAGTGCAAGTGGCCCCCATCTTTTTGGCAATGTCCAGACGATATTCGCTAAGGTCTGTTACCACGATGTTCTTGGCACCTGCAAACTTGGCTATGGCCGTAGCCATGGTGCCAATCAGGCCTGCACCTGTGATGAGAACATCCTCTCCAAGGAGGGGGAACGAGAGGGCGGTATGTGTGGCGTTGCCGAATGGGTCCATGATGGCGGCCATGTCATCGCTGATACGGCTATCCAACTTTACCACGTTGCTTTCGGGGATGGACAGGTATTCTGCAAATGCGCCATCGCGATTCACGCCCACGCCAATGCTGTTTTCGCAGATATGCTGCAGGCCGCGACGGCAGTTGCGGCAATGGCCACAGGCGATGTGCCCCTCGCCGGTAACACGGTCACCCACCTTGATGTTGCGTACTCCGGGGCCAACCTTTTCCACCACGCCAACGTATTCGTGACCTATGGTCATGGGAGTCTTGATGGTCTTTTGGCTCCACTCGTCCCATTTGTAGATGTGCAGGTCGGTGCCGCAGATAGCGGTCTTCTTGATTTTGATAAGGACGTCGTTCACGCCCACCTCGGGCATTGGAACGTCTTCCATCCATAGGCCCTTGCAGGCCTCCTTCTTGACTAATGCTTTCATTTTGGTGTATAATTTGAATCGTTTATACGGTTATCTGCAAGCAAAATTACATATTTTTGGGCTTACATCAAAGGAAAAGCCGGTCTTTTTGTGGCTTGGGCCAATGGTGTCCCGAATAAAGTTCTCAATATCCCGACAAAGTCGTATTGATTCTGTGAAACTTGGTCATGTCGGAGCATCTTGCCTTTGGCAATTCTGGTTACAGCAGGGATAGAAAAATTCTTACACGTGTGTAATTCTGATAGAACCTCGTTTCTACCATGACATTGCCGTACCCTTGATCGTAGTATGGTAGTGGTCATAGTGTGGCCGGTGGTGTGTCCATGGAATTGTCGGGATGCCGGCAATACGGGAACGAAAAAATCTTACATATGCAACCTGATGGTTGGGGTGGACGAGTTGATTGCCCGAGGATGTGTCACTATGGTTGTGCAGTGATTATTCAGTACGCAAACGGGATGGTACATTTAATCGGCCAATGTGTAAAAGCGCATAAATTTGCAGTTTAGGCTCTTTATGCACTTATTTCGCATAATAATGGTGCGCAGGAACGTTGTTTTGATGCATATGCATTATTTTTTTCATACCTTTGCACATTGAAACATTAGGGTGTCCGCTACGGATGCTCATGGCTGTTGTTCAGTTAGCAAACTTAGTCGCTTTAATGGAAAAACAAGATAAGAAAACCCGATTACAGGTCATTAGGACGATAGTGGGAAACTGTCCATTCGAGAATCAGGAGGAGCTGGCAATGGAACTTGAAAAGGCAGGTTTCTCTACCACTCAGACCATGCTCAGCCGTGATTTGAAGCAGTTGCGTATTTCCAAGGTGCGCACGCGTTCGGGCAAGAGTGTGTATGCACTGCCTGGCGTGGTTTATTTTGATCCGGCCAAGACGCGTGAGGAACTGAACGCAGTCAGGTGGCAGTTGCAATTCAGCGGCAATCTGGCCGTGTTGCATACTCCTCCTGGCCATGCTTCATTGGTAGCCTATGAGATAGATGAACACAAGTCGCCCCTCTTTCTGGGTACAGTGGCCGGAGACGACACGGTGATAGTGGTGATGGCGGAGGATACAGAACGCGAGAATGCCAAGTTGGCACTGATGGAGATAGTGCCGCAGTTGAAGAGACGCAAGGTATCATCCAAGTAACCTGCCAGTGGGGCCGAAACTGGCAACAAGGACAAATTTCCGCTACACCTTAATTATATATATGCAGGACATTCAACCACGAGGCTTTGTGGGTGTCGTCCGTAAACAACATTGCGAAAGCAGGTATCGCACCGTCCAGGCACAAGGTCATACCTGAGCTTTTCCCGAAAGACAAATGATGATGGAAGAAGACAATGCACAGAAGCGTGCAGACATCAAGATAGTAGTGGCAGACCCCTCGCATGAGAAGTATGTGGACGAGATACTTCAAACCATACGCATTGCTGCCAAGAAACGTGGCACGGGCATTGCTGAGCGTACCCACGACTACCTTGCCACGAAGATGAAGGAAGGCAAGGCCATTTTGGCATTGGACGGGGAGCAGTTTGCCGGGTTCAGCTACATTGAAACCTGGGGCAACAAGCATTATGTCACCACGTCCGGCCTGATAGTGCATCCCGATTACCAAGGTCTTGGCGTGGCTCGTCGTATCAAGGACTATACCTTCACCCTGGCCCGTCTGCGCTGGCCTCATGCAAAGATATTCTCACTCACAAGCGGTGATGCTGTCATGAAGATGAACACGGATCTGGGTTATGTTCCTGTCAGTTTCAACCAACTGACCGATGACGAAGCATTCTGGCGCGGCTGCAAGGGATGTATCAACAATGACATTCTGGAGGCCAAAGGCCGTCGTTTCTGTGTCTGCACCGGCATGCTCTGGGATCCCGACAAGCATCACGGAGAGCCTACTGGACTCGATGTAATCAAGGACGTCATGAAGACACTTGTGCTTCGTGGTATAGAGTAATCCAGAGGCGGTCACGTAATATCAAGATAAATCAACAAACATACATACGTATTATGGAGAAGAAGAAAGTAGTGGTTGCCTTCAGCGGCGGCCTCGATACCAGTTACACGGTCATGTATCTGGCCAAGGAGAAGGGTTATGAGGTATATGCCGCATGTGCCAACACCGGAGGTTTCAGTGCAGAGCAGCTGAAGGCCAACGAAGAGAATGCCTACAAGTTGGGTGCCAAGGCCTATGTCACTCTTGACGTTACCCAGGAGTATTATCAGAAGTCGTTGAAGTACATGGTCTTCGGCAATGTCCTGCGCAACAACTGTTATCCCATCAGTGTATCCAGTGAACGCATCTTCCAGGCCATAGCCATAGCGCGCTATGCCCGTGAAATAGGCGCCAGTGCCATTGCCCATGGTTCCACCGGGGCTGGCAACGACCAGATACGTTTCGACATGACTTTCCTTGTGATGGCTCCAGGAGTGGAAATCATCACCCTCACCCGCGATGGCAACCTTACACGTCAGGAGGAGGTTGACTACTTGAACTCCAACGGCTACTTTGCCGACTTCACCAAGTTGAAGTACTCCTATAATGTGGGCATCTGGGGTACCAGCATCTGTGGTGGCGAGATTCTCGACAGTACCCAGGGCCTGCCCGAGAGCGCATATCTCAAGCATCCCACCAAGGATGGTACGGAGTTGTTGAAGCTGGGCTTCGAGAAAGGCGAACTTGTGTCTGTGAATGGTGTGCGCTACGATGACAAGATAAAAGCCATCCAGGCGGTGGAGGAGATAGGTGCCTCCTATGCCATCGGCCGCGATTGCCATGTCGGTGACACCATAATAGGCATCAAGGGACGTGTGGGCTTCGAGGCCGCCGCCCCAATGCTCATCATCGGAGCGCATCGCTTTCTGGAGAAGTACACCCTCAGCAAGTGGCAGCAGTACTGGAAGGAACAGGTGGCCAACTGGTACGGTATGTTCCTTCATGAAAGTCAGTACCTGGAGCCGGTCATGCCGGACATCGAGGCCATGCTCCTCAGCAGCCAGCGCAATGTTACCGGCGAGGTCACCTTGGAACTCCGTCCCTACAGTTTCCAGACGATGGGCGTGGACTCTCCCAACGACCTTGTCAAGAACAAGCTTGGCGAGTACGGTGAGACTGCCAAGGCGTGGAGCAGCGATGACGCCAAGGGATTTATCAAGGTCAGCTCCACCGCGTTGCGTGCCTATTACTTGGCACATCCCGACGAGGAACGTTAAATAATGGCGCATACGCGCTTATACATTATATTATATTAGAGAGAGATGGAAAAACGCTTTTACCGTTCCGGCACCGATTGCAGGATAGCCGGCGTATGCGGAGGCCTTGGCGAATACTTCGGTATTGACCCATTGTTGGTGCGCATATTTTTCGTTTGTGCCGTGTGGTTTGCGGGTGTGGGCTTCTGGACATACATATTGTTGTGGCTTCTCGCTCCCAAAAGATATTGATACAGGAAGGATATGGACAAGAAGATAAGGATAGGAATACTTGGTGCCGCCGGTTATACCGGTGGTGAACTCATCCGCGTGTTGCTCAATCATCCGCAGGCCGAGATCGTCTTTGCCAACAGCGAGTCCAATGCGGGCAACCCTGTGGACGATGTTCATGAAGGCCTCTGTGGCGAGACGGACCTCTGCTTCACCTCGGATATGCCATGGGACGATGTGGACGTTGTTTTCTTCTGCTTCGGGCACGGCAAGAGCCGGACTTTTCTGCAGGAGCATGCCATCCCCTCACATGTTCGCATCATAGACCTGGCGCAGGATTTCCGTATTGCGGGAGACCATGATTATGTCTATGGCTTGCCAGAGACTCATCGCAGGCAGACCATTGGCGCAAGGCACATTGCCAATCCGGGTTGCTTTGCCACTTGCATCCAACTGGCCCTTTTGCCAGCTCTGCAATCGCATCTTGTCAGTGGTGACATCCATGTCAACGGCATTACCGGTTCTACCGGGGCAGGGCAGAAGCCGGGGGCTACCACGCACTACAGCTGGCGTAACGACAACATATCGGTTTACAAGACTTTTACTCATCAGCACCTCTTGGAAATAAACCAGACAGTGCAGGAATTGTGCCCCGGTTACGATGGTCGCGTGCTCTTTATTCCCCAGCGCGGTTGTTTCGCTCGCGGTATCTATGTCACTGCATATGCCCGTTGCACTGCACCATTGGAACAGGTGCGGCAGGCTTATGCCGACTATTACCGCGATGCCGCCTTTACCCATGTCGTGACCAAGTCTCCCGACATGAAGCAGGTGGTGAATACCAACAAGGCCGTGGTTTACGTGGAGAAGTATGAGGACCAGCTGCTGATGATATGCTGCATAGACAACCTGTTGAAGGGTGCCGTGGGGCAGGCAGTGCAGAACATGAACCTCATGTTCGGCCTTGACGAGCGTGCAGGCCTGGGACTGAAGGCTTCTGCGTTCTGATACACGATAACACAACCAATTATTCTTCCAGAAATGAATTTATTTGACGTATATCCACTGTTCGATATCGCCATAGACCGTGGCGAGGGTTGTCACGTCTGGGATGAACAGGGTACGGAATATCTCGATCTCTATGGCGGCCATGCTGTCATCAGCATAGGCCATGCACATCCCCATTATGTCGAGGCTGTCGCCTCGCAGGTCTCCCGCTTGGGTTTCTACAGTAATTCTGTGCAGAATCCTTTGCAGCGCACCCTGGCGCTCACTCTTGGCAAGGTGTCCGGGTACGAGGATTACCAGTTGTTTCTCGTAAATTCCGGTGCCGAAGCCAATGAGAATGCCCTGAAGCTGGCATCCTTTTACAATGGCCGTACTCGCATCCTGTCGGCAGAGAAGGCTTTCCATGGCAGAACGTCATTGGCTGTGGAGGCTACGGCCAATCCGAAGATTATAGCTCCCGTCAATGCCAACGGGCATGTCACCTATTTGCCTATCAATGACATTGCACCATGGCGTTCCGAGATAGAGAAGAACGATGTGTGTGCCGTTATCCTCGAATGTATACAGGGCGTAGGTGGAATACGCTTGCTGGAGGCCGGGTTCATACAGGAGTTGCAACGCCTTTGCGAAGCCCACAACACGGTGCTTGTCTGTGATGAAATCCAGTGTGGCTACGGCCGTTCGGGAAAGTTCTTCGCCCATCAGCACCTTGGCATTCGTCCGGACATGATTACGGTGGCCAAGGGCATATGCAACGGTTTCCCCATGGGCGGTGTGCTCATTGCCCCCAAGTTCGCTCCTGTCCATGGCCAGTTGGGTACCACCTTCGGGGGTAACCATCTGGGGTGCGCCGGTGCCATTGCCGTGCTGGACGTTATGGAGAGCGAAGGCCTTGTGAAGAATGCTGCCGAGGTCGGAGAATACATTATGACCGAGCTGCGGGCCATGAACCTGCCCCACGTGGTAGACATCCGTGGACGAGGCTTGATGATAGGCATAGAACTTGACATCCCGTACAAGGGGCCTCGTACCAGTCTGATCATGGAGGAGCACATTTTCACCGGTTGCAGCGGCATCAATGTCATCCGTTTGTTGCCACCGTTGTGCCTCACAATTGATGAGGCCAAACAGTTCCTCCAGGCCTTCCGTCGTGTGATGGAAAGTGTATGAGGTAGTGGACAAACGTGCAAACCGGATAAGGATTACGTATTATGAAGCTGACTGTCATAGGTTGCGGCAATATGGGTGGTGCCTTGGTCAAAGGCTGGTGTCGCGCGGGCATGGAGGCGCAGATTACCGCCGCCTCACACACATGGGCCACTCTGGACCGCTATTCTGCACTGTATCCGCAACTTGCCGTCACTACCGACAATCGTCAGGCGGTACTGGGAGCCGACATAGTGGTGTTGGCGGTGAAGCCCTGGCTGGTGGACGATGTCGTGGCCGAAATTCTGCCTCTCCTGTCCTCTGATACGATAGTGGTGAGCGTGGCTGCCGGTGTGAGGCACGAACGCATAGATGTCTATGCCATGCCGAATGTAGCAGTGGAGTATGGTCAGGGCATGACCTTTGTGGAGGAGACCGCATCATCGCATTTGCAACAGGTGGAACAGTTGTTCTCTCTTTGCGGTCTCGTGAGGGTGGTTCCTTTGCGCAGCATGCCGGCCGGTATGCAACTGTCGGGTTGTGGCATAGCCTATGTCATGCGTTACGTACGTGCCATGTCGGAGGGTGGGGTGGAGCTTGGGCTGCGTCCTGACGATGCACTAAGCACGGTGCTGCAGACCATGAAGGGTGCCGTGGCTCTCTTGGAGGAGAGCGGCAAGCATCCGGAGGCCGCCATTGACACGGTTACCACTCCTGGAGGCTACACCATCCGTGGGTTGAATGCCATGGAGGAAGCCGGCTTCACACGTGCCGTGCTGGCAGGATTGAAAGCGGAGAAATAATAAACAAACACTTAACTTTTATGAAGAGTTTTCTCAATGTACGCGACCTTGGCAACCTGACACAGGCTTTGACCGAGGCACGTGAAATCAAGCAGGAACGTTACAAATACGTTGAGCTGGGTCGCAACAAGACAGCCCTGCTTGTGTTCTTCAACAATAGCCTGCGTACACGCCTTTCAACACAGAAGGCTGCCCAGAACTTGGGCATGAACGTGATAGTACTGGATGTCAATGCCGGAGCGTGGAAACTGGAGACGGAGCGCGGGGTCATCATGGACGGTGACAAGAGCGAGCACCTTCTGGAGGCCATACCGGTGATGGGCAGTTATTGCGATGTCATAGGCATACGTTCCTTTGCAGGTCTCGCCGACCGCGAATATGACTATGCCGAGACCGTCTACCACCAGTTCGTGCGCTATTCAGGCAGACCGGTCTTCGCCATGGAGACAGCCACGGTGCATCCGCTGCAGGCCTTTGCTGACCTCATCACCATAGAGGAGTACAAGACTAAGGCACGTCCCAAGGTCGTCCTCACCTGGGCTCCGCATCCCCGTGCCTTACCGCAGGCCGTGCCCAATAGTTTTGCCGAATGGATGAATGCCGCGGACGTGGACTTCGTGATAACTCATCCCCAAGGCTACGAATTGGATTCTGAGTTTGCAGGCGACGCCCGTGTGGAGTATGATCAGATGAAGGCTTTCGAGGGCGCGGACTTCATCTATGCCAAGAACTGGTCGTGCCCCGGTGTCACCCGTCCCGAGTATTATGGCAGGATATTGACCGACTATCACGAGATGTCTGATTGGACTGTATCTGCTCGCCATATGTCCGTGACGGACAATGCCCGCTTCATGCACTGCCTGCCCGTGCGCCGCGGCATGATAGTGACGGACGAGGTCATAGAGGCCCCCACTTCGTTGGTCATCCCCGAGGCCGCCAACCGCGAAATCTCTGCCACAGTAGTGCTTAAGCGCATACTTGAGAGCCTGTAAAAAACTATAGACTTATTTTGAACCCAAATCGGTCATTAGAACGTCAATTTGTATAAATCAGATGATTTAATTGCC
>JAMPDJ010000018.1 GCA_023665805.1 Bacteroides sp. | reverse complement strand
CCAACGACCCCATGATTAACAGTCATGTGCTCTAACCAACTGAGCTACTGAAGCATCTTTTGTGAGTAATTTTCTCAATTGCGTTGCAAAGTTAGAGCTTTTTTCGGAAATAAACAATATCTTTGCATAAAAAAATCGGGATAGACATGAAAATACTTGGAATCGGCAATGCATTGGTGGATGTACTCTACCATTTGCCAGACGAGCACTTGCTTAGTGAGATACATCTGAAAAAGGATGCCATGACCCTCATCAACGAGAGATGGGAACATGCTATCGAGGACATGACTCGCGACATAGAAAAAAGCTATTCCAGTGGCGGCAGTATAGGCAACACCATGGTGGCCTTGGCCAAACTGGAACGTGAACCCGGTTTTGTCGGCCGTGTAGGTTATGATGAGATGGGACGTTTTTTTGAAGCCCAGCTGGTCAAAGCCGGCGTACATACGCAACTGTTTCATGGTAACGAGGGTACAGGCATGGCTCACACGTTCATCACTCCGGGCGGAAGCCGTACTTTCGGTACATGGCTGGGTTCTGCTTATTACCTAAGTGCCAGTGATATAACCGATGATTTGTTTCGTGGCTATGACATGTTGCATGTCGAGGGATATTTGGTACAGAATCAAGAACTGATCGAGTCCATTTGCCGCAAGGCTAAAGAGGCGGGGCTTGTTATTAGCCTGGATTTGTCCAGTTTCAACGTGGTCAGCCAAAATCGTATATACTTCCATCATCTCATTTCCGATTATATAGACATAGTCTTTGCCAACGAGGGAGAGGCACGTGCTTTCACCGGTAGTTTCGACTCCAAAGAGCAGTTGCGTCATTTGGCGCATTTGTGCCAGACAGCCGTTGTGAAGCTGGGCGAACACGGTTCCATAGCCATGAACGATGGCGGACGCATATTCCAGTGCAATGCCATCCCGGTGGACAACGTAGTGGACACTACGGCTGCAGGCGATTATTTTGCATCAGGATTCCTGCATGCGATGACACGTGGACACCGTCTGGAGAAATGTCTGCATACTGGCAGCATACTGGCTTCCGAAGTCATACAAGTCACCGGAAGTCAGTTGAGCCCTGCCGCATGGAATAGAATAAAGACAGGTATAAACTGTCGTTGAGCAATCCCGACAAAGCGCTACACCAGTCCCATACCTCCGGATACGAGCACAATAATATACGCACATATTTGCAATGAACCCTATACGTAATTTCTTGTTTTTTGTTCTTTTCGTGGCATTTGCAGGTACCGGCATACCGGCATACGGACAGGCATCAGAGAACCGCAACTCCAAGATAACCCGAAACCTGGAGATATTCAATGAGATATACAGGGCCTTGGACCTATACTATGTGGATACTTTGGCCGCTGACACTGTCATACGTTGGGCCATAGACGGCATGCTCATGCGTGTGGATCCTTTCACCGGATACTATCCTGCCGACGATGACGATCTTCGGCAAATGGCCACTGGCAAATATGCCGGTATTGGCAGCTATATACGTTTCCACGACAAATTGGACCGCGTGGTCATCAGCGAGCCTTTCGATAACTCCCCCAGCCAAGAGGCAGGTCTGAAAGCCGGTGACATCATCATTTCCATCGATGGCAAGGACATCAAGGGCATGCCATCGGCCAAAGTTTCGGAGATGTTGCGCGGCGAGACCGGGACCACGATGGAAATGCGCTATCAGCGTCCTGGCAGTGACAAGGTCCATACCGTGCACATCACGCGCCGTGCCATACAAGTGCCCGCCATACCTTATTATGGTATGATGGACGATGGCATCGGATACATCAATTTCAACAGTTTCACCACCGGTTGTGCCCGCGAGATGCGTAATGCGTTGCTGCAACTGATGTCGCAGGGTGTCAAAGGTCTTGTTCTGGACATCCGCGACAATGGCGGAGGTGCCGTCAACGAGGCTGTAGACATCGTCAATCTGTTTTTGGACAAGGGTGTTAAGGTAGTGTATACCAAGGGCAAGCAGCCTGCGACTAATCACGAGTACTTCACCACCTCGGATCCCGTAGCGCCACAGTTGCCATTGGTGGTGCTTGTCAATGGGGCCTCGGCTTCTTCTTCCGAGATTCTCAGCGGTGCCCTGCAGGACATGGACCGTGCCGTGGTGATGGGCACACGTACTTATGGCAAGGGACTGGTACAAGCCTTGCGCGATGTTCCCTACCGTGGGGAATTGAAAGTGACTACCGGACGATATTATATTCCTTCCGGGCGTTGCATTCAGGCACATGAGTACGACCACAACGGTAACATCAAGGCCATTCCGGATTCCCTGCAAAAAACATTTTACACCCAAGGCGGGCGCCGCGTGATGGATGGCGGCGGAATACAGCCGGACAGCGTTGTCAGCAATGACACATTGCCAACTATGCTCTATGACTTGGCGCAGAGCTATATCTTCTTCGACTGGGTCACCGACTTTGTCAACCGGCATCCTGCAATTGCCGCTCCGGGTGAATTTCATATAAATGACAGTATCTATGCAGACTTCTGCCGATATGTGCAAGAGGCCGACTTTACATATAACCGCCGTTCGGATGAGGCTATTAAATTTCTGCGCCAGATAGCACGTATGGAGGGTTATCTGGATGTTGCCGAGGAGGAGATGAAAGCTCTCGAAGCAAAATTCGCTCCTGACACGGCCAAGGATTTGGAACGTTTGAAACATCGCATAGTTCCGTTCATCGAAAGCGAGATTATCGGACGCTACTATCGGCAGAAGGGTATCATACGCCATACCATGCCTCAAGATACGGTCTACCGCACTGCCGTGGAACTGTTGCGTACCCCCGAAGCCTACAAGGCTATGCTTAGTGCCAAGGCGGACAAATGATTTCTACGTACTTTATTACTCCTAATTCATAACTGTTGACTCATGAAACACAACATCCGTAAGTCCAATCAATCCTTCATGTGGGGCATCATGGCCATGGCCATCATAGTACTGATGATTGCCTTTCTGTTCCTATATTGGTGTGTCCCTGCCAAATAGCAATTCATCCACACCGCAACATTTGTTACACATAGTTCATGGACACAACACGTATTTACCGAACTCATTTGCTTTTGACTATACTTATGGTAGTATTTTTGTTACATTCAACCATATGTAAAGCACAAACCTTTATATACCCTCAAAACGATTCTATCCTGACAGAATATAATGATGGGAGATTTTGGGCTTATTTCAACAAAAATGATTTTGTTGTGGGGCTTTCATGTTTTGAAACAAAAGATGATTACGGTAAATACTATCACTTGGAGATTTTCATCAGGAATTTAAGTGAAACACCTATTATATTCCAACCAGACAGTGTGCACTCTAATTTACTAACAAAAAAAGATGATACTTTAGAACTTGAAGTATATACCAATGAAGAATATCAAAAAAAGATAAAACGCTTGCAAGCATTGACTATGGCTTTGTATGGAATCTCCGCTGGTATTAATGCTGGGACAGCAGGACATTCAACATCCTATTCAACGATTTATTCTCCTAATGGTTATGCTTACACTGCCGTAACCCAGCATTATAATGCTAATGCTGCATATCAAGCAATTGTAGCATCTACCAATCAAATGTTTACATTAGGACAAATGATGGATAATGACCGAACCATACGTGAACAAGGATATTTAAAAACTACAACTATTTATCCAGGTGAAGCTATCATTGGCTATATGAATATCAAAAGGAAAAAGGGTAAGATGTTGATTGTAAACATTCCTGTAGGAAACTTTATTTATACCTT
Source organism: Bacteroides sp. (assembly GCA_023665805.1). Taxonomy (GTDB): domain Bacteria; phylum Bacteroidota; class Bacteroidia; order Bacteroidales; family Bacteroidaceae; genus Physcousia. The sequence goes on along the minus strand of JAMPDJ010000018.1, from coordinate 55,509 downwards.
TAAATGGGATGTAAATAAAAAGAGATGAATGCAACATATAGCTATATTGTTACTCTTAATTTTAATTACTGGTGTCAGGTAAGCGTGTTTAATCTCTTGTTTTGTTAAAATAGGACTGTAAGTTTTATCGGACACGGGAGTGTTTCCTTGGGTGTGTAATACAAACCATTGTACTTCAATCAGTACAAGTTAGGTTTGGACAACAACGAAAACAATCAAGCAGACACACCGGAAAGCTGATTCCGGTTATTTTGCCTGTCTGCCTGTTAAATGCCGCGTCGTGATGGAAATGGCATCCGTCTGCATCTGATGCAAATCTGTTTTTGGATTTTCTGGTTTACCATAGGAGAATGCCGGTGAATCCGCATAAGATACCTATGCATGTTCCGCAAATGACTTGTCCCAGTTCCCTGTTATAAAGGTACATGCGGCTGCTCATGACTGCTCCCGAAATCAGGAGCGCGAGGCAAAGCCACCAAGTCGGATTGAAGTCGAAAAGAAAACTGTAGGCCATCAGCGACCCCATGACCAGTCCTGTCCCTGCGGAGTGTATGCTTACCTTGTACCAGACATTTACCAAGGCACAAATGCATTGCGCCATCAGGCACACCACCAGGATGCTGCCTATGAATGGCGGAAGATACAGGCTGTTGCACACATACATGCAAGAGGCATAGCACAGGATGTTGGTGGCATAGACGATACTGCGGCGGTGCTGTCTGTACATGTCCATACGCTTCCATCCGTTTGTCTTGCGTATAACCATCAGTATCAAGTATGGCAGAGCTACGGTAAAGATGTATACTGCCAGGAAAACCCACAATTTGAAGAACCATGGCAACATGCCGAGGTATGTGAGTGAGAAAAGAATTATGAAACCCACCAACGGATAAAAGGTCGGGTGGAATATGTTGGAGAGAAGTATGGCTATACGTTTAAGGTGTTTCATTCTCGTCTCATTCTGCTGGTGGGAATACCAAGTTGCTCACGGTACTTGGCCACGGTGCGGCGCGCCACATCGAAGCCCTGCTGACGGAGCAGTTCTGTAATGGTGTCGTCGGATAACGGGCGACTCTTGTCCTCGGTGTTCACCAGATTCCGCAGTGCACCATGTATCTTGCGTACCGAGGCATCTTCCTCGTTTGTCTTGACGGAGGTGGAGAAGAACCATTTGAGCGGACGTATTCCGTATGGAGTATCGACATATTTGCTGTTGCACACGCGCGACACGGTGCTTAAGTCCTGATGTGTGACAGAGGCGATGTCCTCCAGGCGCATGGGACGCAGAAGGTTGTCGTCTCCTGTTAGGAAATACTGTCTCTGCAAGCGGATAATGGCCTGCATGGTGTGCATGATGGTGTGGCGACGTTGCAGTATGGCACCTATGAAGAGACGGCCGCGACTGACATAGTCGCGCACAAAACTTTCGTCCATCATTTCCATGGCATCCTCGCTTACAGACAGGGTGGGCAGGTCTCCGTCGTTGAGAGTAAGGTCTATGTTTCCGTCAGAATCCACACGTACGATTATGTCAGGCGTGATATGTGTCTCGGCCGAGGACGCTTTCTCTCCCATGGAACTGCCCGGCCGAGGATTGAGCCGCCTGATATCCTGGCGCAACTGCTGTGTCTGCTGTTCCGTAAGGTCGTGCTTGCGGGAGATGATATCCCAACGATTGTGCGTTATTTCGTCCCAGTTCTGTTCCAATACCTTCAGCAACAATGTGGTGTGTCCCGGGGAACTGCGGTGCCCCTTGCGCTTGCACTGTATGATGAGGCATTCCTGTAGGGAACGTGCTCCCACGCCTGCAGGGTCGAACTGCCACAATATGTGCAGAATGCGCTCCACCTCTTCCGGACTGGTGTCACAATAGTGGTAGATGCTCAACTCGTCAGCCAATTGGAATAGCGGCTTGGTCAACAGGCCGTCGTCATCCAGATTGCCTATGATGTATTCCAGTATCTGCCTGTCATGATCGGGTATGGCATATTCTCCGGCCTGTTCCATCAGCTGGTCGTAGAAGGAACGGCTGTCGGCGCTTTCCATGCCTCCCCCCTCCGGCTCATCGGCATTGCCATGAGAAGAATGTAGGAGATAGTCCGGAATATCGTCTTCGGAGGAATAGTCCTGTCGGGCATCGTAGCCATCGGTACCATAAGAAGTATCCGCATCGGAAGATTCTTGCAAGTCTGCTTCGGCATGTTCGCCGGTCGAAGCCTCCAGATAGGGATTTTCTGCCAGTTCGTTGGCCACACGATCGCGCAAGCCCTCCAATGGCAGTTCGGTCAGTTTGGAAGCCAAGACCTGCATGGCTGACTGGATTTGCACCTGCTCTTGGGCAAGCTTCTGCTTTTGGACAAGTGTCAGTGGCATGATGGGAATTTTATTTGTCTTATGTGCCGGGAGGGCGACGCCCGCTCCCATGTTAGTGTATTAAGGTATGAATCAGCCTTTCTGATTCGGTTGCACAAGTTTGTAGTCCAGCTGCTTGCGGTAGAGGTCTGCACGTGCCACCTGCACATACACCTCATCCCCCAAGCGGTAGAAGCGGTTTCGGCGACGTCCGCGCAGGCAGAAATTCTTCTCGTCGAATTCGTAGTAGTCGTCGTCCAGATCGCGCAGTGGCACAAAGCCTTCGCACTTGTTCTCGTTCACCTCCACAAATAGCCCAAACTCGGTCACGCCGCTGATGGTTCCCTGGAAAGTCTCGCCGAGATGCTCCTTCATATACTCCACCTGCTTGTACTTGATGCTGGCGCGTTCGGCCTGGGCGGCCGTCTGCTCTGCATCAGAGCATTGTTCGCACAGTTCCTCGTATTTCACAGGGTTCACGCTTCGGCCGCCGGTGGCGTATTTGGTAAGAAGACGATGCACCATCAGGTCGGGATAACGACGGATGGGCGAAGTGAAGTGGGTATAGTATGGAAAAGCAAGGCCATAGTGTCCGATGTTGTGGACACTGTATCTGGCTTTCATCATGGCACGCAGGGTCACCATTTCTATGACGTTCTGCTCGGCCTTGCCGTGCACTTCGCTCAGGAGGCGGTTGAGATTCTTGGAAATATCTCCCTTGGTTCCCTGGGTCTTGATTTTGTATCCGAACTTGCTGACGAATTCGCCCAGTCTCATCAGCTTGGCAGGATCCGGGGTGTCGTGTATGCGATAGGGCAGTACCTTGGCCTTCTGGTTCTTGGGAACCTTGCCTATGCTCTCGGCCACTGTGCGGTTGGCCAGCAACATGAATTCCTCTACCAGTTTGTTGGCATCCTTGGCCACCTTGAAGTAAACGCTGGCAGGTTTGCCCTTGTCATCGATGTTGAAGCGCACCTCGCAACGGTCGAAGTCCACGGCACCGGCCTGAAAACGCCGTTTGCGCAATGCCTTGGCCATGCGGTTGAGTTGCAGGAGGAGCTTGCGTTCCTCGGTGCCTGGGTCGAAAGTGGTGGAGGGCACATGGTCCTCTATCGGTACAAGGACGTCGCCAGGGGCATTGTAATCTTCCTGGCTGGCCTCGTGCTCTTCCTCCAGTATCTGTTGCACCTGTCCGTAGCTGAAGCGGCGGTTGCTTCGTGTGACAGTGTGTATGATCTCCCAGTCCTTCACCTCCGCCTTGCCGTTCATCCTGAAGATGACGCTGAATGTCAGTTTGTCTTCGTCTGGGCGGAGCGAGCACAATTTATTGCACAGGCTCTCGGGCAGCATGGGTATGGTACGGTCCACCAGATAGACGCTGGTACCACGCTTGAGGGCTTCCTTGTCTATGGCCGAACCCTCTGTGACATAGTAGCTGACATCGGCAATGTGCACGCCCACCTCGTATATGGACTTCTCCTCGTCACCGGCATCTTTGAGAATGCGTATGCTGATGGCGTCGTCAAAATCCTTGGCATCGTGCGGGTCAATGGTGAATGTCAGCACGTCGCGCATGTCCCGGCGGCGGTCTATCTCGGATTGCGGAATCTCAGTGGGGATGCGGTCGGCTATGGACTCCACGTTCTGGGGATAAGAATAAGGAAGGCCGAACTCTGCCAGTATGGCATGCATTTCGGCATTGTTCTCTCCCGTGCGGCCAAGGATGTCCGTCACCCTGCCGACGGGGTTCTTGGCTCCTTCGGGCCATTCGGTCACTTTCACCACGGCCTTGTCGCCGTTTTTGCCCTTTTTCAGACAGGCCTTGGGGATGAATATGTCATTGGCCAGTGTGCGGTCCTCGGTCACCAGGTAGGCATAGTCCTTGCTTACCTTCAGTGTACCTACGAACTGCTTGTCGGAACGCTTGACAATCTCTATGACCTGTGCCTCGCGCACATGGTTGCGACGTCGTGCCAGCATGGAGGCTTTCACTATGTCGCCGTCCATGGCATGCATGGAATTGCGCTCGGCCACCAGGATTGGCTCGCTGCCGTCGGTGGGGTCGAAAGTGTTCTTGCCATTGGACTTGCGCCGGAAGACCCCTTCCATCACCTGCGATATGGCATTCAGCGTGTAACAGTACTTGTCCGTCTCCTTGATATAGTCGTCCGCCATCAGGTCCTCTATGCAGTCCACGCAAAGCATCTTTCCGGGATGTGTGGTGAGCTGGAGGTCCCTGAATATACTTTTCAAGTTATAGACTTCGCCTGCATGGCGTTGGAACAAGTCTATCAACATCTGCATGAGGTCTCTTTTTTTGAGGTACTTGCCTCCGGTCTTCTTCTTGGACATGGTGATGTGTCGGTTAGTTTGTGTCGGGCTTGCCCGAGAGGGATTAGTTGATGCAAATATACGCTTTTTTTTCGTCCTGCGGGTGAACTTCATTTATTTTCCTTATCTTTGCCCGTATATTATTGCTACGATAGATATGGAAAAAGTATTGGTTACGGGAGCCAGTGGCTTCATCGGCAGTTTCATAGTGTCCGGAGGACTGGAGCGTGGCTACGAGATGTGGGCAGGCGTGAGGAACGGCAGTTCGCGAGCCTATCTTAAGGACGAGCGCATACGGTTTGCCCTGTTGAACCTCAATGACAAGGCAATGCTGAAAAGCCAGCTGCAGGCTCTGCGCACCGAAATGGGCGGTCGTCCCTGGGACTACGTAGTGCATGCGGCAGGTGCTACCAAATGCATGTGCGTGGAGGATTTCTACCGTACCAACGCTCACGGTACGGCCAATCTGATAGAGGCCCTGCAGGAGACGGACATGGTGCCGCGATGTTTTGTCTTCATCAGTTCGCTCAGCGTTTTCGGCGCCATACGCGAGACTCCCGTTAAAACTCCTTCCGGGCAATACGGGCGCGGCACGGAGATTTCCGAGGAGGAATCCATATACAGGCCCATACTGTCGTCCGATACCCCAGCCCCCAACACCGCTTACGGCATGAGCAAGCTCAGTGCCGAGATGTACCTGACGAAGTTGGACCCCAAGTCATTTCCCTACGTTATCTTGCGTCCGACCGGTGTATACGGTCCCAGGGAAAAAGACTATTTCGTGATGGCCCGGAGCATAGCCGGACATACCGACTTTGCCGTCGGATACAGACCGCAGGAACTGACATTCGTGTATGTCGACGATGTGGTGCAGGCTGTGTTCCGCAGCATGACTTCGCCGGCAGCCCTGGGCAATGCCTATTTCCTCAGCGACGGCCACATCTACAGTTCCCGCCGCTTTTCGGACCTCATCCAAAAGGAATTGGGGGGACCTTGGGTATTGCGCCTGAAGGCTCCCAAGTGGATGCTGAAGGCCATCTGCCATGTCGGCGGACGCATAGGCCGCATGACAGGCAAGATGATAGTGCTGAACGAGGACAAGTACAACATCCTGTCGCAGCGCAACTGGCGTTGCGACATAGATCCTGCCCGTAGAGACTTTGGCTACGATCCGGAATGGAATCTGGAGCGCGGAGTGAAGGCTGCCATACAGTGGTACAAGCAGGAGGGGTGGCTGTAAAGTGTATGCGGATTTCGGACTTTGTGTCGTCGTAGGAACATATTCGCGAATGTCCGCTTGCATATTCGTGAATGTTCATTTGCATATTCGTGAATTCTTATCCGTATATTCGCGAATACTCGTCCCCGACTACAGGGGCATTCGCTTCCTGGAGTGCGGGACCGACATCAAGAGTAGTATTACGTCAAACAGATAAATCAGTATGAAAAGAGTTTACGTCATCATTCTGTGCCTTTGCATGGCATGTGCCGCCCGTACACAGGGTATCCTGTTGCCAACGGTGGCATCGTTGCAGGAATCCGGAGGCAGCGTGGAACTGAGCGGCAAGGTGAAAACAGTCTGTCATGGACCGTATGCCGGCAAGTTGGGCAAGGAGTTCCGGAATGAATGGAGACAGACGGGCATGTGCAAGACAACAAAGGAGAAGAAGACGGTGGTCATGTTCCTGCAATCCCCCGAAGGTACTATGCCGGACGAAGCCTACACGTTGGACATCGGCAACGACACCATCGTCCTGTGTGCCTCTTCGGAGTCCGGCCTGTTCTACGCCAAGGAGGTCCTCTTGCAGATGATTCGCTACGGAAAGGGCAGATTGGACGTTTGCCGCATCCATGACAATCCGCGTTTTGCATGGAGAGGCTTCATGCTGGACGAGAGCCGTCATTTCTTTGGAAAGGAAAAAGTGAAACAATATCTTGACATCATGGCCTCGCTGCGCATGAATGTCTTTCACTGGCACTTGACGGACGAGCCGGGATGGCGTATAGAAATCAAGCGGTATCCAAAACTCACCACCATCGGGGCTACGGGAAACTGGCACGATCCCAAGGCCGAACCTCGGTTCTACACTCAGGAGGACATCAGGGAGATAGTGGCCTATGCCGCCGAACGGCATATCATGGTGGTGCCGGAATTCGACATGCCCGGACACGCTTCGGCCCTGTGCAGGGCGTATCCGGAAGTTTCGGGTGGCGGTAAGGGACGCTGGGAGGGATTTACCTTTCATCCCTGTAAGGAGGAGACGTTTGAACTCATCAGCAACATCCTGGACGAAATCGTGACCTTGTTCCCCGCACCATATATACATATAGGCGGAGACGAGGTGCACTACGGCAACCAGAGCTGGTATACCGATCCGGAGATACAGAACTTCATCCGGGACAAGCAGTTGGGCAACGAAACTGGATTGGAGCACTACTTCGTACGCCGTGCGGCAGACCTGATAGCCTCCAAGGGAAAGACGATGATAGGATGGGACGAGATAGTGGATGCCGGCGTGTCTCCTCAAAAGGCCGTGGTCATGTGGTGGAGGCATGATCGCCGGCAACAGTTGGTCAAGGCCTTGGAGAAAGGCTACAGGGTGATAATGACGCCACGCCGTCCCATGTACGGAGACTTCATACAGCTTCCGTCCCACAGGGTGGGGCGGCGCGACGGGGTCAACCTTCTGGAGAATGTCTACAGCTTTCCCGAACCCGTCATGAACCTGGCGCAAGGGCACGAGCACCAGTTGCTTGGCATCCAGTATTCTGTGTGGACAGAGCGCATTGCCGATGGCAAACGGTTGGATTACATGGTCTTCCCGCGTCTGTTTGCCGTGGCCGAAGCAGCCTGGGCTTTGCCGCACAGGAAATCATACGCCGCGTTCCTGGAGAAGCTGGCCTATTACCTGGACCGTATGAAGAAGGACGGCATGCATCCTTTCGACCCGTTCAATCCTGATGCCACCCCTGAACCCTCCGCACCCGACCAGGAAGATGTCCTGAAGAACGGATAGGCGTACCACGTGCGTCCACACTGGGGGGCACAGCAAGTGCTTGGGCGTTGTCTATGTGCGGCAGGTAGCCTTCTTTACGTCATTTTGCAATTGAGATACGGGGGATGCACGGTGTCCCTGTGTCTCGATTCCTGTATCATTTTATCATGGGCATGGTATTCTTGCAGCTGATTGGCAAGATTAAAAAACAATATATTATGGCCTCGATAAAAATAAAATACCGACCATCCAAGATTGCCGGCCATGAGGGAGCAATCTACTATCAGATCATCCATGAACGGAAAGTTCGCCAGCTCAACACAGAGTATCATGTCTTGCCCGAAGAATGGGACGAAGTCCGCGCTATGGTAACGACAAAGCTGTCTGGCGAGAGAAAATCGCTCATTCTCTCCATCCGTGAAGGAATCTGCCGGGATGTGGAACGGCTAAACAAAATTTACACAAAACTTGATGCCGAGGAGGTGTCATACACGGTTGATGACGTGATTGACGAGTTCCGCAGGTATGCGAAAGAATACTCGCTGTTCAATTTCATGAAGACCTTGATAATCAAGTTCAAGCAGAACGGAAAAACAAGAACCTCTGAAACATACACGGCGGCCCTCAACAGCTTCAAGAAGTTTTGTAAAGACGAAGACATAATGCTTGATTGCCTGACATCCGAGATTATGGAGGCATACGAAGCATGGCACAAGCAGCGGGGCAATTCTCCGAATACCATCTCATTCTACACACGTATACTTCGGGCCGTGTATCATCGTGCAGTCGAAGATGACGTTATCGAAAACCGCAATCCCTTCCGCCGTGTCTATACGGGAGTTGGCAAAACCGTTAAACGCGCTTTGCCACTTTTGCAGGTCAAGAATATAAAGGTCTTGGACTTGTCTCTCTTTCCTGCGTTAGACTATGCCCGTGATATGTTTCTGATGAGTTTCTATCTCAGGGGCATGAGTTTCATTGACATGACTTTTCTAAAAAAATCCGACTTGAAAAGCGGTTATGTAGTCTACCGCCGCCGAAAGACGGGGCAGCTGTTGACAATAAAATGGACTCCGGAGATGCAAGCTATCCTCGACAAATACCCAGGCAATCCGACGCCATATCTCCTACCCATCATCAAGACTGAGGGTATCAACGAGCGATGTGCCTACCGCAATACCGGTTACAACATCAATCATAGCTTGAAAAAGATTGCCGAAATGGCAGGCATCAACATACCACTGACCATGTATGTTGCCCGTCACTCGTGGGCCAGTGCAGCCAAAGCAAAGGGCTATGGCAACTGTTTCCGTCAACCTTAAGGAGGGTGAAATCTATGGCAACTCCCATGTGTGCCTGCCCATTGATTTCGACAAAGTGGATTTCACCCATCCATACGTCGTGACAGTGAGGGACAAGAAATCCGGTCGTCTGCTTGGCGAACAAGAAATCCGTTTCTTCCGTCAATTCCACGGCGATTCGTATATTGCGGAAATTCTAACCCCGATGTATGCGGGCGTAGAACCGAATTTTTCCGGTGCCCTCTATAAGTCATTCGACGCGGATCTCATGACATATCATCATGTCAGATTCCATTTCGTGTGTGAAGATTCGGTCGCGCCTCCTGCTTTCATGCCGGAAATGGAGGTGAGGACGTATTTCCCGGATGGCACGATTGAGTCGGCGTTCGTCACCCCCATGGATGACGAGGATGATGCTTGTCCTGAAATGTACCGCGTGTCTGCGCCTGTGTACATGACCCGGTCAAAGAAAGGAGTTTGCTATGCCGAACTGCTATGCTTCGATGTCGCGGTCGCCGGGATAGTATTCAACACCGATGGCGATACCGCATACGGACCGTGGTATGCACAATATCTGGACCCATTCGAAGAATACTCGCTTCGTGATACGGCCGAAAGGTTTAAGAATACCGTTGACCGTTGTCAGGAGGACGAATCCAAGCCTCTAACCGATGATGTCTTTGAAAAGGCACTTGAGGAGTTCATATCTTCTCAGCAGGGACCTGAAGAGCCTGCGGATGAAGAAGTAGAAGACACGGAGGTTCCTGATGAAGAAGCGTCACAGCCGGAAAATGAAGAAGCCGTTTCTCCGCTGAAGGCCTTGGACAATCTGACAGGACTACGTTCCGTCACGGACAAATTGCTGGCTTACGAGAAGCTTGTTGCCTTCAACAAGGAACGGCAAGAGCATGCGTTGCCCGCCATTGGCCTTCCGCTTCATGCAATGTTCTGTGGCTCTCCAGGAACCGGTAAGACGACTGTGGCCAAGCGCATGGGGCTTATGCTTCGCCGGGCTGGAATTCTCAGTAAAGGTCACGTTGTCATAAAAGAACGTGCCACTTTGCTTGGTCCATACTATAGTAATGAAGAAACCAATACTTCGGAAGCAATAGAACAGGCTCAGGGAGGTATCCTCTTCATTGACGAAGCTTATCAGTTGTATCAGCCCGATGATCCCCGTGACCCCGGGAGATTCGTTATTGAAGCTCTGATGACAGCACTTGCTGATGAGTCCAAGCGAGATTGGATGTTGATTCTCGCAGGCTATACTGACGAGATGCGGCGTATGTTTGACATGAACCCCGGTTTGAAATCACGTATTCCTGAGTCTAACATCTATTTGTTCGAAGATTTCTCTGAAACCGAGCTTGTGGAGATTGCCGAGCGATACCTTGCGCGAAACCATTATTCTTTAACTCCTGATGCGAAGGCCTCTCTGTCGTCTCGGCTGGCGGATGACTGCCGGAACCGCAACCGAACCTTCGGCAATGCCCGCCATGTCATCAATTTGATTCAAACTGAAATTCTGCCTTCGATGGCATTCCGTGTTGTCAGCACAGGCAATGTAGATACGGAATCGTTGTCGTTGATTCGTTCATGCGACATCCCCAAGTCGAAGGCTCCCGTTCTGTGCAGTCGTCCTAAAATTGGGTATTGCGCATAATAAGCGGGAATTTTCCGTCACTTCCTTAAGTAGGTAGTGATGGGTAAGCTTTGGGAATTAGTTAATCCTGAATAGGTCATTAGATTTCCAATCCGTTTTGTCCTTACAGTCGTTCGTATTGCAACCGTTTTGTCGAAGTCATAGCGAGCTATGGCGAGACGAAACGGGAAGCAAGACGGCGAAGAGAAGGGAAAAACGGAGGAAAAGGCAATACAAATAAGCTGATTTGTAAAAATTGACGCTCTAATGACCGATTTGGGTTTATTCTTTCTATAATGGCTTTTCCTTCTGTAAAGTTGGGGGGGAGGACAGAATGGAAAACCAAATCGGGTTATAAAAAGAATCCGATGCACCGTTTTCAATTGCTGTAAAGTCAGTAACTTTGCATCCGGTTTATTGATAATGGATAAACGACAAATATATGGATAGAGATAAACTTGATTTCGGCAACGGAAAAATCAACAGGCTGTTTAGTGCCATGTTCTTCCCTACATTGATAGGAATGGTGTTTAATTCTGCACTGAATATATGCGACGGCATGTTTGTTGGTCATGGCGTGGGCAGCAATGCCCTGGCTGCCATCAACATTGTAGCACCCATGTTCCTGTTATGCGCGGGGATAGGACTGATGTTTGGCATTGGTGCATCTGTCATCGGTGGCATAAGAATTGCGGAGGGAAACATAAAGGCGGCGAGAATCATCATGACCCAGGCTTATATTGCCGGTGCTGTCATATTCGGCATAGTAATACTCGCCTCTCTGCTCTTTACCCGGCCGATATTGTATCTGCTCGGATGTAGTCCGTGTCTCGAGGAGTTGGCCAAAGATTATCTGCTATGGCTTCTGCCGGGGCTTATGTTCTTTTATCTGCAATGCGCTGGCATGATGCTGATACGCCTTGACGGCTCCCCGCGCTATGCAATGTCGGTGCAGATAGTGGGAGCGGTGTTCAATATATTTCTTGACTGGTATATGGTTTTTCCTCTCGGGCTGGGAATTAAAGGCGCTTCGATGGCAACCTCCATATCTTGCATCTTGGCAGGGACGATGGTTGTGGCATACTTTCTGTTCTTCTCCGATAAATTGAAATTCTACCGGCTGCGCATGACTATGAAGTCGCTCAGATTGTCGTTGCGCAACACCTGCTATATGGCTAAAATAGGCTTGGCCACTTTAATTGCCGAGCTTGCCATCGGAGTGATGATGATTACAGGTAATTATATGTTCCTGTCATTCCTTGGCGAAGATGGCGTGGCCGCCTTCAGTATCGGGTGCTATCTGTTTCCGCTCATCTTTTCTATCAGTAATGCCGTGGCACTGTCGTCACAACCAATCATAAGTTACAATTACGGCGCAGGTCAGCCGGAACGCGTCCGTCAGGCGTTGAATGTCGCGCTTGTTGCTGCGGTATTCTGCGGCGTGGCAATAACTTTTTGCATGTGGGCCGGTTCCGGAATCTTAGCCGGCATATTCCTTGATTCCACAGCACATGCCTATGAAATAGCCAAGGCGGGCTTGCCGATGCTTGGTCTGTGCGCATTGCCTTTTGCTTTGAATATAACCTTCATCGGATATTATCAGAGCTGTGAACGTGCAACACGTTCAATAGTCTATATGGTGCTGAGGGGAATAATCTTCATGGTGCCCGGATTTATTGTGCTGCCTGAAATCGTAGGTGTTCCAGGCTTATGGCTGTCCATCCCGGCATCAGAACTCGTCACCATGATAATCATAGTGATCGGATACCTTGTGCGCAGAATTTCACTGGTCTCTTGAGTTTTGGCGGTTGCATTTTACAGCTTTAATATCCGGTGGATTAAACCCAAATCGGTCATTAGAACGTCACTTTGTATAAATCATCTGATTTATATTGCCTTTTCCTCCATTTTGCCTTTCTCTTCGCCGTCTTGCTTCCCGTTTGGTCTTGCCATAGCTCGCTATGCCTTCGACAAAACGGTTGCAATACGCACGAACATAAAGGCAAAACGGATTGGAAGTCTAATGACCGATTCGGGTTAAATAGATGTGATTGCACAGTCGCTGTCTTGTCTGTGATTTGCTGCCTGCATTTTGACTCAGACAAGATGTGAACTGCACCCCAAAAGTTGTACAAAAACTTTTAGGGGGCAGTTCATCCGTATTGTCGGCACCTCGACAATATTATGCCCGTGCCCTCGACAATACTATGGCCAAAGGTGCGACAATACTATAGTTAAAGGCGGGTCTTCTCAAGGGCACAGCGCATGGAAGCATTTTTCCTCCATTCTTCTTGTCCTTTATCCGCCCTTGGACCAGTAATTGGATGATATCGTTTTGCCACAAGTTCGAATCCATGCATATTGAAGGATATGCAGGACAAGATTGTGTTTGGGCCGATGGGGGCAGCCGGCCGCATCATGTCCGAAAACGCAATACACCCCGAGAGACCGACATGGGCTTTCGGGGTGTATGATGTGTTTGTCTAAACGTGTTGCATGGCCACAGGCACGGTATATAATTAAGGTATAGGCCTTGGCCTGCAATGTGTATGTGTGCCTGTGGTCAGACGAGGTGTCGGATAATCTCCTCGCGGTCGCCTGGCAGATAGTCTATCACGGGAATCTCTATCATGGTGTAGGCACCGGGCTGCTGGCACATGGTGGCGCGGGCTGCGTTCACCAGCACCTGGGCGGTGAGTGCGGGGTTGTTTATCTTCATGTTGAACTCGAACAGCTGGTTGTGTGTCTGTCCGCTCACACCCTTGCGCACCAGGTTCACGCCGTGGCCGACATCGTTCAGGGCATCCACGCTTTCCACCTGGAAGACGTGTGTCTCGTCGGAGGCGAAGTAGGGGTCTGCCTTGATGGCGCGGGTGACATCTTCCAGATTGGCGCCGTCCTCCAGCTCCACATATACCATGCGGCGATGGATGCCCTCGCCGACGGGGATGGTCATGGACAGTGCGTTGCGGACACCTTCCTTGGAACGCACGCACACGCTGTGACCCATGGAACGACCCGGACCGAAGTTGGTATAGGTCAGGCCCTTGGGTGCAAGGCCCTCCAAAAGGGTGCGCACCACGCTGTCGGATCCCGGATCCCAGCCGGCCGAGATGATGCTCACGGCTCCGTGCTCGCGGGCTGCGGTGTCCAACGTGCGGCGGAGGTCCACGATGAGCCCGTGGATGTCAAAGCTGTCCACAGTGTTGATGCCCAGCTTCAGGCACTCCAGGGCATGCTCCTCCACCTTGCGCGTGGGAGTTGCCAGTATGGCCACATCCACGTCCTTCAATTCCTTGATATCGCTCACCACGGGATAGTCTGCTATCTCGCGAGGGCAGTTCTCGCTGCCGCAACGGCGGACAATGCCTGCAATCGCCATGTCGGGAGCTGCTTCCAGAGCTTCAACGGCATACTTACCAATATTGCCGTATCCGATGACTGCAACGTTAATTTTGTTAGTCTTTGTCTGCATTTTTGTGACATATTATCGTTAAAACGGTGCAAATGTACGACAATTTGTTTTTATATGCACTAAGATGGCATGTGTTTTTAGCATAAGGTAACTGTTTTTTTAACCGTTTTTGTTCTTGATTTTTGTAATTGTTACAAAATAGTTGTACCTTTGTACGCGTATTGAAATAGACATTAACCGCTTAAAAAATATTAGCTTATGCAATTGCAGAACCTACAGAATGATTTCAAGGGTACGGCATGGAAGCACGAGATAGACGTACGTGACTTCATCCAGAACAACTACGAGCCATATGACGGTGACGAGAGTTTCCTGGCCGGCCCCAGCGATAAGACCAAGAAGTTGTGGGATATCCTCTCCAAGATGTTCGAGGTGGAACGCGAGAAAGGGGTCTACGATGCAGAGACAAAATTGCCACAGAGCGTAGGCACATACGGTGCAGGATACATAGACAAGGACAACGAGGTGATTGTTGGTTTGCAGACCGACGCTCCCTTGAAGCGCGGCATCTTCCCCAAGGGCGGCATACGCATGGTGGAGGCTGCGCTGAAGGCCTACGGCTATGAGCTGGATCCTGCCACCAAGGCTATATTCACCAAGTACCGCAAGACGCACAACGAGGGCGTGTTTGCCGCTTACAACGATGATATCAAGGCTGCACGTCATGCCCACATCATCACCGGTCTGCCGGATGCCTACGGCCGCGGCCGCATCATCGGCGACTATCGCCGCATAGCCCTGTACGGTACCGCCAACCTGATAGAGGAGAAGAAACGCTTTCACAAGCGCATAGACATACAGGAGTTCACCGAGGAGATAGTGCGTTGTCGCGAGGAGATTACCGACCAGATAAACGCTCTAAAGGAGTTTGAGAAGATGTGTGCGGCCTATGGCTTCGATGTTACCAAGCCTGCTACCAACGCCCGCGAGGCCGTGCAATGGACCTACTTCGGCTATCTTGGTGCCGTGAAGGACCAGGACGGCGCAGCCATGTCCATCGGCCGTATCTCGGCATTTTTGGACATCTATATTCAGAGAGACCTGAAGAAAGGCATCATAACCGAGGCCGAGGCCCAGGAAATGATCGACCAGATGGTGATGAAGCTACGCATCGTGCGCTTCTTGCGTACTCCCGAGTACAACGACCTCTTCTCCGGAGATCCCATCTGGGCTACCGCCAGCATAGGCGGCATGGGCATAGACGGCCGTAGCATGGTTACCAAGACCGACTATCGCATGTTGCACACTCTCTACAACATGGGACCCTCTCCCGAGCCCAACCTTACCATCCTGTGGTCTACTCGTCTGCCCGAGCCTTGGAAGCAGTATTGCGCCAAGGTCAGCATCGACACCAGCGCACTGCAGTACGAGAACGATGACTTGATGCGTCCCGACCTGGGCGACGACTACGGCATAGCCTGTTGCGTCAGCCCCATGAAGATAGGCAAGCAGATGCAGTTCTTCGGTGCGCGTGCCAACCTGGCCAAGTGTATGCTCTATGCCATCAACGGCGGCAAGGACGAGATGAGCGGCCTGCAGGTAGGCCCATGCTTCAGCCCCGTCACCGGTGACTACCTTACCTTTGAGGAGTTCTGGCCTCGCTTCGAGCAGATGATGCGTTGGCTGGCCAAGACCTATGTCAATGCCTTGAAGATTATCCATTACATGCATGACAAGTATGACTACGAGGCGTTTGAAATGGCTCTGCACGACGGTGACGTTCAGCGCACACGTGCCACGGGTATTGCCGGTATCTCAATAGTTACCGACTCTATCGCCGCCATGAAGAACTGCAAGATACGTATCATACGCAACGAAGCCGGTCTGGCCGTTGATTACAAGATAGAGGAAGGCGAATACATCCCCTTCGGCAACAACTACGACGAGACCGACCAGATAGCGGTGATGCTGACCGAGAAGTTCATGGAGTACCTGCGCCAGCACCGCACCTACCGCGATGCCATTCCCACGCAGAGCCTCTTGACCATAACTTCCAATGTGGTATATGGCCGCAACACGGGTGCCACTCCGGATGGCCGCAAGGCAGGTGTGCCTTTCGCACCCGGTGCCAACCCGATGAACGCCCGTGACGTGAAGGGTGCCGTGGCTGCCTTGGCTTCCGTTGCCAAGTTGCCTTTCCACCATTCAAGGGACGGTATCTCCTACACATTCGCTATCACTCCCGCGTCTCTTGGCAAGGACGAAGAAAGCCGCAAGGCTAACCTCGTGAACCTGATGGACGGTTACTTCACTCCGGATGGCGGTCAGCACCTCAACGTCAACGTCTTCGACCGCGAACTGCTGATAGATGCCATGGAGCATCCCGAGAAGTATCCCCAATTGACCATCCGAGTATCCGGCTATGCGGTGAACTTCGTCAAGCTGACGCGCGAACAGCAGTTGGATGTGCTCAGCCGTACCATCAACCAGTGCATGTAATTCCGTAGTCTGGCATCTCCTCTCCTTCCGGAGCATACGCATTATTGCAGTCTCCAGTCAATAATGTGGCTCGGAAAGGGATACAAGATACTATACACCGATGATGCCCCTCCCCTCGACATATGCAGGTGAGGGGCATTGGCTATATAATAATCACTATAATCAGGATATGGCAGAGACGTTTTGCCATTCTCTTCGCCGCATTGCTTCCTTAGTCTTGCCGTGGCTTGCTATGCCTTTCGGCAAAACGGTTGCAATGAGACGAATATAACGTCAAAACGGATTGGAAACCTGATGACCGATTCAGGATAAAAGCAAAGACGAAATGACATCGAATACACAACCCTTGATTGGACGCATCCATTCCCTGGAGTCCTTTGGCACCGTGGATGGACCTGGAATCCGTTTCCTTGCTTTTATGCAAGGCTGTCCCATGCGTTGCCTCTTCTGCCACAATCCCGACACGTGGAATCCTCGGGCCGCGGTGAAGTACGAATGGACACCTGAACAGCTGTTGGAAGAAACACTGCGCTATCGCAACTTTATCAAGACAGGCGGCGTCACCTGCACGGGTGGCGAACCGCTGATGCAGGCACCTTTCGTGGAGGCCTATTTCCGTCTGTGCAAGGCCGAGGGCATACACACGGCTTTGGATACCAGCGGCGTCATATTCAATGATGCCGTCCGCAGGGTATTGGAAGTTACCGACTTGGTCCTGCTGGATGTCAAGACGGTGGACGACGACCTGCATTACCGTCTCACGGCCCACCACCGTACTCACAACCATCAGATGATGGAATACCTTCAATCCATAGGGAAGCCGGTGTGGGTGCGTCATGTGGTGACCCCTGGTATCAACGATGACGATGCCCGTCTGACGGCTACCGCCCGTTATATTTCCCAATACAGTGTTGTGGAACGAGTGGACATCCTGCCTTATCACACCATGGGACAGTACAAGTATGAAAGCATGGGTATCAAGTATCCGCTTGCCGGCACTCCCGCGCTTCCTGTAGACAAGAAGAACCATGCCGTGGCACTCTTCCGCGGTATCCTGACGTGCAAGGTGGTATAAACCCAAGCATAATGGTCGATTTGGATTTATTGGTGTCCGATAAACGTGTTTGACCTTCCGTTCTGACAGGTTTTATGTTCTGACAAGCCCCCCAATTCCCAGTAGTATGTCTACTATCCGTTAAAAGAGTGCTCCTTTCTTGATGTCTTTGTCATCCAACAGTGTCATATTTGCTTGTTTAGAACCCTTCCTACGTATTTTTGCTTTTTAATAGAGCCTTTGTGCGTTTGACATATCGGCTGTCCGGAGCAAAAGGAACTTCAGATGGAACCTTTGAGTTTTATCGGACACCAATAATTTGGATTAAACCCAAATCGGCCATTATAGCGTCAATTTGTATAAATCTGCTGATTTACGTTGCCTTTTCCTCCGTTTTGCCTTTCTCTTCACCGTCTTGCTTCTCGTTTTGTCTTGCCATAGCTCGCTATGCCTTCGACAAAACGGTTGCAATACGAACGAACATAAAGGCAAAACGAATTGGAAATCCAATGGTTGATTTGGGTTAAAAAGAAAACTATGCCCGAAACATCGACAATCAGGCTCTCTGTCAAGTCAAAGCGGGATGCAACGGGAGAGGGGGTGCATATTCGTGAATTTACGACTGCATATTCACGAATTCGAGTCTCTCCTGACTTCGTAGCTCAAAAAAATCTCTTGAAATACTTGGTCTGATTATCAAATAGCTGTGACTTTGCGTACCCTGATTTTGTGGTACGCAAAGCGAAATATGTTTGTAAAGAGGAGAAAGAATTGGTCGGGTACAACAAGCGTTGTTGTAACAAGGTTCGTGAGTTGGTTACTATTGGCATCAGCCGTGATGATGCGACCATAGAAAAGTTAGCAACCCAAGGTCGTGAGTGGATAGACCTCGAAGAACAGCGTTGCCATCCACGTTTGGAATTATTTGGCAAAGAATGTAAGGCACGTGAGGACAAACTGACCATTGTGGAGCAAGTGCTTTCAAATGTGAGCAACATATTCATCAATGGCACCGATCTGATTCTCGACCTGGTGTTCTTCAATCGCATTGAGGATGAAGTGTTCTGCAAGTTGGTCAAGTCCCGTCTAGCTCATCATTCAAGTATGGCAGAGTATCTGAAGAGCCACTTCGACGATGACGTGAGCCTGTCAAAGATATACCGCTACTTGGACAGGTTGAGCAATCACCGGCATGAGTTGGTGCAGGATATCAGCGTCAGACACACCATTGGAATCCTCGGTGGGCAAATCGGTGTCCTTTTCTATGATGTGACGACTCTCTGCTTCGAAGCAGACCGTGAGGATGATTTGCGCAGGACGGGCTTATCGAAGGAGGGGCGGCATAGCAATCAGCAGATAATCCTCGGCCTGCTGGTGAGTCTTGACGGCTATCCGCCGGCCTATTGCATCCACGAGGACAACAAGTGCGAGGGGCATACGATGTTGCCCACAATCAAAGAGTTTGTTCAAAAGTACAATCTGGAAGACTTCATCATCGTGGCTGACTCCGGTCTGATGAACAACACCAATATTGAGGAGTTTGAAACATTGGGATACAAGTATATAATAGGCGCAAAGATAAAGAACGAGAGTGCCGAGGTGCGCCGATGGATACTGGAACAGCTGAAGGAGGGCTGCCGGATGGTGGCGTACGAGAAAGGCGGCGGTCGGCGCCTGCTTGTCGGCTATGCCGACGACAGGGCAAAGAAAGAAGCCTACAACCGCGACAAAGGCATCAGACATTTTGAGAAAGCCTACAAAAGCAACAGGTTGACGAAGGCAAACATCAACAAACGCGGTTACAACAAGTTCCTCACTATGAAAGGCAACGTGGAAGTGTCCATCAATTACGACAAATTTGAGGAAGATGCCCGTTGGGATGGGCTGAAAGTCTACCTCACCAACACCGACATCCCCACCGAACAGGTCTATGTCGCCTGCCATAATCTTTGGAACTTGGAGAACGCTTTCCGCATTGCAAAGTCGAAAATAGAGATACGGCTCATGTTCCATTTCACCCGAAAGCGCATCGAAACCCACATCTGCATCTGCTTTGTTGCATTGAAGGTTCACAAAGAACTGTATCGGATACTTAAAGCCTCGGATATCAAACTCAGTGTAGACAATACCCTTGCCTTGGCGCAAACCGTCACGACAATACAGATACTGATGCCACGGAACAAGTCGGTTTACCCAAAGACCATGCTCATGGCAAAGTACCAAAAGACTGCGAAACTGTTTGATGATGAATTTTGGGGTACGCAATGACGAAATCAGGAAAATACGGACAAACGAATTACAATTGACCATACCAGCGATATTGGTTCGGACAGCCCCTCCCATAAAATGTCAACACTTTGGAAGATTACAACATATATCTGAATGCCATGAAGTACGAAAACACCACGGCAGATACGATTGCCTTGATAGAGATTGCGGGCCACCACCATGGAGATATCGTTGAACAAGAAAAGCATGACAGGTCTATCACATTCGGAATATCATTCCACAAAAAAACAGCATGACAGATTTTCCGAAACTCTTTTTGCATATTAGCCACGTATTCTTCTTTTGAAACCATTGTTGCACAGTTTTTTTGCTTGTTTCTTGTGTATTTTAGAAAATGTTATTACCTTTGCCCCATCCACTAGGGTGCTGTTGCATTATCATAAAGTAATGTCTGTGTTTGGTGGATGAACATAAAGGAAGCGTTTACTGAACGCTCTTTCTTGACTCGTTGAAACTTCGCAAACTTCAAGATTCGTCAAGATTGCAGCAACGGTGGATGCCTTGTAAATATGTAACTCATACTTATTACGTGCTACAAAAGTGTTGACGCAGTAAGTAGTTTCATATTTGCGTGAGGCCTCTGCATGTTGCTCATTCTACGAATCTGGGCAATGCGAAGGCCTCAACGAGTGGAACGAGTGACAAGTATGACTCTCACGCTTTTTTGTATCACTAAATGCCATGATGGGAGTGCGTGGAGGAGGTAAATAATGAAAAAAGTATTAGTTCTGGTTGTTGTGATGTCAATTACAGCATTTGCGTTGAGTTCTTTAGTGAATGCTTCTCCTTTGGAACTTAGTCTTGAAGACGATAGCGAAGTTGCTATCACTGTTCATTCGCAAGGTAAGTATTGCTCAGGTACAGTGGGTTGCAATTGTTCTGGTTTTAGTCCCATCACCAACGGTGAAGAGTGGAAAAAGTTATATTGCCGTAAGTGTGGTCACTACAAAGGTTATCATAAAAAATGACATGAATAATTAGGATTATAATTATACGATTATTATTGGTGCGATAAAATTGAACTAACAATAATACTGCATAGATGAAGTGAGAACTGCATAATGATGGCCTGTATAAGTCCAACAGTAAAAAGACCAATTCATGCATACATGTATCATTTATGAATAGAAGTTGTGCCCGACACGTATTTAGGGTATGTATTTATGCTAAAGCAAATAATCAGTGTGTTTATATTGTGCACAACAGTTGCGATAGTAGCTAACGCTATGAATACTAATGCTATGAATAATAACGTTATGAAGATGGCAATGCCCAATGATGGAACGTATTCACGCACACAGTATTCTGTAAAGGTTTATGTAGACTCAGGTACCAGCAAGGGAACGTTCTCCATTTATCTGCATAAGGGTCAACGATATATAAACTTCTTTGGCACATGGATCTGCATACAAGGTAGAAGCCGTTTTGCCTATAATGGAAATTGGTATATATTGAAGTACTAAAGTATGGAGACGTTATTTGTAGGCATTGCATTAATAGTGGTTGGCTTCATTGTAGATTGGGTATTTAATCCCACGTCACCATTAGGATGCATGATTCGTGACATGTTTAAGCTTGTCGGTATTATAGTGGCAGTAGTTGGTGTAGTTCAATACTATAGTAATAAACCAAAATATGTGCCAACTCCAATAATACCAAACTATGTGTCAGATGGTGATTCGGAGACCACAGAGACAGAGACGTTAGATATGCCAACAGAATATTCTGTAGATGATTATGATGCCTTTGCCCCTATGCCATCATCAGGATATGAATATGAGCAACCATCTGCTCCTACTGGGCATTATGTGGAGATAGAGGAAGACTGTAGCGCATGTTGTGGACGCGGATATAATTTAACGTATTTCTATACCGGGAATGATACCAAAGAGATTAAATCTCCATGCCATAGATGTCATGAGTCTGGTAAGGTAAAACGCCGTGAATTCATTATGGAATAGTATTCCTTTGATTTGATATGACAAAAGCCGTTTTCTTTCTGTATGCTTAATCATAAGTATTCGTGCCCAATCTCTTGAAATTATTGCTGTCCGATAAAATTCGGATAAGGTAAAAACAGATGTCTCGACTGCTGATTTTCAGCGGTCGAGTCTGCTTTATATGATTTCCAAGCCCCCCTTCTGACAATGGTGAAAGCATTAAGATAGGACTTGTCAGACAGCCTCTGTTTGTGGTCTTTATCCCGAAGGCGGCTGTTGACTGTTGGCTGTCAGATGCCTTGCAGTACGTATAAATCCAATGGCCGGTGACGCATTGGAACCTAACAGTTCCATGTCGCAGTTGGTAACAAACTTGGGCTTATCTGATGAATAGCATCTCGCGATACTTCGGCAAGGGCCAAAGCTCGTCATCCACGATCATTTCCAACTCATCCACCTGTTCACGGATTTTTTCGATGAGTGGAGCAACGTTGTCATGGTAGGAGATTGCCTTTTCCCGTTCCGTTTCCAGACGGTTGGCCACTTTGCGTGCATCTATGAGGGACTGGACATGCTCGGTGATGAATGCCGTGGTCTCTGCTATCTTCTTTATCAGTGCAATGTTGGGAGCATTCATGATATTTGACTGTTCTGCCGGGAAGACTTGTGCCACCTTGCAGACATTGTCCAGCAACAGGCTCTGATAGCGCGTGGCCACAGGGATGATGTGGTTGAGACAAAGGTCGCCGAAGATGCGCGCCTCAATCTGTATTTTCTTGGTATAGGTGTCAAGCTTTATTTCGTTGCGCGCCTCCAGCTCGGCACGTGTGAAGATGTTCATGCGGGCAAACATCTCCACGGTGTCCTCGGCCAGGTACTGGTCCAATATTTGGGGCACGCTGGTTTCCACATCCAGTCCTCGGCGCGCTGCCTCCTGCTTCCATTCCTCGCTATAGCCGTTGCCGTCGAAGTGTATTGGCTTGCAGGTCTTTATGTCCTCGCGCAACACACGCAATATGGCTTTCATCATGTCCATGCCGGTGGATATGAGATTGTCCACGCGCGTCTTGAAGTCTGTCAGCTGTTCGGCCACGGCTGTGTTCAGCACTATCATGGATGCTGCACAGTTGGCCTGTGAACCCACGGCACGGAACTCGAACCTGTTGCCGGTGAAGGCAAATGGAGAAGTACGGTTGCGGTCGGTGTTGTCCACCAGCAGTTCCGGAATTTGAGGTATGTCCAACATCACGCTCTGGCGTATGGAGAGGTTGAAGACATCATCGTCCTCGCTTTTTTCCAGTCTTTCCAGTATCTCTGCCAGCTGGCGTCCGAGGAAAGAACTGATGATGGCAGGAGGTGCCTCGTGTGCACCAAGACGATGTGTGTTGGTGGCACTGACAATGGAAGCCTTGAGCAGGCCGTTGTGGCGATAGACAGCCATGAGCGTCTCCACGATGAATGTGATGAAGCGCAGGTTGTCTACGGGTGTCTTTCCGGGAGCGTGCAGCAGGATGCCTGTATTGGTGGACAGGCTCCAGTTGCAGTGCTTGCCGCTGCCGTTGATGCCCTTGAACGGTTTCTCATGCAGAAGGCAGCGGAATCCGTGCTTGCGTGCCACCTTTTTCATCAAGGCCATTATGAGCATGTTGTGGTCTATGGCCAGGTTGGTCTCTTCAAAGATAGGAGCCAATTCAAATTGGTTGGGAGCTGCCTCGTTGTGGCGCGTCTTGCAGGGGATGCCAAGTTCCAACGCCTGTATTTCCAGGTCCTTCATGAAAGATACCACACGTGATGGTATGGAACCGAAGTAATGGTCGTCCATCTGCTGGTTCTTGGCCGAGTTGTGGCCCATGAGCGTGCGCCCTGTCATCAGCAGGTCGGGTCGTGCGGAATAGAAGCTCTCGTCCACAAGGAAGTATTCCTGTTCCCATCCCAGATTGCTCTTGACGCTGCTAATCTCGGGGTAGAACATGCGTGCCACGTCCAGGGCGGCCTTGCCCACGGCCTTGATGGACTTCTTCAGCGGAGCTTTGTAGTCCAGTGCCTCGCCAGTATAAGATATGAACACGGTGGGTATCATCAATGTGTCGCCCACCACAAAGACGGGACTGGCCGGGTCCCAGGCACTGTATCCGCGTGCCTCGAAGGTGGAACGCATGCCGCCGTTGGGAAAGCTGCTGGCATCCGGCTCCTGCTGTACAAGCTGCTTGCCGGTGAACTCCTCCACCATGCCGCCCTTCCAGTCATGCTCCACAAAGCCGTCGTGCTTCTCGGCCGTACCCTCCGTAAGCGGCTGGAACCAATGGGTCGTGTGTGTCACGCCCAGCTCCATGGCCCATCGCTTCATGCCCTCGGCAACAGCATCCGCAGTCTTCAGATCCAGTGTGGAGCCTTTGTCTATCACGTCGCACATCTTCTCGTAGACATCCACGGGAAGATACTTGAACATCTTTTGTTTGTTGAACACATATTTGGCAAAGAACTCACCCGGACGCTCCTTGGGTGTTGGAACGTCTATAGCCCTCTTGCCGAAGGCTTCCTCTATAACCTGAAATCTGAGTGTTGCTGGCATGATATGCTATTGGTGGGGTATTACTTGTTTAATGACCAGGTGAAACCGTCGCTCGTGTCCTTTATATCGAAGCCCAATGCTGCAAGGTCGTCGCGAATCTTGTCGGACAATGCCCAGTTCTTTTCGGCCTTGGCCTGGAGACGTTGTTCCAGGACCATGTCCACAACCTTTCCGAAGGCCTCCTCACGTGCCTTGTTGCTTCCTTCCTCTGCCTCGGACAGTCCAAGAATGTCGAAAGCGAAGATATGGAATACTTCCGCAAGGGCGGCCACCACGTCCTCCTTGATGGAAGCTTTCTTGTCCATGACGGTGTTCAGCATGCGGCAAGCGTCGAACAAGTGGCTGATGACAAGCGGCGAAGCCATATCGTCGTTCATGGCATCGTAGCAGTTCTGGCGCAGGGTATCCACGTATGACATCTCCACCCATGGCTGTCCTTTCACCTTTTGTCCCTCTTTCAGTCGCTTGAGTGCTTTCCACCCCTCCATCAGGCGTGCCAGACCTTTTTCGGCACTTTGCAAGGCCTCGTTGCTGAAGTCCACAGTGCTGCGGTAGTGGGCCTGTAGGATGAAGAAGCGTATGGTCATGGGCGAGTATCCGCGTTCCAGGCGTTCGTGTTCCCCGGCAAAGAATTGCGGCAGGGTAATGAAGTTGTTGTAAGACTTGCCCATCTTCTTTCCATCGATGGTGATCATGTTGTTGTGCATCCAATACGTCACCATGGGATGTCCTTGGCTTGCCAGGGCCTGTGCTATCTCGCATTCGTGGTGCGGGAACACCAGGTCCAGACCGCCACCGTGGATGTCGAATCGTTCGCCCAGGTACTTGCGTCCCATGGCCGTGCACTCGCAATGCCATCCTGGGAATCCCTCGCTCCATGGGCTTGGCCAATGCATGATGTGTTCCGGGCTGGCCTTCTTCCACAGGGCGAAGTCCGCTTGGTTGCGCTTTTCTCCTACACCGGACAGGGTGTCGCGGCTGGCATCCTTGATATTCTCCAAAGAGCGGCCGCTAAGAATGCCATACTTGAAATCCTTGTTGTATCTCTCTATGTCGAAGTATATGGAACCGTTGCTTTCGTAGGCATAACCGTGGTCCATTATTTGCTGTACCAGCTGCTGCTGCTCTATGATATGCCCCGTGGCATGGGGTTCTATGCTGGGCGGCAGGCAATTGAGTGCTGTCATGGCCTCATGAAAACGGTTGGTATAATACTGTGCCACCTCCATGGGTTCCAACTGTTCCAGACGAGCCTTCTTTGCTATCTTGTCCTCACCCTCGTCGGCATCGTGTTCCAGATGACCCACATCGGTGATGTTCCGCACATAGCGCACCTTGTAGCCTTGATGCAGAAGGTAGCGATAGAGCAAGTCGAACGTGATGGCGGGACGTGCATGTCCCAAGTGTGCGTCGCCATAAACCGTGGGGCCGCATACATACATGCCCACACGACCCTCCACCAAGGGGCGGAACAGCTCCTTCTGACGGGTTAAAGTATTGTAAATAAGAAACGGTTGCATAGTTTTCTTCTTGTTATATTTCCGTGTGCAAAGTTACGATTAAGTGAGTGGATAGCAAAGCAAAACGCATTTTTTTTGCTATCCCTGACGTGAGTAACCGAGGAGTGTGGACTCAAGGTCACGCTTGAACAAGCGGCCTATTTCTGATACACCCTCACGTAGTCCACCTCGTATCTCATAGGCAAAGCCTCGGCATCCACCTTTCCGCCGGAGCTGCCCATCGCCATGTTCAGCAGCAGGTGCATGGGAGCGTGGAAGGGGTTGTCGCCATGTCCGTGCTTGCCGTTGACGGTCTTGCTGAGGTCTATCTCGTTGAGAAGTTCATCGTCCAGGTAGATGCGGATATAGTTCTCGTCCCAGTCCGTGCGCCACACGTGGAACCGTGTTGCCCAAAGGGAATCCTTTTCGGTGAAATGAGTGAATGGCACTATCTTGGTGTTCCACACGCTGCCTCCCTTGTCATTGCCCCAGCAAGCATTGGCCAGGATGGAACGCACGCCTTTGGGTTCATAGAATTCCATTATGTCCAATTCGCCGCACGAAGGCCACCCGTACTGTTCCTTGCTGCCAAGCATCCATATTGCCGGCCATGAACCGCGGGCTGCCGGGATGCGCGCCCTAACCAGAATCCGGCCGTACAGGAATTCGTGCAACCCCAAGGTCTTGACGCAGGCCGACGTGCATTCTATTCGCTTGCGGTTGTGCTTCCAGTCCTTGCTTCCCTCCTCGTACCATGGGCAGGGGCGGTCCTCGGCTCTGGCAGTTATTTGCAGCACGCCGTCCTCGGTGACGGTAGCGTTATCCGATTGGTACCACTGCCATTCCTTGTTGCGGACAAAGCCGTACTCGTATATCCAGTTGGCCGGATTGGGACGTCCAGGCTTGTCGAACTCGTCATTCCACACCAGACGGTATCCGCCATCCAGAGTTTCGGGCACTTGGGCTTTCGCGATGTGTCCTGCCCCACAGAGCATGACACTCATCATGAGAATATACTTTTTCATAGTCTATGTATTATTATATATATTGTAATCAGGAAATAAAAACAGCCACTCTCAATAATCAACTATTAAAGTATGCTGTTCCGGTATTATGGTTGTATCTAATGTATCTTGTCTCATACAGCAAACCTACAACATTCCCTCTTTTCGCATCTCCTCCACCGTAAGGCACAGTTCGTCATACCAAGCGGTGCCGAAGCGCCGTATCAGCGGTTCGCGCAGGAACACGTACAAAGGCATCCCCATTTCGCGCCCTTTTGCCACGGCATCGCGGCAAATGTCCCAACGGTGATACGTGATGCCCGAGAGGCCTCCGTTGAACTCCTTCACTCGTATGGGATACAGGTCGCAGCTGATAGGCTTGGCACCCAGGAGGCAACCTTTGCAACCGCGGAAGGCACAGTCGCGTCCACCCACTATCGTAGTTACCATCTCGCCTTCGGGGTCTGCGTATGCCACTCCCTGCTTGTCTATCATGGCTTGCGCCCCAGCGCTGAGATAAGGCCAAAGCCTATCCAGTTCGTTCTCGATGCCTGCAATCTCGTCCAATGTGATTGGCGCCCCCGCGTCACCCTCCTCGCAACAGAGGCCATGGCACTTGTCTATGTCGCAGCAGAACATTTCCGTCACCACGTCCATGTGTACCAGCACATCGCCCACCATCAGCATTGGAGGCAGTTCCTTTGCGTCTACCATTGTATTGGTGTTTTTCCTTGGGAAATGAGATATTTGTTGGCCTCATTGAAATGACCGCATCCGAAGAAACCGCGAAAGGCGGAAAGGGGGCTGGGGTGGGCACACTGCAAAATCAAGTGCTTGCCGGCGTCTATCAATGACGCCTTTCGTCCGGCGGGTGCTCCCCATAGCAAGAAGACCAAGCCCTCGCGTTCGCGGGACAACATGCTGATGACAGAGTCGGTAAACACTTCCCACCCGTGGCCCGAGTGGCTGAATGCCTGGTGCGCCCTGACGCTGAGGCATGTGTTCAGCAGGAACACTCCCTGCTGTGCCCAACGAACCAGGCTGCCGCTCTGCGGGACGGGCGCTCCGGTTTCGGATTGCACCTCCTGAAAGATGTTCTTCAGCGAGGGCGGAAAGGCTACTCCGTCACACACGGAAAAACACAGCCCGTGCGCCTGTCCCTCGCCATGGTAGGGGTCCTGCCCCAGGATTACAACCTTTACCTTGTCAAAGGGTGTCTGGTCAAAGGCATTGAATATCTGCTTGCCCGGCGGAAAGCACAGATAGGTGCTGTATTCGCTGCGGACAAAATCCGTCAGTTGTTGGAAGTATGGTTTCTGAAACTCGGAGGAGAGCCGGGACTTCCAACTCTCCTCCATGCATATTTCTTTCATTCCTTGTTCTTTGTACACACGATACCATGTGCGGGTATTGTCCCCTGCCCGTCATGTTACGTGAAAGGCAGGGTGAGGGATGTTACTTGATCAGGTTCTTGCCGGTCATTTCCTCGGGCTGTGCCAGTCCCATGATATGCAGGATGCTGGGAGCCACGTCGGCCAGTACGCCGTTCTCCACCTTGGCATCCTTGTTGGAAGTGACGTAGATGAAAGGTACGGGGTTGAGGGAGTGAGCCGTGTTGGCACTGCCGTCGCTGTTGATGGCATTGTCAGCGTTGCCGTGGTCGGCAATGATGATTACCTCATAGTCCGTAGCCTTGGCGGCCTCTACCACCTCGTTCACGCACTGGTCCACGGCCTTCACGGCCTTCTCTATGGCCTCGTAGATGCCGGTGTGTCCCACCATGTCGCCGTTGGCGAAGTTCACTACGATGAAGTCATACTTGTTCTGGCGTATGGCATCCACCAGCTTGTCCTTTACCTCGAAGGCGCTCATCTCCGGTTTCAGGTCGTAGGTCTGGACTTTGGGACTGGCCACCAGGATGCGGTCCTCGCCCTCATACGGAGTCTCGCGACCGCCATTGAAGAAGAATGTGACGTGCGCGTATTTCTCGGTCTCGGCCGTGTGCAGCTGCTTCAGGCCCTTGGAGGCGATATATTCGCCCAAGGTGTTGGATACATTCTCCTTGGGGAAGAGGATGTGGACACCGGTGAATGAAGCATCGTAGGGAGTCATGCAATAGTAACGCAGTCCGGGGATTGTGGTCATGCCCTGTTCCTCCATGTCCTGCTGTGTCAGCACGATGGTCAGTTCCTTGGCCCGGTCGTTGCGGTAGTTGAAGAATATCACCACGTCGCCCTCCTTGATGGTGCCGTCCACGTTGCTGTTGTGTATGGGCTTGATGAACTCGTCGGTAACACCGTCGTCGTAACTCTCCTGCATGGCGGCCACCATGTCGGTTGCCTGCTTTCCTTCGCCGGAAATGATTAGGTCGTATGCCACCTTCACGCGCTCCCACCGCTTGTCGCGGTCCATGGCGTAGAATCGGCCCACGATGTCGGCGATGTCGGCATTGCCGGCCTCGGCGCACTTGGCTGTGAGTTGCTCAATGAAACCCTTGCCGCTCTGGGGGTCCGTGTCACGGCCGTCCATGAAGCAATGTACGTAGGTGTGGTTCACGCCGTACTCCTTGCCTATTTCCACCAGCTTGAACAGGTGATCCAGGCTGGAGTGCACGCCGCCGTTGGATGTCAGTCCCATAAGGTGCACGTTCTTGCCGTTCTGTATGGCGTATTCATAGGCATCTACGATCTCCTTGTTCTTCATTATGGAGCCGTCGGCACAGGCACGGTTGATCTTCACCAGGTCCTGATACACTATGCGACCTGCACCTATGTTCAGGTGCCCCACCTCGGAGTTGCCCATCTGTCCGTCGGGCAGACCCACGTTCTCGCCGCTGGCCAGCAGCTGGCTGCACGGATAGTCGCGCCACAGGCTGTCGATATATGGTGTCGGAGTGTTGAATATTACGTCACCCTTTCCCTTGTTGCCGATTCCCCATCCGTCGAGAATCATCAAAAGTGCTTTCTTTGCCATTTCCTTATATATGTTTTTTATTTTGGTTATCCTTGAAATAATCAGCTTAGCTCCCTACAGAGCATGCTACGCATGCAAAGTTATGACATTTATTCGGATTTATGGCTTCTGCGGACTGTTTTCTTCATTCCAGTGGCAATAGGCAATACCTGAAATACGGCACGACCGATTTCCGCCATCGGCGAATCCAGCATTGGTATCGCCTCGCTCTTGGCCATAATAGGGCTGTTCGCAGACCATGCTATAGTCAAGGTCACGTTCATGGTATGGCCGAGATGCCGGCCACACGTGAATGGGCACAGAAGAACGTCTCCTCTCGCATTCGCGAATACTCCGTACAATGGCTAAGGGGGGCATCAAACGGCAGGCATACAGCCAAAGACAAGCTGCCAATGGCGGCATTGGGTGTGAAGGAAGCCGGCGGCAAATCACTGGCCTGACGTACAGAAACTTGATAGTAAGGCGTTTGCTCGTGGGTAAGACTGCACAGGAAGTCAAAGCCCGATAGCTATTCGGAACGAGTGGCGTAAATCAAGCAAGTATAAGTGTGAAAGATTATGATCTTAATTAGGGAGGTCTCATGGATGCAGTGGCGACCGAATTACTCAAAACTGCGGAGTAAAGCTTGCCGTGAGAAGTCAGCCGATATCATAGTACCTTGCGAGGATAGCGCAGGGGAAGGACTGAACCCAACCGAAGTCAACAACCAATAAACACTATCGCATGAAGGTAAAGAATGCAGAAAATATCGGCATAGAACGATAACCGCCCTCAAAAGAACAGGCCTGAAGCCAAAGGATATGAGGGATGCAGACCTACATGCGCGTGGTGGACGGATGTCTGACAACGGAACAACCTGAACAAGGCGTATCTTCAAGTGAAGCGCAACAAGGGAGCATCCGAAATAGACGGAATGGACTGCGACCGCCTGCTCGGCTATCGCAAGGAGCACGGAGAGCAACTGACAGAGAGCATACGCCAACGGACATATCGTCCGACCCCCGTCCGTAGGGTAGAGATACCCAAGTACAATGGCAAAAAACGCCAGTTAGGCATACCGACAGTCGTAGACAGAATGGTACAACAGGCAATTGTCCAAGTACTGACCCCAATCTATGAACGTCAGTTCAGCGAGGGAAGCTACGGTTTCTGTCCGCGCCGAGAATGTAAAATGGCATTGGTCAAGGCCACAGAGAAAATAAGTCAAGGCTACCACTATGCAGTGGACATAGACCTTGAACGCTTCTTCGACACCGTCAACCACTCCAAGCTGATAGAGACATCGCAAGGCGGACCACTCAGTCCTCTGCTGGATAACATCCTATTCAACGAACCCGACAAGGAGCTTGAAAGACGCGGACACCCGTTTGTACGCTATGCAGACGATTGCTTCATCTTCTGCAAGAGCCGAAGAGCGGCGGAGCGCGTCAAGGAGATAGACCAATGGCTACGCCGCCGCATCCGCATGTGCATATGGAAAACATGGAAACGTCCAAAGACGCGAGTGCAAAATCTCATCAAGTGCGGAATAGACAAATGACA
This sequence comes from Bacteroides sp., assembly GCA_023665805.1. Lineage (GTDB taxonomy): Bacteria > Bacteroidota > Bacteroidia > Bacteroidales > Bacteroidaceae > Physcousia. Next base: position 24,100 of record JAMPDJ010000018.1, on the reverse strand, counting down.
AGCCTATCAATGGGGAAACACAAGCCAAGGGTATTGGCGCATAGCAGACAGTTGGATAACGCATCTGGCGATGTCCGAAGACGCCCTCCACCGTCAAGGCTATGTACGGATAGTTTGTTACTACAAGGTGTCAGCTTTGCCGAAAGGTTGAGGAACCGCCGTATGCTGAACGGCACGTACGGTGGTGTGAGAGGACAAGTAAACACGAAAGAGGTGAACACCTCGATTAGTATTTTTCTTCTACTTGATTGCTCAACATTTCGGCCGCCATAGGCGGCAAAACGTGGATGACCTGAATAAAGACATTAAATTGCCAATAATTAGTCTTGTGATATAAATAAAATTCATTAACTTTGCGCTCAAGTTAAAGATTTTGCAGATGAGCGAAGATATTAACAGGATAAAGACCGTTTTATGCGATAAGAAAAAAACAAACAAATGGTTGGCAGAGCAGTTGAAGGTAAGTCCCACAACTGTTTCCAAATGGTGTATAAACACTTCCCAACCAGACTTATATACTTTACGTTCAATTGCCGGTTTGTTGGAAGTTGATGTGCGTGTATTGCTTAATCCCACAGAACAATATGGAATAGTCGCTGAACCATATATAATTGACGGTATAAAGAATGACTGACAGGACTCAACATAATATCCTTGCAGAAGTCGTGCGAAACACGAACAACTTCATAGTTGATGTTCCTAAATCGAAGCGAAAAAAATTCGGTCAGTTTTTCACGACTGCTACTACGGCACGATTTATGGCGGCTCTTTTTGAGATTGATTTTTCAAAAAATCATATGGAACTGCTGGATGCAGGCTCCGGAACTGGAGTGTTGAGTGCTGCTTTGTTGGATCATATCTTCAATAACAGTTTCAAAGGAACTGTCCACCTTACATGTTACGAAACTGACGATGAAGTTTTCCCGATTTTAGAGAAAAATTTGATGCTCGCCAAGCAAGTATACGGCATCGAATACACACTTCTGAAAGAGAATTACATCACTACCCAATACTTCGGAGTAAACTCTCTTATGGCAGATGATAAGGATAAGTATGACTACATCATTGGTAACCCGCCTTATCTGAAAGTGTCAAAAGACGCTCCTGAGGCCAAATCGATGCCCGATGTATGTCACGGTGCTCCAAATCTATATTTCCTATTCTGGGCTATGGGTATTTATAATCTAAAGCCCGGCCAGGAGCTTGTATATATCATTCCACGATCATGGACTTCTGGTGCTTATTTCAAGAAATTCCGGAGTTACATGTTCAGTCAATGCGTAATAACGGACGTACATTTATTTGAGAGCAGGAATAAAGTCTTTGATGGGGAGTCTGTTCTACAGGAAACGATTATAGTCAAGATAAAAAAGACTATGAACAAACCTAAGAGCATCAATATTACGACTACGACGACATCGGACTTCTGGGATTTGAAGCGATTTCAGGCCCCTTACGATATAGTTATACCTAAAAATCAGTTTGTTTATCTGGTGACCGATATTCAGGAGGCAGAAGTGCTGGAAAGAGTCAACAAACTGCCAAATACTTTACCAGACATAAAGATGAAGATGCAGACAGGTATCATTGTCGATTTTAGAACGAAAGAGGTACTCCGTGACAAAATGGAGGAAGGAGCCTTCCCTCTGTTGTACTCTCAGCATATCAGAGACGGGCGTGTCACATGGCCGATGGGCAAAGAGGGCGAGATTATCAAAACCGATAGAGCTTCATTCCTTCAAGAGAACAGTGACTTTTTACTTGTAAAACGATTTACTGCAAAGGAGGAAAAACGTCGTCTGCAATGCGGTATATATCTTAAACAGCGATATAAACAATATGCATATATCAGTACGCAGAATAAAGTAAATTTTGTGAAGTGTGATTCGCCATGTATAACTTACGGACTCTATGTGCTGTTCAATTCCACGTTGTACGACACATACTACCGTATATTGAATGGCTCCACACAGGTAAACTCTACCGAGGTAAATCAGATGCCAATTCCGGAGCGAGAGGTAATTGAGTCAATGGGTAGAGAGCTTATGCATCAGGATCTTACAGAAGCAAATTGCAATAAAATCATAGACCGATGGATAAATTAGAATACGCAAAGAGTTTGTTGAATCATATTGGAATGCCCCAAAAACAACAAGGCGTTCTTTGTGCTCTCGCTTTACTTGCAATGGCGGGATTGAAACGTGACGCGAAATGGTCTGAAGCCACCAATGAATGGATACGTATTCACGATATTATCCGATTTATCGCAGAAAACTATGATGTTATATATGCAGAAAACTCTCGTGAGACTTTCCGTAAACAGGCAATGCATCCATTTCGGACTGCGGCACTTATAGAGGATAATGGTATGTCAACCAACAGCCCTAATTACCGCTACCGTATAACCAACGAATTCCTTAATGTGATTAAGGAGTTGACCGAGGATTCATCTTGTGTCTCAGAACCGGGCATGGCTTTGACTATGTTTATTTCCAATCACGAATCCTTGTCTCAAATTTATGCATCCAAAAAGAAGATGCAGAAAATGCCGGTGCGTATCAATCATCAGAATTTTACATTCAGCTCAGGCAAACACAATGAATTGCAGAAAGCGATAATTGAGGAATTTGCTCCACGTTTTGCACCTAATTCAATATGTCTTTATGTCGGTGATACCATTCAGAAAGATTTGGTAAAGAATGTGGAAAAACTGTCTGTACTTGGCTTTGAGATAACACTGCATGACAAAATGCCGGATGTAGTACTCTATCGTGAAGACAAAAATTGGATTTACTTCATTGAATCAATCACATCTGTTGGTCCAATGGATCCAAAGCGAATAGTGGAAATAGAATCAATGACATGCAATGTTACCGCCGGTAAAATATTCATTTCCGCATTCCTTGATTTTTCCACGTTCAAGAAATTTTCAGATAAGTTGGCATGGGAAACCGAAGTGTGGATTGCCGATATGCCTGACCACATGATTCATCTTAACGGAGATAAGTTTTTAGGACCGAGATAACAACGTAATTTATGGCACAGACATTATTTATTGACATTTTTGCATTTAATCTTCAAAAGGTTAAAGAATCTCATAATGTCACAACACCTAATGGCGGTGTCGGGACACGATACACTACAGAAAAAGAGAATTCAAAATTTAATGTACTGTTCGAGTGTTTGGACGGCGAGTCATATGAAGACAAATTCAAATCTCTTATTCAAGAATACATAGGTTCGTTCAATGACCGGTATAGCGTGAAGAGAGAAAAAGGAATAAGCATGAACGCAGAGCATCACTTGCATGTCAGTGGCACTAAATTTTATATTTGGGGCGAATTTAGTGGTGGTCATACAGGACGTGAACAAAGAGTCTATAAGCGAGAGAAATCGTCAGAAAGTGAATATACAATTAGCAAAGAAAAGATGGTGGCATCACCATTCTTCTTTCTTTTATGGGTTCCCCGGGACTCCAATTTAGGGATTCTGATAGTGCAACGTTATTCTGGTCTGTCATGCACTAAGGAATTTAAGGATTCTTTAGTTAAACTTTTTATAGCAAAGGGCTTTAAGCCAATATGGACACCTTTTGTTCCAAAGGAAATTTGTAAAGAATACTTGAATACATGTGCCTTGACTGCATTTAGAGTTCAGCATACCGCCCCTAAAAGCGATGATTTCAACGACACTGTCTTTGCAGATTTTGAATCAGATCGAGGGATTTCTTTCGTAACACAATTAAGTGGAATGAACTTATCATTTAAAAAACTCTTCAAGACCGGCAAATTCAAAGAAGATTTCAAAGGCTTTATTGGCATGGTTGATAAAAACTATTCAGATGGGGATGATGTTGAAATAACATACAAAAATTGTGATGGAATAACCACAAAAGCTTCTTTAGAAACTTTTGATTCGATTATGCCAAGAATAGCACTTGAATCTGATTGTTTTGACGAAGAGACAAATACCCCTATTTGGAATAAAATCTCTGCAACTGCCATTTCCTATTTAGAATCTATTAAAAAGGATATTGGTTATACACCAACTATTGAAGAGTAACACCAATGAAAGCATTTGTTAGGCTTTTAATGGCTGGGTTACGAGTAATATGTCCCATACGATTTGAGAAAGTAATACCATTGATAGAATTTTGCTTGATAATTCTATCAATCTCGCTGTGTCTAATTTTCGAAATAAAAGTGAACGATAATGTATGCAATTTAGCACTTCCGGCATTAAGTATATTCACGGCATTGGTATTTACTGCTATATTTACTGTCCCATCTCAGTTATCTGATAAGCTTAAAAGTGTAGATAATGCAGTAGATGAGCCCACCGTAAACTATTTGATTAGATATAGAAATTTCATCAATTCATTCTCTAAGCAATTGATAAGTATGACAATAATCAGTTTTATACTTATTGTCCTTATTATTCTCATAAATGTGGTGGATGAACAAGTGACTATAATTACAGGGTTAATTATTTCATTTTCATTGAATCTGCTATTTTTGATAATAGCAACCGTGATAAATATATCTCGAATGATTGAGGATAATATAAAATATTCAACACAAAGAATTGAGGAAATCAAAAAGAATATGAATGAATGAATCTTATATAAAAAGAGGCTGTGCCTATTTTGTCACAGCCTCCTGTCGCCTGTCGGATGCTTGCCGGTGTGTAAGGTTGCATCACTCAATCTCAATCTTGCGCTGGATTTCCTGCATCTCTTTCTTCGTGATCTTTGGCATGGTGATGGTAAGTATGCCGTTGTCCACCTTGGCTGCGATGCCGTCCTTTTCAATGTCATCAGGTAGCACGTATGTCTGCTGGTAGTTGGAGTAGCTGAATTCGCGACGCAGATAGTGTTCTTTCTTGTCCTCCTCCTTATGTTCCATCTTGTTTTCGATGGCAATGTCGAGATTGCCGTCTGCATTGATGTTTACCCTGCAGAACTCCTTTCTGATACCAGGTACTGCCATTTCCATGGTGTAAGCCTTGGCATCTTCCTTTACGTTGACTGCTGGCACTGTGGCCTTCATCTTGGGTGTCCAATCATTGTTGAAGAAATCGTCGAACAATGTAGGGAACCAACTGTTTGAACTCATTACTGGTAACATAATAACCTCCTGTTTTTAAGTTGTTATACATCTTGTTTCCAGCTCTTTGGAGCCTTACGTTTTCATCCGTTATATTGCAATCCGCGTGCCTCGGCCGTCGCACATGTCATAGTGTCGGCATAATACAGGTTTATTAAATCTTTCTGACTATTTGGCGTTGATTCGTAACATTCCTTAATAATAGTGGCCGTAAACGCGTTGAAAGATTGTCATAATCCCATCCGTGCCGTTTGGGGGCAAAAGGGGCAGCCTTTCCTTTGTTATTCAGTTAAAATGCCGTAACTTTGTGGCAAAGACCGATTAACGGAGATATTACCATATACGGACATGAACATATTGGTGACAGGTGCCAACGGGCAATTGGGGAGGGAGATGCGGCTGTTGGCCGCGGAGTCCGGGGACAGGTATATTTTTACCGATGTCAATACGTTGGAAGGTCACGAGACCGTATTTCTGGATATTACAGACCTTGGAGCCGTGCAGGACATGGTTCGCAGGGAGGGGATAGGGGCCATTGTGAATTGTGCCGCGTGGACCAATGTGGATGCTTGCGAGACAGATCCTGCTTTGGCCGCCTTGGCTCATAAGCTCAATGCCCGTGCTCCGGAGAACCTTGCCTTGGCCATGGGGGAGGTCGACGGCCTGTTGGTTCATGTCTCTACGGATTATGTCTTTGGCCAGGAGCCGTACAACACGCCGTGTCGCGAGGATCAGCAAGGTACGCCCACCGGAGTGTACGGCCGTACCAAGAAGGAGGGCGAAGAAAGGATACTGGCTACCGGATGCAAGCATGTTATCGTCCGCACGGCATGGCTTTATTCCGAATTTGGCAAGAATTTCTGTCTCACCATGTTGCGCCTTACCGCCGAGCGTACTGAGTTGCAGGTCGTTTGCGACCAGTGCGGCACGCCCACGTACGCTTTGGATCTGGCACGTGCCATCCGCTCCGTGTTGCAGGACTATGGCCTACGCAACCATGGGACCATGGCAGAATACGACAAGAGCGGCGTATACCATTATTCCAATCTCGGCGTATGCTCATGGTACGACTTCGCGCAGATGATACAGCGCACTGCCAATCAGCTTTGCCCGTCTGCCACGGGCCTGCGCCACTGTCATGTGCAACCTTGCCGTAGCAACCAGTTCCCCTCGCCTGTGCAACGTCCCGCCTATTCTGTCTTGGACAAGAGCAAGATACAGGAGACATTCGATATAGAAATACCATACTGGACAGACTCATTGTGCCAATGTCTGCGGAACATCCTTGACGATGAGGCGAAATGACCGGAGAGGGCATGCCTTTGTCCGCTTGCATAATGCCTACATTATATTATTATAACATCACAAACGAATCAAACACACATGGACTTGATACCATCTTTCCAAGTTGACCACCGTAACCTCATGCCGGGCATCTACATTTCGCGTCGCGACACCCTGGGGACGGACACCATCACCACCTACGACATACGCATGACGGCTCCCAACCGCGAGCCTTCCCTGCATGCCGCGGCCATCCATACGATAGAGCACATAGTGGCCACGTTCCTGCGTAACGACCCCGAGTGGAAAGACCGCATCGTCTACTGGGGACCCATGGGCTGCCTCACAGGCAATTATTTGATAATGAAAGGCGAATGGCCATGTCAGACGGTGCGCGACCTTATGTTGCGTGCTTTCCGGTATGTGGTGGACTATGCCGACGAGGTTCCGGGTACCACCCCGGCCACCTGTGGCAATTATCTGCTCCACGACCTGCCCATGGCGCAATGGGAGGCTGCCCGCTACATACGTCGCCTTACCGAGGATTTCCGATGCGAGTATCCCGGCATAGAGCGTCCCGAGGATGCTTCCGGCCTGGTATTCCACGATGCCTGAGCCTTATATGGCTTCGAACACAGTAACCGACTGTCATTCATGTTGAGTGGCAGTCGTTTTTTTTACAGTAGGAGCACGACAACAGCCTCACTTCATCTTTTGTCGTCTGTCCGTCTGTAGTCTTGCTGTCAAGAAGTGTATGATTATCATACAATCTTTTCCGCATGGCGTGCCAAGGTATTGTTTTTCTTATAATTGGCCGTACCTTTGCATCAAAACCAAGAGAATTTATGAAAAAAAGAATCGAATCGCATTATACGTTTTCCTGCCATGTCATGGTCCGCGCAGGCTTGAACCTGCACACTTGGATTGGCGCAAGTGCATTGCTTTTGTTCATGCTTGCCTTCGGTCTCCGCCTCCATGCCCAGGACGTATGGACCGTGGAGCGGTGCGTCAGTTATGCCGTGGCGCATAATCATGATGTGCGCATGCGCGACATGGCAGTGGAGGACTACAAGACAGAGAAGACGCGCCAGGCGGCCTCTTTCCTGCCTTACATAGGTGCAAGTGTGAACGGGCAATTCAACTTTGGCCGGGCCATAGACCCCGGAACCAACACCTACACCAATGTCAGCACCTTCTCCAATGGCTACGGCATCTCCGCCAGCATTCCCGTCTTCGATGGCTTGCAGCGATATACTTCCTTGCGTATAGCCAAGGTCAATCTGCTCCTTGGCCGGCAGGGAGTGTTGGCACAGAAGGATGCCACGGCACGTATGGTACTGGAATCCTACATGCAGGTATTGTATTACAAAGGTACGGTGGAAATAGCCGCCCAAAAGCGTGCCGAGAGCGAAATGCTGCTCCGCCAGACCATGGCCATGGCCGAGGTTGGAACCAAAGGCGATGCCGACGTTGCCCAGATGCAGGCCACGTATGCCTCCGACGATTACGAGGTGACTCACCAGCAGGGCTTGTATGACAATGCCATGCTGGAACTCAAGCGTCAGATGAACTATCCAATGGATTCGGTCCTGAACATCGTCGGCATAGGTACCGATGACATCCTGTGCGAGGTTCCCTCCGAGGAGCTGGACGAGGAAATCTTCATGCAGGTCAAACTGTTCTACCCCGACCTGAAGATGGCCGAGTATACCCTGAAGACTGCCCGCTACTCCTTTCAGCAGAGCAAACGTTTCTTCCTCCCGTCCATATCCATCGGGGCAGGTGTCTCCACAAGCTATTACAAGCAGATGGGCAACCACGGCACGAGGTCTTTCTCCGAACAGTTCCGCAACAATTCTGGCCAATATGTATCGGCCTCGCTTTCGCTTCCCATCTTCAGCCGTCTGGACAACGTCTTGAACATACGCCGTCAACGCAACAATGTGCGCAGGGCGGAGGAGAACCTCCGATACCAGAATGACGAGTTGCGCCGCCTTATCCGGCAGGCCCTCACGGATGTGGAAAACAGCCGTAAGGATGCGGACAAGATGCGGAGGAAAGTGGAATCGGACAGCATAGCCTCCCGCCTTGTCATTCGCAAGTACGAAGAGGGACTGGCCTCGCCCATAGACGTGCAGACCCAGGGCACTGCCCTTCTGCAGAGCAAGGCCCAGTTGTTGCAGAGCAGGCTGAGCTATGCTTACAAGACAAGAATAGTCAACTATTATAAAGGTACGCCATTATGGACAGAATAATCGAAAAGAAGCGTGGATTGCAAAAGAAGCATATCCCTTACGTGATCACAGGCACCGTCGTGGCCTCCCTGCTGCTGTGGGGCATCTTCGGAAATCACCGCAGCACACTGCGCGTGGAGCGCGACAACGTTACGGTGAGCACCGTCACCAGTGGCGAGTTCAAGGACTATGTCCGTCTCAACGTTACGGTCATCCCGTTCCAGATAGTGCAGGTTTCGCCCGAGGAAGGCGGCATAGTAATGGAAAAGGTTGCCGAGGAGGGACAGAAGGTAAAGAAGGGAGACGTGATAATACGTCTGGCCAACAGTGCCTTGGACCTGCAAATCCTCAATGCCGAAGCCGAATTGGCCGAGAAGCAGAACTTCCTGCGCAACACCCAGGTGCTCATGGAGCAGGACAAACTCAGCAACGAGACGGAAAGCGCATCCCTGGAGATGGATGTCATACGCAAGCGTCGCGCCTTTGAGCAGAACGAGCGTCTGTACGGCGAGAAGCTCATCCCTCGCGAGCAGTATATCCAAGCCAAGGAGGACTACGACCTTTCGCTGAAGAAGCAGAAGCTTATCGGCGAACGCCTGAAGAAGGACGCGCAATACCGCACCCTCCAGATGGAACAGTTGGAGGATAATCTGGAGAACATGCAGCGCAATCTCATGCTGGTACGCGACCGCAAGAACAAGCTGGAGGTTCGCAGCGCCATTGACGGTGAACTGGGCCTGCTGGACGTGGAACTGGGCCAGAGCATAGGCGCAGGATACAAGATAGGCCAGATCAATGACCTCAGCGACTTCAAGGTGGAGGCTCAGATAGACGAGCATTACATAGACCGTGTCCGTGTGGGGCTGTCTGCCGTCTTCGAGCGTGACGGGCAGAGCTACGAGCTGACTGTGCGCAAGGTCTATCCGGAGGTGAGAAGCGGCAAGTTCCGTACCGACTTTGTCTTCGCCAACCAACGTCCCGCCAATATCCGTTCCGGACAGACCTATTACATCAATCTGGAACTGGGCAAGCCGACACAGGCCTGTCTCATTTCCCGTGGCACCTTCTTCCAGAGCACCGGAGGCAATTGGGTCTACGTTCTGGACAAGGGGGGAGACAAGGCCTATCGCCGCAGCATACGCATCGGCCGCCAGAATCCACAGTACTACGAGGTGGTGGATGGTCTGGAACCGGGAGAGCAGGTCATCACCAGCGGTTACGAGGCCTTCAAGGACAATGAAGTGCTGATACTTAAGTAAGTTTTTTCTTACATCATTATTATAATATATACAGACATATTTATCAGACTAATACCAAGAGTTATGATCAAGATTGAGAATTTGACAAAGACATTTCGCACGGAGGACGTGGAGACGGTGGCATTGAACGGTGTGACCATGGAAGTAAAGGAAGGCGAGTTCGTGGCCATCATGGGACCGTCCGGTTGTGGCAAGTCCACATTGCTGAGCATACTTGGCCTGCTGGACAATCCCGACGACGGCAACTATTACCTGGCAGGCGAAGAGGTGGGACACTTGCGCGAGAGGGAACGCACCATGCATCGCAAGGGACATATAGGTTTTGTGTTCCAGAGCTTCAACCTCATCGACGAGCTGACGGTGGAGGAAAACGTGGAACTGCAGTTGAAGTATCTGGACGTGCCCAAGGCTGAACGTCGTGAGCGTGTAGTGGAGATGTTGCGCAAGGTCAGACTCTCGCATCGTGCCAAGCACTATCCCCAGCAACTTTCCGGCGGCCAACAGCAGCGTGTGGCCATAGCACGTGCCGTGATAGGCAAGCCCAAGCTGATTCTGGCTGACGAGCCTACGGGCAACCTTGACTCCAGGAACGGTCAGGAGGTGATGGAACTGCTGTCGCAACTGCACAAAGAGGGCAGTACCATAGTCATGGTGACGCATTCCAGGCACGATGCCACATATGCCGGCCGCATCATCAATCTCTTCGACGGTCAGGTGGTGGACAAGATGAACGAACTGCTTTGATATGTTGCAGCGGGCACATGTTTTGCCTGCGACGGATTATTACTTACATAGACACACATACATAAGTTATGAAGACATTTCTGCACTACATGCGTCGCTACAGGCTGGCGACTTTCCTGAACCTTCTGGGCATAGCCCTTACTCTTGCAGGGCTGTATATATTGTGCATACATATTGATTACAACCGCAGTTACAATCATTGCATCAAGGACTATGAGACGCTCTACCGGCTGGATCACTGCGATGATGAAGGGAATTGGAGTGCGACCTTTCCTCGCCCTATGGTTGAGTATCTGGAAAAGTGCCCGCAGATAGACGGGGTTGTGATATTGGGTTGGGAAAGGAACTGGGTCTTGGACAATGACGGCACTTCCATGGACGTGCCTGTAACCAGTGAGTTTGGCAATGTAGTCGCTCTCTTTGGTGCAGAGCGGGTGGACGGCGTACTGGAGACGGTCGCCGGTGGGAATACGGCATTGATACCGGCATCGCTTGCCACTACACTTTTTGGTGACAAGTATGCCGCCGGGCGTGTGCTGAAGTGGGTCGGTAGGGCACCTTTCACTGTGGCAGGCGTATATGAGGACTTTCCTGACAATTGCAGCATGCCTAATGTCGTATATATCAACATGGGGGATGAGAACCTCGGGGTGCATTATAATCACAGTTACCGTATATTCTTTCGCAGCAAGGAAGACAGGGAGAACCTTAGGAAAATCGTTGACGATGTGATACATCAGTACATATTTGACAGAGCGGGAGGCGAAGACAACGTCTGTGAGTCGGACAAAAAGGCGATGGATGCTATGAAGTTTATCCCCGTGCCTGTTGCCGAGACGTATTTCACTTCCCATGACGTGTCCGTGGATAGGGGAAGCCTGTATGCCCTCTATATGCAGGAGTTTGCCGTTGCGTTGCTTGTCATCGTCTGCATCATCAATTTTACCAACTTTTCCATGGGGCAGGCTCCGGTGCGAATACGCTCGGTGCTTACTCGCAGGGTGTTGGGCGAAAGCCTTGTGAATCTGCGTGCCGGCTTGTTTGCAGAGGCGGCATTTGCCGGGATGCTGGCTTATGCCATGTCCCTGGGAATAGTCTGGTTGGTTGGCAAGGCTCCCTCGGCATCCGAGTGGTTCTCGGTAGACATCGCCATCCGGCACCATCCTATGCTGCTGTTGTTGCTGCTGGGCGTAAGCATCTGCATCGGGGTGTTTTCAGTCGCATATAGCACATACTACATCACGTCTTTCTCCCCTGTATGCGCCATGAAGGGCAACTTTGCCCTGACTCCTCAGGGACAGAAGATACGCACGTGGCTGGTGGGGCTGCAAATATGCGTATCCGTGGTAATGGTTGTCTTTGTAGGCTGCATCTATGGCCAAAGCCGCTATATATACAAGTCAGAGTATGGATATGCCAAGGATTCCATACTGATAGACAACGTCACTGGGGCGCATCAATACTCGTGCAGCAAGGCCACCATGCGCACTGAACTGGAGCAATTGCCATGCGTGGCATCCGTTGCCTTCTCGCAGTTCCGACTGGGCAGCCAGGACAAATATATGGGTTGGGGAAGAGGCAATGGAGAGGTCTATTACTCGTTCCAGGCGCTGCCCGTGGACTGGAAGTTTCTGCGCACTTACGGCATAGACATCGTGGAGGGGCGGGATTTCAAGGAGCATGACGGTGACGTGTATATCATCAACGAAGCCATGAAGCGTGCCTATCCCGAACTGCAGGTAGGCAAGCCGCTGTATGATGGAGAACTGACCGTTGTGGGCATCTGCAAGGATGTCCGTGCCTTCTCCACTCGTGTGGACAACAGCCAGGTACCTCTTGCATTTGTCATCTATGGGGATACGTACGCTGGGTGGGAAAATTCATGCGACAATATATGCATACGTTTGGTTCCGGGTGTAAACATTCTTGACTCCCGCAGGCAGATTGCGGCAACGCTGGACAAGTATGCCGTAGGAGCCAAATCCGACCTGGTCTTTCTGGACAGTCTGATGGAACAGACCTATCGCGAGGAGCTTGCCTTTGTGGGCTTGATGCAACTGTGTTCCGTCCTCACGGTAATCATCACGCTGATAGGTGTCTTCTGCCTGACTATGTTCGAGACCGAGTATCGTCGTAAGGAGATAGCCATCCGCAAGGTCATGGGCAGCAGCGTGGAGCAGGTATTGATGCTTTTGGCCGGGAGATATACTGTGCCCCTCGTGGTGGCGTTTGTTGTGGCCGTTCCTGTCGGATACTATTTCAGCGTGCAATGGCTGCAGAATTTTGCCGAACATGTGCCCATCTATTGGTGGCTGTTCTCGTTGGCGTTCATGGTGGTTGGTGCCATTGTGCTGCTGACGGTGGTAGTGCAAAGTTGGCGTGTGGCCACGATGAATCCGTTTGAAAGCATCAAGACGGAATAGACATTCCATGGAAGTCCCCATCACTTTAATGAAGCAAATTACACATAAAACATACTGTTATGAAACAACTTTTCCTTATTATTGCGGTCGTCTTTACCGGCATGTGCTCATACGCTCAGAAAATGACAATCAGGAGTTCGGAAATAGGCAAGCTCACTAATACCTCTGATATTACCGAACTCATTATCGACGGAGACATGGACGAAGCACCGTATCTGGATCAGAATAAATTCCCCAATCTGAGGCGCATAGTCTATAACGGCAATGTCGGTTACGTAGAGGGACGTGTGCTACGTGAGTGGCCGAAACTTGAAAGCATAGAGTTCCGGGGAGTCATGGCGAGTACCGGAGGCCTTATCTTTTCGGACTGTCCCGAACTGCGCTCTGTGACATTCGGCGGACCGGTAATCTCGACATCGGGTTGGCCATGCATGACCAATTGTCCGAAAGCTGAGCGCATATATATAAAAGGTCTGGTACTGGATTGGCGATTTCAGGAAAGCGAACGGTGTCCCAACTTCAAGGGTTATGTGATAAGCGGGGCGGTTCTTGGCGGCAGAAATTCTGTAATTCCTTTGCTTTCCGACAAGGAGTTTCTTGCCCGTAAGAAGAAACTCATGCCACAGTTGGAGCAGCTCAGCAAGTGGGTAAAGAAGTCACTGGCCAGCGAAAACGGAGAGAAATCATTCAAAATTGCAATGCGCTCCATGGAGACAATACGGGACGTGATAGACCGTTATAATGCCGGCGGACTATATGCCGGCTGGGTCATGTCTGGACTTTTTGCCGACCCCGACTTCTGTCTGCCTAAACTTGACCTTCTGAAAAAGAGTAATCCCTATACACCTGGGACTGGAGAGAAAATAGATTTCGCTTATGCACCGCCGTCGGACAGTCTTCTCGCATCCACACGCCTGCGTTTCAATCTGGACAGCATTGCCGGAAACGGTGACGAACTGAGCCGCATCAAGAACATGCTGCACTTCGTACATGAGGCCGTGAGGCATGACGGTAGTGCACCTTACCCCGATGTGCCGCTGAATTTCGCAGCCATCTACGACATCTGCAAAGCAGAGAACAGAAGTGTCAATTGCAGGCTTATGGCCATAATGCTCACTGAGGTGTTGCTGGCAGAGGGCATTCCGGCCAGATACCTCACCTGTTTGCCCAAATATCACGAAACCGATTCCGACTGCCACATTATTGTGGCGGCATGGAGCAAAGACCTGGGGAAGTGGATATGGGTAGACCCCACATTTGATGCCTGGGTCACTGACGAGAATGGCGTGATGCTCGGTCCGTCAGAAGTGAGGAGCCGCCTTATTGGCGGGCTGCCTCTGTTACTCAACGACTATGCCAACTGGAATCATGAGACCAAACAGACCGTTGATAACTATCTCAAGGAGTACATGGCCAAGAATCTCTATATCATCGGTTGCAACACCATAAACCAGGCCGAACCGGAGGGCACACAAAGTTTCAGGTCAGTACCGTTGAAGCGTGGAGAGCATGTTTATCTCGTTCCGGAGGGCATGTCATATGGTGGAAATAAGACTACAACGGACCCTGAGGCTTTTTGGGCGGCACCTGTTCAAGTGCAGGAATAATACCGAAGGCAATCCCAAACCACAGGTTTCGTCCTGATGCTGGTTATCGGGAAGTGAACCCCTTTTCCAGTGCGTGCCACATGCTTTGCCTGGCCTCGGCATGGATTGAGCAGAGGGTTCGGGTCAGGGACTCCATTGCCGACCTGCGGGTCTTGTCCTCGTATGGGCATGGCAGAATCTGCCGTACCATGTCCTGGGCGGATGCCATGTCGGCAATGGACTGCTCCGGTATCAGGCACATGGGGCGTATAAGGGTCAAGGGATAATGCTGCATGGACATGGACGGAGACATGGAGTGGAACGAACCTTCATAGAGCACGTTCATGAGCATGGTAGCCAGAAAATCATCCATGTGATGTCCGAGGGCGACCTTGTTGAATCCATGGCCTTGTGCATATTCCATCAACATTTTCCTGCGGTAACGGGCACATAGGAAACAACGGGTCTTGCGTGTGTCCGTAACCTCGTCGAACGAAGCGTGCAGTATGTTCAGTCTGAGGCCCAGGCCTTGGCAAAACTCTTGCATGTGCTTCAAGTCAGCCTCGTATGGGACGTTGTCCATAATCACATGGGCTGCCTCCACGTGGATGGATGGACGAAATATGCGGGCGCGTTCTGCCATAAGCCCGGCCATGGTCATGGAGTCCTTGCCTCCTGACAGAGCCAGCAGTATCCGGTCGCCATCGGAGAGAAGATGGTATTGGGTACAGGCTTTGTTGAAAAGGTGGCGTATTCTGGTCATTGCCTGCTTGGAGGACATGTCGCCTGATGTCCGGGATATGTCTTTTGTTTCCATCCTGTTCGGTCGCTTGATGTCGG
Organism: Bacteroides sp.; assembly: GCA_023665805.1. Classification (GTDB taxonomy): domain Bacteria; phylum Bacteroidota; class Bacteroidia; order Bacteroidales; family Bacteroidaceae; genus Physcousia. The sequence goes on along the minus strand of JAMPDJ010000018.1, from coordinate 8,625 downwards.
CAAAGGATTATTCGCTCCTTGCCGACATACGTAGATACGGATGCCCGAATATGAATAATTCGCCATCCTGACGGAAGCCCATGGTCTCGTACATGGCCTTGGCCTTGACATTCTCAGGGGCACAAGCCAGAATTGCGGGCCGCGACATTGCAAAGGCTTCATCGCGGGCGGCACAAAGCAGCTGTCGTCCCACTCCCTTGCCACGGGCTGCCGGCGACACGGCCAGGCTGTCGAGATAATACTCTCCCGGGACAGTCTCGGCATCCATGGCCGCAACGTCGAAAGTTATGAGTTCGTCCAGCAGGGCGAATGTGCGTGCACGCATCTCCATGTAATCATCGCCCGTATATGCCACGATGGCACCCAGCGGAGTGCCGTCGGTATCCTCGGCCATTAAGGTGTGGCGCCAACTGTATAAGGTGTTGTCCATGCGTATGACATTGGCTACCAGTTCCAGCTTGCGCCTTTCCTTGTCACTGATGCTGCCTGCATGCGTCCTTTCCATGATGTCGTCGCCCAAGGCCTCTATTACCACTAAGGCAATAAACGGAGCGTCCTCTTTGGTTGCATGTCTCAATATCATGATTTGTTCTTTAGGTCCTTCTCGATAAAGTCAAGCAGGCGTTCCACGGCCTCCTCCTCGGGTATGTTTTTCTCTATGCACTCCTTGGCCTTGTAGAGCGACACCTTTCCGCGCGCCGCGCCCACATAGCCATAGTCGGCATCGGCCATCTCCCCGGGGCCGTTGACTATGCATCCCATGACGGCAATCCTCAATCCCTTGAGGTGCGAGGTGGCGGCTTTGATGCGCTGTACGGTGCGCTCCAGGTCATAGAGCGTGCGGCCGCATCCCGGGCATGATATGTATTCGGTTTTGACGAACTTGATACGTGCGGCCTGCAGGATGGAGTCGGAAAGAGAACGTAACTGTTCCTTGTCAAAGCCCTCTGCCTTGATGTTCAGTTTGTGCGCCTTCCTGTCTATGAATATGGCACCGACGGCCATGGCGGCTTTCAGTTGCAGTTCTTCCATATCCTTGGCCTCGGTGCATAGGGTAACGGTATCGTCCTGTATGCCCTGCAAGGCTTTCTCCCTAAGACGGCCGCACTCCGGAATGAGCGATACCAGTTGCAGCCCGACGGGTATCTCCTTTTCCGGAGCCTCCGAAAGGCTCACGCGTATGGTATCGCCAAGCCCCTCTGTCAACAGGGCGCCTATGCCTACGGCGCTCTTTATCCTCCCGTCTTCGCCCTCGCCGGCTTCCGTTACACCCAGGTGCAGGGGGAAGGTCATGCCTTCACGGTCCATGTGCTCTGCCAGCAGGCGTACGCTCTGTACCATCACCACGGTGTTGCTGGCTTTTATGGAAATCACCACATCATGGAAATCGTGTCGCACACAGATGCGCAGGAACTCCATGCAGCTTTCCACAATGCCCTCCGGCGTGTCTCCATAGCGGGACATGATACGGTCCGACAGAGAACCATGGTTCACGCCTATGCGCACTGCGGTGCCGTATTCCTTGCAGATCCGCAAGAACGGTAGCAGGCGGTTCTCTATCTTTTGCAGTTCCTGTGCATATTGTTCGTCCGTGTACTCCAATTGCTTGAACTTGCGTGCCGCATCCACATAGTTGCCGGGATTGATGCGGACCTTTTCGCAATAGCGCGCGGCCACATCCGCGACGTTGGGATTGAAATGTACGTCCGCCACCAATGGCACCCCGTATCCTGCGCGGCGTACGGCCTCGGAAATGAGAGCCATGTTTTCTGCCTCCCGGGTACCCTGTGTGGTGAGGCGGACTATCTCTCCGCCCGCTCCGGCTATGCGCAGGATTTGCGCCACGCTGGCCTCGGTGTCCATGGTGTCGGTGTTGGTCATGGACTGCACCCTTATGGGATTGTCACCGCCCAGACGTATGTTTCCCACGGTTATTTCGTGGGATTTGCGACGTGTGTATGCCATGTCCTCAGTTTACCTTGAACTTGTATTTCACTTGGGACAGTTCCGCGTTAGCCTTGACTATCTTCTCTTTCAGGCCTTGCTTGTACACTTTCAGGCGTGCTGCCAGGTCGGAATCCGAGAGGGCAAGCATTTCCGCTGCCAGGATTGCGGCGTTCTGTGCACCGTTTACTCCAACTGTGGCCACGGGTATGCCTGGAGGCATCTGTATGATGGAAAGCATGGCGTCCAGCCCGTCCAGCATGCCCTTGATGGGGACGCCGATGACGGGCAGGGTGGTGCCGGCGGCTATTACTCCGGGCAGAGCCGCTGCCATGCCGGCACCGGCAATTATTACGCGTACGCCACGTCCCTCGGCCTCACGGGCAAACTCTTCCACCTCATTAGGGGTGCGATGAGCCGAAAGTGCGTTCATCTCAAAGGGAATCTCCATTTCATCCAGGAACTTTGCAGCCTTCTCCATGACCGGGAGGTCGCTGGTGCTGCCCATAATGATGCTGATCATAGGTATGTATGTATTAGAGTAATTGTTTGTTTTCTGCATTGTTTGAACAGACTTCATGCGCTTCATTGTCTGTTATTTGCATGAATGCCCTGCCGATGTTTTCCGCCAGGTCCGAGGCCATGATGCTGTGCCTTCCCCACTGTCGTGCGGCAATGTCTCCCCCTATGGCATGCAGGCTTACGCCCAGTATGGCCGCATGGGATGGCGGGTAGCCTTGAGCCGACAGCCCGAGTATGATGCCTGTTAGGACGTCGCCGCTGCCTGCCGTTGCCATGCCGTCGTTGCCCCAGGGACATCTGTATTGCTTTGGTTGCGGCCCGGGTATGTTGATGGTGGTGCGATGCCCTTTGGCCACGAGAATGACATTGTCCGTGCTTATTCCTGCGTCATGCATTCTGCGTAGTTCCAGAGGATGAGGCGTGATGATGGTATCTTGGCGCAGCATGGAGAACCAGTCCGGATTCTGTGCCAGCAGGTTCAGGGCGTCTGCGTCCAGAACCAACGGACGGTGCACCCTTGCCAAGGACTGCAATGTGTCGTGCAGGGCGCGGGCCGTTTCCTGTGCCGTCCCTATTCCAGGACCGATGCCAATGGCATTATAGGTCTCGGGCCGTGTGTGGAAAAAAGGCGATGAAGTCCAACGTATATCGCTTTCATCGTGATGCAGCACGGCTTCGGGGAGCGACATCTGCATGATGTCATTGTTATGCCGGGGTATGTGCAAGGTCAGCTTTCCCGCGCCTGAACGCATGCATCCCCTGCCGGCCAGCACAGACGCTCCGGCCATGCCGTAACTGCCGGCAACGAGCAGAGCGTGCCCGAAGGTGCCTTTATGACCCTCCTGTGGCCGTGGTCTGATGAGCCTGCGTAGCAAGGGGAGGCTGATGTCGATGATTTCCGTCATGGACTAATACTTGAATGAACTGCCGCCTGCAAATTCCCTCAGCAATGACGTTGGCGGTACTTGGTCAGCGGGAACACTGCGGAAGTATCGCAGGAATTTGCGCAACCTGCTTGCCTCGGCATATTCCACTTCACGCTCGTCCACTTCTTCCAGGATGGGCATGACCTGGTCCTTGATCACGGCCAGTTCATAAAGCAGGGCACTGTTGAAGATGGCATCCGCCAACTCCTGGAACGGGAATATCCATTTCTCTTCTCCTGCCGTGACGCTGGGCATGCGACGTATGGTTTCCAGTGCAGAGTAGCCACGATAGCGGTAATCCCTTATTAGACGTCGCAACACGCGTATGTCGGTGGTTTGGATATTGTTGTGGTCGTCCAAGGCAATGGTGGTGAGAGGACTGATGAATATGCGGAACTTCTTTTCTTCCGGAATCTGTCGGGACAATATGGGGTTCAGGGCATGGTTGCCCTCTATGATAAGTATGTCGCCCTCGGCTATGCGCAGGCTCCTGTTCTTTTCATAGACGCGTTTGCCCGACTTGAAGTCATAGCGGGGCAAATCCACCTCTTCACCGGCCAGCAGACGGCTGATGTCATGGTTGAACAGGTCTGTGTCCACGGCCTGTATGCATTCGAAATCATAGTTGCCGTCGGCGTCCTTTGGCGTGTCCACGCGGTTGACGAAATAGTCGTCCGTGCTGATGATATGCGGACGCATTTCCGAGGCCATCAGCAGTATTGCCAGACGTTTGCCCGTGGTGGTCTTGCCGCTGGACGAAGGACCGGCCAGCAATACAAGGCGTGCGTTCTTCTTCACGATGCGGTCCACTATCTCGTTCAGTTTCTTGTCCTGCAAGGCCTCGCTCACGTTTATCAGCCGGGATGCGAGTCCTTTCTTCACGGCCTCGTTGAATTCTCCCGCCGTGCGCACTCCCATTATGTCCTGCCAACGACGGTATTCCTGTATGACGTTGTGCATCTTTTCCTGAGGAAGCATCTCTTCCAGACGGTCGGGATTCCTGGTCGAGGGCACTCGCAGGAGCAATCCTGAATAGAATTTCTCCAAACCGAAAAGATGCAAGAGACCAGTGCGTGTCAGCAGGCAGGAATAGAAATAGTCTATGGTGTCGCACAGGCTATAATAATATGTATACAGGTTGCGTTGCCCCTCCAGCAATTTGGCCTTGCTCTCCATGCCGCGCTTGCGGAACATCTCTATCGCCTCTTCTATGGGGCATTGTACTCGATGTATCTTTTCGTCGGCCAGGACTATCTCCTGCATGCGGCGGCGGATTGCCTCCGCGTCCTCCTCCGTCACCTCGCGGCCGATGCGCAGTTCGCAGAAGTATCCCCGGCTCACCGGTGCTCCTATTATCAATTGTCCGTCGGGGTAGAGGTCTTCCACTGCCTTGGCCAGAACCAGAAACAAGGTAAGCGTGTAAGTACGCATGCCGTGTGTGGAGGTGATGTCCATGAAATGCACGTCCTTGGAGTTGTAGAACCTGTAGTTCATCCCCTGCACCTTATTGTTCACCAAGGCGCACATTGCACCGTATTTCATGTCTATGTCGCACTTGGCATAGAGTTCTTTCAGGCTGGTACCGAACGGGACGCTTATGACCTGCCCGTTGTTGCGACATCGGATTTTTATGTTCTGAGGCATTTGCTTCGGATATTGATTACATGCACAAAAATACAAAAAAAAACTTAATCTTGCTCATGCATTCCGTATTCTTCATTAAATTTCATAACTTTGCGTCTGATTTGCCTTAACAGAATAAACCTAATCATTTTATACAGATAATGAACAAGATTAGCTACGCTCTTGGTCTTGGCATCGGCCAGCAGCTCAAGAGCATGAATATCGATGATTTTGACCTTAGCGAGTTTTGCCGTAGCATAAAGGAAGTAATGGCTGGCGAGAATACCGACATGACTGCACGTGAGGCTCAAGCCATGCTGAGCGAGTATTTCCAGAAGAAAGAGGCCGAGGATGCCCAGAAGAACATTGCCATAGGCAAGGCCTATCTGGAGGAGAACGGCAAGCGCGAGGGTGTCGTCACCACCAAAAGCGGCCTGCAGTATGAAGTACTCGTCGAGGGTACAGGCAATAGTCCCAAGGCCACTGACAAAGTACGTTGCCACTACGAAGGCCGCCTGACCGACGGTACCGTCTTCGATAGCTCTTACCAGCGTGGCGAACCTGCGGACTTCGGCCTTAACCAGGTCATTGCCGGATGGACAGAGGGCGTGCAGCTGATGAAGGAAGGAGCCAAGTACCGTTTCCACATTCCATATCTTCTGGGTTATGGCGAGCGCGGAGCAGGTGCGTCCATTCCACCGTATGCTACCCTGGTGTTCGATGTGGAACTGATAAAGGTGCTCTGATACCGCCCCTTGGCATACACGTTGCAAAGGGTAATACATTCGACGACTATAAAACCAAACAACATATACAAACATGAAAAAGATTTCATTCATTGCAGCTGCCGCCTTGGCAGCAATGATGGCCGGTTGTGGCAATGGCACACCTAAGGCCAACCTCAAGAGCGACGTGGATTCGCTTTATTATTGCATCGGCATGGCTCAGTCCTACGGGCTCAAGGAGCATTTGGCCATGCGCATGGGCGTGGATACCACCGACATGACCGAGTTCTTCAAGGGTTTCAACGAGGGTGTCAATGCCGCTCAGGACAAGAAGAACCAGGCTTACTACATAGGTCTGCAGATTGGCCAGCAGGTGTCTAACCAGATGATTGGCGGTCTCAATCACGAGCTTTTCGGTGACGACAGCACCAAGTATGTCAGTGCCGACAATTTTGTGGCAGGTTTCATGACAGGTGTCATCGGCAAGGATACCACCATGACCGTGGAAAAGGCCGAGAAGTATGCCAACGAGCACATGATGGCAATCAAGGCCAAGCAGATGGAGCTGACCTATGGCGAGAACAAGAAGGCAGGCGAGGATTTCATGGCCGAGATTGCCAAGAAGGAAGGCGTGCAGCAGCTGGAGAACAGCGGTGTGTACTATGAGGTTCTCACCGAGGGCAATGGCAAGGTACCCGCAGACACCAGCGTGGTAAAGGTCAAGTACGAGGGCACACTCATCGACGGCACCGTATTCGACGGTAACATGGACTCAGAGAATCCCATCTCTTTCCGTTGCAACGGTGTGATTCCGGGCTGGACCATGGCACTTACCCATATGCCTGCTGGTTCCAAGTGGAAGGTGTACATTCCACAGGACATGGCCTATGGCGAGCGTGAGGCCGGTGACAAGATCAAGCCTTTCAGCGCCTTGGTATTCGTTATCGACTTGGTATCAGTAGACTAACCGTCATTCCCGACATTTTTTATATAACCCTTACTGAGGGACAACCCGCCATCACGCCATCCCGGTATGTGCCTGCGGCCGGTTGTCCCTTTGTTATTTACCGAAGATTATGAAAAAGACAGCCATATTTGTATTCTTGGCCGCCGTGTGCATATGCACCCAGGCCATGCCGAGGAAGAAAGAGAAGAAAGGCAAGAAGGAAGAGGCCGTAATCGTGGACACGGTGGATGTCAACACGTTCTCCTATCTGATAGGTCGCCTCAACACTCGCGGACTGATGGAGTACCTCAGTCGTCAGAAAGGCGTGGACACACGATATGTGCAAGAATTTATCGAAGGTTTTGCCCGTGAGGCTCTCAGCGAGGAAGACTTACGCGCCAAGGCGCGCATTGCCGGCACCGAGATACGCGAGGACATTGCCAAACGCGTTATTCCAAACGTCTCCAAGCAGATGAACGACACTGTGGACCTGCTGAACCATGCAGAGTTCCTGCGCGGTTTCCAGGATGGTGTCATGGGCAAGCCGGCGGAAATAAGCACGGACTCGGCCATGACGGTGGTGGACAGGCAGATGAAGTACTACCGCGACAACATGATGGAGAGCAAGTACGGAGCCAACCGCCGTGCAGGCGAAGATTTCCTGAAAGCCAACCGGAAACAGAAGAATGTAATCACCACAGCCAGCGGCCTTCAGTACAAGGTCGTCACAAAGGGCGACGGCCCCACGCCGGAGAAGACTCAAAAGGTGAGGGTGAACTATGAGGGACGTCTCCTCGACGGTACCGTCTTCGACAGTTCCTACCAGCGCGGCCAGCCGGCCACGTTCGGTGTCAACCAGGTTATTCCCGGATGGGTGGAAGCCTTGACCATGATGCCCGTGGGCTCCAAATGGGAACTGTATATCCCTCAGGAACTTGCCTACGGTTCGCAGGACCAGAAGAGCATCCCTCCGTTCTCTTGTCTGATATTCACTGTGGAACTGCTGGAGATTGTCCAGTAAGGCCGGCGACAGTCCCTCGGGACGATGCCACATGCCGATAACCGTTCCTTTCAGCCCGGCTGCCTTGTTCGGCGGCCGGGCCTTTTGTATCTCCGTCCTGTCCATAGTATTGTCGCACTCCCGACCATAGTATTGTCGTGTGTGTGACTATAGTATTGTCAAGGTCTCGTTTATAGTGTGGTCGTGTGTGTTGCTTTATATTGTCCTTGCCGGGGATGATTTATCCTCCGAAGCCGGATTATCCCTACTTGTCTTGTGGTGAATATGGAGTTGCACATGTATACTTGCCTGATTTCTGTTGCACTTTATTGGAATTAGGAGATGAAAACCGATAAAAATTGCTATCTTTGTGCTCATTGTCGGACTGTTAATGACTTGAGAAAACAATTAAAACACATATTAAACTCCTTCGTTGCCTTATAGGCTTTGGTCAGCCTTGCAGGGATAGCGAAGGTTTTTTCGCTTTAATATAAACCATGGCTGTACAAAGTGAAGCCGCACTTGAAGAGGCTCTGATTCATGCCCTTGAACAAATGGGCTATGAATACGTGAAGATTGAAGAAGAAGGCAGTCTACGCGATAATTTCAAATGCCAGCTCGAAAAACATAACCGCAAACAACTTGCGGAAACAGGTCGTGAACATTTCACCGAGTCTGAGTTTGAAAAGATTTTGCTCCATCTGGAGGGCGGCTCACGCTTTGAGAAATCCAAGAAGCTGCGCGACCTCTATCCGCTCGAAACCGAAAACGGGGAACGCGTGTGGGTGGAATTTCTTAATAAGAAGCAGTGGTGTCAGAACGAGTTTCAGGTCTCAAACCAGATTACTGTTGAAGGACGGAAAAAATGCCGCTATGATGTGACTATACTTATCAATGGTTTGCCATTGGTTCAGATAGAATTAAAGCGCAGGGGAGTAG